>JBNGDI010000034.1:0-27315 GCA_049975425.1 Bacteroidales bacterium
AGGGAATGTAGTAAAAACTCAAGACCATCATAATCAATCCACTCCCCCTCTCCATAACACCATCACTCCCTCACAAGGACAGGCCTCTGAGGGTTTTATGAGAAAAACAAGGCGGGGAAAATGTGCCATGGCCTGCGCAGCGATCGGGTTTGGATCGCGGCAGGCATTCCCCCGCCGTAGTTTTTCCATAAAAGCATCAGCAGCCGGAGGATTTTTTTGCCTGCTTTTTTCATCCCTGAAAAAAGCAGGTCGTTCGCCATTGGGCGGCGAACGAAACCGGCCTGCAGGGTCGGGTAAACGGTTCATCCGGCCAAAAATGAATACTGCCGTCCCTGCGGGACTTATCGGAAAATAATCTATCTCATTGTTTCACGCCGGGTCCCGGAGAGAAATCGCCGGGCGCGCGAAGACATTCCGGTTCGTATCAGGCAATGGATAAATAAATGATATTTCTTTTGAGATGAAAAGAAAAGGTTTATGCAGTACCAGAGGAAGACTGTCAAAGCCAATCCACATTCCTTCTCCTTCACTCCCTCACTCCATAACTTGATTACCCGAACACATCATATTACCCACCCTTTTCGCTTTCCGGTTCTTCTCCTGCCAGTTTATCAAGCAGCTTCTTAACCGGCCGGCTGTCCCAGCGGGCAGCCCCTTTCTTGTTAACCACCACCCTGCCGTCGCGCGACAGGATGAATGTGGTGGGAATGCTGGATGATCCGAACAGTTCAGGTTCCCGGTATTCCTGAAAATACACCGGAAGGTTGTATTCGTTCCGATCAAGGAAATCCTGCACCGTGGCAACATCTTCGCGGGTTACCAGGACAAATTGCACCTGTTTGCCGTATTCGTTATAGAGATTCTGTATGGAAGGCATTTCTGCAATACAGGGGGGACACCAGGTGGCCCAGAAATTCAGGAAGATCACTTCCCCTTCCAGTTCACTGAAAAGCATTTCACGACCGTCTGCAGTGTGCAGGGGCCAGTTCATGGCAGATACATCGGCCCGCGGACTGTTTTCGTTGACCCTGGCTGCCGGATTCCGCATGGTGAGGCGTACAACCCGGGAAACCAGTTCGCGCCGTGTGGCGGGTATCAGCAACAGGACCAGAAGCACGACGAACACGCCGTCTGAAACAAGCGACCAGATGCTTCTTTTCCGGTAATAATCAACTATTTTCTGTTTCCATTTTTTCATAAGTTCCGGTTTTCATGGGTTCCCTCCACCGGAAGGAATGGTTATCGATGGCCCGCATGGTGGCCAGGATTCCGTCCAGGTGATCGGTTTCATGTTGCAGCAGCTCTGACAGATCTCCTTCCAGCTTCCATTCGTGCCGGTTCCATTCCTGATCGTGGAACCGGACAGTAACGGTGCGGTGCCTGCGGAGCTTCACCAGCAGGTGGGGGAAGCTCATGCAATTGTCCCACAGTTCCATCATTTCGGGGCTGGTTTCGGTTATTTCGGGGTTGATCAGCACCAGGGGGCGGTCGATGTTCAGGCAGATGAACCTTCTGGATACCCCCACCTGGGGGGCAGCCATGGCCCTTCCCGCACCCCATACCCTCCTGAATTCCAGGATCAGGTCGTGCATGCGGTCAAAAACGGGCCGCAGGGAAGGGATTTCTTCTCTTTCCACCGCTTCAGCAACCCTGTACAGAACAGGATCGCCGATTTTTCTGATTTCATCAAGGCTGGCATTCATTTTTCAAATATATGCATTTCCCTGCATATGATCCAGGCGTTTCCCGTCGGTTCCCAGATACCCTTTCATGCAATCGGCCGTCAGGCAGGAATGAACGGGAAAGATCCCTGCCAGGCTTCCCACGGGAAAGTCATTGAGATGGTTTTCGGGAAGTTTGATGATGCCGTGTTCCTGGGAGAGCCGGTCGACGAAAGCCCCGGGAAGGGAAGGGCCGAATAACCCTCTTACTTCCGGGCATACTTTCCCGAAGCTTATGCGGCCGTTCTCTTCAGTAAGAAATTCTTTCGACAGATGGATGGCTCCCCCGTACACCACCACCTCGTTCCGTTCCGGGTAACGGGCTACCACCGGGCAGGCCAGCCTCACGGCGATCTGTTCTTCCCGGCAGGCGCCGGTTTGTTCCTGCATCAGGTCGTAAAACACGAAATTCCCGGGCCTCATTTCATCGGCTCCGGTAAAATCACTGGCCAGGGAACAGGCGGGAGTATCTCCAATGGAGATGATGGCTCCGGGGTGGTCGTGCAGGTAACTTTCCCTGATACGGGCCAACCGGATCAGGGATTCCCGGTGCAGTGAAAGCACTTCCTCCGGGTTCCGGGCCCGGTAGGTGCGTCCGGCGTGGGTGAGAAAACCCTGGAACCTGAGACGCGATAAGGCCGATATTTCTTTCAGCTCACGTTCAATGACTCCGGGCCGTTCCGGATCGAAACCGCTGCGCCGGTCACCCGTGTCGATCTCCAGAAAAATTCCCGCCGGCCGGTTCATCTTCCGGTGAATGGTTCCTGCCATGCCCGGATGGCTTATCAGCAGGTGGAGGCGGATACGGTCATTCAGTTTGCTTATTCTGTCCAGTTCCCTCGGATTCACAGGAAAAGCGATGGTGATATCGTTCCACCCGGCAGAGGCAAAATAAGCTGCCATGGTGACCGACGACACGGTGATGCGGTCGACCCCGAAATCGCGGAACCAGTTTCCCACTTCCTGCGACTGATGGGTTTTGAAATGCGGGCGGAAAATCAGCCCTTGATCGCGGGCTTTTCCGGCCATGAATGCAATATTGTGCATGACCCGCTCACGGTCGAGCAGCAGGGTGGGGCGTGTGATGGAAGAAAACATACCCCAAATAAATGAAATTTCACTGAACCGGAGGAGGAAAGGATCGGAATTTTATAGGAATTTTCACTATTTTCGGTACTTGTTCATCTGTGCAAACTGTTTTCCTATGAAAAAACCAACGACGTTTCTTTTGGCCTGTATCCTGGTCCTTTCCTCCTGCCAGGTGGTGAACCGTGATGCGGAAAAAGCGGAAGCCGTGATCAGCGGGGCAAATATGGAAGAATATGTGAAAACACTGGGATCGGATGAATTCCTGGGCCGGAAACCCTTTACGGAAGGGGAAGAAAAAACCCTGGCCTACCTGGAAAAGTCGTTTTCTGAACTGGGCCTGGAGCCCGGTTTCGGCGACAGCTGGTACCAGGATGTGCCCATGGTGGAGGTGAGCGTGTTTCCGTCAGATACCCTGTTGCTTACCGGACCGGGGATCGATACCCTGCTCAGGTACCGCGACGACTTTGTCGTGACCACCCGCCGGCTGGTCGACCGGGTATGGTTTGAAAAGGCACCTGTGGTTTTTGCCGGTTACGGGATTGTAGCGCCGGAATACGGATGGAACGATTATGCCGGACTGGATGTGAAGGGAAAGATCGTCATGGTGCTGGTGAACGACCCCGGGTATGCCACCGGCAATCCCGAACTGTTCAAAGGCCGGGAAATGACCTATTACGGAAGGTGGACCTACAAATACGAGGAAGCTGCCCGCCAGGGGGCACTCGGGCTCATGATTGTTCACGAAACGGGTCCGGCCGGTTACGACTGGTCGGTGGTGCACAACGGGGCTGTAATCCCGAACCTGTACCTGAAACCGGAGGATAAATACATGGGCTGGTGTGCCATTGAAGGATGGTTTACCCGGCAGGCAGCCCGGTCGCTGGTCAGGATGAGCGGGATAGACCCCGATTCCCTCTTTGCCGCCGCTGCAGAACCGGGTTTCCGGCCCGTGGACCTGCTTCCTGAACTGACCCTGGAAATGTTCATCAAATACCGGTTTGATGTTTCCCGGAATATCATGGGTATGATCAGGGGAAGCGAACGGCCCGATGAGGCCGTTGTGTATTCGGCCCACTGGGACCATCTGGGTGTGGGGGCTCCGGTGGATGGGGATTCCATTTACAACGGAGCGGTAGACAACGGAACTTCCCTGGCCTGGATGCTGGAGATAGCCCGTGCTTTCAAAGCATTGGATGCCCCCCCTGAAAGGTCTGTTTTGTTTCTGGCCCCTACTGCTGAAGAACAGGGATTGCTGGGAGCCATGTATTACACACAGCACCCGGTCATTCCCATGGAAAAAACGGTGGCCAATATCAACAACGACCTGCTGCTTCCCATGGGCCGGATGAAAGATGTGATGGTGACCGGGGACGGACAGTCGGAACTGGAAGAATATGTGGAAAAATATGCAAAGAAACAGGGGAGGTACCTGCACCCCGATCCCAATCCCCATACCGGCATGTATTTCCGGGCCGATCATTTTGCTTTTGCGAAAGCAGGGGTTCCAGCCCTGTTTGTACGGGGAAATGTGGACCACCGGGAAAAGGGAAAAGAATATGCAGCGCAACAGGAGCAGGATTACCTGCAGAACCGGTACCACCAGCCTGCCGATGAATACGACCCGGAAACATGGGATTTTTCGGGCATTGTGGAAGATGCCCGCCTGTTGTTCCGGGTGGGGCTTGAACTGGCCAACAGTGAGGTGTTCCCGGCATGGAATGAAGGATCGGAGTTTGCCGCTATCCGAAAGCAATCATCATCCGGTAAACAGAAACCATGAAAAAAATATTCGAACTGATCGGTGAGGTACTGAAGTTCCTTACCCATGATATCTGGCATTATACACTGGGAGAGCTTCCGCGTACCAAATCGTTCATTGTCAGGCAACTGCGCATCATTGTGCTGGCTGTGAAAGGGTTCAGGGAAAGCAAGGTGAACCTGCGTGCCTCAGCCCTTACTTTCTATACCATCCTGTCGGTGGTTCCTGTGATTGCCATGATCTTTGCCATTTCCAAAGGTTTTGGCATTCAGGATGTGATGAAGGAAAAAATATTCAATTTCTTCCAGCAGTATGAAGAAGTGCAGGGGCATCACGAGGTGATCAACTGGATCCTTTCCTCGGCAGAGAATTTCATCGGCCAGGCCAGGGGAGGATTTATTGCCGGTGCGGGGCTGATCCTGCTGCTGTATTCGGTGATGAAACTGCTGGGGCATATCGAGAGCTCATTCAACGATATCTGGCAGATCAGGACCTCGCGTTCCTGGGCCCGTAAATTCAGCGATTACCTGTCTATTTTGCTGATCGCACCGGTTTTTATTTTCCTTTCGAGCAGCGTAACCTATTTCATATCCGAACAGTTTGACCGGCTTACCGAAATGGTGCCTGTTTTTGTGCACCTCAGGTTTTTGCTCGGGCTCATACCCTATGTGCTGGTCTGGTTCCTGTTAACCCTGATTTATATGGTCATGCCCAATACCACGGTGAAGTTTTCCTCGGCTTTTGTAGCGGGAATCATTGCCGGCACCATTTTTCAGCTGACCCAGTGGGGGTACATGCAGTTCCAGGTGGGTGTGAACCGGTACGGGGCCATTTACGGGAGTTTTGCCGCCATTCCCCTGTTCGTGATCTGGATCCAGGTTAGCTGGTTGATCGTGCTGATCGGGGCGGAAATCTCCTTTGCCAACCAGAATGTTTCCCGGTATGAATTCGAGTCGGAAATCGAGAATGTCAGTATGCGGTACAAGCGCATTCTGGCGCTGCTGATGACCAGTCATGCTGCCAGAAGGTTTGAGAAGGGAGACCCTCCGCTCACGGCTGCGGAAATGACCGAGCAACTGAAAGTGCCGATAAGGGCTGTGCGGGAAATACTTTTTGAGCTGGTGGAAGCGGGAATCCTCAGTGAAACGTATACCGGTCAGCCAAAGGAAAGAGCCTACCAGCCTGCCATGGATATCGGTCAGCTGACGGCCTCCCGGGTTATGGAAGCGCTGGATCAGCGGGGGAGTGCACACACCACTGTATCGAAAACCAGGGAATTCAACAGGATATCCGAAATACTTGACAGGTTTCAGGAAACCCTGAAGAAAAACCCCGAAAATGTTCTTTTGAAGGATATTTGAATCCGGTCTGACGAAAGGGAAGTATCCGGATTGGCCGGTTCAAACATTCAGCCCGGCCACCCAGGCTGCAGCGCGTTCGGATTCACCTTCCATAAGTGGCCCTTCTGTGCCGGCTACCAGGAATCCTGCCGGTGGCAATACATTCTTCCCTCCCTTGCGTTTGAGGCGCCGTGACAAAGGTTTGGCGGCATATCCGCCCATCTTTACCAGGAAACGGAGAAATGACGATTTGATGGTGTTTACATCGATCCTGGTGTCGAACGCGGCCGTTTTGACTCCTTTCAGTGCCCGCGGGGGGATCTTTTGCAGGAATTCCTTTACCGGCGGTGTGGGACTGAACCTTCGGGTGGGCGAGCCCACGATCAGTACATCCATTCCATTCAGGTCGTTGAGCCCGGCCTCATTCACATGCAATACCTTTACCCCGGCAAACGATTTCATGCGTTTTTCCATTTCACGCGCTACCTTTTCTGTATTTCCGAAATAGGAATCGTATACAATCAGTGCTTTCATTATCTGGAAATTAGTTTATTGTTTATTTCAGGGATATGGTGACAGCGGGACAGATGCCTGAAGACCTTCGATATAATCCGCATAGCGGGATGACATTTCTTCCCAGGTATAACCGGTAAGGTTTTTAAAACGGTGTTTCAGTTTCTCGGGAGGCAAGGGGAACAGGGTGTTGACCATACCCACTCCGTACCGGCGCACCAGGAAGCGGATCAGGATCCCGCTGTTGGGATAGAAAATATCTTCGTCAGAAACGGATTCCTCCAGAAGGTCGCCGGGGGTCAGTACCTTTTCAGGCTCATTGTCCCGGTAGTACACCACAATATCTTCAATATCATGCCGGGCATAACCCCCGTCGAGCCAGTTGGCGTATCCCTCACTCATCATTTTGGTCCCGGGGTATCCCAGAACCCGGTGGGTGATCACATGCACCAGCTCGTGGGCACCCAGGAAGGGATTGACCACACCGTACTGATCGGTATACCCGGCCAGGTCCGGAAGGAAAGAATAGTAAAAACAATTCATTTTTGGAATGGCATGGCCCCCTCCGTCAGTACCGATCCGCTCTTTTGCTTCATCGCGGTTGTACAGGTATATCAGTACATGGTCATTGAAAGTTTTTCCAATGCTGTCCTGGATCGCGTAATAATAAAACTGCTGGTTTGCCAGGATACCTGCCGCCTGTTCGGGAGTGGGGGAAGGTGTAACCGGGTAATCGGACGGCCGGGTATGCAGGACAATATTACCGGAAGCATATACCACCCAGTCGTCCTGCAGATCGATGTCGGCAAAAAATTCTGTGCATGATTCCAGGAAAACCGTGATTACCAGGAACAGGATAAAGCGGTGTTTTATGTTGAAATGGTTTTTCATGATGAACTCATATGGTAACCCTTACAAAAAAGCAGCACATACGGTCGAGTTTAAAATGCACCAGGTGGCTCAGGTAAAAAAGTGGCTCGGTATTGGCAAAACCCACCATCTGGTTCAGGGTAAATCCTGCCGTCAAAGCCCGTTTGTCCGTAAATTCACGGGTAAAGGCCACTCCGGTGAGGGTGTGGTAATAGAACCCCCGGTATACGGAGGAATAGGTCTCTGTTTTTTCTTCATCAAAGCTTTCCAGGTAGCCGTAGTTCAGCCAGGGAAGGTAAAAACGGGCATCGAAAAAAGTTTCCGCCTTCCAGCCGGGGATCAGATGAAAGCGGGCATGCAGTCCGGGTCCCAGGTATGCCTGGATGTCGCGGGTGATCTCCATGGCTGCGGAGTGGTAGGCCAGTATTCTTGATTCATACAGCAATCCGCTCTGGAGCTGGTGCCTAGCCTCCACGAACTTCCATCTGAACAGGGGTTTGTCCAGGGCATAATCCAGGCCGGTGCGAAAATATCCGGTGCGGTTTCTCAGGGTTAGGTAATCGTTGCCGGTTCCGTTATCGGAAACAAGCCTTCCCGGAAGGGATACAGAAATGTGAAGGAAATGGACCGATTTTTCCGCGGGGAATACCCAGCGGAATTCCAGGGCGGGCAGGGTGGTTTTCAGCACCGGATATCCAGCTTTCATGGGGAAGGTGGCTTTTTGCTGGCTGAAAGAACGGTAGAACCATAATTCGGCAGATATATCCGGCAGAAACGGATTGCCTGCCGGCAGATCCTGTGCAACTGAAAAGAAGGATCCTCCGTGGATTGTTAATAATAAGGTAAAAATCAATACCCTGCGAAATAAGGCCATCGGTATTTCAGGTGAAACTTTCCGGCACAAAGAAAATAAATTTATCTGGGTTAATTACTGTACACAATCGAATTTTCAGGCTGGTAACAGTTTTCCTGAACCGGTGAAAATCCCTTCCCGGGTAAACCGGAATAAATGTATGACTATATTTGCAAGCGGACAGAAATTATTTCATCTGGCATATTATGAAGATCATTTTGTTGATCGGGGCGGGAGGTTTCATCGGAAGTGTTTCGAGGTATTTACTTACCCGATGGATTCAAACCGGTTTGCAGGTATTTTTCCCGGTGGGTACCCTGGCGGTTAATGTTATTGGAAGTTTTCTGATCGGAATGGTTTTCGGGCTGTCGGCCGGCGAAACCCTGGTTACCCCTGAATGGAGGCTTTTCCTGACAGTGGGGATTTTGGGTGGATTTACCACGTTTTCCACATTCAGTTACGATTCCCTGATGATGCTGCGTGACGGGCAGGTGGCTGCTTTTCTGCTGTATGCTTTCCTCAGCATCCTGTTTGCCCTGGCAGCCGTATCTCTGGGATATATACTGACAAAACTGTTGTAAGATGGACCAAAAAGAAGCTTATATCCGTTTTCGGCTTTATTGCAGTTCAACCGACCGGCTGGGCGGACAGCCCCTGTATCAGGCCGTAGTACGGTTGGCCCGGGATGCTGGTCTGCATGGGGCTACCGTATTCAGGGGTGTTATGGGTTTCGGTGCAAGCAGTGTGATCCACAGTTCCAAGCTGTGGGAGATCACCGAGAAACTGCCCATGGTGATCGAGTTGGTTGATACGGAAGAGAAAATCCGTTCGTTCTTCAGTATGTTAAAACCCCAACTGGAAGAACAGCCCAAAGGAGTTCTGTTAACCAGTGAACCAGTACAGGTTGAACTGCAAAAATACGGGAAAGGCCGGACTTCAGCCGGGTAGAATTGCTGCGACAACTCAGGGGAATAGCCTGTTTTTTTCTGAACTAAAATGAGCATTGGTTCATAATATTTAATATCTTTGTTGTTATCTATATTATCAGAACATTTATGCCCAACCGAAGAAGACGCCGCCGGGTGATGCGCCCCCCCAGTATGGAAGGATTCAAGCCGTTCGGCATTCCCATGAGGGAACTGGAACCGGTGGTTCTGCTGTACGAGGAATTTGAGGCCATCAGGCTGGCGGATTATGAGAACCTTACCCACGAGGAGGCTGCCGAAAAAATGAACATATCCCGCCCCACCTTTACCCGGATCTATGAAAAAGCCAGGCAGAATGTGGCCATGGCTTTTGTGGAAGGGAAAGCCATTTTTATACAGGGAGGATATTATGTAACCGACGATTACTGGTATCGTTGCCAGGACTGTAGTGAGGTGATGATCACCATGAAACCGGTGAAAACCTGCAGGGTATGCCATTCAGAGAATATTATCAAACTTAATCGTGATCGTGAAGGATAGAACAGCATACAAAGCCGGTGAGTATTGTATCTGTGTGAAATGCAATACCCGCATTCCACACCGGCGGGGAGTGCCCTGTAGGGACAACAAATGTCCGAAATGCGGACGAACCATGCTGCGTGAGGGAGGCTACCACCATCAGTTGTTTTTGGAAAAGAAAAAGAAAGAAGAACAGGGGAAAAACAAAAAAGGTGAAGGCTCCTCAGACGGAAACCATGATAAAAAATAGCCATTTTATGAAAAAAATCGGAATCATTATCTGCCATCGCTGGCATACTTGCGGGGGAGGCAAATGCCTGCGCAGTATGCGGGAGCATACGGGAGGGTTTTCCCTGTATCCGGAAGATGAAGAGCTTCAACTGGTAGGCTATTCTACCTGCGGAGGATGTCCGGGGGGGAATGTGGAATATGTTCCGGAAGAGATGATACGGAACGGGGCTGAAGTGATCCATCTGGCCACTGGTATGGTCGTAGGCTATCCTCCCTGCCCGTATATAATGCAATTCAAGGAATTCATTGAAACGAAATACCGTATTCCGGTAGTTCTGGGAACCCATCCCATTCCCATGAAATATTTCCTGGTGCACCGCCAAATGTCGCAGTGGGATCAGATGGATTGGGATGATGAGGTGGCCCACCTCATGAATGAGCCGGATGAGGTAAAAAAGGCCTATGACTGATAACCTCCCGCTGTACGGAATGATTTCCCGGAAGAATGGCCGTCATGGAAGAATCGATCCGCTTCGCTTATTAAAAAAAAATCGCTTTAAAATGAACATATGTTCATTTAATTTTGTATCTTTGTTGTGAAATAAAAGGTAAATTAAAAATTTATGATTGCAATACCCGTAAAAAAAGCCGACAAAGCATCCGAGATGGATGACCGGTTTGCCAGATGTCCATTTTTTTGCCTGTTTAATCCTGAAACGGGGAAGATCGTTTTTGAAGAGAATACGGCCGCTATGGCTTCCGAGGGAGTAGGGCCCCGTGTGGCCGAGTTTCTTGCCACCAAAGGAGTGAAACAGGTATTCAGCCGGGAGGTGGGGCCGAAAGCTTCCCGTATACTCGACAAGCTGGGCATACGGGTTGAAACAGTCAACGGCGATTATACATTGCAGGATATTCTTAATATGTTAAACCAATAAAAATTAAAACATTATGCCAGGAAGAGACAGAACCGGACCACTGGGACAGGGTCCCGTGACCGGACGAGGACTTGGACAATGTACGGGCAGGAATGTGCCCTGGCCGGCTGGTGCCGGCAGGTACGGATACGGATTTGGACCCGGCCGCGGAATGGGTTTCGGCTGGGGACGCAGAGCCCGTGGAGCGGGATGGGGCTGGGGATGGCGGTACGCCGGATCCGGGTTCCTCACCGTTAAGGAAGAAATATCGGATATTCAGGATCGACTTTCCCTGCTGAAGGAAGAGCAGAAATGGCTGGAAAGAAGGATGAATGATCTGAAGAAAGAAGAAGGGCAAAAGGAAGAAGATATTTAGTGCCGGATTGTTCCGGCAACAAAAAACAAAGAATCCTATGAAGCGAATCATTGCCGTCCCCACACAGAGGAAATGCCTTTGTGCGCATTTCGGCCATTGTGAGGAATTTGCCCTGTATGAGACAGATAACGGGGAGATCAGAACTGAAAAATTCGTTGAACCTCCTCCGCATGAACCCGGGGCGTACCCTGCCTGGCTGGCCTCCATGGGCGTGACTCATGTCATTGCCGGAGGAATGGGCCAGCGGGCTGTTTCCCTTTTCAGGAATAGCGGTATCGAGCCATTGGTGGGGGCCCCGGCCAGACCTCCCAGGGAACTGGTGAATGATTTTCTCCAGAACCGGCTGGAAACGGGTATGAACGCCTGTGACCATTGACAGAACCGGTAAACCGGCCGCCGGATGCCGGTTCCTTTGAAAAACAGTGGATCTGTGATCCAGGAGTATAATGGGTACTCTACCGGAAAGGGAATGTATTTTATAAAAAAATCAAGCCGGGGAAATGATAATCCACAACACGGGTATATGAAAATTGCGATTACCAGCGGCAAAGGAGGGACGGGGAAAACCACACTGGCTGTTTCTCTGTTCCATTATCTGGCCAAAGTAAAGAATGAGCCGGTGCAACTGGTCGACTGTGATGTGGAAGAACCGAATTGCGCCCTTTTTCTGCAGGCTGAAAAAACCGGTGAGCAAAGGGTGAATATCAGTATTCCCACGATCGATGCCGATGTTTGTACATTTTGCGGGAAATGTCATGAAATTTGTGCTTTCCAGGCCATTATCATGCTCCCTCCGGCATCCTTCATTGAAGTGGTGGAGGAGCAGTGCCACGGTTGCGGAGCCTGTTCATATGTATGTCCGGAACACGCCATTACGGAAAATGATCAGGAAATCGGAAAAATTTCCTTTTTCCGCTACCGGCAAAAGAATGATTTTCTGGAAGGAAGGCTCAAAGTGGGAAGTGCTTTGCAAACAAGGGTTATCCGGGAATTGCTCGGGCAGGTAAACCACAGAGGAACGGTTCTGATGGATGATCCTCCCGGCGCATCCTGTCCGGTGGTGGCGGTGATCAGCCAGGTCGATTATGTGCTCATGGTTACCGAACCCACCCCGTACGGACTGAACGACCTGCAAATCATGGTAGAAACGGTGCGTCAAACCGGGAAAAAAGCGGGAGTGGTGGTTAACCGGACAGGGCTTGACTATGCACCTCTGTATACCTACCTACACCAGGAAAACCTTCCTGTTCTGGCGGGCATTCCTTTCCGCAGGGAATATGCCGGAGCCTATGCCGAAGGAATCATTCTTTCCGAAGCCTTTCCCGAAATCAGGGAAATGATGCAATCCATTATTAAAGCCATCGGATCATGAGCCGGAAACCCTTCGAAATAGTGATTTTGAGCGGAAAAGGAGGTACCGGAAAGACCAGCCTGGTTGCCGCAATGGCCGGGTTTACAGGGAAATGTGTATTTGCCGATTGCGATGTGGATGCTGCCGACCTGCACCTTATCTTTCAACCAAATATTCTGAAGGAAGAATCATTTCCCAGCGGTTCAAAGGCCGTGATCGATCAGCGGGAATGCACCTCCTGTGGGGTTTGTATGGATCTGTGTCGTTTTCATGCCATTCAGTTCAGCAACGGGCAGTATGCCATCGATCCTTTTGCCTGCGAAGGCTGCGGCCTGTGTGGTGTGGCCTGCCCCGCTGAAGCGATCCGCATGGAAGATAACCAACTGAATTCCCTGGTATTCGCCGACAGCCGCTTCGGTCCGTTGATATACGGCAAACTGGGAATTGGGGAAGAAAATTCAGGGAAGCTGGTTTCCGAGGTCAGAAAAAATATCCGGGAAAAAGCGGTGCAAACCGGTGCCTGCTGGATCCTGGTAGATGGTCCCCCCGGCATCGGTTGCCCGGCGATTTCATCGGTAACGGGAGCCGATCTGGTGATTGCCGTTACAGAGCCCAGCCGTTCCGGGTGGCACGATCTGGAACGCCTGCTGGAAATGACCGGTAAATTTAAAACGCCGGTGGGAGTGGTGATTAATAAATACGACCTGCGGGAAGAAATGTCGGCGCAAATAGAAAAAGAACTGGAAAAAAGAAAGTTGCCGGTACTGGGGAAAATCCCTTACGAAGAAAAAGTGGTACATGCCCTGGTAGAGGGGAAATCGCTGCCGGAAGCACTGCCCGGCCATCCGCTGACCGGAGTATTCCGTGAAGTTTGGGCGAAAATTGAAAAGATGGCCGGACAGGTGTAAGCCTTTCCCTTCCCCCGGTATGGGAAAATATTAAATAACAGGGTTTGCCTGGAATACATATTTGGTTTATTAACTAAAAGAAAAAAATGATCTTATGAAAGAAACAGATGTTTTGATTATTGGAGGAAGTGCAGCGGGAATGGTAGCCGCTCTGACGGGCAAGTCGAGCTGGCCCGCGAAAAAATTCACCCTGGTGAAAATGCAGAAAGATGCGATGGTTCCCTGTGGCATCCCCTATATTTTCGGCACCCTTGACAGCGTGAGCGAAAATATTATGCCGGTGGACGGTATGATGGAGCAGGCCGGGGTCGAATCCATAACCAACCGGGTGACTTCACTGGATTTGGAAACAAGAACAGCTACCCTGGAATCGGGTGAAAAAATCAGGTATGACAGGCTGGTGATGGCTACCGGGTCTGTTCCGGTAAAACCCACCTGGTTGAACGGGACTGATTTGAAAAAAGTTTTTGTAATCCCGAAAGACAAATCATACCTGGAAGAGATGAACAGGGAGATCCGTGACTGCCGGAAAATTGTTGTGGTCGGTGCGGGGTTTATCGGTGTGGAGCTGTCGGATGAATTGAAAAAGAATGGCCGGGAAGTTACCCTGGTGGAAAAAATGCCCGATATTCTGTCAGCTGCATTCGATAAAGACCTGGCCGGAAGGATTGAGCAATTTCTGGATGAGCGGGGCGTGAAAATCGTGACAGGTACCGGAGTAAAGGAGATCAAGGGGAAAGATGGAGCAGTTCATGAGGTGTTGCTGGAAAACGGCGAAACCCTGCAGGCCGATGCCGTGGTGCTGAGCATGGGATATGAACCCAATAGCACGCTGGCTCGTGAAGCCGGTATACCGGTCGACCAGAACGGCTTTATCACGGTTGATGAGTACATGCGCACTCAGGTGCCAGGTGTTTTTGCTGTGGGCGACTGTGCCGAAAAACGCGATTTCGTCACCCGAAAAAAAACACCTGTGATGCTGGCTTCCACAGCCTGTGCAGAGGCCCGAATTGCCGGTCTGAACCTCTATAACCTGCATGTGGTGAAAACCTTTTCGGGAACCATTGCCATTTATTCCACGGCCATCGGAACGCATGGATTCGGGACAGCCGGCATTACTGAATCGAGAGCCCGGGAAGAAGGATTCGTGGTGGAAACCGGTTTGTTCGAAGGCGTGGACCGGCATCCCGGAAAACTCCCCGATGCCCACAAACAGGTGGTAAAGCTGGTGGCAGCCAGGGAATCGGGCATCATCATTGGCGGCGGAGTAATTGGTGGATTGAGTGCCGGTGAACTGACCAACCTCATCGGGCTGGCCATTGAGAACAAGATGACTGCCTATAACCTTCTGATGTCGCAGATTGGTACCCATCCCTGCCTTACTGCATCTCCGGCAGGCTATCCCCTGATCAAGGCTGCTGAGATGATTGTCAGAAAGATCATGAAAAACGGAAAATGAGGTTCCGGTGTATGGAACCAGGATTTTGTTAAATATTAAATTGTTTTGCATCATGCCAAATTTAAACGGAACAGGCCCGGAAGGCAAAGGACGCCGAACGGGCAGAGGACTGGGCAACTGCAGTGAAACACCTGATGAGGAAGCCCTGAAAAAACTGGGAAAAGGAATGGGGCAACGCAGAAAATCAGGCGGAGGCGCCGGCAGGGGCAAACGTCTGAGAAGCGGCGAGAAGTAAATCCCTTCTGCTGAACCGGGAAAAACGTAACGGTTTTTATTCCGACCGGTCGGATAATGGAATTGCCGGCAGAAAAACACTTCCTGCCGGGACAGGAATTACTGTTCCGGCAGGAAGTGTTTGATTTAATAATGTGACAAAAATCATGAATGATCGGGATATGCCGTATTTTCTTGTTTTCCGTGTAAAGCGTACATTTATTGGTGGGGGACCGTTGATTTTGCCTGACTGGAATACCCGAAAAATCAAAAAAAATTCCTACTTTTCGGGCTCAAAAAAATAGATATCGGCTTAATTGTTATGTTAATGCGGAATAATATTACAACATCATGCATGAAAAACTGAAGGAACTTACTGAAAAGATTTACCAGGAAGGGGTGACCAAAGCAAACGAGGAAGCGGAGAAGATCATAGCCGAGGCAAAAAAGAAATCGGAAGAAATTGTAAAATCGGCTCATAAGGAAGCCGAGAAAATGCAGAAGGAAGCAAAGCAGAAGGCTGAGGAGCTCAGAAAAAATACCGAATCGGAACTTCGCATTGCCTTCCGGCAGGCCATGAGTGCCCTGAAGCAGGAAATCGAAAAAATAATTCTCACCCGGACAGTGGACGAGCCCGTAGAGGAAGCTTTCCGGAGCGGGGAATTTGTGAACCGTCTGATCATTACCATGGCAGAAAAATGGGATCCGGAACAATCGGGAAACGGACTGACTGTGCTGGTTCCGGAAGAAAAACAGAAGGAAACCGAAAAGTATCTGAAGGAAAATGTACATCAGTTACTCAAAAAAGGACTGAAAATACAACCCTCTTCTTCTCTGATGAACGGATTTGAAATCAAACCGGAAAAAGCAGGATTCAAAATCAGCATTACCGATAAAGATCTTGAAGCATATCTCAAGGAATATTTCCGCCCCGGACTCAGAAAAATGCTGTTTGAAGGAGAAAACGGCCAGGATGGATAGATTTTATCACTGTTTGATTGCGGGATTGCCTGATCTTGAGTTGAATGCAGGCAAAGGGGTTCCCGAACTGGAAAAGTTCAGGAAAGAACTTCGTGCTATCCTGCATCCCGACGATTATTACCTGGTTTCACTTCTCTTTTATCCGTATGATCATCTGAACCTTCTCCGGTTCCTTTACGGCGATGAAGAAGAACCCTTCCATCCGCTGGGGAATTTTTCCGATGAGGATTTTATTGAGCAGAAAACCCGGTGGCAGTCGATTCTCGAAGAGGAAGACGTGTTGCCAGGGTACATGGCCGAAGCCATGGTATATTTCCTGGAACAGGAAGAAAAACCCGGACGCCTGTGGATGGAAAAAAAGCTGACAGAGGGATATTACCATACCCTGATCCATGCAGGCAATGAATTTCTTGCCGAATGGGCAGTGGTTGAAAGAAATATGAACAATCTGCTGACCACCCTGAATGCCCGTTTCCCATATCCGGAAGACGGGTTACAACTGATAGGCGAAGGTGAGGTGAAGGAAGTACTCGAAAAACGGATTGAACAGGGCAAGGAACTCCCACTTCCTCCCGATCCCGAATATGCCACGGAAATTCTGGAACGGGCTTCATCCCTGTCATACCATGAACGGGAATGGGAAATGGATCTGTGGAAGTGGAAAACACTGGAAGACATGATGTTCTTCTATTATTTTACCATCGAAAGGATACTGGGATATGTGATCATGCTGAAAATGATTGCCCGCTGGCAACAGCTGGATGTCGCCAGGGGTAAGGAAAGGGTCGGTAAACTGATTGAAGGTCTGCGGCGGGAAGCCAGGGAAAAAATGGGCCGGTAATCCTGCAGGTGCAGACTACGGGAATATAAAAATCTGAAACAAGGATATGAAAGAAAAGAGTAAAGAAGCGAAGGTCCATACCACCGGAAAAGTATACGGCATTGTGGCTAACCTGGTGATCGTCCATACGGATGGGCCCGTGTCTCAGAACGAGATATGCATGATCAGGCTGGGCGACACCCTCCTGATGGCCGAGGTGATCAAGGTGAGCGGAAAGCAGGCGTATGTGCAGGTGTTTGAATCCACACGGGGCCTGCGGCCCGGAGCCGGGGTCGAATTCATGGGGCATATGCTGGAAGTGACACTGGGTCCCGGCCTGCTGTCGAAAAATTTCGACGGGCTGCAGAACGACCTGGACAAAATGACCGGTGTGTTTCTGAAAAAAGGGGAATATACGCCGGCCATCGATGAAGAGCGGGAATGGGAATTCACCCCCCTGGTAAAGGAAGGAGATACGGTGCAGGCCGGCGACTGGCTTGGCGAGGTGAAGGAAAACTGGCTGAAACACCGCATCATGGTGCCGTTTGTGCTGGAAGGAGAATCCTTCCGGGTGAAAAACATCGCCGGAAAGGGAACTTACAAAGCCGGAGAGGTGATCGCCACCATCGGGAACGACGGGAAAAAAGATCACGAGGTGACCATGATCCAGCGCTGGCCCGTAAAAGTGCCCATCAAAGCCTATCAGAACAAACCCCGCCCATTCAGGATTCTGGAAACGGGAGTCAGGGCCATCGATACACTGAATCCCATTGCCGAAGGGGGCACGGGCTTTATTCCGGGACCCTTCGGATGCGGGAAAACCGTGTTGCAGCATGCCCTGTCCAAGCAGGCCGAGGCCGACCTGGTGATCATGGCTGCCTGCGGGGAACGGGCCAATGAAGTTGTGGAAATATTCAAGGAATTCCCTGAACTGGAAGATTCACGTACCGGGCGTAAACTGTATGAACGGACCATCATTGTGGCCAATACCTCGAATATGCCGGTGGCAGCCCGCGAAGCATCGGTCTACACCGCCATGACCCTGGCAGAGTATTACCGGGCCATGGGGCTGAAGGTTCTGCTGCTGGCCGACTCCACTTCCCGCTGGGCACAGGCCCTTCGTGAAATGTCGAACCGCATGGAAGAACTGCCCGGTCCTGATGCATATCCCATGGACCTGTCGGCCATTATTTCGGCATTCTATGCCAGGGCCGGATATGTCCGGCTCCATAACGGGGAAACAGGATCCATTACCTTTATCGGCACGGTTTCTCCGGCCGGTGGTAACCTGAAGGAGCCCGTGACCGAAGCCACAAAAAAAGCGGCCAGATGCTTCTATGCTCTTTCACAGAGCAGGGCCGACAGCAAACGGTACCCGGCCATCGACCCTATAGACAGCTATTCTAAATACCTGGAATATGATGAGGTACATGAATACCTGGCCGAACATATTTCCGAAGACTGGTACGACAAGGTGATCAAAGCCCGCGATTACCTGATCAGCGGACGCGAAGCCATGGAACAGATCAATATCCTGGGCGACGATGGCGTACCGGTGGATTACCACGTGAACTTCTGGAAATCGGAAGTGATCGATTTTGTGATCCTGCAGCAGGATGCCTTCGATAAGGTAGACCAGTTAACGCCTATTCCCAGACAAAGGTATATGCTGAACAAGGTGCTGGATATCTGCCATGCCGAATTCGAATTTCCTTCTTTCGAAGAGGTGGCAGTATATTTCAAGAAAGTGATTAACCTGCTGAAACAGATGAATTATTCCGAATTCGAGTCGGATGAGTTCAAAAAGTATGAAAAAGAACTGGATGAAGTATTAACAGAAAGTGTTTTAACATGACAGAGACAAGGGCTTTTCAGAAGATATATACCAGGATTTCGGCCATTACCAAGGCCACCTGTATGTTGCACGCAGAAGGAGTGGGTTATGACGAACTGGCCCTGGTGCACGGGAAACTGGCCCAGGTGGTCAAGATTTTCGGTGATGAAATTACCCTGCAGGTGTTTACTGGTACCGAAGGAATTCCCACCAATGCCGAAGTGGTTTTTCTGGGCAGGCCGCCGGCCCTTAAGATCGGCGATGATCTGGCCGGCCGGTTCCTGAATGCATACGGGGATCCGATCGACCGCGGCCCCGCACTAACAGGCGAAGAGAAGGAGATCGGCGGCCCCTCGGTGAATCCCGTCAGAAGGGAACAGCCGTCGCGGCTTATTGCCACCGGTATTGCAGGGATCGACCTGAACAATACCCTGGTCACGGGCCAGAAAATCCCGTTTTTTGCCGACCCTGACCAGCCCTTTAACCAGGTTATGGCCACCGTGGCCCTGCGTGCCAAGGCCGATAAGATCATCCTGGGGGGAATGGGGCTGAGCAACGACGATTACCTGTACTACCGGCAGGTATTTGAAAACGCAGGAGCCCTGGAAAGGATCGTGGCCTTCATCAACACCACAGAGGATCCTCCCGTGGAACGGTTACTGGTACCCGAAATGGTGCTGGCGGCAGCAGAATACTTTGCCGGCGGGAAAAACGAAGATGTGCTGGTGCTTCTGACCGATATGACCCTGTACGCCGATGCCCTGGCCATTGTTTCAAACCGGATGGACCAGATCCCCAGTAAAGACAGTATGCCCGGGTCGCTGTACAGCGACCTGGCCAGGATCTATGAAAAAGCCGTGCAGTTCCCCGACGGAGGATCGATTACCATTATCGCCGTAACCACCCTTTCCGGTGGAGATATTACCCATGCCATACCCGACAATACCGGGTATATCACCGAAGGGCAGCTTTACCTGCGGCGCGATACCGATATCGGGAAAGTGATCATCGATCCCTTCCGTTCCCTTTCCAGGCTGAAACAGCTGGTGATCGGAAAGCAAACCCGGGAAGACCATCCCCAGGTGATGAATGCCGCCGTGCGCCTGTATGCCGATGCTGCCAACGCCCGCATCAAGCAGGAGAACGGTTTTGACCTTACCGAATATGATAAGCGAACACTTCAGTTTGCTGAAGAATATGCCGAAAAGCTTCTGGCCATTGATGTGAACCTGGAAGTGGACGAAATGCTGGATACGGCATGGGAACTTTTCTCGCGGCATTTCACAAAACCTGAAGTGCGGATCAAGAACGAGCTGGTTGAAAAATACTGGAAAGAGGCGGAAAGCGAATAACAGCATGCGGTATGGCCATAAAATTTCAATATAACAAAACATCGTTGCAGCAGTTGAACAAGCAACTGCAGATCAGACAGCGGGCTTTGCCCACCCTGAAGAATAAGGAGTCGGCTCTGCGGGCTGAGGTAAAAAAGGCCAAGGATGAAGCCGCCCGGTTGAACAAAAAATATGAGGAAGCCCTGGAAAAGTACCGGGAGGGAGTGCATCTGTGGACCGAATTTCCCGATGACATGGTGAAGGTTAGCAACGTAACCATGACCTACCGGAAAATTGCAGGAGTGAGTACCCCGGAGCTGGATCAGGTTGAATTTGAGGTGAGTCCCTTCCTGGTGTTCAATCAGCCGAAATGGTTTTCCGAAGGGATCAGTATTTTGAAGGAACTGGCTTCGCTGCTGATCGAAAGGGAGGTTTTTCTTGAGAAAATGGAACTGCTTGATTATGCAAGGCGAAAAACCACCCAGAAGGTGAACCTGTACGAGAAGGTGCAGATCCCGGGATATGAGGAAGCCATCAGAAAGATCAAGCGCTTCCTGGAAGATGAGGAGAACCTTTCCAAATCGGCGCAGAAAATTGTCAAGAACAGGCAGCAAAAACAGAAGGAGGCCGCATGATTGCACCGATGAGTAAATACACATTTCTGGTGTACCACCGGGAATATGATTCTTTCCTTCAGGCCCTGAGGGATGCGGGAGTGGTGCATATTATCGGACGGGAGCGTGGAAGCGAAGAGGAAGATGAAACCATCAGCAATCTGTTCAGCCGACGGGAAGCATGCCTGCAGGCTCTGAAATTCCTTCCCAAGGATATTGAAGAGAAGGAAATGGCGGCGGAAGAAACCAATCCGGAAAACGTGGTGGAACGGATCGAAACCATCCGGAAAGACCTGGAAGAAAATGAGCAGCGACTGCAGGAACTGGCAAAAAATATCCGCACCCTGGAACCCTGGGGCGATTTTTCCGGCGAAGACCTGGAAAAAGTACGTGCTGCCGGTTATGAAATATCGTTTTATTCCTGCCCGGCAAAACGCTTCCTGGACAAATGGGCGGAAAAATGGTCTGTTCAGATCATCCACCGGGAAAGAGGGCATCTGTATTTCGTGGTGATTCACCATCCCGATGAAACGGTGGAACTGGAAGCCGATCCGGTCAAACTTCCCAAAGAGTCCCTTTCAACGCTTATCGCGGAGAAAGACCGGTTAAAAAAAGAGAATACCGAACTGCATGCCGAGGTGGAAAAAAACGCCGGTACATGGAAAGCGGTACTGAACCGGTATCTGAAAGAGCTGGAAAATGAGATCAGCATGTTCAGGGCAAAAAACAGCGCGGGTGAACAGGCCGACGGAAAACTGAGAATACTGGAGGGCTGGGTTCCCGGCAAAAAGGAGGAAGGCCTGAATAATATGCTGGAAGAATCGGGTGTGTATTACATATCATCCCCTCCCGGGGAAGACGAGGCAGTGCCCGTGGAACTCGAAAACAACTGGTTCAGCCGTTTGTTTGAACCCATCTCCAGATTGTTCGACCTGCCCAAATACCGGGAACTGGACCTTACTCCATTCTTTGCCCCATTCTTTGTGATGTTTTTTGGTTTCTGCCTGGGTGATGCCGGTTACGGACTGCTTTTTATACTGGCCGGATTCCTGCTGAAGAAGAAAGTGCAGCCCAATCTCCGGCCTATTCTTACGCTGGGCCAGTTCCTGGGCCTGGGAACCGTGATTTTCGGAGCCCTTTCGGGAACCTTTTTCGGGATCAATCTCATTGATACCGGGTATACCATCACGGCCAATACCCTTGAAATGCTTAGGGCTGAAGGACTGCCAGTCGCTTTGACAGAAAATCTCGGGAGCCTTATGGGCGAACACTTCGAAACCCGCAGGAATTTTCTGGATGCCGCCATTCAGGCTGCCGGCGCCGATGCCGTGCAGAACCATCGCATGCTGCTCCTGAAATATACCAACGCCGATGTGTCCCTGCTGAGCTCGTTCCGGCATCTGATGCAGGAACCGATCAATATGTTCTACCTGTCTATGGTCCTGGGTGCTGCCCAGATCCTGTTCGGCATGGTGGTGAAAATATTCAATATAACCAAGCAGAAAGGGTTTGCTTACAGTTTATCCACCGTGGGATGGGTCATTCTGGCCCTTACCCTTCTTGTGTTTAAAGGAGGAGAAATGGCAGGGTGGTTTACGCTGAACGGGCTCATGAAGTATGTGTACTATGCATTCCTGGGCATGGCAGGAGTGCTGATCTTCCTGTTGAACGACCCGAAGAAAAATCCATTAATGAGGATCGGGAGCGGTATATGGGATACCTATAACATCCTGACCGGGGTGTTCGGCGACCTGCTGTCGTACATCCGGCTCTTTGCACTGGGAATTTCATCGGCCATCCTGGGCTTCGTGTTTAACGACATGGCTTCCCAGTTCCTGTCCATTCCGTGGATCGGCTGGTTGCCTTTTTTGCTCCTGCTGGTGTTCGGGCACGCTATCAATTTGTTCATGGCTGCCCTGGGCGGATTTATCCATCCTATGCGTCTGACTTTTGTTGAATTTTATAAAAATGCCGGGTTCCGTGGTGGTGGCAAACCCTACCAACCCTTTTCCTTAACGAAATACAATAAATAATAAAAAAGAAGAGAAACAATGGAAACTACAGAAATGATGAATGCAGGTAATATGCCGGTTATTCTGGCTTATACCGGACTGGCACTCATGCTGGTACTGTCGGGGATAGGAAGTGCGATCGGTGTGTCCATGGGCGGAAATGCCACCGTGGGGGCTCTGAAAAAGAACCCCGATGCCTTCGGTAGCTACATGCTGCTGAGTGCCCTTCCCGGAACACAGGGTCTGTACGGATTTGCCGGATTTTTCGTAATCAACAGCCAGGGGGTTATTCAGGAAGGAATGACCATGCTGCAGGGTGTGGCTATTCTGGCTGCAGGCATTGCTCTGGGATTTGTGGCTCTTTTTTCGGCCATTAAACAGGGGGGGGTTACATCAAACGGGATTGCTGCCATCGGATCAGGTAACGATGTGTTCGGTAATACCATGATCCTGGCCGTGTTCCCCGAGCTGTACGCCATTATTGCTTTTGCCGCCACCTTCCTGATCAGCGCCTCTATCTGACCGGTGAGCGGATCTGAATAGCTGAACTCTTTCTACTTGTTATGCCCGGTTGACTTCCCTCATCCGAAGGAAGTGCCGGGCATGTTTGAACACCGGCCTGCCGAATGGAAAATGATTCCCCCAGGGGGAATGATCAGCACATACCCCGGGTCGGAAGCAATGTTCGATACAATGCCTGAAAGGACGAACACAAAGGTGAGCAAACGGGCAGGTGATCTGATCACCGGCAGCCGGATGGCTGCGCTGATCAGCCCGCTGCTCTCGGCAATGCCTATCCCTAGCAGGGCCACCATTGCAATGCCCAGAGGGGCAAAACCGGTGTAATTGTCAACCATTTACAGCAGAATGCGGTGCAGCCCGTCTTTCGACAGCAGGTTCACCGTATGAATGGTTTCTTCCGTGGCAGGGTGAATGGCTTTCCAGTCGGGCCAGTGTCCTGCCCATGAAAGGATTAGGACTGCAGCAGCCAGAATACCGAAGAGGCTGGCCGGGTGGGGGAGGGCATTCCCTCCTTTTTCAATCCAGTACAGTACCTTCGATAAAAAGCCTTTTTTTGTGTTTTCCATAGGTCAACCCGTTTGTTTGCTACGGTCTTTTCCCGCCTGATCCGGGTAAATTGCAGCCAGTTTAAAACGGCCAAGAAAAAAAACCGGGATATGGCGACACATCCCGGGTATGGTTTGGATCAATTTGAATTCTCACAGGCTGGCGTAGAAATCGTTGCCTTTGTCATCCACAACAATGAAAGCGGGGAAGTTTTCCACCACGATCTTCCGCACGGCTTCCATGCCCAGATCTTCAAAATCGACCACCTCCACCGATTTGATGTTGGCTTTGGCCAGGATGGCCGCCGGCCCTCCGATGGATCCCAGGTAGAACCCACCGTGCTTTTTACAGGCATCGGTTACCTGTTTCGATCGGTTTCCCTTGGCCAGCATGATCATCGACCCGCCGTGGCTCTGGAAAAGGTCCACATAGGGGTCCATCCGGCCGGCCGTGGTGGGGCCGAAACTTCCCGAAGGAAGTCCGGGGGGTTTCTTGGCGGGTCCGGCATAGTATATGGGATGGTTTTTAAAATAATCAGGCATAGGCTTGCCTTCATCCAGCATTTGCTTGATGCGGGCATGGGCCATATCGCGTGCCACAATGAGAGTGCCGTTCAGGCTCAGACGGGTTTTCACCGGATGCTTGCTCAATTCCTGAAGTACTTCCTTCATGGGGCGGTCGAGGTCAATTTTTACGGCGGGTTTTAGGGCCGGGGCTTCTTTGGGAAGGTATCGGGCCGGATCATGTTCCAGTTCTTCCAGGAAAATGCCCTGCTCATTGATGCGGGCCCTGATGTTCCGGTCGGCACTGCAGCTTACCCCGATACCTACCGGGCAGGAGGCTGCATGCCTCGGAAGCCTGATCACCCGTACATCATGTACCATGTATTTTCCTCCGAACTGGGCTCCCATGCCGTTTTTCTGTGCCAGTTTCCCGATCTTTTCTTCCCATTCAGGGTCACGGAAAGCCTGCCCGTATTCATTGCCTTCTGTGGGCAAACCGTCGAAATAACCTGCCGAGGCTTTTTTTACAGCCGTCAGCGTGGCTTCGGCCGAAGTTCCTCCGATCACCACTGCCAGGTGATAGGGAGGGCAGGCGGCTGCTCCCAGGTCTTTCAGCTTATCGGTGATGAACCGGGTGAGGTTTTCCTCGGTAAGCAACGATTTGGTCATCTGGTACAGAAAGGATTTGTTTGCCGATCCCCCTCCCTTGGCTACAAAAAGGAATTCGTATTCCCTTCCGGGAACCGCATGGATGTCGATCTGTGCCGGCAGGTTCGTTCCCGTGTTTTTCTCCTCAAACATGCTGAGGGGTGCGATCTGGGAATACCGGAGGTTTTTTTCCTGGTAAGTTTCAAATATCCCTTTCGACAGGTGAAAAGCATCGTCGGCCCCTGTGGCTACGTCTTCTCCCTTTTTAGCCATAACAATGGCCGTGCCGGTATCCTGACAGGTGGGCAGTTCCCCTTCGGCCGCCACCACCTGGTTCATGATCATGGTATGAGCCACGAATTTGTCGTTATCGGAAGCTTCCGGATCTTCCAGGATGTGCTTCAGCTGCTGCATGTGGGAAGACCGGAGAAAGAACGATATTTCGTTGAAAGCTTCCCTGGCCAGCATTTCCAGGGCTTCCGGGTCCACTCTGAGAATTTTCCGGCCGTTGAATTCCTGTATGGCAATATGTTCCCGGCTCAGAAGACGGTAGACCGTGTTGTCTTTTTTCAGCGGGTAGGGATTTTGATAATGGAATGTGCTCATGACGAATGGTTTTTATGATGATGAAATTACGAAATTTTTACCAGGGTTGGCAATGTCGTTCAGCATAGAAAGATAGGGAATTCGTGCAGGAGGCGAATAACAGGCAGGCTGGAAAAAATATATTTCCGTTTTTTTGTTTTGCCTGTTGAGGGAATTCCTGTACCTTTAAAATTTAATTTAATCTGTTTTAAAATAATCTGCATGAAAACCTTTGATGTAGTGATTATCGGAGGCGGACCGGCCGCCATTGTTACCGGAATAACGGTAAAAAAGTTTTTCAGGGACAAAACGGCCCTGATGATCAAGGAGGAAGCCGATGGCCTGGTGCCCTGTGGCATTCCTTATATTTTCCATGTGCTGGGAAGGGATGCTGACCAGAACCGGATGGGGCCAAAACCCTTTATTGACCTGGGCGGTGCAGTACGGGTAGATACCGTGGTAAAGGTTGATAAAGACAAAAAATCCGTGACGCTCAAATCAGGGGAAACCTTCGGTTACGATAAACTGGTTTTTGCCACGGGCTCCCTGCCCGTTGTTCCGGATTTTATCCCGGGATATGACCTGAAAAATGTGTTTTATATCAAAAAGAGTTATCCATACATAAAGGGCCTGGCCTCTGAAGTGGCTGAATTCAAAAAGATTGTAATCATCGGGGGCGGTTTTATCGGTGCCGAGGTGGCTGAACAACTGGCTGCGGACAAACTGGATGTCACCCTGATCGAAGCCGAACCCCTGTGCTTTTCCAAAGCATTCTCTCCGGAACTAAGCGCCATTGCTACCGAAGAACTGAAAAAAGCAGGGGTGCACGTCATGACTTCTACCCTGGTGAAGGAAATTCTCGGCGATCATCACCAGGTAAAGCAGATATTGCTGGCCGATGGGAAAAAGATTGATGCCGATGCCGTGATCTTTTCCATCGGATACAGGGCCAATACCCAGCTGGCAAAGGAAACGGGTCTGGAACTCAACCGGTATGGCGACATCCATGTTGACAATTATGGCAGGACCACGGTGAAGGATATATCGGCCTGTGGCGACTGTGCCCAGGATTTCGGATTCCTTACCGGCCGGAGTGATTTGGTAAAGCTGGCCTCCACAGCCACGGCACAGGCCCGTACACTGGGCCATAATCTTTTCGGAATGCGCATCAAAAAATGCACATCCGGAACTTTGGGTGTATTTTCCACCGAAATCAACGGAATGGCTATGGCGGCAGCAGGAGCCAACGAAAAAAATGCCGCGGAAGCCGGCATCGATATCATATCAGCAAAATTCTCCTCACCCGACCGGCACCCGGGCACCCTGCCCGATTCATCCGTTTTAACGGTAAAACTTTACGCATCGCCTGTTGATGGAAGCATTATAGGCGGGGAAGCCTGGGGCGGAAAATCGGTGGGAGAAATCATCAACATCATCAGCATGGCCATTCAAAAATCCATCACCGTATTTGAGATGATCTCTTTCCAGGTGGGTACGCATCCGTTGTTGACGGCTTCCCCCGTGAGCAACCCCATCATCCGGGCGGCCGAAGACATTGTTTATCAGATCAGTTACTGCAAGTCGGCGGTCAGGGAATGAGGGGTTACCGGGTTTTTCCGCCATTCCACAGGCAAGCATAGCTCAATCGAAAGATATTTGAGTGTGGAAGCCGGCTACGTCCTCAAATTCGCAAGTCTTTATTAAAAGATAATATATTATTTGTTATTCAATCAATTACAGAAACAAGCCATCACCTTTAAGGTGAAATAATCATTCATTCCTGCAACTTTATCTTTGATATATTCACTCCACCAGCCAGGCAGGCCGATTTCGTTCGCCGCCCCATGGCGAACGACCTGCTTTTTTCAGGGATGAAA
>JBNGDI010000035.1:0-25593 GCA_049975425.1 Bacteroidales bacterium
CCGCCCCATGGCGAACGACCTGCTTTTTTCAGGGATGAAAAAAGCAGGCAAAAATACCCTCAGTGGCCTGGTCGGCTGAGGGAGTGATGAAGATGGGGAGGGGTTTGATTTTGACTTCCTTTATTTTTTTTAATTCATGCAAATACACTCATCGATCAGCTTCAACGCTTGAAAGCCGATGGCAAATATCCTTCCATGCTTAAAAATTAAGTAATGTCTATCTTTTGATCATCGATGAGGCAGGCTTTAAAATGTTCCCTCAAAACGGAATAGATGAATTTTTGAAATCAAACGGCTGCGGTACGAAACCGAATGGGTTATTATAACAACCAACCGAACATTTGAAGATTAGGGATATCTATTTGGCGATACGGTAATGGCTTCCGCTATTATAGACCGGATAGTCCATTATGCCAAAATCATAAAAATACAGGGTGAAAGCTACCGTATGAATGAACTGGTAAGCTCTCTGGTTGGAGAGGGCCCTTCTCAAACCAAAGGGCTTCAACCGACCTGTGAACTTATTTTTTATATTTGAAGTGGTACACTTTTGAATATTATACCTGGTACACTTTTAGATATTGGTAAGATTCAGGATATTCCAGCGCAAAGAGATTTTCCAAATCCATTCCGATAACCGGCAACTTTTCCAGATAAGACTTAACGGTGTTCCGACTAATCTCTAATGTCCGGGCAATTGATTTCTTGCCATTACCCTGGATGTATAGCCGTAATAATTGTTTGATCTGACTCACAGGTTTTATCTTTCCTGCCATATTATTCTGTCTTTGCGATTAAAAAGTCGCAAAGAAATTAAAACCTGAGCAAAGTATAAGGGGGTCAATATCTGTCGGAATGGCAGGTGGAAATCATGATTTCTATTAAAAAAATCATCCATTTCAGTTCCTTATTTGGGGGGTCAGGATGCTCCGAAATATCCAGTAATACCGTGTGTCGTTGGGGAATCCCGAACTTAAAATTCTCCCGGGAAGGTTCAGGTCATTGTACTCAACTTCAATGTTTTTATTGTTGTCTTCCGTCATGTTCCCGTTGCCGTCGTAGAAATACTCATTGTACCCCGGTGAGTAATATCGGGTAGAAACAAAGTATTTTACCGAAAATTATATCAGAACGGATATAATGATGTATTTAAGCAATAAAAAGACTTTCCCGGGAATGTGTTATGTCAGATGGTTATGTTGTTATTTTACCATGATAATCTGTTGCCTACATCTATTTCCCGATACAGAAAGTAACAATTTTAATATAATCTATTTATATTAAATACTTTATGGAGTTTATAAAATATCGAAAGTTGCAACATAGCTGTAAACAAATTAGAGTTTTAACCTTTCGGCACGTTTTTGAATCAGTTCTTTATAAGATTCTTTTAAATCAGCCGACAGGAAAGAAAAATCAACAAAATTTAATACTTTGTCCATTTGTTTTGAAAATTTATTCAAAGAATTTTGTACTTGCTTCTCCGTAAGTTTTAATCTTTCTCCAAATACATAAAAATCATTCAATTTAAAGTTTCTTTTTCTTCCGTTTAAAGTTAAAGCCATTTCTTCGTTATCATCCTTTTCTGGTATTACCAGTCTTGTCGATAACATATCATAAGCAGGAGACAATCCTGTCATTCCTGTTCTGTAATCTAATAATGAGAAATTCTTTAAATGCATATCTGCATTACCTGTTAAGAATGAAAATACGGCTACTTCAAAGAAAGTTATTGCATCAAGCAGTGGATTAGATGAATAATGTAGTATTAATTTTCCAACTTGCTCCATAGATGCTTTATACTTATCTTCTGTAAGCCTTTCAGATAACTGGCAAAAGTCTTCCATATGCAATTTTCCTTTTTGATCACGATCAACACGTTTAGTAAGATACGCCAATTCACCAGATTTCAGTTTTATCAAAGAATGCGGAACAACTTTTATTTTGAACAATTCTGCTAAATGCATGCTTAAATCTTCATTTTCCGGTAATTGCGGATAATTTGCTGTTGGTGGCTTTAATATATAATCTCCCCACAAACCTACCAATGTTAATTTTGAAGGCCTACCACCCTTTTTATCTAAATGTAAAGACAATTTTGCCTGAACACCTGGAACCGTAACACTCATGCTTATAACTTTTTCTGCTAGTTTTGCCATTTCAGAAAAAGAATAGTCCAACACTGGAGGCTCTTCAGTACCAAACATTTTTTTACTACACCCAGGATGAAAGTCTTTTAATCCTGAATCATTTTCTTGATAGCAGTACAGACATTTGTTCATCATTCTTCTTCATTGAAAGCTTTAACACTAACCGCACCAATACAGTCATTACAGCAAGTAAGTAACAACCCCATACGATCACGCTCATCAATTTTCCAGTGTTTTTGTGCAATATCTAATAACCAGCCTTCCGGAATTAAGCCATCGAAAAAAGGAAACATAGTATTTGAAGTATAAGCTCCTTTTGCGAATGGCAATGTCTTACTTATAGCTTTCGATTTTGAATTGTCCACATAATTTGAATCATACGTAAAACGATAACCTGTTTCAGTTTCTTCAATGATACCACAAAACTGATCTTCGTAATATACTTTACCTTTTCTACTCATTACTTGGGTTTTTTGGCCTGTCCGTCGACAGGCGGGATTCTACCGGAAATAATTTATGGCCAAATAAAGCCAGTACCTGGTTTACTTTATCCATGCGCAAGGTTCCCTTTCCCTGTTCTAAATCACGAATAAAACGTAACCCTACTCCTGCTTTCTCAGCTAATTCTTCCTGGGTTAAACCAAGCAACTTTCTACGATCCTTTACAAATTTTACTAATTCTTTTTGCATAACGATACCTTTTCGGGTATAAAAACCACATTTAAATACAATATTATACCTTATCGGGTATAATAACAAATATTTTATTAAAAAATATACCTGATCGGGTATAAATTATTCAAAAAATTCATCTGGATTAAATGGGATATCATCATCTGGATCCTTATCTTGCGGACCAATACCTGGTGGATTAAATAAGCCCCAGCGGTCAATAAAATAGTATCATTGATCAAAACCGGCAACCCAATCGATAAATAATAACCGGAATTCTTCCAATAAATTACGTACAATATTAAAGTACTCAACATACTTAAATCCAAAAACTTCCAGCGTATGATTTTGTACCATTAAATCGTTTGCTGCTTTACGTATTATGGCCGCATTTTGCATTCGGATATCATACAAATCACCTGCTTCTGCACCTGCCACCTTAACTGTTAACATAGCCGCATTGGATAACAATTGCATTTTAATATCCTGCAAAATTTCATTTTCGTCAGGTATTAAATCTGTAATCTCCTTTACAACTTTATAAATTTCCTGACCCTTTTTGTAGATGGGTAGATTTTCCGGAGTCTTTTCTTCTAATTCATCATTATTATCAAACATATTGCTACTATTATATCTATTTCCCGATACAGAACTTCGAAAATATGTTTCCCAGGATCTCATCGGTTGTGATCTCGCCGGTGATCTGCCCCAGGTAGTGCAGGGCTTCCCGGATATCCTGTGCCAGCAGATCCCCTGGCAGGTTTCTTTCCAGGTTGTCGAGCACCCGGTCCAGGGCTTCGCCGGTATGTCGCAGGGCTTCGTAGTGGCGGACATTGGTCACCACTTCGCCCGATTCTTCCTGCATATCCTCCTTCACCATTTCAACCAGCATGCCGGCCAGGCGGTGCACCTGCTCCCTGTTTCTGGCCGACAGCCGCATCATCCGGTCCTCAGCCCGCAGGCAACCGGAGAAATGCCCTCCGAATTTTTTATCCAGTTCTTTCCGGTTTACCCGGTCGCATTTGTTGATCACCAGTACCACCCGGCGGTTGCCATTTCCGGTCTGTTCCAGGATGTGGCGGTAAGAACCGCAGATCACTTCTGCAGGGTCGGCCGCATCCACCAGGAGGATCACTACCGAAGCTTCTTCAATTTTCTGGTAGGTTTTTCTGATGCCCAGGGATTCAATAAAATCGGATGTTTCCCTGATGCCAGCTGTGTCGATGAAACGGAAAAGCAGTCCGCCCAGGGTAACAAGGTCTTCAATCGCATCCCGGGTGGTGCCGGCAATTTCCGATACAATGGCCCGGTCTTCCTGCAGCAGGGTGTTCAGCAGGGTGGATTTTCCCACATTCGGCTTTCCCACAATGGCCACAGGCACCCCGTTTCTGATCACGTTGCCCAGGGAAAAGGAATCGGCCAGGCGAACTGTGACATCACGAATATGGGTCACCAGGGTTTTCAGCTGGGTGCGGTTGGCAAATTCCACTTCTTCCTCGCTGAAATCCAGCTCCAGTTCCACCAGGGAAGTAAATTCAACCAGCCTGTCGCGTAATTGTTTTAATTCGCGGGAAAAGCCGCCCCGCATCTGGTGCATGGCCACCCGGTGTGAAGCGGCCGAACCGGAAGCAATGAGATCGGCCACTGCTTCGGCCTGCGACAGGTCCATTCTCCCGTTCAGGAATGCCCGGAGCGTGAACTCGCCGGGTTCGGCCAGCCGTGCCCCGGCATTGATCATGAGTTCCAGGATCTTTTGCTGAATGTAGGGCGCTCCGTGGCAGGATACTTCCAGCAGGTCTTCGCCGGTATACGTCCTGGGGGCCTTGAACACACTTACCAGCACTTCGTCGATCAGTTGACCGTTTTCCACTATATGTCCGAAATGGATGGTATGCGAAGGCTGGCTGGCCAGTTTCTTTTTACTTCCCGGAAAGCGGAAAAGGGTATCCATTACCGGGAATGCCTTCGGTCCGGATATCCGGAGCACAGCAATGGCCCCCCGGCCCGGAGGGGTGGAAATGGCGCATATGGTATCCTGCTGTTTCATGCATCAGCATTTGTAACAAAGATAGGAATAAGTGAAGATTTTTTCCGGCCGGAGATTTTTGTATTCTTCAGTTTTGCTTTCAACCTTTATTGTTTGGCGTGACCGATTATTTTCACTGCCTGTTACTCTGACTTTCTTCTTCTGTTTTCACACCATCCGGAGCATGTATGTGTGGATAAGGAATGGCCGGATAAAATGGATGACTACCTGAACACCCCGGATGGACCGGAAAGAACAGGATTTGAGATCTATTCACATGAAACGCGGCTGATGACCGGGAACCTCTTATGAAGGGAAAAGGTATATCCGGGGGCCGGATGTCCTGCGTGATGTATTTTTTTGGTAATGTTTTATTGAATGTGGAGAGGCGGGAAACCGGCGGGTCGGTGAGGTGAAAAAATCCGGATATGAACGGGTTATGTTGTTTTGGTAATGTCTGCCTGCAGGCCTGACAATGGCGGCGCCATTCAGGTGACGGCAGCGGGCAGGCCGGTTGCCGGGTTCACCAAATCTCCGGCTTCCCGGTGCCACATTGCTCAATGGTTACATAACAGCCGTCATTCTTCACTTCTTACCCTCTGCTGCTTCATGAATTCAGTTGGAGTCATGCCGAATTGTTTCTGAAAACTGGTGGCAAAATAGGAGGAAGAGGAAAAGCCAACCAGGTAAGACACTTCATTGACCCGGTAATCGTTTGACTGCAGCATTTCTGCTGCCTTCTTCAGCCGGTACAGCCTGATGTATTCGTTGGTGTTCAGGTCGGTAAGGGCCTTGACTTTCCGGTACAGGGTGGATACGCTCATGCCCATCATGCCGGCAACCATTTCCACACTCAGTTCGGGCTCCGACAGGTTTTTCATGATGATACCGTGCAGTTGCTTCATGAAAGCTTTGTCCATTTTATTGATAGCCACGGTTTTGTAATTAGTAAGAGGGGATTTCATGAAGCTTTCGCAGGCCAGTTCTTTGTTGCTGAAAAGGTTGGATATCTGAGCCAGAAGCAGTTCGGTGGTAAAGGGTTTTTCAATGTAAGCATCGGCCCCCGATTCCAGACCCTCAATGCGTGCATGCAGGTTGATGGTGGCGGTGAGCAATATGATGGGAATATGACAGTATTCGAGGTTCCCCTTTATAAAATTGCACAATTCGTATCCGTCCATTACGGGCATGACCACATCGCTGACTACCATCTGTACCTCCTGCTTTTTGAGAATATCAACTGCCTCGGCCCCGTTAAAGGCCACGGCAGTGTTGTATTTTTCCGAAAGTTCCCCGGCAATGAACCGGCAGAGTTCTTTTTCATCCTCTACGATGAGGATCAGAGGCCGGGAATCATGGCCGTTTTCTGTCTGTTCCTGTGGTGATTCCTCCCATGCCGTTTCAGAAACCGGCCATTTTTCTTCTTCAGGGACCGGTGCGGCAGCCGGCTGGTCTTTTGGCAGTTCGAGCACAAAGGAATTGATCCCGGGAACACTCTTGTCAAGGAAGAGGCGTCCGTGGTGCAGTTCGGCCAGGGAACGGGCCAGAGGTAGCCCCAGACCTGTCCCTTTCCTGGTTTGTTTTACTGTGTCGGACTGGATCTGAAAAAAAGGTTCGAAGATTTTTTCACTGTAATCCGAGGGGATGGATTCCCCGTTGCTGTTTACACGGATGCGCAGGGTACTTTTATCAGGCACCCCGGGTTCCAGAAAAACATTCACTTCATCCCGGGTGAATTTCAGGGCATTGGTCAGCAGGTTGCTCAGAATTTTGGTTGTATTTTCCTTATCGAGGAATGCCGGGTATTCTTTTTCCGGAAGGTGTAATTCAAGCCGGATGTTTTTTTCCCTGGCGTTCAGTTCAAAACGTTTGAATGTGTTTTCCAGCAGTTCACACACATCGGTTTGCTTAAAATTCAGGCGGAACATTTCCTTTTCGGTTTTCCGGAAGTCAAGCAATTGATTGGTCAGTTCTAGCAGGCGGTCGGTGTTCCTTTTCATAATGCAGAGATTCTCCAGCACGGATTTGGGACATTCCTCCGATTGAAGAATCTTATCCAGGGGAGCCTTGATCAGGGTGAGGGGTGTTCGGACTTCGTGGGTAATGTTAGTAAAGAAATTGATTTTGGCGTTCAGAATTTCTTTTTCCTTTCTGTTTTCCAGGGCCTGTATCTTTTGTTCCTGTACCTGCCTTTTTTTCCTTTCGCGCCATCTGTAAAGAAAGTAGCTCCCTGTCAGGAACAAAAGCAGGTACATTACGAAAGCCGGACGGGAAGCGTAGAAGGGAGGGGTGATCCGGATCATCAGGGTGGCTTCTTCCTCATTCCAGCTGTTATACCAGTTCAGTGTAGATACCCTGAACAGGTATTTCCCCGGCGGGACATTGGTATAGTACACCCGGCGGTTGGTGGGCAGGTAGGTCCAGTTCTGGTCGGCCCCTTCCAGTATGTAGCGGTAACGGGTCATGACCGGATTGGTAAAGCTGGGGGCCACAAAATCGATACTGAAAGATGACTGGTTGTGTTTGAGCCGGATTTCCCTTGAATAGGTAATGCTCAGGGCATCGTCGTGGATGTCACTTATATTTTCCGGTCCCTGTCCGGAACACTGGATCCCGGTAATGAAAACGGGTGGATTATACGTACTGGTGCAGAAATTGGCCGGATTGAAAGCGATCAGCCCGTCAACCGTGCCGAAATACATTTTCCCGTTGTGATCCAGATAAGCGGAATTGTAACTGAAATGATTGCTCAGAAGCCCGTGTTCTTTGTTATACATGGACATTTGCAGGGTTTCGGGATTAAATTTCAGCAGGCCGCGGGTGGAAGATATCCACAGGTTCCCTTCTCCGTCTTCCAGAATGGAACAGAAGATCCCGCAGGGCAGGCCGTCTTCCATAGTAAAGCGGCGGAACCGGTGGGTTTCCCTGTCTTCCAGGCAGCAAAACCCGTTTCCTTCGGTAGTGAACCAGAGGCGGTTCTGTCTGTCCTCGTAAATGGAAGTAATCCGGTTGGAACTGATGCTGGTGGAATCCCGGGGATCATAGTAAAGATGGGTGCACGTGTTGTTGTCCCTATCGTAACGGAACACTCCCGATCCGTAGGTGCCGATCCAGATGATCCCGCTTTGATCCTGGAACAACACATGGATAAAGGTGTTGGGCGCCACATCGTGAAGGTATTCCAACCTGGCCTTTTCCCGGTTGTATATGTACAGGCCGGTACGGGTGCCAACCAGGACCGATCCGTCTGCGGTCTTCAGAAAGCAGCTTACATAATTGTTTCTCAGCCCGCTGGCATTGTCCCCCAGAATAAAGTGCCGTGTGACCCTTTTTCTTCCGGTATCGTACAGAAATGCGCCATTGTCGTATGATCCCATCCAGAGCAGTCCGTTGTCATTCAGTAATCCGTGATAATTGACACTTTTCAGGCCGGTAATGTTCAGATCGGTGCTGAGGTTGGTGAACCGGTTATTCCCCGGATCAAACCTTATCACACCGGCATCCTCTGTAGCGATCCAGATATTTCCGGTCCCGTCGCCGATGATATTTCGCACCACATTCCCACCCATGGAACCGGGTTTACCCGTGGCGTAATATTTCTCAAAGGGAGTGGTTTCCTGCGGAAGATAATTGATCCCTCCATGGTAGGTGCCGATCCATACTCCCCCTTCCCTGTCTCTTGTCAGATTTTTTGCCGCATTATCGGAAAGGGAATAAGGGTCGGAAACTATTTTATATGAGTGACCGGTAAATCCTTTTTCCAGATGATAGCTGTAAATACCGAATTCGGTGGCGAGAAAATATTCCTCGTCGTTTTTTTTCAATATGTCATTCAGAATGATCTCATTGCCTTTCGAATCTGTCCGGCATAATATGGTGGTTTTACCCGAATTCGGATCGAACAGCCGCAGGCCGGTACGGGTGGTTCCCAATAAAAAGCCGTGCGCACCGGTATTTTCGATATTATTTACATAAACCGACAGGGCATGTTCTTCTTCCGTGAGTACACTGTATTCGGTAAAACTGTCGGAACGTGGATTGTAGCGGTATATGTTCCCGTTGTATGACGATAACCAGATATTTCCGGAAGCCGTAATGTGAATGGTTGAGGGGGTGAAAAATTCGTAGGAGGGATAATGCCTTAATTGCCGGTTATTCTTATTGTAGCGGAATATTCCCTGCCTGCCCGTGAACCATATCTCGTTACCAGAGCTGACAGCGATATCGCTGATCATCCCGGTGGATATCTGACCGGGCAGGGTTGAAAAATGATCATGCTGTGGCTCGTAGTAACAGATTCCCTGTGGCGTTCCTACCCATATCAATCCCTCGTGGTCTTCACAGAGCGCTATGATCATATTGTCAATGATGCTGTTCGGGCCTGTAGCATTATAAACATAGGTCCTGAACTGGTATCCGTCAAAGCGGTTCAGACCATCTTTTGTGCCGAACCACATGAATCCTCTCTGGTCCTGTATGCTGCACATGATGGTATTGTTCGACAGTCCGTCTTCGTTGCTGTAATTGCGGAAATAATGTTTTTGCGCCAACGCAGGCGAAAAGGACGACATGAACACCATTAGGGGAATCCATAACATGCGTTCCATGATCCTGCTCTTGAGAACGTATTGTTTTCGTTGCGTTTTCATTCTCAAACAAAGTAAGAAAAGAAAAAGATAAAATACAGGTCATATCTTTTTACTTTTCATTCATCGGAACATTTTCTCGCACTTTTTTGCCTGAATAGTTAGAACATCTGACCGAATTCAGGATGAATGAAGGTTAAATCAACACTAATTTTAATACAGTTTAAAACGAAAAATGAAAACTGTGTTTTTATGCACTTTATTTTTCCTAAACCTTAAATTCTAACCAATCTATGAAAAAAAACAGTATTGATTTGAGAAAAAAGAACGGGATTCCGTATTCCGCTCTTTTGACCAAAAAGCTTACTGTTCTCTTCGTCGCCTTTTTCTGTCCGTTCCTGATGTTCGGCCAGAACCTGCGTATCAGCGGGACGGTGACCGATGTAAACGGTGAGCCTGTCGTTGGTGTCACCATTGTGGAAAAAGGCACCACACATGGAGCCATTACCAACGAGGACGGTCAGTATGTGCTGGAAAATGTTCCGTCGGATGCTGTACTGGTATTTTCCTTTGTGGGGATGATTACTCAGGAGATCCCCGTGGAAGGCCGGACGGTGATTGACGTGACCCTTCAGGAACAGGTGATCGGCCTGGAAGAACTGGTGGTGGTGGGGTATGGTGTGCAGAAAAAAGCCACCCTGACCGGAGCCACCGCCGTGGTGAACAATGAAGACCTGGCCGTTTCGCCCACGCCAACCCTTTCACAGGCTTTGGTGGGTAAAGCTCCCGGGGTTATGGCCCGTCAGGCTGACGGACGGCCCGGTAAGGCTGCCTATATCCAGATCCGGAACATGGGTACCCCACTTTATGTAATTGACGGAATCCCTGCAACAGAAGAGGATTTTAACAACCTGGACGTGAACAGCATCGAAGATATGTCTATCCTGAAGGATGCTTCCGCTGCCATTTACGGGATCCGGGCCTCGAACGGTGTGGTGCTGATCACCACCAAAAAAGGGAAAACCGGGGAATCAAACAAGATCAATGTCAACACCTATTACGGGTGGCAGAACTGGACCCGCTTCCCGCGTCCTGCCGATGCCGGCACCTTTGTGTTTGCAAAAGCCACGGCTGATGTAAACCGGACCATGGCATCAACAGGTACGGGAAGCACTTCGTGGACACAGGAAGACCTTGAGCACTGGAGGCTGCAGGATACGCCCGATCATCAGGGGACCGACTGGTATGAGTTTGCTGTGGTGAAGAACGCTCCCCAGCAATACTTTAATATCAATACCACGGGGGGTACCGAGAATACCACCTATTACATTGCCGTAAGCAGGCTCAACCAGGATGGGAATTTTACGGAATACAACTTTAACCGTACCAACCTGCAGACAAATGTTGAAAGCCGCATCAGGGAGTCGATCACAGTGGGTGCACGCATCAGCGCTCAGATCAACAATACCAACAGCCCGGCAGCCCCGGGCGATGTGATGTGGAACCCCATGTACGGATTGTACCGGAATTATCCCACCTGGCGCCCTTATGCCAATGACAATCCGAACTACGTGAACCATACCGACTGGGACGAATCACATCATGCCCTGTTCCGCAAGGATATCATAGGGTATTACGAGCAGATATACCGTTCAATGAATTCAGTTCTGTATGCTGAATATCAAACACCCCTGGAAGGGCTGACCGCAAGGGTACAGTATTCATTCAGAGCAAACCAGGGGAATTACGACCGGTTCCAGTATACTTATAATACCTATACGTATGATCCGGAAACTGACATGTATAACGTAACGGGCGGTCTTACTTCCGGCAGTCACAGCCGGAATTCCACCCTCAGACTGGGCAATGTATACCAGGCCCAGCTGAACTATGCGAATACATTCGGACAGCACAGCATTGCCGCTACCTACGTGTTCGAAGCACAGGATAATGAATCGCCCAGTAACCTGAGTGTTAGTTCCAAACCTTCCAGTAATTATCTGGAACTGATCCAGTTTGCCGAGCTGACCGGTTTTTCCAATACCTGGAGCGCCGGGGCCCTGATGGGGCATGTGGGCAGGATCAATTACGATTATGCCGACAAGTATATACTGGAACTTTCCGGGCGGTATGATGCTTCGTACATTTTCCCTCCGGGTGAAAGGTGGGGACTGTTCCCCTCTGTTTCTGCCGGATGGCGTATTTCCGAAGAATCATTCTTCCGGAACAGCGCCCTGGGCGGTATATTCAAGGAACTGAAGCTGAGAGGATCCTACGGTATGATGGGGAATGACAATCCCGGTGCATACGGAGCCTTTGACTATCTGGCCGGTTACGATTACAACTCCGGTTCACAGGTATTCGATGGGAACCTGGTTGTGGGCACTGCCCTGAGGGATCCCGGGACCACAAACATTACCTGGGCAAAAGCTTATGTTACGGATATTGGGATTGATGTTTCGCTGCTCGACGGGGCTCTTTCCGCTGAATTCGATGTGTTCCGCCGCGATATGAAAGGGCTGTCGGCAAGGCGGTATGATGTTCTGATACCCGATGAGGTGAATATTATTCTTCCCTATGAGAACCTGGAAGCTGACAGGCACGAAGGGTTGGACGGACTGGTCCGTTACAGGGGAAGATCCGGTGATTTTACCTATAACGTGGCCGTCAATGTGGGTTATTCGCGTTCGAAAACCCTGGATGTTTACAAACCACGCTTCGGTAATTCATGGGATGAATACCGGAGTGGCCAGGAGGGCAGGTATAAGAATATTTTCTGGATGTATGAATGCATCGGCCAGTTCCAGTCGATGGACGAGATCAATAATTATCCTGTAAACATTGACGGACGGGGCAACACCACCCTGCTGCCCGGCGACCTGATTTACAAGGATGTGAACGAGGACGGGGTGATCAATGGATACGACATGCGCCCTCTTGGGTATCCTAACGAAATTCAGCTTCCCTGGGGCTGGGGTAATCCATGGAGAAATGCACTTCCCGGACTGAATTACGGTCTGACATTCAATGTTACATGGAAAGGGTTTGACCTGAACGTGGCTGCCCAGGGGGGAGCGCTTACTACGTTTATTGCCGAATGGGAGCTGAGAAATCCCCTGCAGGGAATGGCCAATTCGGCCGAAAGGTTGCTGGATGATGCCTGGCATATGGAGGATATTTACAATCCGAGCGATGATTCCTGGGTGCCCGGTTTTTATCCGGCCGTGCGGCCCAATATGGCCTACCACAGCAACGGAAACAAATCGTCTACCTTCTGGTCGCGAAATGTGAAATACCTGCGTTTCAGGAATATTGATCTGGGATACACCCTGCCTTCGAAATGGGTGAACAGGATAGGTGTCCAGAGAATGCGTGTTTACGCCAACGGATACAACCTGTTCTCGATCGATAACATGAAAGATTTCGGTATTGATCCCGAACTGGCAACCACCAGCGGATTGCAGTATCCCCAGAGCAAGATCATTAATGTGGGCGTAAACGTAACCTTTTAAACAGCATGGCTATGAAAAAAATTCTGATATATATCTTTTCTGTCACCTTGTTGTTTACTCTGACAACAAGCTGTGAAGATTACCTTGAGATCACCCCGAAAACCGTTCTGGTGGATGAGCAACTCTGGAGTTCGGAGGATTTAATCCTGAGTCACCTGGCAAACCTGTACAACCGGATCCCGGTGTATTCCACCATATATTCAAATTCCGATGCCATGTCGGATAACGACGATCTGATGTGGACCGGATTGTACGAGTTCAGGAACCATTTCGATACCTATGCCTGGGATTACCAGAATTACTGGGACTGGGAATACATCCGGCACCTGAACAATTTCATTGAGGGGGCGACCAATGCCACCAGCCTGGATGAGAACAAGCGGAAATTGTATCTGGCTGAAGGCCGTTTTCTAAGGGCTTATGCCTACTTTGAAATGGTGAAAAGGATGGGAGGCGTTCCTCTGATAACCGAGACATACGTATATGAGGATTATCTGGCCGATCCCGAAGCTCTTCAGATCCCGCGGAGCAAGGAATCGGATATCTATGATTTCGTGGCTTCGGAAGTGGATGCCATCAAAGAGGATCTGTCGCTGAACGAGGGATCACAGACCCGGGCTACAAAATGGGCTGCACTGGCTCTCAAAGCCAGGGCTATGATCTATGCCGGATCGCTGGCAAAATACAACAGCGCCATGGCCACACCCATTACCCTTCCGGGTGGTGAGGTGGGTATCCCGTTGTCCATGGCACAGGGATATTATTCGGAGGCGCTGGCTGCAGCCGAAGAGATCATCAATGATGGTCCTTATGAACTGCACACCTCCAATCCCAACAAAGCCGATAATTTTTATGAAGCCATTATGTTGAAGGGCAACAGCGAGGTGATCTTTGCCAAGGATTTTACAGAGGGCAAAACCCACAATTTTACCTGCTACAACATTGTCAGGGCATTGCGGGAAGATGCGGCCGAAGCTGCCAGGATGTCGCCTACGCTTGGTTTCGTGGAATCATACGAATACGTGAACGATTTTGACGGTACCCTGGAGAATGTGGACGGCTCGGGCAATTATATTTTCTATGAGAATATGATGGACATCTGCGAAGGGAAAGACCCGCGCTTATTCGGAACGGTACTGGTTCCCGGCTCCACCTTCAAGGGCCAGGACGTGGATATCCAGGCCGGAGTGGCTATCTGGAACGGGGGAAATGATTTCACTTTTGAATCATCCGTGAACCTGGGTACAACCTGGACCGACGGGGAAAGATGGGTCGGAATGAGCGGTCCCTGCGGTACCGAGATCCATACCACCAATACCGGATTTGCCATGCGGAAATTTATCAGCGACAAGCCGGGGGATGCCATCCGTTCATCCGGGAACCAGGTGTGGTGGCCGTATTTTCGTTACGGCGAGATACTGCTGATCGCTGCCGAAGCTGCTTTCGAAAGCAGCCCCCAGGATATTCCCAAAGCCCTGGGTTATATCAATCAGGTCAGGGATCGTGCGGGTATCCAGCTCCTGGATGCAGGAACCCTGACTATTGAACGGATCCAGAACGAAAGAAGGGTGGAGCTGGCTTTTGAAGACCTGCGCTGGTGGGACCTCAAGCGGTTCAGGATTGCCCACGAACTGCTCGACGGGGTTTCGGTCACTTCCGAGCACTGGGCCCTGTGGCCTTACCGGGTCATCGCTCCCGGCGAAACGTTCCACAATTCCTACATCTTCAGAAAGCTGAAAGCTCCCAGGCAGCTTACCTACAGCCGGAATTTCAGGATGGGTAACTATTACGGAGAGATTTCAGAAGATTGGATCAGCAGGAATCCCAGTCTCATTAAAAACCCCAATCAGGACTAATAAGGAGGATTAGACTATGAAAAAATATATCATATTATTTATCGGGTTAGGAATGATGCTCGGGTCATGTGAATTCGACAATTACGATGAACCCACATCAAAAATAACCGGAAAGATTATCTACCAGGGAAAGACCCTTGGTTTCAGAAGCAACCGGCTGTCTCTGCTGTTGTTCCAGTCGGGATACCAGCTCCATGAGAGCGAGAATGTGGCAATCAACCAGGACGGTACGTTCAGTGCCATAATGTTTGACGGAGATTACAAACTGATCAATCCGGCCGGTACCAATCAACCCTGGGTTCTCAGAACCGATACTGTGTTTTTTGAGCTGAACGGACAAATCGCCATCGATTATGAGGTAACTCCCTATTTCATTATCAATAACGAGTCCTATGCCAGGAGCGGTGATAACATGACAGCCAGTTGTGAACTGGAGCAGATCGTGGGAACATCCACACTGCAAAGCGCGGCCCTTTTCATCAGCCGGACGCTCATCTGCGATGACCGTTACAATAACGGTTCGCATGTGATCCCTGCAGGTGATATTACCGATCTGTCTGATGTGAACTTCACCGTGCCGATCGAACAGCGTATCCTGGATTTCGGATACTGTTTTGTGCGGGTAGGGGTGAAAGTGAACCAGGCCAGTGAGTGGCTGTTTACTCAGGTAGAGAAAGTCGAGTTCTAAAAGGCTTGTGTAATACATAAGAGTATCCCCCTACGGGGGGTGCTCTTATTAATACGTTTTATGAAACGTATAAGGCGATCAGACACTTTAAAATAAATATTTATGTCAGAAATGAAAGAACATGCCTTTTCTGTTGTTTGCAGAGGCCTGTCCCGCGTGGTGATGGCCGTGGCGGTTTCCGTCATGTTTTTATGCAGTGTGCATGCACAGCAGCCCCTGTCAATAAACACGGAATATGGCACGCACGATCCGGTGATGATCAAACAGGACGGGATCTATTACCTGTTTGCTACCGGCCGGGGAATACAGGTTGCTTCCAGCACCGATATGGTGAACTGGACCCGGCTGGAACCGGTATTTGACGACGATCCGCCCTGGGTGAACGATACCCTGGTGCCCAGGCACCGCCGGAACGATTTCTGGGCCCCCGACATTAGCTTCCATAATGGGAGGTATTACCTGTATTATTCCGTTTCTTCTTTCGGAAGGAATACTTCGGCCATTGGGGTGGCATCAAACAAAACGTTACATCAGGATGATCCCGAGTACGAATGGGTGGATCACGGATGCCTGATCAATTCCATTGCTGAAAAGCACGATTGGAATGCGATTGACCCAAACCTGGTGATTGACGATGATGGAGTGCCATGGCTCAACTTCGGTTCGTTCTGGGGAGGGATGAAAATGGTGAAACTGAACCCCGACCTCATCAGTGTGGCCGTTCCTGAGAGATGGCTGACCATTGCCGCCAGAAAACGTTCTTTCCGGCCCGAAGACCGTCGAAATGACAAACCCGGGATTGAAGCCCCGTTTATTTTCAAAAAGAACGGCTATTACTACCTGTTCGTGTCGTATGACCGCTGCTGCCGTGGAGCGAACAGCGATTACAACATTGTTGTGGGCCGTTCCGAAAGGGTGACAGGACCGTATGTGGACCGTGACAGTGTGGATATGCGTTACGGGGGACACGTACAGGTTTTGCTGGGGAATGAAACCTGGCCGGGTGTGGGGCATAATTCAGCCTATACATTCGACGGGAAGGATTATCTGATATTTCATGGATATGACGCCAGGGACAGGGGCAGGTCGAAACTGATGATCCGCGAGATCCGGTGGGATGAGGATGGCTGGCCCGTTGTAAAACTTTAATGACTGATATGTTATGATGAAGAAAAGAATTTTTGTTAGCAGTATCCTGGTCGTCCTGGGGGGGATGGTTGTTTCAGGGCAATATTCCCGGGCTGTTCAGCAGGGAAGGATTCCGACCCCTGAGGAACTCAAATCGATCGATTATCCGGCACATGACCCGGTAATGATCAAACAGGACAGTGTATATTACCTGTTTACCACCGGATGCGGGGTGGCTTCCAGTACCGATATGGTAAACTGGAAGCGGGAAAAACCGGTGTTTGAAAAAGCCCCCGAATGGATCACCCAGGACATGATCCCGGGTTTCCGGGGCGGCGGGTACTGGGCCCCCGATATACAGTATGTGAACGGAACCTATTATCTGTATTACTCCTATTCGGCGTTTGCAAAAAACACATCGGTTATCGGTGTGGCAACCAACAAAACCCTTCACCCTTCCGATCCGGATTTTGAGTGGGTGGATCAGGGCCCGATAGTGCAATCTGTCCCCAACCGGGATTTCTGGAATGCCATCGATGCCAATATGGCCATGGAACGGAGGGAGGGCTGGCTTGTGTTCGGCTCTTTCTGGGGGGGGATGAAAATGGTGAAGCTGGCCCCCGACCTCATTTCTCTGGCCGAGCCTCAGGAGTGGTACACCGTGGCAAGACAGCCCAGAACATGGGCTCTGGAGGATACCGATCCCGGCGACGGAACCATTGAAGCGCCGTTTATTTTCAGGAGGTTTCAGTATTACTACCTGTTTGTGTCGGTTGATTATTGCTGCCGCGGACTGGAAAGTACCTACAAGGTGCTGGTTGGACGTTCCAGAAATATTGAAGGCCCCTATGTGGACCGTGACGGCCGTTTGATGACACAGGGCGGTGGCACCCTGGTGGCCGAAGGAAATGAGCGGTGGGCTGCCGTGGGACACAGTTCGCATTACCACTTCAACGGCAAAACGTATTTCGTAGCCCATGGCTACGACAAACTGGATAACGGCCGTTCAAAACTGATCATCCGGGAAATGAAATGGGACCGGAGTGAATGGCCAACCATCGATCTTTAAATAGCTGAATGACTGAGGGAGGTTTGTTGGGTTTAGGTTAATTTCCTGAGGAGGACCAATATGGGCGACAGAAAGAATGGTAATAACCTGCATGTTTTACCTGAATAAGTGTTTGGGTTCCTGTTGCCCATATTGGTTTTTTCTTTTGCCATGATGGTACCTGATCCATCATTCCCTTTACCGGCGCCAAAATTGCCGGCAATCGTTTTTAGATCACGGCAGTTTCCTTTTGTTCTGGAAAATAAAAAGCGTTGGTGTTGATACCCTTTATACCCTTAAGCTTTTGCAGTTGCGTCTGCAAATATGAGATAGGAGGCTAAAGATAAGGATGCAGGAGGGGCGGTTCTGTTGCAGTACTTGCCGGACGCTTCGTTTATTTGGTTGTTTGGTTCTTATTATCTGTTATGAAGCGTAATATTTCCTATCCGGTAATTTTTGTGGTTCTCATGGGAATTTTGCCGGCAGGGGTCCATGTTTCCCATGCATGGTGCCAGTGCCGTCCGCCTGCATTCCTGTCTCCTGAAATACATTCCAAAAGAACGGTATGTTTTCGCTTTTACGCTCCACAGGCCGGGGAAGTAAGACTGAATACACTAATTCCCGGGGAAGAAAGAAAAATGAAAAATGATGCTTCCGGTGTGTGGATTTGTTTCCGGAAGCGGAAAGAAGAATTTCAGGAATGGAATCAGGTGGCTTTTGCCGGTCCGGAGCCAGCCAGTCAGCGCCTGATCTGTCCCAGACCGGTTGCGGTACTGATGAAGGATTTATGGGGTGGTGGCGGAGTACATGCAGAACCTTCATGAAAAGGGCATTCATTATATCATAAGTCCACGGGAATAACGAATGAACATAATCTGTCAAATATTTAGTCAATATGAACAAGGTTCAATTCATACGGTTGGCCGGGATACTGGCAGTTTTTCTGCTTGCCCGCTGTGCTTCCCGGGTGGAAGACCAGGCAAAGGCGGGGAGATTTGAATGGATCGTATCACCTGAAGTGCACCCCGACAACCGGGTTACTTTCCGTTACCGGGCTCCGAATGCCAGTGAAGTGTTGGTTGATGCACAGTTCGAGTCCAAACCCGTTGCTATGAGCCTCGATACCTCCGGTGTGTGGAGTGTTACGCTGGGCCCGGTCAAACCCGATATCTATCCCTATTCTTTTCTGGTCGATGGCATCCGGGTAATGGATCCCGGGAATCCGCATTATTTTCCCAACGAACGGTTTAAGGGGAGCCTGGTGGATGTACGTGGAAAAATTCCGCTGGTACATTCTCTGAAAGACGTTCCCCACGGCCAGGTGCATTACGAGTATTATCCTTCAGAAACACTGGGTGTCACCGGCCGGGTTGTGGTTTATACACCTCCGGGATATGAAGAATCCTCCGGAAAACATTACCCGGTATTTTACCTTATCAGTGGAACGACCGATACGGAAGAAACCTGGTTCAAGGTGGGGCGGGCCAATCTGATTCTTGATAATCTGATTGCTGCAGGGAAAGCGGTTCCCATGATCCTTGTGATGCCATACGGGAACCCGGCCGCCCTGCTTCCGGCAGGAGAACAACCGGCCGACCAGGGTGAACTGTTTGGCACAGACCTTTTGAATGATCTCATGCCATACATCGAGGCCAATTACCGCACCCTGAACGACAGGAAGCATCGGGCTATCGGAGGATTTTCCCGGGGAGGCGGACAGACCCTGCGCATCGGACTGGGAAATCTGGATAAATTCTCGTGGATTTGCTGTTACAGCGCTTATCTGGGAAGGGAAGAATTTGCCCGTGATTTCAAACATGTATATGAGGATCCTGGAAAAACCAATGAAATGCTTGATCTTTTCTGGATCAGCGTTGGGAATGACGATTTCCTGTACCAGCGAACCATTGATTTTATTGATATTCTGAAGGGATATGGTATCGGTCACAAAACCCTGGTCAGCACAGGCGGACATACCTGGATGAATGTGAAGTTGTATCTGGCTGAAACGGCCAAATGTTTGTTTCAGGATTGACTCCTGACCGAATGAAACAAATGATCATTAATAAAAATTTTATAGTTTGAACCCCATGATGAAAAAAGCACTGCATTACCTCTTGATTCTGACTTTTCTTAACGTTAGCCTGCTGCCCGTTTCTGCCCAGCGGGGGCGGAGGATGATCGTGTCTCCGGAGGTGCATTCCGACAAAACGGTTACTTTCCGGTTTATGGCTCCCGATGCCCGAAAGGTGGAACTGAGCACGGAAATATTAAAAGAAAGAGCTGCCATGACAAGGGATGAGAATGGATTGTGGAGTATTACCATCGGGCCGGTTACTCCCGATATTTATCCATACAGCTTCGTGGCAGACGGCATCCGGGTGGCTGATCCCAACAACGTAAATATTTTCCCCAATGAGCGTTTTAAGCGCAGCCTGGTGGATATCCCGGGCGACAAGCCCCTGGTGCATGCCATGCAGGACGTACCCCACGGAAAGGTTACATACCGCTATTACAAGTCTGAAACACTCGGGCTGACCAGGAGGCTGTTGGTGTACACCCCTCCGGGTTACAGGCAGAACCCGGATAAAACCTATCCGGTACTCTATCTGATACACGGAATGACCGATACCGAAGAAACCTGGTTTAAGGCAGGAAGAGTGAATTTTATTCTCGATAACCTCATTGCCAGGGGTGAAGCCCTGCCCATGCTTATTGTCATGCCCTATGCCAATCCATATCCCGAACTGAGGGAACTGAACCGCCAGGTGGAAGTTGATTTGCTGGGAACCGGCCTGTTTACCGATGAACTGATACATGAGGTGATACCGGCCATCGAAGAGAACTACCGGGTAAAGCCCGGATCTGAAAACAGGGCCATTGCCGGTTTTTCACTGGGAGGAAGACAATCACTGGCTGCCGGAATGGGTCACCCGGAGATTTTCTCCTGGGTGTTTGCCTATGCCCCGGCTATTTTTGACAGGGAACTGGATAACCTTTTTGAGAACACCTATGCCGGTCAGGAAGACATCAATAACAGTCTGAACCTGTTGTGGGTTAGCTGCGGCAGGGATGACGGATTGTATGCGGCTTCGATGAAATTTACGGGCCTTTTGAATGACAAGGGAATAAAACACGAGACTTTCTTTACTGACGGAGGCCACACCTGGATGAACTGCCGGCGGTTTCTTACCGAAACCGCCCGACTGCTTTTTAAATAAAAAGTAGGAACGAAATGAAAGCTATGGTACTGACCGGTCTGAACCGGATCGAGATCGTTGATAAGCCGGTGCCTGAGATAGTGCGCCCCGATGAGGTATTGATCAGAATGAAATCGGTGGGGATATGTGGGTCGGATATTCATTATTACCGGGAGGGGCGCATAGGAAGCCAGATTGTACAGTATCCCTTTACCATAGGCCATGAGGGAGCCGGGATCGTGGAAGAGGTGGCCGGCGGCGTGACCCGCCTCAAACCGGGCGACCGGGTGGCCATCGATCCGGCCATGCCATGTTACCGCTGCGATCAGTGTAATGCAGGACGGTACCATACATGCCGTAACCTGAAATTTCTGGGCTGTCCGGGCCAGTCGGAAGGCTGTTTGCAGGAGTATGTGGTGATGCCTGAGGATAGTTGTTACAGGCTGCCGGATAACGTTACCTTCGACCAGGCGGCACTGTCCGAGCCGCTTTGCATCGGAGTATATGCCGTGGATCTTTCCGTTCCCGTGAAAGGAGTCCGCATTGGTATTCTGGGTTCCGGACCTATCGGGATCAGTGCGCTTTTGGCCGCACTGGCACAGGGAGTTGAAAATGTTTATGTTACGGACAAAATAGAGGAGAGACTCCGTATTGCGGATGAAATTGGAGCCCACTGGACAGGCAACCCCGACAAACAGGATGTGGTGAGCGATATCCTGGAACGTGAGCCCCTTCAGCTCGATGCAGTTTTCGAGTGCTGTGGAAAGCAGGAGGCGGTGGACCAGGCGGTCAAACTGCTCAAACCGGGAGGAAAGCTGATGATCATCGGAATACCCCCGTTCAGCAGCTGGAGTTTCGATGTGGATGACCTCCGGAGAAAGGAGATTTGTGTGCAGAATGTCAGAAGGCAGAATGAAGTGGTGGAAAAGACATTACATATGATCTCTTCAGGAGAACTCCGTCCCGGCAGGATGCAAACCCATAATTTCCCTTTTACACAGGTGCCTGATGCTTTCGAACTGGTGGCCGGTTACCGCGACGGGGTCATGAAAGCCATGATCCATTTTGTCTGAATTACCTGGTATGACAGGCTATTCCGGTTCTCTGACTGTATACATTCACTGCTGATTCTGACTTAAACGATAAAATCTGAAAATATGTACATTGTTGACTCATACACCATGGCAGTGATCCTGTGCGTGGTAACCATGCTTTGCTGGGGTTCCTGGGCCAATACCATGAACCTGAAACCAAAAACCTGGCCCAATCCTCTCTTTTACTGGGATTACTGCCTTGGGATCGTGTTGTTCACCCTTTTTCTGGGCCTGACCCTTGGGAGTGCCGGCAACGAAGGCAGAGGCTTTATCCAGGATCTGGGTCAGGCCCGCGGATCTGCTCTGGGTTCGGCTTTCCTGGGTGGGGTGATCTTTAACCTGTCCAACCTGCTGTGGGTGGCTGCTGCCGCCGTGGCCGGCATGTCGGTGGCTTTTCCCATTGCTGTGGGACTGGCCCTGGTGATAGGGGTGTTTTTGAATTACATTACCGAATCCACCGGCAATCCGGTAGTTCTTTTCGGAGGAGTGGCTCTGGTGGTGGTGGCCATTGTGGTGAATGCGCTGGCCTACCGTACCGTCCCGGTGAAAGAAGAAGGAGATACCCGAAAAGGAATCATCCTGTCGGTCCTGGCCGGTGTGATTATGGGATTTTTCTATCTGTTTGTGGCCAGAAGTATATCGATGGATTTCCGGAATCCCGAACCCGGCATGCTGACCCCTTATTCAGCCGTGTTTGTATTTGCCATTGGCTGTTACCTGTCGGGATTTATCTGGAATACATATTTTATGTACCGCCCTGTGGAAGGCAGGGCTTCTACCTACAAAGAGTATTTTAAAGAAACATCCCTGAAGGTGCATATAAGCGGCATTCTGGGTGGGGCCATATGGGCTATGGGGTTATCTTTCAGCATTATTGCAGCGGAACAGGCCGGTCCGGCCATTTCCTACGGACTTGGCCAGGGAGCCACCATGGTGGGTGCTGCCTGGGGAGTATTTGTATGGAAAGAATTCAGGGAAGCCCCGAAAAGTACCAACTGGTTGCTGGCTGTCATGTTTTTTGCTTTTGTGGCCGGCCTGGTCATGATTACCATGGCCAGGATAACCTGATATACTGTTACTTCATTCAAGGTTCCCGGAGGCGGTTTATGCATAATTGAAACCCATATCCTTATTTCTCCACTCCTTCGGAGAATGACCATTCTAGTCCCGGCAGGCCGCACGGGTCACGGCAAATCTCCGGCCTGCAAAAGGCTTAACGGCCATATCACTCCGTGGATGGTGAAATAGTTGAGAAGTTGCTGATTTCTATCTCCTGATCAATCCCTGGAGCTGGATATGGTCCCACTCCCCGATGGGCTCACCCTGGTACAGGAAGATAACTCCGTTTATCCACGGCCCTTCGTATCCTGGCTGCAGAAATGATTCTCTCAGGGTGATGGTGGTACTGGTTCCACCCGCCGAGCCCTGGAAAAAATCGTACCAGCTATGGTATGAAGGCAGAGAACCTGGTCCGCGGTAACCCTCCTTTTCCCGCAGATCGATCCGGGCCACCGGTCCGGCCTCCGGAATGGTATCCAGTCCGGCCAGTTCAATGCTCAGTCCGTTGAAATAATATACCGACAGTGAATCGGCCATAGCCCGGATCATTTTTTCCAGTGTCATGCTGCTGTCAACAGTAATGGTCCGGTCAGGGACAGGAACGGTCCTGTGCAGGTTTTTATCCGCCAGGAATGTATCGCGGGATGCATACAGGGTTAATTCTGCCATCACTGCTTCTTCCGAAGGAACCGTTCTTCTGCATTCGCACAGCAGCAGGACCGGAATGAGGAACAGGGCGAACCCGGGAGCTAACTGGTTAAAACGGGTCTTTTTCATGACTGTTCTGAAATGATTAGTCGGAATTATGTTTTCCGTTAAGCGGTTCAATGTGAATGGTGGCATGAATGTTCAGTTCTTCACGGATCATATCTTCAATTTTTGTGGAGATCATGTGCCCCGTGTAGATATCCATCCGGTTGTTGAGCTTGATATGAAAAGTCAGCTCCTTGTGGTTTATGTAATTGTGCAAATGGAAATGATGGGGCATGACATCATATGTACAGGCTCTGCTGATGAGGGTTTCCACTTTTTCGATCAGTTCCGGGCTGGGCTTTTCACCCAGAAGGGAAGAGATGGCTTCGCGAACGATCTGGAATGCGGCATAAAAAAGCATCAGGGCGATGAGGATTCCCAGCGCACTGTCAATCCACCAGAAACGGCTGCTGAGGAATATCCCGGCCAGCACCAGCACGGAAGAAAGGGCATCGGTGCGGTGGTGCCATCCGTCGGCTTTTACGGAAAGGTTTCCTGTTTTTTTCCCGAGATGGAATGCATACCGGGCCAGTAATTCCTTTGCCGCAATGGAAATACAGGTAACCACGATGGCCAGGGTGCCGAAATCAGCCGTTCCCTGGTCACGTACCTTTACAATGGCATCTCTCACCAGGTCGAACGCAATGATAGCCAGCAGCACACCGATAAAAATGGCGGATATCTGCTCCCACCTGCCGTGACCGAAAGGATGTTCCCTGTCGGGCTTCCGGCTGGAAAGTTTTACACCTATGATCACGATCACCGAACTGAAAGAATCGGACAGGGTATGCCAGGCGTCGGCAGTCAGGGCAATGGATCCGGAAACAATCCCTGCCCATATTTTCAGTCCGAACAATCCGAAATTGGCCAGAACGGAAACAAAACCTTCCCTGTATGCTTCATTTTCCCGGTTCATTGCCATGGCATGGGCTTTAAAGTTACAAAGAATATTTTATTTAACAGTGCAGCAATTATTTTGCAATTGTTTTAAAATCAACCGGATAATGTTTGAAAAGAAAATAATTTGCATGTTTCTGTAATGAAAACCTTCCGGCATCGTCTTCCACATGAAAACCAGTCATAAACAGAAGTCGAACCAAAACAAAATGAGAAATAGCATGAAAAAGACAATGACAACCCTGATTCTGGCTTTGCTGCCCCTGATTCTGGCAGCCCAGGCCGACCCCATTGACAAACTGTTTGAAAAGTACGGAGAAAAAGACGGATACACCACGGTGTACATTTCGAAAAAAATGTTTGAAATGGCCTCTGCCATGGAAATGGAAGATCCCGAGGTGGAAGAGCTTGTGAAGAATCTTGCCCGGATCCGTATTCTGGCCAGCGACGGTGCAGCAGAAACAGGAGTGAACTTCTTCGAGGAACTGAAAAATGATTTCCCTTTCGGACAATTCGAAGAGCTCATGACCGTGCATGAATCCGACCAGGATGTCAGGTTTCTGGTGAAGGAAATCGACGGGAAAATCTCTCACCTGGTCCTGATTGTAGGAGGTGCCGACAATGCCCTGATCAGCATTGAAGGGCTGATTGATCTGAAAAACATCGGCAAACTTTCTTCCGGACTTGGAATTGAGGAACTGGGCCATCTGGAAGACAGTGTTCAGTAGCCGGAGGGATAGCATGAGATAAAACCGTTTCATGATGTGAAGCGGTTTTTTTTGTTTGTAATGCATTCGGGTGATGTAGTAATGGTGAGAGGGAGTAGGCTTACTATGAGGATATTCTGTATGTATCACATTCCCTTTTTCTTTTCTTCTTAAACGCAATATCATTTTTTGATTCATTTCCTGATATGAAACGGAA
>JBNGDI010000036.1:0-25104 GCA_049975425.1 Bacteroidales bacterium
GCATTTTCCCCCGCCTTGTTTTTCTCATAAAACCCTCAGAGGCCTGGGCGGGTGATGGAGTGATGGAGTGATGGAGAGGGGGAGTGGATTGATTATGATGGTCTTCCGTTTGTACTACAATCCCTTTTACTTTTCTTCTTAAACACAATATCATTTTTTGATCCAGTGCCTTTGAAGAAACGGAAAGTCTAGGCACACTTTGCGGATTCTTCGCGTGCTCTGCGTGAAACAATGAGATAAATTATTTCCAGAAGAGTCCCGCAGGGACGGCAGTATTTTTTTGGCCTGATGAACCGTTTACCCGACCCCTCAGGCCGGTTTCGTTCGCCGCCCCATGACGAACGACCTGTTTGCAGAAACACGATAAAAAAGGTAAATCAACTACAAGAAAAAAGAGTATAAAAAAGGTTTACATATTTCAGGCATCTTTAACACTGCCGCTTCTACGGGACTTGTCAATAATTATTCATCGGGTTTGCATGCCGCACACATTTTTCATAAAAAGCAGGTTGTAAAAAGGACGGAAACACTCGCATTTTTTTTAATTTTGTTCTTCATGCCGTATAGCATTAACCAAACAAAAAAAATCAACCCATGATCAGAAAAACATCATTCTTCCACGACAGGTGGTTACCTGCCGTTCTGTTGAGCCTGGCTGCCTTTATGGCTGGCTGCTCATCAACGCCTGATTATCCCGGATACCGGGTGATCGAAAAACGGTTTGTTCCTGAAGTCAATGCCGACTGCATTTACCTGGAACACGAAGCATCGGGAGCCAGGGTATTCAAAATCGCCGCAGACGACCCGAACAAAACATTCAGCGTGGCCTTTCAGACCGTTCCCGAATCGGATGCAGGGACACCCCACATCATGGAGCACTCCGTTCTGAACGGTTCGAAGAACTTCCCGGTGAAAAGCCCTTTCGATGTGCTTCTTAAAGGAAGCCTGAATACTTTTCTGAATGCCATGACGGGAAGCGATTTTACGATGTATCCCGTTGCCAGCATGAATGAAAAGGACTATTTCAACCTGATGCATGTGTATCTGGATGCTGTGTTCAACCCGCTGATCTACGACGATCCCCGGATCTTTATGCAGGAAGGCTGGCATTACGAACTGACCGAAAAAGATGCCCCCCTCACCATCAAAGGGGTGGTGTACAATGAAATGAAAGGGGCGTTTTCCAGTCCCACTACTGAAATGTGGTACCGCATACAGAAAAACCTGTTCCCCGAAAACGGTTATTCCATGTCTTCCGGGGGCTATCCTTCCGCCATTCCTGGCCTGACGTATGAGGAATTCCTCGATTTTCACCGGAAGTATTACCATCCTTCAAACAGCTATATTTTCCTTTATGGGGATGCCGATCTGGCCAAGGAACTTGAGTTCATTGACACGGCATACCTGTCAAACTATGAACGCTCGGAGTTCGAGGCGGGGTTCCCGCTGAACCCGCCCTTTGAGGAAATGAAGGAGGTGGAAGCTTCTTATTCAGTGATGGAAGGGGCTCCCGTGGAGGATCAGACCTACCTGACCCTGAGCTGGGTGATTGGTGAGAATACCGACCAGGCCCTGGTGATGGAACTCAATGCCCTGGCCGATGTGCTGGTGAACCAGGAATCGGCCCCTGTGCGCCTGGCCCTGCAGGAAGCCGGGATCGGCCGGGATGTTTCAGCCGGGGTGAATGACATTCACCAGAATGTATTTATCATCATGGTACGCAATGCCAACCCGGAAGACAGGGACGAGTTCCGCCGGGTGGTGATGGAAACCCTGCAGCGGGTGGCAGAGGAAGGCATTGACAAGGAAGCAATTGAAGGAACCCTGAACCGGATGGAATTCCGGCTGAGGGAAGGCGACAATGCCCAGAAAGGGCTGACTTATAACATGCAGGCCCTTCCGGGGTGGATGTTTGCCGGCGATCCTTTCCTGGGACTGGAGTATGAAAAACCCCTGGCCGAGGCCCGGAAAGCCCTGGAGGAACCCGTGCTGGAAGAACTGATCAAAACAGGATTGATTGACAATACCTACGGAATGTTGCTTGTTTTAAAGCCCGAGCAGGGGCTCGAGCAGCGCCGGATGGAAGAGCTGGCTGCCGGACTGGCCGAATACAAGGCAAGCCTCAGTGAGGAAGAGATCGGGAAACTGGTTCAGACTACCCGGGAACTGATGGAATACCAGCAACGCGAAGACAGTCCGGAAGCCCTGGCCACCATCCCCATGCTCGAACTGGAGGATATCGGAAAAGAAGCCACCTGGTACGGGGTGGATGAGAAGGAAGAAGCCGGCGTGCCCGTGCTGTTTCACCCCGAGTTTACCAATAAGGTGGTATATACCAGCCTGTATTTCGATCTGCGGACTCTGCCCGGGGAAAAAATCCCCTATGCCTCCGTGCTGAAGGAGCTTCTGGGTGCTGTGGGAACGGAGAATTACAGTTACGGCGATCTGGACAAGGCCCTCCAGATACATACCGGCGGATTCAACACTTCGCTGATGACCTTCCTGGAAGAACAGGACGATGACCGCATGATCCCCAAATTCAGGGTTTCGGTAAAAGCCACCCGCGATAAGCTGGAAAAATCCCTTGAACTGACCCGTGAGATCCTCACTTCCAGTATACTGGACGACAAAGAACGGGTAGGAGAACTACTGAAGCGCCATCATGCCAACCTTGAAAACCGGCTTACCCAGAACGGATTGGCTGTTGCAGGGAACCGCATGGATTCCTATCTGTTCAGGCAGGGATTGTTCAATGAATGGACGGGAGGGGCTGAATATTACTGGTGGCTGACACAACAGCTGGATGAATTTGAAAATAATCCCGAACCCCTTCTGAGTGCACTGAAAGAGGTTGCCGGCCGGTTGTTCCTGAAGGAGAACCTGATTGCTGCCGTTACCTGCCACGAAGACGATTACCCGGCCTTCACCGAGGCATGGGAAACCCTGGCAGGGGACCTGCCTGCCGGTGAAGTGGCCCTGAACGAATGGTCGTGGATTCCTGTTCCGGCAAACGAAGGATTCCTGTCCGCTTCCAAAGTGCAGTATGTGGTGAAAGGATATGATTTCCGGAAGCTGGGGTATGAATGGAACGGCAAAATGCACGTGCTGAACCAGGTGCTCTCGACCGACTGGTTGCAGACCCGCATCCGGGTGATGGGCGGCGCTTACGGAGGATTTTCGCAGATTAACAAAAAAGGAAGCCTCTATTTTATATCGTACCGCGATCCGAACCTGAAGGAAACCCTGGAAAATTACGATGCCACAGCCGGATACCTGGAAAATTTCGAAGCCGATGAAAAAACCATGACCCGGTACATTATCGGGACCATTGCCGGCATAGACAATCCGCTGACCCCCTCGCAGAAAGGCACAATGGCCGTGAGGTATTATTTCGAGAAAACTTCGAAAGACGAACTGCAGAAGGACAGGGACGAGGTGCTGGCTACCACGGCAGAAGACCTGAGGAACTTTGCCCCCATGGTAAAGGATGTACTGGGAAAAGATGTGATCTGCGTGTTCGGTAACGAAACGCTGCTGAGAAAGAACAAAGACCTGTTCGGCGCCCTGGTGGTGTTGCAGAAATAGGTGCCTCCATAAGACCGGCCGGTAATGTTTGCCGAAGGCAGGATCCCGGATTTAATCCGGGATCTTTTTTTTGGGTGACACTGAAAGTAAGAGCGAACATGTCCTGATCAATGGTTCGCCACTGAGCGATTGGTATAAAAAAGACATTCATGCAAAGAATCATTTGCAATATACCGGAATATGACGTAAATTGAATGAGCAATCGGGAAACTTTTTTTCCTGCCCTTTATTACCGGCCATGCCGGTATATATTCCATGCGGAGGGTGCCACCCTCCGGAAGATAACATACCCGGGCCTTTTACGCATTATTATACAGGATAATGCGGGTTTGTCACATCAGCCCGTATCCGTTTTCCCACCATGAAAACCTTGTTATTTTATCACCGGCTTTTACCGGGTATCCTGGTTTTTTTTCTGACTGCGAACCCCGGGATGCTTACCGGACAATATCCTGCCGCATCATTTACTGCGGGAACGACTCAGCATGTTGTCGGAGCCCATCCTGATGCTGACAGCAAGCAGAGTTCTGAGTGGATCCTCTATACCAGGGATCATACCGGTATACCTTACCATACCATCTGGCATGTGCTGGTGGATGATTACGGCCATATCTGGCTGGGCACCGATAATGGCGGCCTGGTCCGTTTTGACGGAGAAGTATGGACGGTATTTGATAAGGAGAATTCCTGGCTGCCCGGAAACATGATCATGTCATTGGCAAAAGACCACTACGGGAACCTTTGGATTGGTACATCAGGTGTTTATGGCCTGACAAAATTCAATGGTACGGAATGGAGGACGTATCTTCCTGCCAATTCCCGGTTACCCGATGAGGGAATTACCAACATTGCGTTTGACAGCAAAAATGCCATGTGGTTCAGTACGAATAAGGGGTCACTGGTCAAAGTGGAAGGGCTGTCGGTTTCGAATGAACCGGTATGGACTTTCTATGAAGGGGAAGATTACGACCCAATTTACAACAATCATCCCGGTAATTATATTACGCAACTGGTAATCGACACCGCGGATCATCTGTGGATGGGAACCCTGCAATCAGGCCTGGTTCATTTTGACGGCACTTCATTTGAAAACTACGGCATGCCCGCATCTTGCGGAAATGGTGTCCTTGACCTTGTTCTGGATCATAACCAGCAATTATGGGTTGGGGACAGAAACGGTGATCTTTTGAAATTTGACGGAACCGGCTGGGAGCTGATGGAACCGGATATTCCGGAACCTCCAGAACCTCCGTATCTGGTATATGAATCGATCGTTTCCCTTGCCATCGCTCCCGACAATGCCCTGTGGGTGGTAACCGACGGGGGATTGATCAGGTTTGACGGGAGTGAATGGTCGGCACACCTTGAGTGCAATGCATTTAGTTCAACCATAGGTTTTTCTGAGGGCATGGTTCTGTGGGCCGGGGCCGGTAATGACCTCATTTCGTATGATATTGTCAACCCCTTCTCTGCAGTTTACAATACCTTCAATACCGGCCTGCCCGGAGATGACGTGGTGGCTGTGAGAACAGATAACTCTGGTCATATCTGGACAGGTGACAGGTATACCGGCCTGGCCCTATTCGATGGAATCATCTGGAAAGTGTTTCATGAGGGAAATTCGGGCCTTCCTGATAGCCGGATTACCAGCGTGGAAACTGATGATTGCAATAATGTCTGGGTGGGGACACAGGGTGGACTGGCGGTGAAGCAGGCCATTGCTCTTCCCGGACAGGAATGGATTGTTTTTAACTCCGGTAATTCAGACCTTCCGGCCAACGGGATCCATTGCCTTTATTTCGGGAACGGAACCCTCTGGGTTGGAACAAGCCTGGGCCTGACACGGTTTCATGAGGAGACATGGGCTACCTTTAACACCGGCAATTCGGACCTGCCACACAACGATGTACGGTGCATCGTTACGGATAAAGACAACAATATTTGGGTAGGTACCAATGGCGGGGGGCTTGTGCGCATAGCCGGGCTTTCACTGAATGAACCCGACTGGCAGGTATTCAGTACGGCCAATTCCAGCCTTCCTGACAACAAGATCTTCGCTCTGGAAGCAGACAGTGCAGGAAACCTGTGGATAGGAACAGCATACAATGGCCTGGTGAAATACAATAATGCGGAATTTACTGTCTATCATACAGGCAATTCAGGTATCCCGGATGACCACATTCAATCACTCACACTGGAAAAAGACACAACGATATGGATCGGAATGCGTTATGGCAGAGTGGCTGCTTTCAACGGAGCAGACTGGACTGTTTTTAATTCGGAGAATTCAGTCCTTTCCGGTGATTGTGCCATTTATGCCATGGATGTGGATATGTTTGGAAATGTATGGATTGGGGTTGACGGAGGAGGTGTTGCAGTATACAATGCAGAAGGAGTGGTGTGTGGGAAAGACCTGGCCCTTTCCGGGAAAATATTCCATGAAAGCGGGGAAAGCCCACTGGAAGAAAGCGTAATTGAGCTGTACCGGTTAGGTGAAAATGAATATACGGCAAGGTTGGAGCTTTCGGGTACCCATGAATACCTCTTTGAAGGGGTTGAACACGGACAGTACACCCTGAAAGTGATTCCGGATACATTGAATTATCCGCATACCCTGCCCACCTGGTTCGGGTATAAACTTGCACGGGCCGATGCATTCTATATCTCAATGAACAAAAACCTTACCGAACAAAATGTCACGGTTATCCAGCGACCTCCGGCAGGGACCGGAACCGGAACGGTTACAGGTTCCATCAGGGAAAATGCGGGTGTAAAAAAATATTCAACCGGGTGGGTGCCCGGTGCAAAGAACGGAAGTCCGCCGGAGGGATGCTATGTGTTTCTCCTCGACCCCGAAAGCCGGTCGCCCGCGGCCTTCGATATTACAAACGCTGAAGGAGAATTCTGTTTCAGCAAACTGATGGCGGGGCAGTACCTATTTTACGCTGATTACAGGGGCCTGCCTATGAGCATTTCCAATCCTTTACTGGAAGTGGGCGAAGGAAACGACAGCCTCCATATTGAGGCGGTAGCCGGAATTGAAACCATCGGGATCGAAGTGGAAGTAATCAGTTTTCTGGAATCGGTTCCGGGTGGGAACCTGAAAGCCTGGCCGGTGCCTGTTAATGATATGCTGAACATCCATAACGGGAAGGGTCGTGCAGGGACAATCCGTCACATACGCATTATCGACATGAATGGAAAAGTGCAGTTTGATTCTCATCGGCCTCTTTCCTCCGGCTCACCTCTCGTGATCGACATGAGCCGGTTCATGCCCGGGATATACCTTTTGCAAATACGAACCCATGATGCTTCCCGTTATATGAAAATCATTAAAAAGTAAGTAGCTGTTTCCATTCGGCACTTTCCCGGAGAAAAAACCACAGGTTTATTTGACCGTAAGCTCTCCCCATAGCCTGGCGTCTGCCGACGAAGGACCGACAAAGAAACGAACGGTTCCTTTTTCCGTCACAAACCGGTGCAACTCCGTATTCCAGTACGCGAGGCCCTCTGTATCCAGCGGGATGACCACATCAACGGTTTCACCCCGGGGAACAAATACCCTTTTGAAGCCTTTCAGTGCTTTATCAGGGCGTTCCACTTTCGAACCGGGGAAACTGACATACAGTTGCACCACTTCATCGCTGTCGTAATTTCCGGTGTTTTTCAGGGTGACCGTAACCTCAACGATTTCATTTTCACGGATATCGGGCTTGCTGGTTTTTAAGCCGGTATATTCAAAGCTTGTATAGGTCAGGCCATGGCCGAACGGAAAAAGCGGTTGGTGACGATAGTACAGATAGGTATGTCCGTTCCGGATGTTGTAATCGAGCATGGGGGGCAGGTGATCGATTGATGCCGGCCAGGTCTGGACCAGTCGCCCGGCCGGACTTTCTTTTCCGAACAGGATATCGGCCAGGCCGTTCCCCAGTTCCTGGCTCGACTGACTGATGTGCAATATGGCGGGGACATGTTCTTTCGACCATTGCAGGGCATACGGAAAGCTGGAGACCACTGCCAGTACCGTATTCGGATTGGCTTTCTTTACCAGTTTTACCAGGTCTTCCTGTTCCAGTGAGATGGCCTGCCGGTCGACCTCTTCACGCCCGTCGCTGTAAACATGGTTTTCCCCCCAGCCGAGTCCGTAACTCAGCGGGTGATTCCCGATGCATACCACAGCCACATCGGCCCTGGCAGCGGCCCGGATTGCAGAATCGGCCTTGTTGCTCATGGCGTACAGCACCTCTGCGTCACTTCCAACGGCGTTTTTTATTCCGTCAAGAACCGAAACCCGGTAAGGGGGAGTGCCGGAATACCAGTCGGAAACCACCAGATCGGCCCGGGGTCCGATGACAGCAATCGATTGTATTTTTGTTTTATCGATGGGCAGCAGATGGTTTTCATTTTTCAGCAAAACAACTGATTTAACGGTGGCCTTCCTGGCCAGGAGCTGTGTTTCTTTCCTGGTCCATGGTTTTGTGGTGTCAGCAATGCCGATCCGCGCATACGGATTCTGATCCGACTGATCCAGTAATCCCAGTTTGAGTAAAACGCGCAGTGTGCCCCGTACCGCATCGTCCAGGTCTTTTTCGGTGATCCATTCCTTTGCCAGGGCATTCTGTACCGCGTCGGTATACCGGTCGAGGAACATGGTAATCCCCGCTTTGATGCAGGCTGCGGCGGCCGTGTCCAGGCCGGGGTAATAATGATGGGTGGTCAGCAGTTGTGTGAATGCCCCGCCGTCGGTACAGATAATGCCGTTTTGACCCCATTCGTTCACGGCCACGGATTTCAGCACGGGATGCACCGTGCACGGAATGCCGTTGTATTTGTTGTAAGCGGCCATGAAAGCACGCGACCCTCCCTCCGTGATCCCTTTGCAGAATGCATATCCGTAGTATTCCCTGAACAACCTGTCGTCGAAGTCGGAGGAGGTGAAACTCCGGCCGTTTTCATTGCTGTTGGCCAGAAAATGTTTCATCAGCGAAGCGGTTTTCCAGTACCGGGGATGATCTCCCTGAAGCCCCTTTACATAGGCCACAGTCATTTCTCCGGCCAGGAACGGGTCTTCTCCGTAACACTCTTCGGTACGCCCCCAGCGGATGTCACGACCCAGGTCGGCGTTGGGCGCCATAACGATCAGGCCTGCACTGCCGTAGTGCGGATTTTGTGCCAGGTACCGGGCTTCTTCCGCCTCCCGGGAGGCGACCTGCCGCAGCAATTCCGGGTCCCAGGTCTGCGCCAGCCCGATCGACTGCGGGAAGGTGGTGGTAACCGATTCTCCGGGGCCGTGAACAGCCCAGTTGGCCGGCCCGCTCAGGGCAAGCCCGTGCAGCCCCTCGGTGAGGCGGGTACCTTTCACCCCCAGGCGGGGGATGGAAGGACGGGTGGACAGACACCGTATTTTTTCTTCCAGGGTCATTAACGAAATGAGGTTGTCGAGCCTTTCTTCATCACCCCGACCGGTATCCTGAAAAGGATACTCCTGTGCCCGGAGGCCTGTAGTGATGATGCAGACGAATAGAAGGGACAGAAAGTGTTTCATGATATGGGTTTGCTGTTGTAATCGGGTAAAATAACAGAACACAACCAGGAATACGATGATCAACCGGTCAGTGATTGGCTGTGTCACTGACCGGTACAGGCGACTTCTGCAATAAGAACACTAAAACAGTTCACACCAGTCTTTCAGCTGCAGGGCCAGATCGTAAGTGAAAGCACGGATATCCTCCCTGGCTTTTTCCTTCTCTTCCCGCGACATGGCCCTCCAGGTTTCAATCCTGGCTGTGGGTGGTTCCCACATGGGCACCATTTCCGCGCTTTCCAGAATGTTGGCACAGTATTCGGCCGCTTCCAGTATTTCATCCACTGAATGCTGTGAAAAACGGAATACTTCCGTTTCACCGCCCAGCATTTCCTGAACCAGTTCGATGGCATGCCGGGCATGCCCTTCCATGTTGGGATTCACTTTTACGCTGGTATTCAGATCCCTCTTTCTGTAGAAACCGTAAACGGCCGCAATGGCACCGGGGTCGCGAATGGTCCCGTCGGGATATACCAGTCCGTGAATGGCACCCCAGTACCCGCCGATAACCAGGTTGAACACATACCATCCCACATTGTTTTTTTCGCAGATTTCAATGGCCATGTCGTAGGGGTTGGACCGGCCCAGACATCCCATTTCGCTGTTTATTAAAGGTTTATTGTATTTGGCTGAATATTCCTTGGCCAGTTCATAGCTGGCTTCCACACGGGAGCGGGTTTCCAGGTAATCGTGGAACGAAATGACATCCACCAGGTCGTTGGTGTTCTCGCAGAACCGGGGGTACATATGCCCTACCGTGATGGCATTTTTCGGATCGATTTTTCTGACGAACTGAATGAAATGGCGGACAAAAGCGGTAATTTCCTCCTCGTGCTGCTTTTGCGCCTCTCCGGTGGCTTTCAGGTAGTAATCGTTGCAATTGGGTTCATTCATGATATCCCACATCAGGAGCCCCTCTTCATCCTTCAGGGCATTCACAATGGCTGCGGCATATTCTTCACAGCCTTTCCGGGCGCTTGCCTTCAGCATATCCGGATTCAATCCGTTCCCGTTGAACAGGATAGGCATAACACTCACGCCGTGTTCATGACAGGTTCGCACATAATAAACCAGATCGTTAATATACCCTTCGGGGTCTCTCTCATAGCGGCGTTGACTCAGCCACACCCTGGTACTGTTGAGCTGAAGGCGCTCCATAAAGCCCAGATCCCTCAGGAGTATTTCCTCGCTGGCAATCACTCCATGGCACACTCCACGGATAAAGCTGTAATCTTTCAGGGGTTCCTCTGCAGACAGTGATCCCGCCATAAGCAGTAACATTCCGGCAATAACCAATCCTTTCTTTTTCATTTGTTCTGTTTTAGTTTAATGAAACATGGTACAGGCAGGTGTTCACCCCAGGCACACCGGATACCGGTGGTTCTGTGCTGCCCGTTATTCAATTTATTTGTTTTTTTTCATTTTTCTTTTAAAAACCGCGCTCAGCAGGAAGGAGGAAAGGATCAGTTGAATCCAGACAATGGAAATGATGGTCACTTCAAACATGTATTCCCTTTCCATACCCAGGGTGATTGAAATGAGGATCAGAGCCACCAGTGCCAGGATGAATCCGATGAGCCAGGTCAGGCGCATGACCCTGTATAGGCCCTTTTTCCCTGTGAAAACAGGAATGATGACGAAAAAGGCGAGATTCATCATCAGGAATCCGATTTCTTCCAGTGCAATAAATACCCCGTGTGGGTTGAATTGTGTAAACAGTGCGATGCCTTCGGTTTCGCCGTTCAGCAGGCTTGGCTGGATCACAGAAACCTGGACAAAATAATTCGGGATCAACAGGGAAGCTGAAATCACGGAAAATATCAGACCCAGATGGCTGAAGAATTTTTTTCCGGAGTCAGCCAGATAGTGTACATGCAACATCAGGCATATAAAAAGAATGGAAATGAACATGGTGGGGTACATCCAGTAGTAATCGCGCGGGAACCTGGTAATTATGTCGGTATAGGGATATTCGAAACAATTTGCTGTACAGAAAGGCCCGGATAACGGAGGAGTATTGAAGGCTATCCAGAAGGTTATCAGAGTAGTAACGGCCGTGACCAGGGAAATATAAAATCCCGTTCTCGTCGCGGCACTTTCATTGTTTGTATGCATCATTCCTGGAAGTGATTATGGCTTGCATTATGGCCCGGTAACCGGAAAGTCAACAGGCAATCTTTATTCTTTTGCTTTGCCCCTCTGTTTGTGCATTTATGAATAAATGCCTGTTATACCGAAAGAAGTGATCTGTTTTGAAGGGTAAGATATAAAAAAAAATGTGGATTCCGTGTGTTTTTGACATGAATTATTCTGTTTCCGCATGAGAATGCCGCCACAGTGCGGCGAACGAAACCGGCCTGAGGGGCTGGTGAGATGAATATATCAAAGATAACGTTACAAGAATGAATGATTATTTCATCTGACAGGTGATGGCTCGATTCTGTAATTGATTAAATAACAAATAATATTAATAAAAACTTGCAAGTATGAGAAAGTTGTTATCTACGTAGATACCTGCATAGATAACAACGTAGGAATATATGAACAAATGATAAACTATCCTCCTAGTAATAGAACCAGATAGTCCGGTAGTCTCTGACATTCTCTCCCCTCGCTGCCAGCTCTTCCAGGTAATCATAAATGGGCACATCCACATAATTGTAAGGTGGGATGGGGGTGATGTTTTTTTCCCAGGGATGGAACTCGTATACCCTTGACCCGTCTGGCAGGATCATGACCAGCCGGCGGTCCTGGCCGGCCCGCAAATGGTTTTTGCCAAGTTTTGGCACATTGAACACCGGCTCGTCGGTACGGTCGAGGCCGGGCAGCAGCCGCGCTTCTTCCTTACGTTCCTGGAGGATGCGGGCAATGGGTACCATGTACCGGCTGGTTTCTTCCTTTCCTTTCATGTTGAAGGTATAATACGGATCCACCCCGATGGCTTTCAGGTCGCGGCGTAATTTGGCCGTTTCGAACCGGCGCGAATTCTCTACCGTATACACCTGCTGGTTGTACACGCTGATACCGGCTTTCCGGAGTTTCTGCACCACTTCCATCGACTCGGGGGTGATTTCGTAAGAGTGTTCGTAATGGGTGACCAGGGCGATTTCCCGGTGGGGTGGTTGGTGGTAGGAAGCCAGCAGACTCAGCAGGCTGTCGGTGAACCGCATGGGCAGCACCACGGGGGTGCGGCTTCCGATGCGGATGCGGTAGATGTGTTTTTTCGAGGCGAGTACATCGAGCAGGTTCTTGAGCTGGTGGTCTTTCATCACCAGAGGGTCACCGCCGGTGATCAGCACATCGCCAATGCTGGTGTGATGGTCGAACCATTCCAGTGCTTCCTCTGTCTTCTTTTTTCCGGCCAGGGCTTTGGGTTCCAGTACACTTTCGATCTCCCAGTTGCGCTGGCAGTAAACACAAATCTGGGCACAGGTATTGAAAGGCTTGAAAATGGCAATGCCGGGATACCGCCGGGTGACCAGGTCGATTGGGGAAGTGTCGTGCTCGCCCATGAAATCGAAGGATATTTTCCGGTCGGAGCGGTGTTCGGCCATTTTATCCACGTATTCCAGAGGCGGGATTACCTGTGCCCGCACCGCATGGTCGTAACCTATGGACAGCTTGCTGTCCATCAGGCTCAGGTAATAGGGGGTGATTCCGAAGGCAATGCGGTTTTTCACGGCTTTGTTCACAGCTTCTTTCTGGTCGTTGGTCAGCTCGATCAGGTCGAACAGGCCCCTGGCATCGCGCAGCACGTGTTTCAGGTGCCACATGTAATCGTTCCAGTCGTCATCAGTCCCCCCGAAATACCTCAGGATCCTGGCCCGGTTCTCTTTTCTCCACTGGACGACTTCTTCTTCCAGGCCGCTGGGGTATTTCTTGAAATATTTTTTCAGGCTGCTGCCCAGCTCGTCGAGCATCTCCGTGCGGATGGCGGCGGCTTCCCTGCCTTTCAGCCGGAAAAAATCGGGGATACCCTTTTTTACCTGGGCGTTTTCCAGGTAAATGTTCGAGCGGCCGGTTACGCCCCGGAACAGGTTGATGAATTCCATGATGAATCCAACGGAAATGGTTGTGACCAGGTCTTCCCGTTTGTTGCTGGCCAGTTTCCACAGGCTGTCGAGGGCGGAGAATTCCGTCCGGAACTCGTTTACGGGGCCGATGATGCTGCGGAATACCCTGATGCATTCGCGCACGGTGGATTTCTCCAGGATGTGCAGGTCGTTGTCTACGGCAAACACCTTTCTTTCGGCATAATCCAGGTAGGAATACAGGGCATCGCGCGCCTCTTCAAGGGATTTTGATTCCAGCAGGATCCTGTGAATATCGGGATTGGATTCCCAAAGCCTTTGCAGGTAGGCTTCGTAGTCGACCTCAAAATGCGGTTTGAACAGGCTGACCTCGTCGGTAAACACATCGTCGAGCAGGCGTGTGCTGAGCCACTTGATCCCCGCGGGCGGGTGGTTTTTTCTGGATGCTTCGCTCATGGTTTTTTGAGATAAGTGACCGGATGGGCAGAGTGGTTTTTCAATATAGGCATTGCTTCCGGCTTATGCAAGAGCCCGGTGAAAATTTTATCCGGTGCCTGCCGGGCTGAAATATCCAATCCGGTGGCTTACGGGCTGAAAACAGGAACAACGTAAGCCCATTTTCGTTTACTTCATCTTTTGCGGGCTGATCATTCGCTCAGGAGCCAGAATCCTGTCCAGTTCTTCCTTTGACAGTAATTTCTTTCTGATGCACAATTCGTACACCCCGGTGTTTGTTTCAAGCGCTTCCCTTGCCATGCTTGAGCATGTTTCATAGCCCAGCACAGGAACAAGGGCTGTAACGATGCCGATGCTGTTCTGCACCATTTCCAGGCATCGTTCCTTATTGGCCGTGATACCGTCGATGCACCGGTGCTTCAGCGTCATCATCCCGTTTTTCAGCATCTCAACCGATTCGAATATACTCTGAACGATGACCGGTTCCATTACATTCAGCTCAAGCTGTCCTGCCTCGGCGGCCATAGTGACCGTAAGATCATTCCCGATGACCTTGAAGGCGATCTGGTTGACCACTTCGGGGATCACGGGGTTCACTTTCCCCGGCATGATAGACGAACCCGGCTGCATGGGGGGCAGGTTGATTTCTTTAATACCTGTTCGGGGCCCTGATGAGAGAAGCCTCAGATCATTCGATATTTTGGACAGTTTGACGGCCAGCCGCTTCAGGGCAGAGGAATACATCACAAAAGATCCGGTATCCTGGGTTGCCTCGACAAGGTTTTCGGCGTTTTTCAGGTCCAGACCGGTAATTTCACGTAAACAGGCCACGACTTTTTCTGCATAGTCGGGATCGGAATTGATTCCGGTACCAATAGCCGTAGCCCCCATATTTATTTCAAGAAACAGCCTTACATTTTCCTCCAAACGCTGTATTTCCTCTTCCAGCGTTGTGCCCCAGGCCATGAAATTCTGGCCCAGGGTCATGGGAACGGCATCCTGCAGCTGTGTCCGACCCATTTTCAGCACATCCCTGAATTCTTCGCCCTTCTTTTTAAAGGATCCGATCAGTTCCTTCAGTGTTTTAATCAGCGTGAAATTATTATTGTACAGTGCAATCTTTACTGCAGTAGGATAGACATCGTTGGTTGACTGGGAAAGATTCACATGGTTGTTGGGATGGCAATATCCGTATTCCCCTTTTTTCCTGCCCATGATCTCCAGGGCACGGTTAGCTATCACCTCATTGGCATTCATATTGGTGGAGGTTCCTGCGCCTCCCTGGATCATATCTACCACAAAATGGAACTGGTATTTTCCTTTCTGTATATCCGTACAGGCAGTGATTATGGCGTTTGCTACCGTTTCATCAAGCAGGCCAAGCTCGTAATTGGCCTTTGCCGCCGCTTTTTTCACCATGGCCAGCGCCTCAACCAGAACCGGGTAGAAATTGAGCGTGACACCGCTGATGTTGAAATTTTCAATGGCACGCATAGTCTGGATACCGTAATATGCCTGGTTCGGCACGTTTTTGCAGCCCAGCAGGTCATGTTCCCGCCGCGTTTCACCGGCTTCGTACTGTGCCGCCACATTTACCATACGGTTATTGGCATGGCGCATCCTGCGTGAGATTACCTGGGCGACATTCGACATGATTTTTAACGCGGAAGTGCTGTTCCGGGCGAAATACGATTTTTTTACCAGCAGCACCCGTGTTTTCTCAAGGGCCCTGGCGCTGGTCGAATGCTTGCTGTCGCCCGACCAGCTTCCTTCGCCCAAAAAATCGCCTCTTGTAAAATGAGAAAGCCTTTTTTCCTCACCGTAGACGTTTTTTTTAAATAGTTCCACTTCCCCGTCGTAAATAAGGAACAGGTCTTTACGTTCACGGTTTTCTTCAAACAGCAGTTCATTCGGCCGGAATGTTGCCTCCTCGATGCTTTCCGACAGGATATTAAGTTCCCTTTCGGTTAAACCCTGGAAAAGCTCAATTTCTTTTATGAAATCCAGTATCTTGTCGGTTTTCATGTTTGGATAATTTTCTGGTGAGTACAGCAAATGGAGTGGCAGGGATAGTATATAGGGGTGTAAGGCTCATTCTTTTCCCAGCAGGCCGGGCCTTCTTTCCCGGGTCCGCCCGATGGCCTGCTGCATACGCCATTCTTCTATGCGGGCGGCATGGCCGGATAGCAGTACGCCGGGTACTTTCCATCCCCTGAAATCGGCCGGACGGGTATAGACAGGCGGGGCCAGCAAGCCGTCCTGGAAGGAATCGGTCAGGGCCGAAGTTTCATCGGAGATGACCCCGGGCAGGAGCCTGACCACTGAGTCGGTAATAACGGCAGCAGCCAGTTCCCCCCCCGACAGCACATAATCGCCGATGGATATCTCCAGGGTGATGAAGTGGTCGCGTATGCGCTGGTCTACCCCTTTGTAATGCCCGCACAGGATTATTAGGTTCCGGCAGGTGGAGAGCCGGTTGGCCAGAGGTTGCTTATATGGTGTGCCATCGGGGGTGGTGTAGATAACTTCGTCGTAATTTCGTTCCCTCTGCAGCTTCTCTATAGCCCGGGCAATGGGTTCGGGTTTCATCACCATGCCGGCACCGCCTCCGAACGCATAATCGTCTACCGTGCGGTAGGCATCGTCGGTAAAATCGCGCAGGTTGTGAACGTGTATTTCTGCCAGCCCTTTTTCCCGGGCCCGTTTCACAATGGAATGGTCCAGCGGGCTCTGCAGCAATTCGGGCAGTATGGTGAGAATATCGATACGCATACGGCAGGGTTTTCTGCAAAGATAGGAAATTGTGCAATGTGGATCCGGTATGCCATGTTTTCCCGTTCCGGATTGGTTTTTATTTGTTCAAATTTCCGCTCCGGAAAAACTACGAAATAATATGACACGACCGCAGGGATCATTTCCCGTAAAACGGTCAGTGCTGGTTGCCATGTATGACAGTTGCCAACCCAGCATCCTGCCCACCCTTCACCCTTCACCCAGACTCACCTTAATGCCGCTTTGGTAAACAGGTGCTCCGGAATATCTGCATTGAATTCGATGCTTTCGATGATAAACTCGGTTCCGCCTCCCTGTTTCAGCATGTCCCTGAACACGATCTTACAGGGGAACCACCTTCCATCAATCCTTTTTACATCAAACACTTCGGTTTTCTTCAGCAGGGTTCCGCTTTTGGCATACAGCTCTTCTCTCAGGGGAATGTACCTCTCCCGGTCGACCCACACCTTGCGTGAGGCATAGGCCACATCTTCCGTCACCGCTTTGAGCTGCAACACCCAGCAGGGCCGCCCGTTTACCTCTTCCGTGCCGGTTACCGTGGCCTCGTACTGTTCGGCCAGGGCCGCATCTTCCATCATGTCTTCGTACGACAGGTCGGATCCCATGACCGATTGCTTGAGCATGTGGCCGGCAATCTGGATGGTGCGGTCGGTGGAAGGGGAATAGATCCACAGGGCGTCTTCCAGCTTCAGCATCTTGGTCCCTGCTTCCCGTGGCGGAGACAGGTATTCTGTGTAGGCTTTCTGGTCGCCCATGCTCCAGGTCTTTGATTCGATGGTACGGCTGCTTCTCCGTCCATGGATGATCATTTTGGAGGTAAATACCCGCGATTCAGAGGTCAGATTCAAGTCCATTCGCTTCAGGATCTCTTTTCCGTCGGGTGCCTGGGCTGAACAGGCCAGCGTCAACAACAGGAAAAGAGGAGTCAGTTTCGCTTTCATGATATGTATTTTTTCCGTTTTTACCTTTATTTGAATGATCCGGTCATTCCAGTTCCTTGAACAATTCGGCCGTTTTCCTCTTAAAGATCCCAATGCCCGAAAGCATGGTTCCGAGAACGGTGGAAAGCAATCCCGGAATAAACCCTACATAATAGGTGATGGGGGTGATGTGTGAGCGGAAGGTACTGGGCATCATGACGGCGGCCGTATCCATGTTCACGTCGAAATGCAGCCCCTTTTCCTGGAGGATGTAGGCACAGAGCAATCCTGCCAGGGTTCCCACCACCGAACCGGCCAGTCCGACGGCCACCGACTCGCTGATCAGTGAGCGGTATACATGGCCTTTGCTTTCCCCGATGGCCAGGCGTACGCCCATTTCCCCGTAACGCCTCAGGCCTGAGATCAGGCCGGTGTTCCAGAGAACAATAGACATAACCAGGATAAAGGCAGCGGTGATGATAAAAGCCATGAGGTCGGCCATGTCAATGAGATTGGCAATCTGGGGATAGCTGCGCATGTTTTGCATCAGGGGAGAGAATGCATCTTCCGGATTGGAATAGTTTTCATTGAATGCCAGGCACATAGCTTCTGCTTTTTCCGGCTCGAAATACCCCGAAGCGAAGAATCCGAGAATTTCGGCCGTGGCATCCTGCATGTCGAGTGTCAGCCGTGCATCTTCCAGGTCTATGATGAGAGTGCCTTTGTCCAGGGCTCCCATTCCGAAGGAGAGGGTTCCGCTGATGCGGAAATTATGGAAAACCATGCTTCCGTACATGGAGGTGGTGATCAGGGTGACTTCCTGTCCCAGCGATACCCCGAGCTTTTCGAACAGGTTATCGCTGATGAGGATCTCTCCCTGCTCATCGGGGAAATGGCCTCTCACCAGCGCATCTGTGAGGTTCATTCTTTCCTTTTCCCGGGAATTTTCGTTTAACAGGTCGAGGGCCATTCCGGTAACCGGCCCCTGCGAAAGGGTTTCCCCCGATTCATCGGGCACGTCAATCAGCCCCCCGAAGCGGGTGCGTTCTACCCAGGTCATATCAGGATACTTGGTATGCAGTATTTCCAGCATTTCCCCGGCTCCTTCCAGCGACAGGTCAATGGGTATCTGACCGGCATTTTCCGCATAAGCCCGGGTAGTAATTTTCACGTGGCCCGTCTCGAAGCGGGCATTGAACTCGATGCTGTCGCCCATGACCCCGGTTACCCAGGCATGCATGAATACCGTCAGCATGACCCCGATGGACACCACCAGCAGGGGAAGGAGACTTCTTTGACGGTCGCGGAGCAACCCTTTTATGAGGAATTGTATCATTGTATTTTCCCTTTTATGGCCTCTGTCGGGTTCATCCCGGAAATTTTACGGGCAGGGATGAAACTGACAAAGGTTGTTGCGATGACAATAATAAAGATGGTTGAAATAACGAGTTCCATACTGTACAGCGGGTAAAGGGTCTCGGCCATCGTTATGCCGATATCCTGTCCGGATAAGCCGAAGCTGATCCCCTTTGTGTATTGATGAATGAACAGGGGAATACCGTAAACGGCTCCTACCAGCACCGCCAGCACGGCATGCATACCGCCTTCCACCGTGAACAGGGTGACCACTTCCCTCCGGGTCATTCCCATGGCCACGTAGGTTCCGATTTCTTTTTGCCTCCGGAACACCGACAGCACCTGGGTGTCGAAGATCACCAGCAGGGCCAGCAGCATCAGGATCAAATAAAACACAGAACTGGCAGCAGTTTTTGATTTGATGATGGTTTCGATGTCTTTCAGCAGTTCATCCTGTTCCTTGAACGTCCATCCCTCAAACCGGGGCAAGGGGGCTTCTGTGTTGTCCCGTACCAGCAGGGTGGCCTGCTTGTTCAGAAGGGTCATTCTTTGCAGATTGTTCAGGGATATCCATATCTGACCTGCATCGATAGAAGGCAGGGTGGTATTGAAAACTCCGGTGATCACCACTTCGTCGGCATCGAATGTGCCGTTGGCATCTCTCCAGCGGACCACTACCCGGTCGCCTTCCTTTAGCTGACTGTTCCGGGCCATGGTTGATCCGATTACGGCAGGAATTCCGTATACGGAAGTGTCCAGCCTGGCAGTAGGGATAGAAAGCAGGTTCTGATTAACATCGATCCCTTTTATGACGATGTTCTGCATTCTTCCTTCGGGGTAGATGGTTCCCCGGGTAATCAACACCGGTACCAGCTTTCCTTTCTGCCAGAGGTCTTCCTGCTCGGGGGTAAGGGGAGCATGGCTGTCCTCAAAGGTGAACGGGTCATGCGGATCGTAATTTTCTTGCCAGTATTGCCCGCCCCCGGTCTCCCATTCGATGGAATCGATCCTGGCCTGGCGGTCCCAGCCGTCGAGCATGCCTTTCATCCAGATGATCATGACAAAGGAGAAGGAAAGGACAATGACATTGAGCCAGGTACGCAGACCGGCTCCTATCAGGTTTCTATATGCCAGTTTGATTGTAATCATGGTTTCCTCCCTATGATTGAATGATTTCGTCGGCAGCCACTTTTCCGTCGAAAAGCCTGATTTTGCGTTTCAGGTATTTGATGACCTTTTCGTCGTGGGTGGCAAAGAGAAAGGTCGTTCCCAGTTCACGGTTGAGCTGTTCCATGGTTTGCAGAATATGGTGCGAGTTTTCTGCATCCAGGTTTGCGGTAGGCTCATCGGCCAGCACGATCTCGGGCTTTTTCACCATGGCCCGGGCAATAGCCACCCGCTGGCATTCACCTCCCGAAAGCTGGGCCGGTTTAGATTTGGCCTTGCTTTCTATTCCCAGCCATTCAAGGGCTTCCGTTATAGCCTTCCGGCGTTTGCTGGCCTTTACCTTCAGCAGGAGCAATGGGAATTCCACATTTTCATAAACCGTATATACCGGCATCAGGTTGTAGGTCTGGAAAATGAATCCCAGGTGCTTTTTGCGCATGCTGGCTGATTCCCGGGCATTCATTTTTTCCACCTCCTGTCCGAGCACGTCCACTTTCCCTTCAGAGGGACTGTCGAGTGAGCCGACCAGGTTCAGCAGGGTGGTTTTCCCCGATCCACTGGGCCCGACCAGTCCCGCGAATTCGCCCCTGCCCAGGGAGAGGTTGATGTCTTTCAGGGCGGTGAACCAGGTTCTTCCCGAAGGAAACCTTTTCACCACATGTTCCAGGGCAATAATTGCCTGATTCTCATTGTTTGTCATAATGTATCTGATTATTGTGTGCCATATAATGGTTCAGTGATTATATACGAACATGACCTGGAACCCGGCCCCGTTGAACAGGGCGTTTTCCGGGTTTTCAAGGTTGAAGAGCCGGTATTGTTCGGGATTCCAGAATCCCATGAAGTATCCGGTCCATCGATCCAGGGTGACCGACCAGTTGAGGAACCGGTAGGTCTGGTTCCCTTTGAAATCATAAAAAACCATAGCCTGGATCTGATGCAGCAGACCGATGGGGTAGGAGGCCGTAATGCCTCCGAAAAGGATGTTCTCCTGTGGTTCGAAGGGTTTTTCCCCTTCACCGGCCAGGAGCATTTCTGCTGATAGGTGCAGCCCGTTTCCCAGTGCCAGGGTGTAGTCTATGCCGGCATTCAGGAATTGTCTGTAAGCGAGCGGATTATGTTTCGGTTTCCGGTGTATGAGCACGGCCTCAAACCACAGGCCAGGCCCTATATCGAAGCGACCGTCAAAAGCCAGGCGGTTTTCAGGGATCCGGTTCCCCGTATTCAGGGTATCGGGCAGAGTTTGTGAGGGATCGGCTGTCCGGTGATGCCAGCTCAGGGCCATTTCTCCGCGGGGAACGGGCACCTGCCCCCTTCCTCCGAATTCCACCGTCCCCTTCCGGGTGGGGTAATACTCCCACCCTTTGGTATCATGATTTCCGTAAAGACCCCATACCCAGATGTTCGCATTATTCAGGAAATAGTACCTGCCCAGCAGGGCATAGACACCATCGGTCAGTTGAAGCGGATCGCGGGGATCCATGCGGTCGAACCACATCAGGGGGCGCAGGATGGTGGCTGAACCGAAATTGATCTTTTGCAGCCCTGCCCTTAGCTCGAACCGGTTCCCGGAAAAACGAAGCCAGGCCCGGTAGGGTTTTATGCTGCCGGCGGTTTCAACCTGTTCTTCGTACAGAGAGGCCGATCCCCGGGCATGAACCGATATCTCGGCATCGAGTGTATATTTTTGTCCTATCGAATCGCCGATGCTGAGTTGAGGAATGTAGCGGGCACCGGTGAGGAACTGCATCGGCTCGTAAACATTCAGGCCGGCCCATCCGATGGCCTGCCCGCTGAAAATTTGTGACTGGCCCCACAGTGAGCCAGGCAGGGTGGTGAGCAGGATAAGAAATAAGTGGAGCCAGATCTTATTCATATTTCCTGTTCTTCCTGTGGTTCACTTCTTTTCATTACTCCATAAAAGAAAAACCGGGTCAATTCCATGATCAGGTCGTTCATTGACTCGTATTGCTTCTTGAGTTCTTCATCCTGTGCCAGTTGGACCATTTTGTTAATAAAATACATGATGAATCCGACCCGGATATCTTTTCTGATCAGCCCCTGCTCCTGCGCCCTGCGGAAATCTTCCGTCACCATTTCCACGCTCATCCGGGTCTTTTTATTCGCGAAAGCCATGAGTTCCTCATCGCCGGAACTGAAATAATCCCTTAAAAATTCACTGCTCATGTCGCGGGTGTGTTCCATTTTCTGCCGGATGATCAACTCCACCTTTCTGGTGTAGGGCAGGTCAGACGACATGATCTCCCGGTACCTGGCCATTCCTTCGTTGATCTTTTCTTCCATAAAGGATTTTACCAGATCGTTTTTGTTCCGGTAATACTTGTAAAAGGTCATTTTGCTGACCCCGGCTTCCCGGCAGATCTCTTCTACCGTAACCCTTGTGAAGCCGTACTTCCAGAATAACTCACCGGCTATTTTCCTGATTTGCTCGTTCTTTGGTGAAGACATAAATAATTAATATATACGAATAAAGTACAAGTATACGAAATATGTATATAAAAAAGCAAATAGTTTTTTAATTTTTAATAAAAAAGAATTCGAAATATGACTATATGGCATGATGCGCGACAAATAAATGTCATGTTGGCATGGTTATGGCGGATTCACGGGTAGGTTTGACGGCCGGAATGGTGTGGCATTTGTTTTGGAAGGAGTAGGGGTGAAACAGTGATTGTAGAACCAAAAAAAGAAAAAAAATGAACCTGATAAGATTCAACCACCACCGTCCGGAATCCTATACAGAGGATCCCGTATTTGACCGTTTTACTGATATGATCGACCGTATTTTCCAGTACAACAACGATTATTCTGCTGTGAACTGTCCGGCTGCCAATGTGATGGAACAGCCCGATGCTTATCTGATCGAAATGGCGGTTCCCGGGTATGAGAAGAAGAATATCAGCATCGAGCTGGAGAAGAATGAGCTGAGCATTTCGGGAAAAAATCCGGAAAAGCAAGATGGTACCTATTCCTACCGGGAATTTGGCATAGGAGATTTTACCCGGAACTTTGTCCTTCCCCAGGCTGCTGATCCGGAAAAGATCGATGCTTCATTCCGTGATGGGATTCTTACGGTAAGGATCGGTAAAAGGGAGGAAGCCATTCCCAAACCTCCCCGCCAGATTGATATCAACTAACAGTGGATCAATGAAAAGGCCGTCTCGGTTTCGAGACGGCCTTTTTATTACAGCCTGTATTCGTACAGGATCTGATTGGTGCCGCTTCCGTAGTAATTGACCAGGGCTTTTTTTCCGTTTTCCACTATGGTATTCCCTTCACTGACATTCTGAAAGCCCATTTTTTCGAACATTTTCCAGGAAGCGATATTCCCGGTTTCCACGGTAGCGTGGATTTTTTTGCATCCGTTTTCACCGGCAAAATCAATCAGCCTTCGGATCAATTGTTGGGCAATGTCCTTCCCCCTGTACTTCTTTGCCACGCCGATCTGCCAGAGGAAAAAAACATCCCGGTGGGTTTGCGAAATGAAGCCCCATACAAAACCGATCGGGCGGTCGCCTTTTTTCGCGGTAAAAAAGGAATTTCCGAAATAGCGGATCATGATATTATAAAAATGAAGGGGGTGTTGTACGAGTCCCTCCAGTTCACCGACCAGCCGGTGTATTTTCACCATGTCATTTTCCGATGGATTGGTTATTTTTATGTTCTTCATAGGTTTTCCGTTTGTTTGGACGGCTTTTTTGTGGATGAGTAGTCAATCTTCCGGCAGGTCAAACCTTTTCAGGTACCTTTCCGCAAGCTCCCGGGTTCCGATATCTTTTCTGTAAAAGATGTTTTCTCCCCGGATCCCGGAAAGACCTTCCTGGCATTTTTCCCGGGCTTCTTCCAGGCTGGTACCGGTTCCGGTTACAGCGAAAAGCCGGGGGCTCGGTTCATACAGGGATTCTCCTGCTTCGAAACAGGACTGGAACAGATGGATTCCGGGCTTTTCGAACCTTTTCCTGTCGATGTGGATATCCACCTTTCGCGAGGGTGCGGGAAACCCCTCCGGAACCATATAAATACATACGGTGGCTTTTTTTGCGAAGGATATTTCCAGCTCATCCAGTTTTTCGGTGGCCATGGCACGGCATATATCAAGAAAATCGGTCTGCAGGATGGGAATGATGTTCAGGATCTCCGAATCACCTGGTCGCACATTGATCTCCACTAACCGGACACCCTGCTCAGTGAGCATAAACTGCCCGGAAAGGAACCCGACGAATTTTTCGCCGTATTTTTCTTTCAGCACATCCAAAATCCGTTCCATAATGACCACGCTTTCATCAAATTTTTTCTTACTCAGCGAGGGCAGCAAGTGATCGGGGTAAGAAACGGATCCCATGCCGGGAGTGTTCAATCCGCTTTCCCCTTCTTTCAGCAGTTTATAATCTCTCACAACGGGCATGGGGACAACGGTTTTTCCGTCGCAGAACAGCTGGATGGTGTATTCTTCCCCTTCGATCTTTTCCTCTATGATCACGCTCGACATTCCCCCGATGGAACGGTCGAAAATCTGCTCTACATAATCCATGGCTTCCTGTTTATTGCTGAGTTGGATACCCATTACTTTTACCCCGTCGCCTTCCGTGATTCCTGACGGTTTTACAGCAAACGGGCGGGAATAATTCCGGATGAATCCGGCAGCTTCCTTTTTATCGGAAAATATATGAAAATCAGGGTAGTGGTCAATGTGGTTCTCCTTCATCAGGTTTCGCACAAAGCCTTTGTCGCCTTCCAGTCTGGTGCAGAATTCCGAAGGGCCGACGGCCGGTATGCCTTTTTTATTGAAAAAGTCGGTAATCCCCCGGGCCAGTGACATTTCGGGCACTACCACCAGCATGTCGATACGGTGTTTCCGCACAAATTCTTTTATGACGGAGAGGTCTTTGATGTTTCCCAGTTCGTAATGTGCTGAGAGGGAGGCAATGCCCGTGTTTTTCTTATCCATCAGAGAATACAGTTCAACATCCCGGCTTGCGGCAAGGGCTTTGGCCAGGGCGTGGGTCTTGCCCCAGCGGCCAATCAACAGTACTTTCATAACATTCTGTTTTTGGATTTTCACATGCAGGTGAGGGTTCCGGTTTGAATTCCTTATAATATACGAAAAATTTCCGGCAGTAAATGAGCAAAAGGCGAGCAGCAGCCGGAGGATTTTTTTGCCTGCTTTTTTCATCCCTGAAAAAAGCAGGTC
>JBNGDI010000037.1:0-25095 GCA_049975425.1 Bacteroidales bacterium
CGTGACATGAGGCCAAAGGCCTCATCGTCACCGGTTTCCCGTCCTGACGATGCTTCGCATGTCAGGATCTTCGACCTGACGATGCTTCGCATGTCAGGATCTCCGACTCCATCACAGGAGCTGCCGGCAGGCAGCTTTTCTGTTTATGGGGTATTGTGTATACATATTGTATTCACCTTCCGCCGATTCTTTTTACAAAGGGCAGACAGCCGATCTGAAAGACCGGATCTGCCGGCACAACCATGGCTATGAGAAAGCCACCCTTCATGGAAGACCCTGGAAGATTCTCTGGACCACATCCAAAAATACCAAAGCCGAAGCAGTAAGACTGGAAAAGAAACTCAAAAACCTTTCCAGAGAACGACTGATTCGTTTTATCTTCAGCCACAGCGAAGGGATCGCAGACCCTGACGCTCTTCTCCTGCTGGAGAAGGGGACAGGATGCATTCCCTGAAGGTCGGCATTCGATCCCCGCCTGCCGTGACATGAGGCCAAAGGCCTCATCGTCACCGGTTTCCCGTCCTGACGATGCTTCGCATGTCAGGATCTTCGACCTGACGATGCTTCGCATGTCAGGATCTTCGACCTGACGATGCTTTGCATGTCAGGATCTCCGACTCCATCACAGGAGCTGCCGGCAGGCAGCTTTTCTGTTTATGGGGTATTGTGTATACATATTGTATTCACCTTCCGCCGATTCTTTTTACAAAGGGCAGACAGCCGATCTGAAAGACCGGATCTGCCGGCACAACTATGGCTATGAGAAAGCCACCCTTCATGGAAGACCCTGTATAAATATTTTCGATAATATAGCTTCTTACAAGAACTTATGGATTTGAGGGTGGTCCAACCTTCCTTTTTTGTATTTTCAGGCAATGAATATTCTCATCCTTATCAAACGGTTTGATTTCGGAGGGGCTGAAAACCATGCCCGAGAACTGGCCAACCATCTGGTAGCCAAAGGCCATCGGGTAATCGTGGTGGCCGGGAAGGGAAGGCAGCGAAAACAGCTCCATTCCGGAGTGCGGTATTTCCCCATGCAGCCCCGCGACCTGCTGTGGCCATTCCAGCTTGTTGTCCTCATCGCCCTGGTACGGTATTATCGAATAGGGGTGATCCATGCCCATCAGCGTTTGCCAATTCTGATGGCCGGGTTTGCAGGAAAGATCACCCGCACCCGGGTAGTATCCACCGTGCACGGACGCACAAGACACGATCTGCGTTCCGGCCTGGCCAGAAGATGTTCAGACAGCATCATTTTTGTAAGCCGCCGCGTACTGGAAGTATCGGCCGCCTACGAAGAAATCAGCCACAAGGCCGTGGTGATCCCTAACGGCATTCAGATACAGGCATTCAGCCACCGCCCGCATGATTTCGTGGTGGCCCATACCTGCCGCCTGGACAGAAACCATGCTGCCCTGCTCGGTATGCTGATGGAACAGGTCATCCCCCTGTGTGCAAGGAGCTTCCCCTCTTTTTCGTACGGCATCTTTGGGGACGGGCCGTACAGGAATGAACTGGAGAAAAGAGTGGAAAAAACCAATGCGAAAACCGGAAACGGGACGGTGGAAATGAAGGGATATATGGAAAATGTGGTTCCCTGTTATGAAAACGCTTCGCTGGTGGTGGGCGTGGGACGCGTAGCCCTGGAAGCTATGGCACACGGCATCCCGGTATTGTGTATGAACAACAAACACCTGGGAGGGATCATTACTGCATCTTCCTATGATAAGTTGCGGTACTGGAATTTTGTGGATGTAAACGCTCCTCCACCCACGCCCGAAGAAGTCTTCCGTTGGCTGAACGCCTGTTTCAGCAACCGCGCCTGCTGGCAGAAAGAAGCCCTGAGCCTGAAACATCGCATCGAAAAAGACCATGATCATTCTTCCCTTACCGAACATACCCTGCAGGTGTACGCCGGCAATCACTCCATTAATTTACATATGAATATATAACCATATATTGAATTCTTTGTTTTTTTGTATATTTGTAAAAAGGTTCTCCATCAAAACATTGATCATGAAACAGAAAACGAAAGATTCCCGCCGCGAATTTCTCAGGAAGGTCATTGCTTCCGGTGTTATGCTCGGACTGGCGCCCTATGCCAGTAAATGGCAGGCTCTGGCCTCATCTCCCGACAGAGGGACACTCCCTCTGCGTCCCCTCGGAAAAACCGGATACCAGGTGGGGATATACAGCCTGGGTGCTCAGGCTGCCATTGAAACACCCGGCAAGGAAGACCTGGCAGAGGAATTACTGAATCGTGCCATTGATCTGGGTATCAATTATATCGATACAGCCGCCGCTTACGGCCGTGCCCTGGGTTCCATGACCAGAGCCGATGCTATGGGTACCAGCGAAAGAAATGTGGGGAAAGTCATGAAAACCAGAAGAAAGGAAGTATTCCTGGCTTCCAAGACACACGACCGGAGCTATGACGGGTCGATGCGCCTGCTGGAGACCTCCCTGAAAAACCTGCAAACAGATCACCTCGACCTGTGGCAGATACATAATGTAAGGGGAGGAGAACTGGAAAACCTCGATCGTTTCTTCGCCCCCGACGGGGTGATCAGGGCAATGGAAAAGGCCAGGTCGGAAGGAATGGTCCGTTTCCTCGGGATCACCGGCCATGAAAACGCCGAGGTGCTCCGCACCCTGATCGAAAGATATCCCTTCGACAATATTCTGATGGCAGTAAATGCCGCCGACAAATTTCACGATTCCTTTATCGAAAACCTTCTGCCGGTGGCCGTGGCAAAGAACATGGGCATTGTGGGAATGAAAATACCGGCCCGCGACCGCATATTCGCCCACGGAGGGATCATAAGCATGAAGGAAGCCATGGATTATGTATTAACCCTTCCGGTAAGCACGGTGGTAGTGGGGCTGGATAAGATCGAAGAACTGGAAGAAAATATCCGCATTGCCCGCGAATTCACCCCCCTTACCGCCGACGAGTTGCTTGCTATTGAAGAAAAGGTAGAACCACATTACAAAGACCTGCTCTTTTTCAGAGGCTTATCTGATTGGCCACCCGACTGGTAGTCATCAATACAGCAATTTCCTGAAAAGACAGTAAACAGTATTCCATTAAACGGCAGGTTCTGCCGTTTATCGTGGTGTTTCCGGAAAGCTGTAGTTGAGCGGATTTTTTATACATTTCCGCGAAATTCGAAACATGTTTGCGCAGATCATTACTATCGGGGATGAAATACTGATCGGTCATACGGTCGACCGCAATTCGGCGCATATAGCTGCAGAGCTGAACAGGATCGGCATACGGGTACAGCGTATTGTTTCCGTTTCCGATCAGGAAGAAGCCATCAAACAGGCCCTGGAAGAAGCTGTTTCGCAGGTGGATCTGGTATTGCTTACCGGCGGACTGGGGCCTACCCGCGATGATATCACCAAAAAGGCCCTTTGTGCCTGTTTCCGGACGCCCCTTGTTTTTAACGAAAAGGTGTTCCGGCAGAATGAAAAAATGCTGGCGGCACGCGGGATCGGTATGAACCTGCTGAACCGCTCACAGGCTGAAATTCCCCGCGACAGCATTCCACTGAACAATGAAACGGGCACCGCCCCGGGACTCTGGTTCGACCGCGGCGGCCGGGTTGTGGTAGCGCTGCCCGGAGTACCGCATGAAATGGCAAACATCCTGAACAAAGAAGTGATCCCCCGGCTCACAAAAAGGTTTAAAACACCGGTTGTAATACACAGAACCATAAATACTTTTGGCACTTTCGAGGCACGCCTTGCCGAACTGCTTGCAGATTTTGAGAATACCCTGCCTCAGCACATTCGTCTGGCTTATCTGCCATCGTACGGGATCATCAAGCTGCGTTTGAGCCTCAACGGTTCAGACAGAACTACCCTGGAAAAGGAGAGGGACTATTATCAGTCGGAACTGGAAAAAATCGTGGGAAAATATGTATGGGGGTATGACAGCGATACCCTGGAAGAACTGGTGGGGAAGGAACTGGCCGGTCGCGGAGCCACCCTGTCGCTGGCAGAAAGTTGCACCGGGGGGGCCATTGCCCGGATGATCACTTCGGTTCCAGGCAGTTCGCGGTATTTCACCGGATCGGTGGTAGCTTATTCCAATGCGGCAAAAAAACAATGGCTGGGAGTGGATGATAAAATGCTTTCCGCCTGCGGGGCGGTAAGCCGGCCGGTAGCTGAACAGATGGCCAGGGGGGCCATGGAAAAATTTTCCACCGCTTATGCCGTGGCGGTTACAGGCATTGCCGGTCCGACGGGAGGAACACCTGCCAAACCCGCAGGAACCGTATGGATTGCTGTGGCAGGCAAAGAACGCACAATTTCTGAAAAGTTCCTGTTCGGCGAGGGCAGGCAGAGGGTAATCCTTCGGTCGGCAAATGCTGCCCTGCATTTGTTACTGCAATTGATCCGCCGCTATCCTGTATAAAATGAAAAAAACATAATAAATTTGAATATTTTACTTGATTAATTGAACAAAATTCACGTATTTTGCGATCTGTTTTGAAAAACCTATTTGATTAAGGATCAGGAACCATGTCGAAAGTTTGTCAAGTTACCGGAAAGCGGATGATGGTGGGAAACAACGTATCCCACTCGAAAAGAAGGACCAGGCGCAGGTTTTATCCCAACCTGTTCAACAAAAAGTTCTACCTGCCCGAAGAGGACCGCTGGATCCGTCTCAGGGTTTCGGCAGCAGGCATCCGCCTGATCAACAAGAAAGGGGTTACGGCTGTCCTGAAGGAAGCAAGGAAAAAAGGATATATTGATAAGGTATAATATTGTATTGCCATGGCTAAGAAAGGAAACAGGGTACAGGTCATCCTGGAGTGCACAGAGCACAAAGACAGTGGTTTGCCCGGAACTTCCCGGTACATCACCACAAAGAACCGCAAGAATACTTCTGAAAGGCTGGAGTTGAAGAAATACAACCCCATTCTGAAAAAGCACACCATACACCGAGAAACCAAATAATACACCATCATGGCAAAGAAAGTTGTATCCACATTGAAATCGGGTGCCGGAAAGGAATTTACCCGGGTCATAAAGATGGTTAAATCGGAAAAAACCGGCGCTTATACCTTCCGGGATGAGATCGTGAACAATGCCCACATCAAGGATTTCTTTCAGAAGAAATAGATTGTTCTTCATCCCCTTGCGGAACAGCAAAGGCTTTCTTCATGGCTGAAGAGGGCTTTTTTTGTTTAAAACCACCCTTATCATAAAAACACAATGGCTGCACTTGGCATTTTTTCGCGCGACAGGAAAGAGAAGCTCGACAGGGGGCTTGAAAAAACAAAGGAAAATGTATTTAAAAAAATCACCCGGGCCATGGTGGGGCGTTCCGAAGTGAACGAAGAAGTGCTGGATGAGCTGGAAGAGATCCTGATCTCTTCGGACGTGGGCGTAAATACCACCCTGCGTATTATTGAAAGAATTGAAAAAAGGGTGGCGCGCGACAAATACCTGAACGCGGGAGAACTTGACAGGATTCTTCGCGAAGAGGTGGCTGCCCTGCTGGCTGAGAATGCAGAAGGCGAACCGGTGGGTTTTGAATCGGTTCTTACGGCAAAACCGTATGTTATCATGGTGGTTGGGGTGAACGGAGTGGGAAAGACCACCACCATTGCCAAGCTGGCACATCAGTTCAAAAAACTGGAAAAAAAAGTGTTTCTGGGAGCGGCCGACACGTTCCGGGCTGCTGCCGTTGATCAGCTCTCGGTATGGGCAGAACGGGCCGGGGTGGAGATCGTGAAACAGAAAATGGGGGCGGACCCCGCTTCGGTGGCTTTCGACACCCTCAGCGCCGCCAGGGCCCATGACGCCGACGTGATCATTGTCGATACCGCCGGAAGATTGCACAACAAGGTCAACCTGATGAACGAACTGGCCAAGATCAAAAGGGTGATGCAAAAAGTCATACCCGACGCCCCGCACGAGGTGCTTCTGATACTTGACGGATCTACCGGGCAGAATGCTTTTGAACAGGCCAGGCAGTTCACTGCCGTTACGGAAGTAACCGCACTCTGCATTACCAAGCTTGACGGAACAGCCAGGGGCGGGGTGGTGCTGGGAATATCCGATCAGTTCCATATTCCTGTCAGGTATATCGGGCTGGGAGAGGGTCTGGATGATATCCAGGTATTCAACCGTACGGAGTTTGTCGATTCACTGTTTCGCAGGGACAACGAATGACCGGCCCTGATAAAAAACCCGGAGGTCTTGTCCAGGTGGTAACCCTGGGCTGTTCGAAAAACCTGGTCGATTCGGAGCATCTTTCACGCCAGTTGCAGGCTGCCGGCTTCGAAACCGTTCACACCGATGCTCCACTGAAAAGCCGGTACGTACTGATAAATACCTGCGGATTTATTCATGATGCCAAACAGGAATCGGTGGATACCATCTTGGAGTTTCTCGCTGCCCGTCGTGCCGGCCACATTGAAAAACTCTATGTCATAGGCTGTTTATCACAACGGTATAAAGAAGAACTTCAGGCAGAGCTTCCGGAAGTGGACGGGTTTTTCGGGGTGAACGAACACCCCCGCATTCTGAAAGCCCTGGGCGGCAAATACAGGCAAGAGCTGGAAGGGGAGAGGGTGCCGGCAACTCCCCCGCATTATGCCTATCTGAAAATATCGGAAGGCTGTAACCGCCGTTGTGCATTCTGTGCTATTCCCCTGATCAGGGGCAGGCAACGTTCCCTTCCGTTGGAAAATATCCTGCAGGAGGCTCATTATCTGGCGCAAAAAGGCGTAAAGGAACTGATACTTATTGCCCAGGACCTGACCTCCTACGGCACGGATCTGTACGGAGCAAGAATGTTGCCCGCGTTACTGGAAAAACTCGTCCTTGTTCCTGAAATCCGCTGGATCAGGCTGCAATATACCTATCCGGCAGGATTTCCGGTGGAGGAGATCATTTCCCTGATGAAAGAACACCGGAAAATATGCAGGTACCTTGATATGCCGGTGCAGCATTCGCACCCGGATGTCCTGAAGCGTATGAACCGTGGCCACAGCCGGGAAGAAGCTGTTATGATCATAAAGCGCTTCAGGGAAGAGTTTCCGGAAATGGCTGTCCGGTCAACGCTCATCACCGGTTTTCCCGGAGAAAATCGCAGGGAATTTCTTCACCTGAAAAAATTCGTGGAAAAAATGCGCTTCGACAGGCTGGGAGTGTTTGCCTATTCCCATGAAGAGCACACCCCGGCCTGGCGGAAATATACCGATGAGGTCAGTCAGCGAGCCAAAATTTCCCGGATGCAGTCGCTGATGAAATTACAGGAAGGGATTTCCCTGGAAAAAAATCGCAGGAAAGCAGGCAAAATGATGCACGTGCTGATAGACGGTAAGGATGACAGGTATTATTACGGAAGAACCGAATATGACTCGCCGGAAGTGGACAATGATGTATTGATACCCGTGGGTTCCGGTCATGCCCGTCCCGGGGAATTTTACCGGGTGGAAATCAAACATGCCGGTCCCTACGAGTTGTACGGGCAATTGACCGGTGTTTAATCCGGATTACTTTTCAGTTCTCCTCCTGTTGTTTCCGGGATTCTTCCTCCTGGTTTTCCCTGTTTTTCCCGGTTCCTTTTCTTTTCTGTTTTTTGACCGAAATTTTGATCTGTTCCTTTTCTTTTTCCAGGTCAACCAGAACGATATCGCCCTCTTTCAGGTCGGATTTGATGATCACCTCGGCCATGGGGTCTTCAAGGTACTTCTGGATGGCCCGCTTCAGGGGGCGGGCTCCGAACTGGATATCGTATCCGTGATCCACAATGAAATCCTTGGCAGCATCGGTGATTTTCACCTGATAACCCAGCCCGTTGATCCTCTCGTACAAGCCTTTCAGCTCAATGTCAATGATCTCGTGGATATGTTCCCTTGACAGGGAATTGAAGATCACCACATCGTCAAGGCGGTTCAGAAACTCGGGTGAAAAAGCCTTTTTCAGGGCCTTCTGAATGACCGTACGTGCATGTTCATCCATGTTGCTCTTTCCGAGCGAGGCATGAAAGCCAACTCCGGTGCCGAAATCCTTCAGCTGGCGGGTACCGATGTTGGAGGTCATGATGATGATGGTATTCCTGAAATCCACCCGGCGGCCGAGCGAATCGGTCAGCTGACCTTCATCCATCATCTGCAGCAGGATATGGTACACATCCGGGTGGGCCTTCTCAATTTCGTCGAGCAGTACCACGGCATAGGGGCGCCGGCGCACTTTTTCTGTCAGCTGCCCGCCTTCCTCGTAGCCGATATATCCCGGAGGGGCACCTACCAGGCGCGAAACTGAGAATTTCTCCATGTATTCGCTCATATCGATGCGGATCAGGGCATCGGTGCTGTCGAACAGATAGCGGGCAAGAACCTTGGCAAGCTGGGTTTTTCCCACCCCGGTGGGACCCAGGAATATGAACGACCCGATGGGCTTGTTGGGATCCTTCAGTCCGGCCCGGTTTCTCTGGATGGATTTCACAATCTTTTCGATGGCTTCATCCTGGCCTACCACCCACTTTTTAAGCTCATTCCCCATCTTCAGCAGGCGCTGGCCCTCAGCCTGAGCTATGCGCTGAACGGGCACCCCTGTCATCATGGCCACCACTTCGGCCACTTTCTCCTCATTCACCGTTTCCCTGTTCAGGGAAAGTTCCTTTTCCCATTTGTTCTTTTCCACCTCGAGCAGGTCGATGAATTCTTTTTCCCGGTCACGGTAACTGGCGGCCTTCTCAAAGTTCTGGTTTTTCACAGCCTGCACTTTTTCCTTCCGGGTTTCTTCCAGTTTCTGCTCCAGCTGAAGGATCCTTTCGGGAACCACAATATTCGTAATGTGTACCCGGCTGCCGGCTTCGTCCATGGCATCAATGGCCTTGTCGGGCAGGTGCCGGTCGGATATGTACCGGTTGGTCAGCCGCACACAGGCCTGGATGGCGTCGTCGGTATACAGCACGTTGTGGTGGTCTTCGTACCTTTCTTTGATATTGTTCAGTATCTCAATGGTTTCCTCCACACTGGTGGGTTCCACCATCACCTTCTGGAAACGCCTTTCAAGAGCCCCGTCTTTTTCAATGTGCTGGCGGTATTCATCCAGTGTAGTGGCTCCGATGCACTGGATCTCGCCCCGAGCAAGGGCCGGTTTGAGCATGTTGGCCGCATCAAGCGAGCCGGTGGCTCCGCCGGCGCCCACAATGGTGTGAATCTCGTCAATAAACAGGATAACATTGTTGGTCTTGGCCAGTTCGTTCAGAATGGCTTTCATTCTCTCCTCAAATTGCCCCCGGTATTTGGTGCCGGCCACAATGGAGGCCAGATCAAGGGTAATGACCCGTTTCCCGAACAGCACCCTGCTTACCTTGCGTTGAACAATACGCAATGCCAGGCCTTCCACAATGGCCGATTTTCCCACGCCCGGGTCGCCTATCAGAATGGGATTGTTTTTCTTCCGGCGGCTCAGGATCTGGGCAAGCCTTTCAATTTCCCGTTCTCTTCCGATAATGGGATCAAGACGGTCTTCCTCGGCCGCTTTCGTCAGGTCAATGCCAAAATTGTCAAGCACCGGGGTTTCGGAAGTGGTTTTCTGGCTTCCGGTTGCTCCGCCGGTACCTTTGGGCCCCCCACCGAATCCGCGTGTCTCATCGTCTTCATCATCCTGCGGAAAGTCAGCCCGCGCCTGCGGTTTGCTGCTGATCAGTTCGGCTTTCACCATGTGATAGTCAATGTTCCTTTCTTCCAGGATCTGGGTTATCATGCTGTTTCGGTCCTTCAGAATGGCCAGCAGCAGGTGTCCGGTATCTATCGTGGTGTTCTTCAACGATTTCGCTTCCAGATATACCAGCTTCAGGATCCTTTCGGAAGTCTTCAGCAGGGGAATGTTCTCTGTATCCTTCACCTGGGCGGTTTGATCGGGCCGTACCGATCCTTCAACCGCACGTTTCAGTTCCTTCAGGTCGGCGCCCATCGACACCATGATATCGATGGCAATCCCTTCCCCCTCGCGAAGAATCCCAAGGAACAGGTGCTCGGGACCAATATACAGGTTCCCAAGCCTGACGGCTTCTTCCTTGCTGAAAGAGAGAACATCCTTTATTCTTTGTGAAAATTTTGCATCCATATATTTTATTGCCTCGTTTTCAGATTATGTAACACTAACGGAAAAGTATTTAAAATGTTGAATGAATTGCATAAAAAATCCTTCCTTTTCAGGCGGTAAAGGTACAAAGAACCTGCCTGATCTTTCATATTGATTTCCTTTCAATTTTAAACACCGGTTTGTTGAAAAACCATGGTTCATATCCGCCTAAAATCCACAATAATTCGCTATTTTCGCACTTTAAACTTCATCAGGCAAAGGTATAAAAAAAATAGGATACAATACAGATTAATACGATTGGTATATGTCAGATAATGAGAAGATTATAAAAATAAACATTGAGGAGGAGATGAAATCGGCCTACATTGACTATTCAATGTCGGTCATTGTATCCCGGGCATTGCCCGATGTAAGGGACGGATTCAAGCCGGTGCACCGGCGGGTGTTGTTCGGTATGTCGGAGCTGGGAGTATTCTCAAACCGTCCGTTCAAGAAGTCGGCCCGTATTGTCGGGGAAGTTCTGGGAAAATACCATCCGCACGGTGATTCCTCGGTTTATGAAGCCATGGTGCGCATGGCACAGCCGTGGTCGCTGAGATACCCTCTGGTGGACGGACAGGGGAACTTCGGCAGTATTGACGGCGACAGCCCCGCTGCCATGCGATATACGGAAGCCAGACTGCAGAAGATCAGCGAAGATATTCTGGCAGATATTGACAAAGACACGGTTGATTTTCAGCTGAATTTCGACGATACCCTGAAAGAACCTTCCGTTATGCCGACCCGTATCCCCACACTGCTGGTAAACGGCGCCAGCGGTATTGCCGTGGGCATGGCCACCAATATGCCCCCGCATAATCTTTCGGAGGTGGTGGACGGACTGGTGGCGATGATCGATAATCCCGGCATCACCACGGAAGAGATCATGGAGCATATCAAGGCTCCCGATTTCCCCACCGGAGGGATCATCCACGGATATCAGGGAGTGAAGGAAGCCTACGAAACCGGCAGGGGGCGTATTGTGGTCAGAGCCAGGGTGGAAATTGAAAATACCCCCAGCGGCCGGGAAAAGATCATTGTTACCGAAATTCCCTACATGGTGAACAAGGCCGAACTGATCCGTAAAGCAGCCGAGCTGATCAATGAGAAAAAAATTGAGGGGGTTAGTTATATCAACGATGAATCAGACCGCTCGGGCATGCGTATCGTGATCATCCTGAAAAAGGATGCCTCCGCCAATGTGGTTCTGAACAAACTGTACAAGTATACCCAGCTGCAAACCTCATACAACGTAAACAACATTGCCCTGGTCAACGGCCGCCCACGCATTCTGAACCTGAAACAACTGCTCGATCATTTTATCAGGCACCGGCACCAGGTGGTGATCCGACGGTCGGAGTATGAACTGGATCAGGCGATGAAGCGTGCACATGTGCTTGAGGGACTGCTCATTGCACTGGATCATCTCGACGAAGTAATTAAACTCATCCGGGCTTCCGCCACAGTGGAAGAAGCCCGGAACGGGCTGATGGAAAATTTCGGTTTGACCGAAATACAGGCCCGCGCCATACTCGACATGCGGCTGCAGAAGCTTACCGGACTGGAAAGAGAAAAAGTCCGGCAGGAGTACAATGAACTGATGCAGCAGATCGAATTCCTGAAAAGGGTGCTGGCTGAAGAGCCTCTGAGGATGAATATCATACGGGATGAATTACTGGAAGTAAAGGCAAAATATGGCGATCCCCGGCGTACCGAGATCATTCCCAATGAAGAAGAATTTAATCCGGAAGATTTTTATGCCGATGAAGATGTGGTGATCACCATTTCCCACCTGGGATATATCAAGCGAACCCCGCTGACCGAATTCCGGCGACAGGGAAGGGGAGGGGTTGGTTCACGGGGCGGAACCACGCGCGAGGAGGATTTTCTGGAACATCTGTATGTGGCTTCCATGCACAGTACCATGCTCTTCTTTACCGAAAAGGGAAGGTGTTACTGGCTGAAGGTATATGAAATTCCGGAAGGAAGCAGAACATCGAAAGGACGGGCTATACAGAATGTGATCAACCTTAATCCCGACGACAAGGTAAGGGCATACATCCATGTGCGTGACCTGTCGGACCAGGAGTTTGTGAAGAACAATTACATTGTTCTGTGCACCCGCAAGGGAGTAATCAAGAAAACCGCCCTGGAAGCCTATTCCCGGCCACGGCAAAACGGAATTATGGCCATCCAGATCAGGGAAGGCGATAACCTGATCGAGGCGAAAATGACCAACGGAAACCATGAAGTGATCCTGGCGGTAAAATCGGGCCGGGCCATCCGTTTCCCGGAACATACCGTCAGACCCATGGGAAGGGTTTCTTCGGGTGTGCGGGGTATTACCCTCTCGGGCCCCGACGATGAAGTGATCGGGATGGTATGCGTGGAAAACGAAAGCGAGGATATCCTGGTGGTATCGGAAAAAGGTTACGGAAAACGTTCCAGGCTGGGAGACTACCGGATTACCAACAGGGGAGGCAAAGGAGTGAAAACAATCCGACTGACGGAAAAAACCGGTAGACTGATTGCACTCAAAGGGGTAACTGATACCGACGACCTGATGATCATCACACGGATGGGACTGACCATACGCCTGGCCGTATCAGAGCTGCGGGTAATGGGCCGTACTACACAGGGTGTACGACTGATCCATTTGAAGGAAGGCGATTCCATTGCTGCAGTGGCTTATGTGGATGTGGAAAACAACGGTGGAGAAGTGTCAGAACCCAGTGAGGATGAACCGGCGGAGGATTTGAAATAGCAATTTAAACATGCCTGATACCATTTTTTAAAGGAGTATAAAGGTGTTATTGAGAAAATTATTATTTTTGAAATCTGATAATCAAATCTTTTAAGAGAAAATGACCATGAAAAATTTAGCCTTTATTCTTTTCCTGATGGCAATTGCCGGGACTTCATGCGCGCAGAAGGGCAAGGTGAATTCCGCCCTGAATTACGTGGAAGCAGAAGATATAGAAAAAGCCCTTGAAGCCATCGAAGTCGCCCAGGAAAACGAAAAGACAAAAGACTGGTATAAAACCTATTTTGCAAAAGGTAGAGTATATCAGGTAATGTATGAAACGGGTGACAAGGATCTGATAGAAAAGGCCGGCGATCCGCTGGAGATTGCATACAAAAGCTATCAGAAAGCCAAGGAGCTCGACGAAAAAGGAAGGGTTGAAAAACAGATCGACCTTTACTACCAGTCCCTGCTGAACGATTTCCTGAACCAGGGAATTGAGGCATTCAATGCTTCCGATTTCGATCAGGCCTACAAATCATTCAGCTATGCCCGTAAAGTGGGAGAGGAACCTATCTTCCAGGGTGGGGTTGATACCAGTATTATCTATAATGCCGGACTGGCAGCCTACAACGGAGAAATGTATGAAGAAGCCATAGATTGCTTCGAAGAAGTGGGAGAAATGGGATACGAACAGGGCACTCCGTATATCCTGATAAAAAATGCCTATATCGCCATGAACGATTCGGCCAGCGCACTGGAAGCCCTCCAAACAGGCTTTGAAATGTTTCCTGAAAACGAAGGACTCCTGATCGAACTGATCAACTATTACCTGATGTCAGGGGCCGATGACGATGCACTTCGGTACATTGATATGGCAATTGAACGGGATCCGGAAAATTCTTCATACTGGCATGCACAGGGTGTGCTGTTCGATAAGAAACAAATGTTGGACAAGGCAGTAGATAGTTATAAAAAGGCTATTGAGCTTGACGATACGAATTTTAACAGTTTTTACAATCTTGGAGCCCTGTATTTCAATCAGGGAGTGAACATGGCCAATAAGGCACTGGAGATCAAAGATCCTGACGAATATGCTGCTGCTGTTGCAAAAGCAGATGAAAAGTTCCGGGAATCATTGCCATGGCTTGAGAAAGCTCACGAGGTCAATCCTGACGATGTAAGCACCATGGAAACCCTTAAAATGCTGTATTACCGTCTGAAAATGATGGATAAACACGCGGAGATCACTGAAAAGCTGGAGAACCTGTAGATAGAAAACCGCAAAAACACACCAGAATAAGGGGAAAGGAAACTTTCCCCTTTTTTTGTTTTACGGTGGGGGATGGAATGAAATCAGGTTAAAGGAATATGTAATCAGTTTTTATATACCAATTTGACATAATATTAATTATAGGACATTCTCATCTATACATTTCTGCCTTACATGTTATTATCTCTGAAATAAATTCCATCAACCCTTCGAGAAGTTTTTAACAGGCGAAATAGCCCCGAACTGAACAGAAAAGTGTGATCAGGGAAATTCACTCCGCTAAAAACAGACAGGGGTTTCCAGCTGCCTTACCCACAGTGCCGGAGCGCTGCAAAATACATCATTCTGTTCATAATTTCTTTTTATTAATCAACTGATTGTTTTACTTTTGTCCACTCTGAAAAAATAAATATGCAAACCTGAGAATTTTAGCCCAAACCGGAAAAAACAATTGAAAAAGTAAAAACCCCTTAATCAAGTATATTTATCATGTTTCACAGCGAAAGCACCCGTTTCCTGGAGAAAAACGAAGTCCTGGGGTCAACCGATGTTGATATCTATACCGATATTATCGGTAAAAACCGTGTCGATATCCTTAAACAGAAAGCTGAACCCCTCAGCAACAAGGAATGGGCCCACGTTAATTCCACCTTTAACGGCGGTGGAGTGGCGGAAATGCTGAAAAGTGTGGTACCTATTGCCAAGGGATTGGGTATCAATACGAAATGGTATTGCATCGAAGGCGACAACGATTTTTATTCCATTACCAAGCGCTTCCATAACATTATCCAGGGAGTGGACCAGAAATTTACCCTGAGAGACCTGTTTGAAACCTACATAAAAACCAACAAGGATAATTTCAAAGATCAGGTGATCAGTGAGGATTTTGCAGTGGTACACGATCCCCAGCCCTGTGCTTCCATCGTACACGGACATTACGAAGGGAAAGTGGTATGGCGCTGCCATATCGATACTTCTGAAGCCAATGAAATGATATGGCATTTTTTGCTACCATATATCAATAATTATGATAGCGTGATCTTTTCCATGAAAGAATTCGTGAAGGAAGGGATCAAAAAGCCGGTATACCAGATCACTCCCGCCATCGATCCGCTGACCCGGAAAAACCGGCAGCGCACCCGGAAAGAAGCCCTGGATACACTGGATGACCTGTTTAAAGAACACGGGATCGATCCTGAAAGGCCCATTGTCCTGGCCGTTTCCCGATACGATATCCACAAGAACCAGAAGACCATCATCCGGTCGTTCATGGAACTGAAAAAAGACCCGGCCGTTAAAAAACTGAAACCCCAGCTGGTGATTGTGGGAAACTCGGCCAGCGACGATCCCGAAGGAATCACCATGTACCAGGAGATTCTGAAAGTCATCGACGGGGACCCGGATATCTTTCCCCTGTTAAATATCCCGAATAACGAGGAAAACATCGGAGCCCTGATGAAGCTTGCTCATGTGTTCATTCACGTTTCCACCAAAGAAGGTTTCGGACTGGTGGTTACCGAGGCCCTGTGGCAGGGAACGCCAGTGATCGGCTCCAATGTGGGAGGAATCGTGCTGCAGGTGATCCCGGCAAAAACCGGATTTCTGGTGGAGCCCTTCGATGTGGAACGCATCGTGGGCTTTACCAAACATTTCCTGCTGCATGATGAAGAAAGGGAAAGAATGGGCATGCAGGCAGTTGAACACGTAAGGGAAAATTTCCTGATTACCACCCTGGTGGAAAAATACATCCGCCTCATGCGTTTCCTCCTGGGAACAGACTACCCCTACTTCAAAATATAATAAACCACTATTCCTTAACCAGCACCATGGTATCGGTGTCTACCTTTTCCGCAAATTCCGACGGATAGTCCCCGGTTTGTGAAAACCGGATCTCCAGTTCCTCCTGAGAATGAAAACGAAATATGCCAAAATTCGTTACCCATTCTGCCCCCGGGGCATCCAGGTCATCGGGGCCAATCATGATCCGCATGGGATCGGCTGCGGCATGAATGCGAAATGAACCCTTCCGGGTTACTCCGGTTCCGTCAGCATGCCGCTCGAATAATTCATATTTTCCGTCAGGCTGAAGGATCAAATACCCCTCCTGCATGTCTGACCGGGTCTTTTGCATATTCCATTTCCCGGTTAACTGGCCGGATACTTCTGCATTATGCTCCTGCCCACAAAGGGATTGCTGGCCTGCAAACAGAAAAACGCAGGCAAATAACCAAAGAACTTGGGGTGTATTTTTCATGGAATACCAGGTTGGTTTATCGCGTTTTCATCATACAAGGTACAATATTTTCCGATTAAAACGCAAACACGGAAACATTCTGTTTCCTTACTGACTGTACCATTCTTCCAGATGATGGCGGATGTATTCCACCACCTTCTGATGCGCCTCCCTCCCGCTTTTTTCCACTGAAAATGCCTCTCCGAACGACATGTGTATGGGCCTTTCCGGGTATAATGGCCCCAGGTCCCTGATCAGCTTTCCGGAAGACCAGAAGTCGGTGCGGATGGCTACCGGAACAACCTTCACTCCTGCTGCCCGGGCCAGCTTGATGCCCAGGCTGTTGAATTCGGCGGGTACAAAACGGGTGGTCCGGGTGCTCTGGGGAAAAATTACCACCGACCTCCCCCCTTCCAGCAATCTCCTGCCCTGCTCTATCACAACTGTAAAATCGGCCCTGGGATCTTTCCTCCCCACCACAACGGGATCACGCGAACGCATAATGGGTCCGAACAGCGGATGGCTCACCAGGCTCTCTTTGACCACAAAGGTAACATCCATCACCGGAGCAATGATGCAGGGGAAAACCATGGTTTCCAGGGTGCTCATGTGGTTGCTGATATAGACTACCGGGGGTTCGGCTTCCAGAATATGTTCCAGCCCCGTTATGTGAAAACGCCCCCCGCACCGCTCGATCAGCCTGAGCACTTCAAGCGAGGATGCCGCCCACAGGGCGGTGTCGTAAATGCCTTTTTTTACCCGCTTTCTGTTCCGTAAAACCAGCCTCAGGAACCGGAGGGTGAAATCAGGCCTTGTGCCACCAAACAGTCCTTTCTTCTTGCTGTCATGGGATGTGTGGTATTCCCTTCCGGGAAAATACGGATGCAGGTATGCACGCGATTTTTCCATTTTGTCAACCCTGAACGGCAAAGATACGCATTCCCGCAATAATCCTTCCTCCAGAACCCGCCTCTTTCTCCCCCGCAAACCGGGATTTTTTTCACCCCTGCTTGATAATGCAACCCAAATAACGTAACTTATTCGGGCAAACCAAAAAACAGAAAACCATGTCATCAGAGAGCGTTTACAAAATCATCGAACTGGTGGGAACCAGCCCGGAAAGCTGGGAACAGGCAGCCGCCAATGCCGTGGCAAAAGCTTCCAAAACACTCCGCGACCTGAGGATCGCCGAAGTGGTCAGTATGGATATGCATATCAATAACGGAAAAGTGGAAACCTACCGCACTAAGCTAAAGGTATCGTTTAAGTTCGAAGGCTGATTATATTGTATTTCAGTACTGTATTTGAATTATCAAGGATTCGGGATCACATAGAAGAATATGGCGAACCAGTGAGCCACACTTCCGGCAATAACCAGTAAATGCCATACCAGGTGATGAAACGGAAAACGGGCTTTCCTGTAAAAATAGATCCCGATGCTGTAACATACCCCACCGATCAGGATCCATAGCCATCCCATAGTGGGCAGGGTGCGTATGAGGGGCACAAGGACAATCACCAGCATCCAGCCCATGAGCGCATACAGTACCACAAAAAACACATTCACTCCTGCCCCTTTCTTGCCAACCCTGGTAAATTTCATCAGTATGCCGGCTATGGCAAGTCCCCATTGCAGTCCAAAAAGCACCCATCCCAGCGTTCCCCGCAACACCACCAGGGTGATGGGCGTATACGTACCGGCTATCAATAAAAATATGGCGATGTGATCAAAGAAAAAGAACAGGTCTTTGGCTTTTCCGGGCTTCAATGCATGGGCCAGCCCCGATACCAGATACAGCACCATCATGGTTGCCCCGAAAACAGAAGTGCTTACTACATGCCATGAATCGCCCCGGATGACCGAATATACCACCAGCAACACCAGCCCGGCAGTGGCCAGCCCGGCCCCCGAAAGATGTGATATAGCATTGGCCTTTTCCTCTGCTCTGGAATAATCTCTTTCCGCCATGATTTCAGAAAATTTCGAATAAATTTACTTTTCGGTCTAAAATTACTAAATATTTTCATAATTCCCGGTGTAAAGGGAACTTTTCCTGAGCGGAAGAACCATTCAGTACCGGTATGGCCCTTTGATCTTCAGTTGGTCACCCGAAATATCCGCTTCCAGCAACAGGGGCTTCCGCGGGCCGGGCGGATCCAGGCTGGCATGATGCAGGCACATCAGCAGTTTGCCCTCGAAAGTGCGGAACAGCATGCCATGGCCGGCATTGTTCGGATTCAGGGGGGCGGGTTCATGGACCCAGGGCCCTTCCAGCCGGCCACTCACAGAGTAGGCCACTCCCTGGGCATACCGGTTTGAGCCCCAGCTCGACCACAGCATACCCAGCCTGCCGGTTTGGGTCCGGAATAAAAAGGGCCCGTCAGTCACCCATCCGTTCAGCTCCATCCCAAAAGTGATCTCCCCTATCGAAAGCATTTCTCGTACCCATGGGCCGTGATGGGCACGAAAAAGGGTGATAGGTTTCCCGGCCGTACCGCTCAGGTCGGGTGCCAGAGGTACCGCAACCATGGTGCCGTCGATGATCTGCATCCATTCGTGGCAGTAAACCATATAGGGCACTCCGTCTTCCACCCACAACGTCCCATCCAGGGTAGAATGCTCCGGAGGCGTATAATACACCCCTTTCTTAATGGGTTTGTAGGGTCCACCGGGATGATCCGACACCAGAATATGGGATGCCCTCCTCTGCACACGGTAGGGAATGTAAACTACGCGGCCACCGGCTCAAAATAATCGCCAGGCTGGATGAAGGGAGTCTGGGCGTTTCCCTGGAGGAAGTGGCGCCTGGCAACCCTTTCTATGATCTGGGAGGAAAAGACAACCTCGTAGCCCTGACCACCGCACGTTACTGTCCCGAGCCCCTGGTGATCAAAGGAGCCGGAGCGGGGGCCGAAGTCACGGCTGCGGGGGTTTTTTCCGATGTAATGTACATCATGAACCGGTGACGGCAGGGATCCAAACAGGCAATACCTGTGAACAAAAATCAGTAAGGATGATTTATTTTTTCATGCATCCTCGCCTGAAAATTCCTATCTTCGGTAGCCGGAAACCGGATGCAACCGATGAAAAAATTCAGGCTGGCGCTGCACTGGCAGATCCTGGCTGCCCTGGCGGCAGGGATTTTATTCGGAATTTTTCTTACGCCCCACGTAAAATGGGTGGAATGGATGGGGACCGTTTTCCTCCGGGCCCTTCGCATGGTGATCATCCCGCTGGTGATTGTTTCCATTGTCAGCGGGGTTTCGCAGCTCGGCTCAGCAGGTGCGCTGGGCCGCCTCGGGGGAAAAACCATTCTTTACTACATCTCAACAAGCGCCCTGGCCATTCTTACGGGCCTGTTCTTCGTCAACCTGATACGGCCCGGAGTCGGCGCGGATACGGGATTTTCGCAGGAGGTGGACGGGCTTCTGCCGGAAGGCACCTCTTTCGGGGAAACCCTGATCCGGATCATTCCCGAAAACCTGTTCCGGGCCATGGCGCAGGATGAGATCCTGCCCGTGATCTTCTTTTCCCTGCTGTTCGGTTTTTTTATCACCAGGGTGAAACGGCAGCACCGGAAGGTGCTGGAAAATTTTTTCGAAGCCGCTTTTCAGGTTATGATGAAACTGACCCTGGTGATCATCCTGATCACCCCCTTCGGAGTATTTGGCATCATTGCAAGAAATGTTGCCCGGTTGCTGGCCGATCACGGAGGCGATACGGGAGTGCTTCTCCGGGTGGCGGGAAACCTGGGCATGTACATGCTCACGGTCTTCCTGGGCCTCAGCGTCCACGCCCTGGTCACCCTGCCCATGATCCAGCGATTTGTTGGAAAGATCAGTCCCCTGAAACATTTCCGTGCGGTCACCACCCCCCTGGTCACCGCCTTTTCCACTTCTTCGGCCATGGCAACCCTGCCCCTCACCCTGGATGCCGTGGAGCGCCGCGACGGGGTTTCCAATAAAATATCCAGCTTCACCCTTCCCCTGGGTGCCACCATCAACATGGACGGTACCGCCCTTTACGAATGCGTGGCGGCCATGTTCATTGCCCAGGCCTACGGCATCCAGCCCGACTTCGCCCAGCAGGTGCTGATCGTTCTCACAGCCCTTCTGGCATCCATCGGGGCAGCTGCCATACCCATGGCCGGATTGTTTATGATAACCATCATCCTTTCGGCCATCGGCCTTCCACTGGAAGCGGTGGGCATGATTGTGGCGGTGGACCGGGTGCTGGATATGTTCCGCACGGCCACCAATGTGTGGAGCGATACAACGGGCGCTGTGGTGATCGCCCGTTCGGAAGGGGAAAAACTGAATGTTGAAGCAAAATAAGCTAAGCAGGAACATATGAAAAAGAATAAAAAATTTTCGCTCATTTATTTCTGGGTGATCAGCCTGCTGATTGTATTCAGTCAGCTGCTGTTTTTCCCCGACCGGCCGGCAAATGAACAACTGAGCTACCGGGAATTTCTCCGGGCGGTGGATTCGGGCAATATCTCCCGGCTGGTCATTTTCCACGACCGTATTGTGGGAGAATTCAGGCAGGAAGCCGACTCCACGGAACAGGCCCTGACCCATGCCCCCACCGCACCCTGGCGGATCCGGATCCCGGCCATCGAAAAACAGGTGGCCCGGCAGTTCATTGTAAACCGCCTGCCCGAAATGCCCGATCCCGGGCTTCTTGACCGGCTGAAACAGTCGGATATTGATTTTGAGGGACAGTTCGAATCAAACGCCCTGCGTAATTTTTTTCTGAACTGGATATTGCCCCTTGTTTTCTTTGCCCTGCTGTGGGGGTTTATTTTCCGCCGCATGGGAAGCGGCAACCCCATGCTCGATCTGGGGAAAAACAAGGCAAAGATCGTGGCTGAACCACCTGAAAAACAGGTGAAATTTTCCGATGTGGCCGGTGTGGACGAAGCCGTGGAAGAGGTAAAAGAAGTGGTTGATTTTCTGAAAAACCCGAAAAAATACACCGGGCTGGGCGGAAAGCTTCCCAAGGGCCTGTTGCTGGTAGGCCCCCCGGGCACCGGAAAAACCCTGCTGGCCAGGGCTGTTGCAGGCGAAGCCGGCGTGCCTTTCTTCAACCTCAGCGGCTCCGATTTTGTGGAAATGTTCGTGGGCGTAGGCGCGGCCAGAGTGCGCGACCTGTTCCGCCAGGCAAAGAATATAGCTCCCTGTATCATTTTTATCGATGAAATCGATGCTATTGGAAAGAGCAGGGGGAATAACATGTCATACAGCGGTGGATACGACGAAAGGGAAAATACACTGAACCAGCTGCTGGTGGAAATGGACGGTTTCGATGCCGGCGCCGGCGTGATCATTATCGGAGCCACCAACCGCCCCGAGGTGCTCGACCAGGCCCTGCTCAGGCCGGGAAGGTTCGATCGCCAGGTGCTGGTCGACCGCCCGGATATGCAGGGACGGGAGGCTATTTTCAGGGTACATACACGGAACCTGAAACTGGGCCGGGATGTGGACCTGAAAAAACTGGCTGCCCAGACCCCCGGATTTGCAGGCGCTGAAATCGCCAATGTGTGCAACGAAGCCGCCATCCTGGCTGCCCGGAACAGCCGGAACGAAGTGACCCAGCAGGATTTTGAGGCAGCCATTGAACGGATCATTGCTGGTCTTGAGAAAAAGAACAAACTGATCCATGAAAAGGAAAGGAAAATCGTGGCATACCATGAGGCGGGACACGCCATTGTGGGGTACTTCACCACGGGAGCCGAAAAAGTGCACAAGGTGTCCATCGTCCCGCGCGGCATGGGGGCGCTGGGATATACACTGCAGATGCCGCTGGAAGACCGTTATCTCATGACCCGAAGCGAGATCCTTGGGAAAATCAAAGGTTTGCTGGGAGGGCGGGCCGCCGAGGAAACCGTGTTCAATGAAATATCCACCGGAGCCTCAAACGACCTGGAGCGTGTGGCCCGCCTGGTGAGGAATATGATCGTGGTATACGGCATGAGTGAAAAAATGCCCAACGTCTCGCTGGTAAACAATGCCTCACCTGGATTCCTGGGACAACAGGCGGGACTGGAACGGCGCTCCGAACATCTGGAACAGATGATCGATGAGGAAACGGCCGGAATCATCAGTACCTGTTACCGCGAGGTAAAAGACCTGCTGCGGGAAAAGAGACACCTCCTCGATGCCATGGCAGGCGCCCTGCTGGAAAAGGAAGTGCTTGACAGCCGGGAGATCGATGAGATCCTGAGCGGTGAAAATACAGCCTGAAAGAAACGGGCTTCGGAATTCCCCTGCCCCGGTGAAACAGGTTATTCCGGATGATCTCCCCCGGAATGAACATGCCCGTGATCCAGCTCTTCTTCCGTGGCATCCCTGACATCCACCACTTCCCCCTTGAAATACAGGTCCTGTCCTGCCAGGGGATGGTTGAAATCCATTTTAACCGATCCGGATTTTACCTCGGCCACCGTACCGTTCAGGCGGTTGCCCTCCTGGTCCATCATGGGGATCTGATTCCCCACCACCAGCATGGATTCGTCCACCTTGCCGTCGATCTCAAAGGTTTTCATGGGAAGGTCCACCACCGCTTCCTCCCTGAACGGACCGTAGGCCTCGTCGGCCCTGAGGGTGAACTGAAAGGTGTCGTCCACCTTCAGGTTGCTTATTTCGGATTCAAAGGTAGGCAATAACTGTCCGATGCCGTAAATAAAGGTCAGTGGCTCTTTGCTGCTCACATTTTCAACCACCTGCCCGTTCTCATCCTGCAGCCTTAATTCGTAACTGAGGGATACTACTTTGTTTTTCGTGATCTGTGTCATAAAATATTTTCCTTTCTGCAAAGGAAAGGAAAATATAAGAAAATGACAGATAATTCGCTGATTAATTTGAATATTGGCCGGTTTTCTTCCGGTTCATGGGAATGAGAAAGCCTTGCTCCCCAATATGGCTTCCGCTGTTTAAAAGCTGAACCCGAAGCGGATCACCGGGTTCTGGTAGAGGGAAGCGGCCGTTTCATTCAAACTCCACAGGATCATGATGTTGAAGGAAGAACGTTTTCCCACCGGCTGGCCTATTCCCCCTCCCACCAGCACATTGTTCAGCCAGAACCGGCCCGAGCCTTCGGGCAACACCATGTTCACCAGCTGCCTCTCCATGTTCAGGGCTTCATCTTCCGCGTAAGCGAAAATAGAGGTGGAAAAACCCAGGGGGATGAGGCGGTTGAGATCCTGCACCACCGTATACGATGCAAAAGCACGCCCTCCGTAAATATGAAAACTGTACCGCCCGCCAAAGGTTTTGATGCTGTAATACTGATAGATAGGGCCGGCTCCCGCCGATAAACGCCGGGTAATACGGTAGCCGGCCACCGGCGACAGGTCGATGTAGGTTTCCGTGCCCAGCATCAGGCTGAAGTTGCCTCCGAAAAAGACCTTCTGCTTCCAGGAAAGCTCGTCAAAATCCTGTGCCCGCAAGGAGTTCCCTGTGAACAGGATCACCGCTCCGGCCAGCAGGAACCCTTTCAGGCAATGGTGCGGTATTCTCATAGCACACTTTGTTTTCATAGGTAAAACCCGTAATTTTCCACCGGCAACGCGCCGGTAAATTTACCCAATATTAACGAAAAAAAGCGTCATGAACATCCTTGTCACAGGAGCCAGCAGGGGGCTGGGATACGAAACGGCCCTGCAGCTTGCGGCCGGCACGGGTCACCATGTGCTGGCCATTGCCCGGAGCAAGGACCGGCTGGAAGCCCTTTGCCGCACCTGCCGGGAAAAAGACCCTTCAGCCCGTATCACTCCCCTGCCGCTGGACCTGCTGCATGTTACCTCGGAACCCGGCGAGGTGGTACGGAAGATTACGAAGGTATTTTCACAGGTGGATGTGCTGATCCACAATGCCGGAAGCATGCTGAACCGGCCGTTTGAAGAAACCGGTTACGAGGAAATCCTGCGGCTGTTTCAGGTCAATTTTTTTGTGCCGGCCCTGCTGACAAAGGCCCTGCTGCCTCTGATGAAAAACACCCATGTGCTCAGCATCGGCAGCATGGGGGGCTTTCAGGGTAGTGTAAAGTTTCCGGGGCTGGGGTATTACAGTGCCGGCAAAGGGGCCCTGGCTGTATGGACCGAATGCATGGCCGAAGAATTCAAAGACCGCGGGTTGCGGTTCAATATGCTGGCCCTGGGATCTGTGCAGACCGAAATGCTGCAGGAAGCTTTTCCGGGATACGAAGCCCCCCTGTCGGCCGGGGAGATGGCCGCTTTTGTGGCCGATTTCGCCCTGAACGGACACCGGTTTTTCAACGGCAAAATTCTGCCCGTATCGGTCACCACCCCGTAACCAGGCAGAGGCGCGAACACAGAGGACGAAGAAAATTCGGAGGGTGCGCCGGGGCATTCCGTCTCAATCCACGGAAAGGAACCTGTATACATATCTACGTAGTTTGCAACGTAGGTAACTACGTAGAAGCTCTTTGAAATCCTGACATGGCAAAGCCATCGTCAGGGTTTCATACCGCCTGCCCGCCGATTCTGTTTCACGCAGAACCCGGGAAGAATCCGCCGGTCGCGCGAAGACGTTCCGTTTCATCTCAGGCACTGTATCAAAAAATGATGTCAGTCCACTCCCCCTCTCCATCACTCCGTTACCCGATTACACCAATCCCCTCCCCCTCTCCATCACACCATCAATCCCTCACCGGAACAGGCCTCTGAGGGTTTTATGAGAAAAACAAGGCGGGGGAAA
>JBNGDI010000038.1:0-24235 GCA_049975425.1 Bacteroidales bacterium
TTCATTCTTTACCGCTTTCAAAACCTATGGATTTCCAATCCATAGTGGTTTAGTTACATTTCTACATAAAGATCCTAGCATATGGCCATAATGAGAACTGATATCACAGGTGATGAGACAAAAGGAGAAAAGCTGATGTATTACAAATTCCGGGATAAACTTCCTGATGAATACCATATTTGGCACAACCATATTTTGCATAATAAAGGCAGGGAAGCAGATTTTATTATATGTCATCCCAAAGAAGGGGTTTTTGTCCTTGAAGTAAAAGATTGGACTATTGATCAGATTCAAAAAATAGATAGCAACAGGACTCAATTGATAATAAATGGTACTACAAGAAATCATGAAAATCCCATTCGGCAGGCAAGAAAAAACTGGCAGGCGCTCAAAAATACATTCGAAAAAAGGAATGAATTAAGACATCAATCTGGAAAGTATAAAGATAAGTTGTTATTCCCTATCAATTATGGTATTGTTCTGACAAATATTTCAGGATCAGAAATTAAAAGAAATAATTATGAAAGCATATTACCTGAGAAAGAAACAATTACGTCTGATTTTATTCATGCTGAGTATATAAGTGAATATGAATGGGAAACCAGATTAAAAGATCTTAAACATGTAAACTTTGATATATGTCTTGATGACAAGCAATGGGCAGCTCTGAATAGTTGCCTGGGTACCCCTACTTTAAAAGATATTTGCCATGAGGACATGATCGGAACATTGGATGCGTATCAAGAAAAATTAATGAAATACAAAATTGAAAAACAAATAATAATTGAAGGACCAGCGGGAAGCGGGAAATCCATCGTTCTTGTGAAAAGAGCTGGATATATGAAGAGGATGTATCCTGAATGGAAAATCGGAGTTTTTTGTTTTAATGCCACGATGGCAAATTATTTACGACATTTATTCAAGCATGAGCAGTTTTTAGACGGAATTGATATTTTTGATTTTTATGCTTTTGAAAAGGACGCCACACAAAAAGATTTTGGACCATACGATGCCATATTGGTAGATGAAGGGCAGGATGCTGATAATTATCAATTCCAGTTCTATTTTTCATTGTTAAAAAATCCAAAATCATCGTTTACACTTTTTTATGATGCAAGGCAAGCCTTATATACAAAACAAAAAATCAGGGATTTATTGCAGGATATTGGGTTCAAAATTGAGAATGAAAAGGAGCTGGTGAAACAACAAAGATCCGTTCTTGTATTGGCTGCCCTTATGTACTATAAAGCATGCAAATCACCAGCCAAAGAATTTGATGAAATTTTAAAGGAAGCAATGTCAATGGGTGAACGTTTGTTTCATGGATTTAAGAGTACGTTCTTGTCGATATCAAATAGTGTAAACCGGTTTTTCAATAATCCACACAGAGGGTTTACTGAGGTTGATTTCATCAATGAATTAAATGAAAGATTTTATCTTCTACAATATGATAGCTGTCGCGAAATGATTGATGATTTTTGCAGGAGAATAGAACAAAAGGTAAGTTCAGGCAGTGCTAGTTATTCTGATTTCATGATTATTTATCCACATAGGAACTTTAATAAAGAGTCACTCCCTTATGAGATCTATAAAAAGTTCCAAACGTACAATATTCCAGGCCGGGTTATTGATAAAGGAGGATGGAATTGCAACGGGTTTGTATTTAAAACCCCTGATTATAAAACAGAATGGGAATATGATAACAGGCGGGATAGTAACTTATCTGAGAATCTTGTCAAAATAATGACTCTACACCAGTCAAAAGGTATGGATGCCAAGTATGTTGCCATTTTCGGATTTGAAAGCATGTGTGATGAGTCAATTAATAAACAATCCGGGAATGAAATACTGTCAACCAATCAAAAGAATAATGAATATTTTAGCCAAAATTGTGCTGAACTCGGCTATGTTGCATTAACCCGTGCCAAGGAAGAATGTTATGTGTATTATTCCATAAGAAACCAGTTGATTAACATCCTCGAAAAAATCAAAAAAGGTTGCAACTGATTGCTAACAAGTGTTTGCATAAATATTGGCTATTTAATGTTTTTCCTTGTGCTTACATTAATTGTCAGCAGGCTACTTTTTGGGATGAAAATAAATACTACAACCGCCAATTGCAGAACAAGGCATACAGGCTGGTGCCCTATCCCATTAATGTTGACCTGTATGTTTACGACGTCATTGCCCAGAAATGGTATTAAGATTGATATTTAGTTTTGAATAAATGAGTCATTGCACAACATGAACCTTCAACCAGGACATATTATTAAAAATCTCAACCCATCAGAGCCGGTCAGAATTATTGAAATTAAGCCCCTGGGAGATATGTTTTCTGTTTCCTACGTGGGTTTGCATTCAAAAATCATTGGGGAAAAGGTAATAGCTTCAGAACAAATGAATTCGCTGCAGATGATCTCAGAAGCAGGCAAATTCAGCTTCAACTGAAATCCCGAAGAATTCAAACTATATGCGGAAGCTGAAAGAATTCGATCGGCATACCTTTATGATCCTCTGTTTGCTGTAAACTGCAGTATAGTTGATCCATTACCGCATCAAATCGAAGCCGTTTACCGGTATATGCTGCCACTCCCCAGAATTCGTTTCTTGCTGGCAGATGATACCGGAGCAGGGAAGACCATTATGACTGGTTTACTGATAAAGGAGTTGATGCTCAGGGACCTGATACATAGAGTTCTGATCATTACCCCGGGAGGGCTGACCAAACAATGGCAGGAAGACGAGTTGGGACTTAAATTCAATATGCATTTTAAGCTTGTTGACCGGGCGGCTTTCTCTTCTGATCCAAATATTTTTTCCAGTACGGACAAACTGATTACATCCATTGATTTTCTCCGTGCAGATGATGTGCTGAATGTGGTGGGAGAAACCGGCTGGGACCTGATCGTGGTAGACGAGGCTCATAAACTCTCGGTATTCGAGTACGGTCGCAGGCGTTATGTCAGCAAACGATACAAAGTTTTGGAAACCCTTTCTCATAAATGCGACCATATCCTTTTGCTCACTGCAACTCCACACCGGGGAAGGCGTGATACATTCAGGAATTTACTTCAACTGCTTGATGCCGATATATTTTCAACGGACGCCATGGTGAATGCCAGGATCAATGATTATGGACGGAAGGGGGTAAATCGATTTTTCATCCGGAGACTGAAGGAGGCGATGCACGACTGGAACGGGCAACCCCTGTTTGTGGAACGGTATACCCGTACAGTACAATATGACCTCACTCCGGAAGAGAAACGATTGTACGACGAGGTGACTGCCTACCTGCTCAGCAAACGGGAAGAGGCACAACGAAACGCCAATATTTATGTTTCCCTTGCCTTGATGGTGATGCAACGAAGACTGACCAGTTCCATTTATGCCATCTACAAAACCCTGAAGAACAGATATCTTGCCCTCAATGAGCTACTTGATGCGATAACCCGGAATCCCAGATTGCTAACTGAAAAAATAAAACTGGAGCTTGATCTGGAATCCATGGAAGATTTTGATGAGCTTGATGACCAGGCTAAGGAATTGCTTGCCGGTATCATGGCTGATCCAAGGAAAGCACGTTTGTTTACCACTGCCAATAGTCTAGGGGATATAAGAGAAGAAGCCGTTCAGGTGAAAAAATTATACCAGCTGGCAGAAAACCTTTATCAACAGGAGCAGGAAGAGCAAAAATTGAGAGAGCTGAACCGGTTGCTTATATCAGAGAAGGCCATTGAGGGTGAAAAGCTGGTCATTTTCACAGAACATAAGGACACACTGGAATACCTTGAAAAAAAACTCACAAATACAGGGTACAATGTGGTTACTATTCATGGTGGTCTGTCTGTTGACGAAAGAAGGAAAGCCCAGAAGGAGTTTGCAGGCGACAAACAGATACTAATTGCTACTGATGCCGCTGGGGAGGGAATTAACCTCCAGTTCTGCCGACTGCTTATCAATTGGGACATTCCCTGGAATCCCAACAGGCTGGAGCAGCGTATGGGCCGTATCCACCGGTATGGACAGGAAAGGGATGTGCTGGTATTTAATCTGGTAGCCCGGAATACCCGCGAAGGTAAAGTAATGAGCAAGCTTTTGCAGAAACTCGATGTAATAAGGGAACAGATAGGCAGTGACAGGGTGTATGATGTGATATCGGATGTATTTGAAGGCATTGGCATGGAAGACATTATTGCTTCAACCCTTGATGGCCGGTTTACGGATTATGACAGGAAAATTGATGAGGGCCTTACTGAAGAAAACATACGTGAGAAAATCAAATTGCAGAGGGATTCAATGGGCCATACCGATGTGGATTACAGCGATGCCCGGGAACTTAAGGACCGTTCTGATGAAAGAAGGTTGCAGCCTATTTATATCAGGAATTTTTTTGAACAGGCTTTTTTGCGGCTCGGGGGTACTTTTACCGAAATCCATCCTTCTGTTTTCAGAATTGATAAAATGCCCGATATTTTATTCAGGCATATGAAACAGGCATATCATCTGATTGTGGAACCTGAAAAAACGCTTTTTTGCTTTGACAAACGCATCTTTCTGGAATTCCAGGATTATCCCGAGACGGAAAAATTATGGTATGTAAACCCGGGAAACCCGTTTTTCGATAGTTTGCTGGAGGTAGTGATCAGAGAATACCGGGAATCCATGGTGAAAGGAACCATCCTTGTTTCTGCGAGCGATTCAAAACCCTTCCACGCTTTTATTGTGCGTTCCCGCATTCAGGATAACAGGCATGGAAACGTAGGTGGAAATATTGCAGATGAATCCATCCGACTGGTTCTTTCCAGAGGGGAGAGTGAATTCATGGACACTTCACCAGGGAAACTGATCGATCTGATTCCCCCGGCAACCTTCACCAAAGAAATACAGCCGGAAGGTGTAGTTTCTGACAAAGAAGTGGTGGACTGGAGCTTTATTAACATAACCAAACCCCAGCTGAAACTATGTAAAGAGCGGGTGGACAAAGATATAACCCTGCGAAAGGAATACCTGGAGGATGCTTTTAACCAGGTGATTGCCGACCTGGTGAATGAAGTGAATCAATTGCAGGGTAAGTTACTGCTGGGCGATCACCGGGTTGAAGAGAAAATACAGAAGTTCTCTGCGAAGATAGAGGATCTGAAAACAAGAAGAGCCCACCGGATCAATCTCCTTGAACAGATGGCAGAACTTACCATGCTGTCGCCCGAAGTGCTGGGATGTGCCTGGGTGGTACCATTGAAACAACTTGAATTTGAAGGCAGAAAGGTGATGGCAAGAGATGATGAAGTGGAAAGAACAGCCATGGAAACGGCCATGCAATTTGAAAGGGAACAGGGCAGATATCCGGAGGATATCTCTGCCGAAAATCTGGGGTATGACATCCGAAGCACAGATGCCAGCGGAATGAAACGCTATATTGAAGTTAAAGGACGTGCCACCACCGGTCCGGTGATGCTGTCGGAAAATGAGATGAACCGGCTGGGCCAGCTTGATTTCAACGCCTGGCTGTACATAGTATTCAATTGTAAATCCAAACCGGAACTCAAGGTAATCCATAATCCCGCAAAGAATCTTGCAATTGAAGTATTGTTCAAGGGAGTGCAATACCTGATTCCACAGAAAGAATGGAGCGATTATCAGTTGGAATAATCAGGTGTACCCGCTAATTTTACCTGTTCGCACTTCGTGAACAATCATAAAAATGAAAAATACCTTAAAAAATTGATGCAGAAAGCAAAACGACTCATCGAAGTGGCCATGCCGGTAAAGGAGGTATCGGCAGAAAGTGTACGTGACAAATCCATACGCCACGGTCATATCTCAACCCTCCACCTGTGGTGGGCACGCCGGCCCCTTCCGGTTTGCAGGGCTGTGGTCTTTGCCAGCCTGGTGCCCGACCCACTGGATCCTGCCTGTCCGCCTGCATTTCGTGAGGCTGTGGAAGATCTGTTGGGTAAGTCAAAAAATCCGGGGGACCCGTACAAGCCTTATGAGGATATCCCGTACACGGCTGACTTCGATCCTATGGACGACAATGCCAGGAACAGGCTGCTGATGTTCATCGGGAAATTTTCTGATAAATACATAGCAAACGAAAAAGAGGGTAAGGCCACTGCCGCCAGAGACCTGCTGAGCGACCACAGCCTGATCAAATGGGACAACAAGAACAACGAACATATAATCACAAAAGCCAGGAAACTGATATGGGTGGCCCACCAGGCAGAGAACGGTGCTCAGGGAAGCAGTTATGATAGCCTTGCCGGTTCCTTTGACCATGCATGGGGGGAAATCAGTCGGGCTGAAAATGCATTGTATACCATTACCGATCGACACAAAAACACAACAGAAGTACAGGAAAAGGAAAAGCGCCTGAATGAGGCCGTTGAACACTTTCTCGACCACATGCCCAAGGTGTTCGATCCTTTTGCCGGGGGAGGAGCCATCCCGCTGGAAGCTTCCCGCCTGGGTTGCCGCACCTTTGCCAACGACCTCAACCCGGTGGCCCACATCATTGAGAAGGGAAGCCTGGAGTTTCCCCAGAAATTCGGCAAGCCCATCACATATACCCGGGCAGAGTTCGAACGTTTGTACCCGGAAATTGTGGCTACTGCCAGTATGCAGAAACGCGATGCCCACCAGCTCTCCACACAGACAAATGAACCGGAATTCAATGATTACCAGGATGCCATCAACCGGTACACGCCCCAGATTTCAAAAATAACTGTGAAAAACCGCCTGGCTTTTGATGTGGAATACCAGGCCCGAAGGCTTCTAAAGCTGGCCGAAGATGAGATTGGCCATTTTTATCCGGCCGATGAAAAAGGCAACAAACCGGTGGCCTACTACTGGGCCCGGGTGGCCACCTGTTCAAATCCATCTTGTCAGTCAAAAGTCCCTTTGCTCAGGGATTTGTATCTGGTCAATAAACCCGAAAAGAAAATATTTCTTGAACCCATTATAAATAAGAAGGCGATTTCTTTTAAAATTAGAAGTGGTTATCATCAATTTAACGGGTGGATGGATAGGGCAAATTTAACTTGCCCTGTATGCGGAAATACAACTGATGTCAAGACATTAAAAAGACAGTTTCAAGAAAAACAAACATCAGAAAAGCTGGTTGCGATTATATATGATTCAGAAAAAGGGAAAGAATATAGATCGCCGGACAAAGATAATGTCGAACTCTTACAAAAACTTCCGCTCATCGAAGATTCATATCCTGAATCAATGGATAATGGAAATTATCGCGATCTGAAAATACCCAAATGGGGTTATTCCAGATGGGCGGAAATGTTCTCCCCCCGCCAGCTCCTGGCCATGCAAACCCTGGTAAACAAGCTTCAGGAGATCAAACGGGACCTCAATCCCCAGGAAAACGAATACCACAAAGCAGTTGTGACGTATTTGGGGATATTTATAGATAGACTTGTACCTGTCAATACAACTTTTGGCAGATGGAATGTAGTTGGTGAAAAAATAGAACATCCTTTTTCGCGACAGGCAATTCCAATGATATTTGATTATCCTGAATCAAATCCTTTTTGTAACTCAACTGGAAGTGCAAAAAACCACATGGAATGGATTATTAGATACATTAATTCTGAATCAAATTTCCCTTTTCAAACAACGTGTATAAACTCATCAAGTGGTGAGGTATCCCAGTTTAAACGGAAAAGTTTAGATGCAGCTATTACAGATCCTCCATATTTTGACGCCATTGCATATGCCGATTTATCTGATTTCTTCTATATATGGCTTAAAAGGACTATCCTTGATCTGTACCCAATGAATTTTGCCTTTCCGCAAACTCCAAAGGCGGAAGAATGCACAGCTCTGAAGCACCATCACAAGGATAGTTTTGAGGCTGCAAAGTTACATTTCGAGAATAAATTGAAGCGAATATTCCAGGTTATTGAACAGCAGACAAACGGTTTGGTATCAATCATGTTTGCCCATCAAAGCACAGAGGCATGGACCACACTGTGTAATTCAATTCTTCAGGCAGAAATGAATATTTCCGGAAGCTGGGCCATTGATACGGAAATGGGAGCCAGGATGATCGCTATGGACAAAGCTGCATTGGAATCATCTGTTACCGTTTCCTGCAGACCTGAACGAAAGGAAGGAACAGGCTCATATATTGAAATTAAGAATTCCATTAAGCGTGTAGTCGGGATCGAAGTCGGAAACCTTTACAAACTCGGATTCCGGGGTGCCGACCTGCTCACCGCCTGCTTCGGCAAGGCCGTGGGTGTGTTTGGCAGCTACAAAAGGGTGGAAAAGGCTGACGGCAGCGAAGTAACCGTGGCCGAACTGCTGGAAATGGCCAAAGAGGCGGCCTTTAATGCCATTGTGAGTGATATCCGTACAGATGACCCCACCCGCTTCTATATCGGCTGGCTCAACCTCTTTGGTTTCACCGAAGCTGAACACGACGATGTGAACCGCATCATCCAGGTGGGCCTTAATGTGGATACATCAGACTTACTTGCCCGCCATATACTGGTAAGAAATGGGAACAGGGAGCGGCTGGCAGATTTGGATACACGGGTATCAGAAGTTGCCGGCCTGGGAGAAAAAGAGCATTCGGCTGTGATTGACCGGGTCCACCGGGCCATGGCGCTTTTCCTTTCTGCACCCCGAACCGAGTTGCTGAAATACATTGCTGCACATGGTGCTTCTATGGAGAATGGCTTCTGGAGGGTGGTCAATGCCCTGTTTGAACTACTACCGGTGGGTACTCCTGACTATAAAGCCGCGGCGGGCCTTCATGCCAACCGCGAGAGTCTGGTGCGTGAGGCCAGACAGGTCAGGGCACAAACGCCCGAGCAGAAGGAGTTGGGATTTTAATATCAAAAAAATATTTGCTATGTCTGTTTCAAAAACCAATGAGAATCTTCACCAGGCATTGGGCCTGTTTATTGAGTCACTGCGGACCTGGATAGTGGAACTGCTAACTTCCGAAGCCGGAACATCCTGGCCCCAGTGGTATCGGGATTCCCTGCATCCAAAGCAACAGGAGTTCTGGGATACGGAAATGGCCAAAGGTACCCCCGCGGAAAACCTCATTGACTTCCAGAATCTCAAGGGATTTTCCATTCGGTTTAAAGAACTTCTAAAGGTCCCGTTTGGTAAAGATCACACCAAGCTGCCCACCTGGGTGGAAGAGATTGCAGAGGTACGGAACAAATGCAACCACTATGTGCCGGTGGAGAAAGAGGAGTGTGATAGGGCATATTCAAACATGAAGAAGATAGCAGCTATCCTTGATATGCAAGAACTGGCAGAGGAGCTGGAAAATCTTCAGGCAGACGTGACCAAACAGAGAACAAAAAAACAAGTCCCTCAATTTGGCTTGCCGCCCTGGTTTGGTGTTGTTACACCGCACCTGGATATCAGACAAGGAAGATTAGACGAGTCGGTATTTGCTGCTGATTTGTCAGAAGTGGCTTCGCGGAGCGGAAGAGAAGTGTACAGAAACCCAACCATTTTTTTCTCCAAAACACATTTTACTGCGGGCCTGAAAAATTTATCAAGAAGGGTAATTCGTGGGCTTAGCGGAGGAGAAGATGCCGAAAACCGGGTTATTTCACTGCAAACCGGTTTCGGAGGCGGAAAAACCCATGCACTGATCACCTTGTATCACCTTGCACGGTTGGGAAAGAAATCGGCTGAACTTTCTTCCGTTTCTGAATTGTTGGAAGTAACAGGTATACCAGGGTTTGAAGCAGCGAATGTGGCGGTATTCACGAATAAAACAACCGACCCAACACAGGGTCATACCGTGAATGGTACAAGGATACGTACCATTTGGGGTGAACTGGCCTGGCAATTGGCCGGCAAAGAGGGTTATGAGATTGTGCGGGAGAATGACCAGCAACGAATAGCACCAAAAGGATTGTTTCATAAGGTATTAATGCGTGCCAAACCTGCCCTGCTCCTTTTGGATGAGATTGCCGATTATTGTGTACCCGCCTCGGCTGTTGAAGTGGGAGGGAGCAATCTGGCCGACCAGACTATCAGCTTTATGCAGGAATTGTCTGAAGCAGTGGCCGCTACCGATCATTGTGTGATGGTGGCCACCCTGCCTGCCAGTGTTCTGGAGGTGGGCACTTCCGATCGGGCAGCTCAGTTGCTTACAAGCCTGTCAAGAAGGCTGACCAGGGTGGGTGCGGATACCAAGCCGGTAGAGGATGAAGAGATCTTTGAAGTAATCCGGCGAAGATTGTTTGAAGACCTTGGGCCGGTAGAAATCCGTGATGAAGTTATCTCAAAATACATGTTGTATTATGAAAGTATCTCCTCGGAAATCCCTTCGAATGCAATAAAATCACCCTACAGGGTCAAACTTTTGAAATCTTACCCATTTCATCCCGAACTGATCGATATGTTTCGCATCCGCTGGGCAAGTAATCATGATTTTCAGCGAACCAGGGGTGTACTGAGGTTGCTGGCCGCCATTGTATCGGATTTATGGAAACGAAGGAATTCACTTACCGGGATTAACGCTCTGATCCATACTTCTGATGTAAGTTTTGCCAATGTTGATCCCTTGAGCAGTTTGTTGAAGAAGCTTTATGGAAACGGATATGATGCCGTGATGGCAGCCGATGTGTCGGGCAGTTCTTCCAATGCATTTAAAATCGACTCCGATAAAAAGGAATTTGGCGATCATAATCTTACCCAGGGTATTGCCACAACTATATTATTAGGGAGTTTTGGCGGAACAGGAATCAACAGGGGAATAAGCATTCCTGAACTGAAACTATGCGTTACCCGTCCTGAAGCCTTTATTCACCACAGTGTAAACGGAGCCCTGGATGCCTTGGAGGACTGTGCCCACTATCTCTATAACACCACTACGGGTGTTACTTCAAAAAGGTATTGGTTCCATACCAAACCCAATATTAATATTCTGATTAACCAGGCACGCAACGATGTCGAGGAAACGGAAATCGAAGCCGCCATTATTGAACGTTTACACCGGCGTATGAAAGGCATACAGCTGGTCAACACACTGGTAGTACCAACAGGAGAGGTTCCGGAACAGAAGAACTTGTCCATAATAGTGCTGCATCCTCGCTATCAGGTAAGGGGTGATGCCATAAATGGAGAAACCGCCAGGTTCATTGAACAGGTAGCTACACGGAAAGGAAACAGCGAAAGGATTTATCGAAATACCCTGCTTTTCCTGGCCCCGCTGGAACAGGGAATGGCACGGCTTAAAACCGATGTGCGGGAGTATCTTGCATGTGCCAAAATTCAGGATGAGTATAATAACCAGCTTGACGACGACCAGCAGCAGGATATCAGAAAAAAGCTGGACGAAGCAAGTACCGAAGCATGTCGTTCATTAAGTGCAACCTACTCAGTTGTGCTGAAATATACCGCAAAAGAAGGTATTAAAACATTATATGCAAGGCAATTCAAGGACTCTTTGGACACACAACTGAATTATGTCATACTTCCCCTTTTAAAGGAAGAAGAATGGGTCCTGGGATCGGTAGGGTCCAATACGCTGAAAAATCACCGGCTCTGGCCTGATAAAAACAAACCCCTGCGGGTGAAGGATGTATACGAAGCTTTTCTTCGTTACGATGACAAGCCCATGATTGTGACCAAGCAGGCTGTTGAGGAAAGTATTGCCAGATATTGCAGTGCAGGCAATTTGGGTGTGGCAGTCGGAGACGGGGTAAAATTCAGCCGGTACTACCTGGCTGAGGTTGTTCCCCAATTTGACATTACTGTCGAGGATTTTTGGATGATTGATAGTGAAGAGGCAGAACAGGCGAAAAAGATCTCAAAAGTACCTGACAAAGAAACGGTGTCGGAAAAACCCGGTATTGTGTCAAAACCGGTGGAAAAATCTCCGGTTCATCCCGGGGAGGAAGAGCAGACAGATAAGATTTATAGTTCAGTGACCATTTCAGGCAAGGTAGACCTGGCAAATTACAATCAGGTGTTCACCAGTTTTGTGATGCCATTGATGAACAACCGGGTGGAGATTGAGGTTAAGATCACCGGCCGTTCAACAGAATCATATCCATTAAAGGAAAACAGTGATGCATACAAGATCACACGTGAATCTGCCCGGCAACTCGGTTTGAAATTTGATGTGGAGGAATAAATTATGAAAGATATGTAACAATTGCCAGATAATAAAGACGGAGATATTAATGGAGCCTTCTTTGAGTTTTGTACAGCTATATTTCTTTTATTGTCAGTAAGACAAGATTTTAGGAACAAACATTTCAACGATTAAGGTCAATCTGAAAATTAATATGGTTGTTTGTATATTGTATTGAGTATCCGTTAATAGTTCAGCAACCTTTCAGCAGTGATGAAAAACAACATAGCAAGATTCAGGCTGGATCCGAATAATCAGGATTTTTTCAGGGCATTCACGCTGGTGAATAATACCAGAAAGAACATTTTTCTTACCGGTAAAGCGGGCACAGGGAAAACGACCTTTTTAAATTATGTTAAAGAAAACAGCCGGAAAAATTTGGTGATTACTTCATATACTGGTATTGCTGCTGTCAATGCCGGGGGGGTAACACTGAATTCTCTTTTCCAGATACCGCCAAGTGTATATCCCCCTGGTGATCCACGTCTTCGCACAAAAGCGGGGAGCGAATCGAAAGATAAATCTACAAATTGGGATCATTTTCAAAACAAAAAGGAAAAAAGAAAGGATCATGGAAGAAAACATAGGTGCTTTCATCCGGTTACCTCTGATACTTGCGTGGGCCATAACAGTCCACAAAAGCCAGGGCATGACTTTTACTCACGTTTTAGCCGACCTTGAGAAGGCATGGGAATGCGGACAGTTATATGTTGGACTGAGCAGGTGCGTATCTTTGGACAATCTGGTTCCGAAATCAAAAATTAAACTCTCCTGTATCCGTGTTGGTCCCGATGCTGTTAAATTTATGAAAGAGGTATTGGATTAGGATATAACCAATCCGGTATATGGTTCGATAAACTAGCAGAATGAAATAAATAAACAGGCGTAATAAAAATCATGATTTATGCTGATCATTTGTTAATTTTTGAAAAATTTACTTGAAACCTGATAAAATGAGAATTGAAGAATGACCTATGGAAACTTTTGACTCCACCAAAACTAGCCTTCACGAAATTCTGAAAGACATTCACAAAGGGAAGATTCAGTTACCCGATTTTCAGAGAGAATGGGTTTGGGATGACAACCGCATAAAAGGCATTTTAGCCAGTGTGGCCAAATCATTTCCTATTGGAGCTGTGATGTTACTGGAAACGGGAAATGAAACAATACGATTCAAGCCAAAACCTGTGAAAGGTGTGCCCATACCCGAAGTAAATGGAAAGGAACCGGAATTGTTAATTCTGGATGGACAACAACGTTTGACTTCATTATACCAGGCTATAATTACAAATCGGGTTGTTACAACCAGGAACCCGAAGGGATATGAAATCAAACGGTGGTATTATATTGATATGATCAAGGCTTTGGATCCCGGGTCCGATCTGGAGGAGGCCATTTTCTCCATCAATGAGAAAAAAATTTTGACAGAGGATATCGGCCGGAAAGTTGTACTTGACCTGACCACAAGGGAAAATGAATACAAAAACATGATGTATCCGGTATGTATGGTGGATGAATATGACCAATGGTACCCTTCTTTTTTCGAATACTGGAATTTCGACAAGGAAAAAATACAATTCTGGAATGAATTTCATAAAAAGATCATCCAAGGTTTCAACGGGTACATGCTGCCGGTGATTGTAATGAAAAAGTCGAATCCCAAGGAAGCGGTTTGTCAGGTGTTTGAAAAAGTGAATACAGGGGGGGTATCTCTTACTGTCTTTGAACTTCTGACCGCTTCTTTTGCTGCGGAAAAAGAAGAATTTAACCTGAAAGATGATTGGGAAAATATCAAAGCAAAATTCAGGGATCATAAGGTTCTCGGCAAAACAGGAAATATTGATGTTATTCAGGCCATTACTCTTTTTTCCACCTATCAACAAAGAAAAAAAATTGAAGCATCAGGAACTTCTGAAAATTTACCGGCAGTCAGCGCCAAAAGGAGGGAAATGCTGAATCTTACGCTAACAGATTACGAAAAATATAAAGACCGGATTGTGGATGGGTTTATAAAAGCATCCAAAATGCTGGTTGAAAATCACATTTATAATTCCCGGGATGTTCCCTATACCACCCAACTGGTTCCAATGTCAGCCATCATTGCTGAACTTGGGAAAGAAATCGACAACATCGGAAATAAACAAAAACTCATGCGCTGGTTCTGGTGCGGTGTTTTTGGCGAGCTGTACGGATCTGCTACTGAAACAAGATATGCTCTGGATTTGGTTCAGGTAGTTGACTGGATAGTAAGAAACGGCCCGGAACCTAAAACCATCTATGATGCCAATTTCTCACCTTCCCGCCTTCATACATTGCGTACCAGGAACAGTGCCGCTTACAAGGGAGTATATGCTGTTCTTATGGATGAAAACACACGCGACTGGCTTTCCGCCACCAAAATTGATTTCAGTACCTATTTTTCCGAAGCCATTGATATTCACCATATATTCCCGGTAGCCTGGTGTAACAAAAACGGTATTCCAAGCGATGATTACCATTGTATTATCAATAAAACGCCTCTTTCAGGCCGTACAAACCGGATTGTAGGTGGGGATGCACCAAGCAAATACCTTGATAGACTGAAAAAACATGCCGGCGTTTCTGATGGAGAGTTTAATGCAATTCTTGAGTCCCATGTGGTGAATCCGGAATTGATGTATCGCGACGATTTCAAGGGTTTCTTTCACGACCGCAAAGAACGAATTCTCAAAAAAATTGAAAATGCAATGGGAAAACCTGTGGTTCGTGATGCAACGATTCAGGAAGAAGGAGTATATCACGGGGATGAATTTGAGAATGAAAATGATGGGGAATTGTAAATAAGAAAATTTTACACAAGGCTCCCTCAGAGTATGTAGGATTGTTGTGCATTTATTTTCCGGGTTCAGTGATAAAACAATCATAACCTCACCCGGCTATCCCTTATGGCCTGATGCAGGTAACCGGCATCAGGCATGGGTAAATTGAGGTAGCTTACCCCCGGCCTGCATACCCCCCTGCAAACCAGACTGATTCCCCGCCCAAAAGCCCGCCCTGCGCGAAAAACTGATTTTGACATCCCAATAATTCTATATATCTTCATATCCTTTTTTAAACACAGTCATAAAAAAACACCGCATCATGGCAAGTGATATTGAAATAGCCCGCAAAGCCGGGATAAAACCCATTGCTGAAATAGCTGAAAAACTACACATTCCTTTTGATGATCTGGAGCTGTACGGGAAGTACAAAGCCAAGCTTCCCCTGAAGCTGATCGATCCAGGAAAGATCAAAAACCGAAAACTGGTTCTTGTTTCCGCCATCTCGCCCACGCCTGCGGGAGAGGGAAAGACCACCGTATCCATCGGGCTGGCCGACGGGCTGAACCGCATTGGGAAGAAAACCACCGTGGTGCTGCGGGAGCCCAGCCTGGGGCCGGTGTTCGGCATCAAAGGCGGGGCCACAGGCGGGGGATATGCCCAGGTGATCCCCATGGAAGATATCAACCTGCATTTTACAGGTGATTTTGCCGCCATTGAAAAGGCCAACAACCTGCTGGCCGCCCTCATCGATAACAACATCCAGCATACCGTCCGGTCGCTTGGCATCGATCCCCGCACCGTGCACTGGAAAAGGGTGATGGACATGAACGACCGGTCGCTGCGGAATATCATTGTGGGGCTGGGGGGCACCACCTCCGGCGTGCCGCGGGAAACCGGCTTCAACATCACAGCCGCCTCCGAGGTGATGGCCATTCTGTGCCTGGCCGAAAATTTCAATGACCTGAAAAACAGGCTGAAAAATATTTTTGTGGGATATACCTACGACAAAAAACCGGTGTTTGCCCGCGATCTGAAAGCGCAGGGTGCCATGGCCGCTCTGCTGAAAGATGCGGTCAAGCCGAACCTGGTGCAGACACTGGAAGGAAATCCGGCCATCATCCACGGAGGGCCGTTTGCCAACATTGCCCAGGGAACGAACTCGGTGCTGGCTACAAAAATGGGGCTTTCCCTGTCGGATTACGTGGTGACGGAAGCCGGATTCGGCTTCGACCTGGGGGCGGAAAAGTTTCTGGATATCAAGTGTGTATCATCGGGCCTGGAGCCTCAGGCGGCTGTGCTGGTGGCAACGGTACGGGCGTTGAAATACCACGGCGAAGTGCCCGTGAGTGAGCTGAATACCCCCGATGCGGATGCCGTGCGGCGGGGCATGGAAAACCTGGAAAAGCACGTGGAAAACATGATGAAGTTCAATGTGTGCCCGGTGGTGGCTGTCAACCGCTTTGCCACCGATACCGATGAAGAGATCCGGGTGATCCGGGAAAAATGCCGGGACCTGGGCGTGAACGTGGCTGTGGCCGATGTATGGGCCCGGGGCGGGGAAGGAGCGGAAGAACTGGCCCGACTGGTAGCCGACGCCGCCGAAAATTGTACTTCCTCCATGAAGCCGCTGTACGACTGGAACTGGCCGGTGGAGAAAAAGATCGAAACCATTGCCCGGGAAATTTACGGGGCATCTGCCATTGATTACAGGGCCCAGGCAAAGAAAGACCTTGAGGTGGTGGCCGAACTGGGACTGGACAAAAAGGCCGTTTGCATTGCCAAAACGCAGAAATCGCTGTCAGACAATCCCAAACTGCTGGGGCGGCCCGAGCATTTCGTGGTCACCGTGCGTGAAATTGAAATTGCGGCCGGGGCGGGGTTCATTATTCCCATCACCGGGAATATCATGCGCATGCCCGGCCTGCCGGCAACACCCGCGGCCGAGCACATTGATATTGATGAAAACGGCCGTATTACAGGACTTTCCTGAACCTTTCCTCCGGTTGCGGCCCCGGATTGCACCCGGAGTTATTATTTTTGCAGAAATATAAATTCTTCTGCCATGAAAGCCATGCTGCTCAGACGCATTGTGTCCCTTGACAGGGAAACCGTTCCCCTCGAACCGGCGGAATTGCCCGTTCCCGTGCCCGGTAAAGGGGAGGTGCTGATCAGGGTGGCAGCCTGCGGGGTGTGCCACACCGAACTGGATGAGATCGAAGGCCGTACACCGCCTCCCGTGTTTCCGCTGATACCCGGCCACGAAGTGGTGGGCCGGGTGGTGGAATGCGGCGAGGAAGCCAGCCTGTACCGGCCGGGCGACCGGGTGGGGGTGGGGTGGATCTATTCCGCCTGCGGGAAATGTGCGTACTGCCGTTCGGGCAACGACAACCTGTGTGAGGAATTCCGGGCCACCGGCCGCGATGTCAACGGGGGTTATGCCGAGTACATGGTGGTGCCCGAACGTTCCGCCTTTCCCATACCGGAGGCATTTTCCGATACCGAAGCCGCCCCTCTGCTCTGCGCCGGGGCTATTGGTTACCGTTCCCTGCGGCTGGCCGGGATAACCGACGGGCAGACCCTGGGACTCACCGGTTTCGGGGCTTCGGGCCACCTGGTGCTGCAGATGGCCGCCCATCTGTATCCCCGGTCAAACGTATATGTGTTTGCCCGCAGCGAAAGGGAAAGGACCTTTGCCCTGGAGCTGGGGGCGGCCTGGGCGGGCGAAACCACCGATACACCTCCGGAAAAGATCCGCAGCATCATCGACACCACCCCGGCCTGGAAGCCGGTGGTAGAAGCCCTGAAGCATCTGCAGCCCGGGGGAAGGCTGGTGATCAATGCCATCAGGAAAGAAGCCGGCGACCGGGAAAGTCTGATGGAAATTGATTACCCGGTGCACCTGTGGATGGAGAAGGAAATCAAAAGCGTGGCCAATGTGGCAGGTCGTGATATCCGGGAATTCCTGGAGCTGGCCGGGCGGATGAATATCCGCCCCGAAGTGGAGGAATTTCCTCTGGCAGAAGCCAACCGGGCCCTGCTGGAGCTGAAAAACCGGAAGATCAGGGGGGCGAAGGTACTGGTAATGTGACTGCCGGCCGGCAATGGTATTGCAGGGGAAAATGCAGAACCCTAAAAACCGTTACCCGTCAGAAAAACAGCATTTCAGGTTCGATCCGGAGGAATTCCTCCCAGGGTAACCCCTGGTGACCGATGGCCAGTATTCTGCATTCCGGGTAAATCTTCCGGAAAGTATCCAGTCCGGTATTCTTTAACCGGGTGCCACTTTTCACCTCCAGAGCCAGAATCCTGCTGTTGCGAACAGCCACGAAATCCACTTCTGCATTTTTTTCCCTCCAGTAATACAGGTTGAAAGCTCCCCTGTTGGCTGCATGAATCAGGTGGGTTCCCACTGCTGATTCCACCATCCGGCCCCATAAACCGGGATGGTTGCCGATATCCCTGAATCTTTCCTGTAAACGGCTGCTTAATAAGGCATTGTTATGAACCTGAAATTTCGGTGGAGAGGCACGTTGCCTGATTTCTTTCCTGCTGAATTTCTGCAATCCTCCCAGTAAACCTGCCTGGTGGGTCAGTTCAAGATAATGGGCCAGGGTGGTAGTGTTTCCTGCATCAGAAAGCTGTCCCAACATTTTTGTATAAGAAACAATTTGTGAACTGTAAAGGCAGCCCAGTTCAAATAATTGTTTTAGCAGGGCAGGTTTGTCTACCCGGGTAAGCATCAGTATATCCCTTGATATGGCGGTTTCTGCAAGAGAATCACGGATGTAGGATTTCCATCTTTCCTCATCTTCCATCAGATTTACTGATCCGGGGTAGCCTCCATACCACACATATTGCTGAGGATCAAGTTGGAAAGCTTCACGCATTTCGTTGTAACTCCAGTGATCCATATATATGGATTCAAAACGACCTGCAAGCGATTCTACCAGGCCCTTCATAAGCATGAGTCTGGATGAGCCCAGCAGCACCACCCGGATGTTTATATTCTCCCTGGTATCAAGATCCCACTCCCGCTTCACCTTTTCACTCCAGTCCGGAATTTTCTGCACTTCATCCAGAAAGAGGATCATTTCCTTTTTTCCCAGGGTTTTCATATCCAGCCTGCATTTTTCCCATTGTTGTTCAATCCAGCTTCCTGACATGCCCGTTGCAGCATCGGCTGCCCCATAATGAGACTTCTCAAGGTGTTCCTTTATCCATTGCTGGACCAGGGTTGTCTTTCCCACCTGCCTGGGTCCGCTAATTACCTGGATGAATTTTCTGGGTTCTTTCAACCTCCTGTCCAGCAGGTCAAAATAATGCCTTTTGAACATAAAAGTAAGATTACTCAATATATTGAGTAAAATTACTCAATAAAATGAACAATTCAAATATCTGCGGAAGGGTTGGTTTAAAAATATGTTTAACTGTTTGCAGGCTTTGGGGTCAGTGCGAACAGTCATAAAACCTGATATGGAAAGAGTGAAAGTTCTGTGACCGCAGCGGTGCGAAGGCGGAGCAGGCCATGGCATTACGGAGGAAATGAAAAACCGTTCAGGTTCACACGATTCTTTTCACCATGCCCCGGTGACCCGGGTCTTATTCCCCGGTAACCAGGTTTATAAGAAGTGCAAGAATGAATTCCCCTGCCAGCCGGAGGGTTTCCTTCAGGTTGAACCGTATTATCGTTTTCTGTTTTTTTCTCAGAAGCTCCGGAAGGGGGTCATTGAACCGGATCAGGGCCATAAAGGGAGTTTCACGGGCAATGAGCCACGGGCAGTGAATGTGCATGGAGGGGATGTATCCTTTCACAGGGTCGGGGAGAGGGATAAAAAAACCGGTAATATAGTCTTTTCCCGCCGTCAGCTGGTTTTGCCCCAGGGATTCGATGCATGCTTCAACTTTTTCATGCTTTTTTGATTTGATCACGGCAATCCGGTTATTGAATGATACACCGAAACGGCCGGCAAACGACAGCACACCGCCCGGATATTTCTCTTCCAGGGCCTCCACCCGGACAACCAGAAAATGATCGTATACCAGAAAGGAATGTGTGGCCTTTACGTATTTTTCCAGAATCCGGTCGGTTTCTTCGGGTGACATGGCAACCGGGATTATGAGCAACCAGCGATTGATTATAAAATTAAGTAACTTTTTTCAGATTTCAAACATCCTGACAGGACTTTATACATGACCCGTTATGGAACCGGCTCAACCATACCTTTCATAAAACGCATCCAGGATGGGAATCAGTTCTGCGGGCAGCCGTGCCAGGGCTTCTTCTTTCCACGAAAGGGGGATCTCTTTGTAAAATGCCCCGGCAATGCCTCCGGTGATACCCTGCAGAGCCACCGGCGGGTTATTTTATTTTCCTTCCTCAATTCCGTATTTTTCCATTTTGTTTATCAGGGTGTTGTACGATTTGTATCCCAGGGCCAGCCAGGCCTGGCGTTTGTTCCATTTTTTCAGCTCAAGCACTTTCCGGATGTGGGCTTTTTCCACATCTTCCATTTTCAGCGATTCCCCGTCGGGTACTTTTCTGAACCGGGCGGGAATGTCGTTCAGGCTCACCGTATCCCGGCAGAACACGTACAGTGATTCCACCAGGTTTTCCATTTCCCGGATATTTCCGGGCCATGGGTAATTGCGCAGGAATTGCATGGCTTCCGGGCTGATCTTCAGACTGTGCTTTTTCCGCATTCTTTTCATTCCCGACCGGAGGAAAAAGCTGAGGTACTCTTCCACCTCTGCCGGTCCCCGCTCCAGCAAATCGGGCAACCGAAGCTCGGTGACCGTTAGCCGGTAATACAGGTCCCAGCGGAACTTCCCCTCGCAGCACATCCGGTGAAGGTCTTTGTTGGTGGCTGTAATCAGCCTTACGTCGATCTTTTCAGGCTTACCGCCCAGGGGGAGGATTTCTTTTTCCTGGATCACCCGCAACAGGGTTTGCTGCATGTACGGGGAAATGTCGCCGATCTCATCCAGAAACAGGGTGCCTGAACTGGCGGCTTTGAACAAACCGGTTTCGTCCTTGTACGCCCCGGTAAAGGCCCCTTTTTTGTAACCGAAAAGCCTCGATTCCATCAGGTTGTCACTCATCCCCGAACAGTTGATAGCAAGGAAGGGCCGGCCTTTCCTGGCCGAATGTTCGTGAATATACCGGGCCAGCACTTCCTTTCCGGTGCCGGTTTCCCCAAGAATGAGGGTAGTGACCGGGTCGGCGGCGGCCACCATCCGAGCTTTTTCGTACACCGGTTCCAGGGAAGGGGTGATCAATGGCTCCCCTTCCGGGGGCAGGTAGTCCCTGTCGCCTGCCACTATCTTCTCGTGTATCACGGCGGTGTTGGGCACGTCGCTCATCTCCAGCTCGATCCTGATCAGTTCGGGCTTGCCGGTTTTGGTGTGTCGGGGCGCGCGGGTCTGCACCATTTCGGTGTTCATTCCCATGCCGGTATGCACCAGGTACCAGGTCACCTGCATGACTGATGTACCGGGAGAGAAGAAGATGGTAACCTCATCGTTGCGGTACTTCTCCATGTGGCGCTGGACTTTCGTTTTGACCTCATTCAGGTTGATCGGATCGACCACCTCCAGGTTCCGGATTTCTATTTTCCTTCCGGGGAATTCGTCAAGAACCGATTCCCGCAGTTTATCGGCATCTTCGGCGTACCGTTTGCTGGTGCAGAGAATGACGTGCCGGTCGTGCTGGTAATAATACCGGTGGAACAGGCAGGTAGGCCCTTCTTTATTGATGCCTTTGCACTCATTATTGCTGTATATCAAATCATTGTTTACGGCCAGCCAGGAGATGAGGGTTTTCATGATATATTAATTTTTAATACAATAATACAAAAAATAACGTTTGACCATATAATTTATTCGGAATACCCACTTCCTGATGATTTTGAATAAATGATTATCTTTATCCTCCCCAAGCTTCAGCGCCTATGCAAAAGGTTCGGAATACCGTGATCCTGCTGGCGGCCCTGGTCATCCTGGCCCGGCTGGTGATGATGGATTACGGAAACCTGGGCTGGGCGGAAAACCGGGGCAGCTACCTGGGCATTCTGTCTATGTCGCTGGTTATCCTGGTGATGGTGCTGGTCAGCCGGCATGAAAAGAGAAAGAAACAATCCTGAGAGGGGTATTCGGGTGATGGAGTAATTGAGTGGTGGAGAGGGGGAGCGGATGGGTTTAGAGGGTTTATTATCTATAGACCAGCCTGTTTTTTCTTTTGGCTGGTACTTTTTCGATTTTTCGCAAGAATGATTCATTTTCCTGCAAATTATTTTATCAATGATTCTTATTGCTATATTTGGCTGGAAAACAAGGAACTGCCATGAAAAAAAAGGATCCTTCCATTATCATCATCGGCGCGGGGTTTGCCGGTCTGGGGGCAGGCATTTATGCCCGGATGAACGGCTATCGTACCCGGATATTCGAGATGCACGACCAACCGGGCGGACTGTGTACCGCCTGGGAACGGAAAGGCTACACATTCGACGGATGTATCCACTGGCTTGTAGGGTCATCGCCCGATAGCGGGATACACGATCTGTGGAGGGAAACCGGTATAGCAAAGGGAAGGACCTTTATCGACCTGGCCGAATACGGCCGTTTCGAGGGACCGGACGGAAGAACCGTCGTTTTTTACACCGACGCGGACCGGCTGGAAAAGCATCTCCTTGAATTTTCCCCTCAGGATGAACCGGTGATCAGGGAATTCATCCGGGGTATCCGGATGTGTATTCCCCTTGATTTTCCTTCGGACCACGACTCCCTGCCGGTACGCTGGAGAAAAAAAGCAGCGGTTACTGCCCGTTTCATCAGGTCCGGGAAAAAAATGAAAGAGTGGATGAACATCACCGGGGAGGAGTTTTCGAAAAAATTCAAAGACCCGTTGCTGAGAGAGGCTTTCCGGGAGATATGGATCCCTGAATTTTCCGTCCTGTTCATGCTGTTTATGTTTTCCTACATGCATAACCGGAATGCAGGGTATCCCATCGGAGGCTCGCGTCCCATGTCCGATGCCCTGGAAGCCAGGTACCGGGAACTCGGAGGGGAGATCAGCTACCGCAGCCGGGTGGTGAAGATCATTACCCGCGATGGAAAAGCCGTTGGGGTGAGACTGGAGGACGGCAGAGAACACCTGGCCGGAAGGGTTATTTCAGCGGCAGACGGGCACACAACCCTGTTCTCCATGCTGGATCAAAAAGGAGCAGATGAAAAAAGCCGTGAGCCGTACGAAAAATGGCCGTTGTTTCCATCCCTCCTTTTTGTATCCCTGGGAGTGAACCGGTCTTTCGAAAACGAGCCCCGCACCATCTCGGGGTTCACATTCCGGCTTGACCGGCCGGTGGAGATCGGCGATGCTGTAAGAGAAAACCTGAATGTCCGTATCTACAACCAGGACCCCACCCTGGCTCCGGAAGGTAAAACAGCCGTTACCCTGATGATGCCTTCGGATTATGACTACTGGAAAAAGCTGGCGGGCGACAGGAAGGCGTATGAACGCAAGAAAGAAGAGATCGCACATACAGTGACGGAGCTTCTGGAGCAGCGCTTTCCGGGTTTATCGCGTCAGGTGGAAGTGACCGATGTGGCCACGCCGCTGACATTCGAGCGGTATACCGGAAACTGGAAAGGCTCTTTCGAAGGCTGGCTGATCACTCCTCAGAATGCAGGCGTGATGATGAAGCCCATGCGGCAAACCCTGCCGGGACTGAAGAATTTCTATATGTGCGGGCAATGGGTTGAGCCAGGAGGAGGGCTGCCCACCGCCATCATGTCGGCCCGCCGGCTGTTGAAATCCATCTGCCGGGAAGACCGGAAGAAATTTACCACGCTCATGGACTGAGAAAGCGTAGAGATGATCGACGGGATATACCGTAATATTTCCGGAATTTAAGAAAATTATGAAAACCGGCCGGCCTATGTCAGCCTGATTTTAATGCATGCAACGTAGAAAACTACGTAGGTTGCTACGTAGGTAACTACGTAGATAAGATTTCCGGATGCCATAAACCCGGCTATGGTGAGTTGGGGAGGAACGGGGCATGTTATGGTGTAATGGGGTGGTGGAGTAATGGGGTGATGGAGTGATGGAGATGAGGTGTGTGATGAAATTACCAACCTGCAACTCACTGTTTGACATATTTGCCCCACCAGCCCCTCAGGCCGGTTTCGTTCGCCGCCCCATGGCGAACGACCTGCTTTTTTCAGGGATGAAAAAAGCAGGCAAAAAAATCCTCCGGCTGCTGATGCTTTTATGGAAAAACTACGGCGCGGGAAAGCCTGCCGCGATCCA
>JBNGDI010000039.1:0-23137 GCA_049975425.1 Bacteroidales bacterium
GAAAAATTAAAAACGGGCGCGCCTTATATTAGTACATAGCCAGTTGTCTACGTAGGTAAAGGAAATTCTCAGATTTTGTTGTAAAAAATATATAAAACTTAACTTAGCAGGCTCTCTTTTTCCTTTCTATCTCACTTCCAAAATTTCGTCCTTCAACCTTCATCCTTCAACCATCTGTCCAGCCAGTCGAAGAAGGTTCTCTGCCACAGGATCCCGTTCTGAGGGGTCATTACCCAGTGGTTTTCGTCGGGAAAATACAGAAAACGGGCCGGAATGTCCTTCAGCCTGGCAGCATTGAATGCGCTGATTCCCTGGGCTATGGTAACGCGGTAGTCGCGTTCCCCATGGATCACCAGGATGGGGGTATCCCAGTTTTCTACAAACCGGTGGGGCGAAGCGGCATAGGAACGTTTGACCACCGGGTCATTTTCTTTCCAGAACGGTCCCCCGAAATCCCAGTTGGGGAACCACATCTCTTCGGTTTCCAGGTACTGGCTTTCGAAGTTGAACATCCCGTCATGGGCAATAAAGGCTTTGAACCTTTTCTCGTGGTTTCCCGCGAGCCAGTAAACCGAATAACCGCCGTAACTGGCCCCCACAGCCCCCAGGCGGTTTTCATCCACCCAGGGTTCTTCTGCCACCACATCAATGGCCTGCAACAGGTCCTGCATGTTTTGCCCTCCATAATCCCCGCTGATCTGCTCATTCCATTCTATCCCGAAACCGGGAACTCCCCTGCGGTTCGGAGCCACCACAATGTATCCGTTGGCGGCCATCATCTGGAAATTCCATCGGTACGACCAGAACTGGCTTACCGTACTCTGGGGGCCGCCCTGACAGTACAGAAGGGCCGGATAGGTTTTTGATTCATCGAAATGCGGGGGGTAGATCACCCACACCAGCATCTGCTTGTTGTCGGTGGTGGTGATCCAACGGCTTTCCACCCTGCCCATGGTGAGCTGGTCGAGGATGTGCCTGTTTTCGAAGGAAATTTCAGCGGCCTCGCCTGTGACAGGATCCACCCGGTAAATTTCTCCGGGTTTTGACATGGATTGCCGGGTGGCCACAAGGAAGTCTTCGGTGGGGGTCACCGAGGTATAATTGTGCATGCCTTCCGTGATCCTGGTCAGATTGCCGGCAGGGGCGTGGATGCGATAAATCTCATCGGTTCCCCGGTGGTTGCTGATGAAATAGATCTCCGATCCGCCGGGAGTGAAGGTCAGGCCGTGTACGTTTTGTTCGAAACCTTCCGTGAGGAATTTTTTCTCTCCTGTTTCCAGGTCGGCCAGAAACAGGCGCACCAGGTCGGATTCATATCCGTCGCGTTCCATGCTTTCCCAGGCCAGATATTTTCCGTCGGGGGAGAAAACCGGGGCTGCATCGTATCCGTTCATACCCTCCGTTAGGTTACGGGTAGTCCCTTTATCCAGATCGTAAATGTAAATATCGGCATTGGTGGAAAGGGTATAATCCCTTCCGGTCAGCTTTTTGGATGTATAGGCTATGGTTTTTCCGTCAGGGCTCCAGCTGATTTGTTCCATGCCCCCGAAGGGCCGTACCGGGGAATCCCATTTTTCTCCTTCCATGATATCGACGGGGTCGGTTATTTCCCCATTCTGGTATGCAGCCACGAATATATGGCTGTAATCGTCAATCCAGTGATCCCAGTGCCGGTACATCAGATCGTCGATGATCCTTCCCGATGCCAGAGGCAGGTCGGGATGGATATCCCGAGTGGTTTCGTCCAGCTTCACCTGCCTGGTGAACAGGATATGGGTTTGATCTGGAGAATAGGCAAAACCGGTGATGCCGCCTTCCACATCGGTGATCATGACGGGACCGGAGCCGTCGGGGTTCATTTCCCAGAGCTGACCCGATCCTGACGCGTGGGAAATGTATCCGATTTTACGGCCGTCGGGTCTCCAGCGGGCGTTGTATTCCCCTTCCGGGGTGCTGGTTAGCCGCCGTTTGTTCCCTCCGTCGGTATCCATGATATACAATTCCCGGTTGCTGCTGTTGGAGGGAATGTCGTAATAACTTACTCCGTAGAGGATGTGTTTTCCGTCAGGTGATACCTGCACATCGGAAATCCTTCCGAACGACCAGAGTATTTCCGGTGTCATAATATCGGATCCGGCGGTGATGGAGTGGGGTCCGAAAACCTCTGCTTTCCGGTCTTTCCGGCCGGAGGGCTGGCATGCAGCCAGCGCCATCAGCAGAAATCCTGCTGCCCGTAACAAATGCTTTGACATTTCCATGTTTTTTTACTGGTTCAGGATATTTCTATTCCTTTTCTTTTTTGGCTGCCGGTTCGGGTTTACCCTTCATGGCTTCGATGATGGCGGCTTTCAGTTCGTCGGCCAGTTCGGGATTGTCGTCCAGGATCTGTTTCACGGCTTCGCGGCCCTGCCCCAGGCGGGTATCTCCATAGCTGAACCACGAACCGCTTTTCTTGATCACACTCAGGTCCACGCCCAGGTCGATGATCTCGCCGGTGCGTGAGATTCCTTCCCCGTACATGATGTCGAATTCGGCCTTTCTGAAGGGCGGTGCCACCTTGTTCTTGACAATCTTTACCCGGGTACGGCTTCCGGTGGCATCCTCGCCTTCCTTGATCTGGCCTATCTTACGGATATCCACTCTGACCGAGGCGTAAAACTTCAGGGCATTTCCGCCGGTAGTGGTTTCAGGGTTCCCGAACATAACCCCGATCTTTTCCCTCAACTGGTTAATGAAAATGCAACAGGTGCGTGTTTTACTGATATTTGCCGTAAGTTTTCGCAGGGCCTGCGACATGAGCCGGGCCTGCAGCCCCATTTTTGAATCTCCCATCTCGCCTTCGATCTCTGCCCTGGGGGTCAGTGCTGCTACCGAGTCGATCACGATAATATCGATGGCGCCCGACCGGATGAGGTGGTCGGTTATTTCCAGGGCTTGCTCTCCGTTATCGGGCTGCGAGATGAGCAGGTTGTCGAGGTCTACCCCCAGTTTTTCGGCATAAAACCGGTCAAAAGCATGTTCCGCATCAATAAAGGCGGCAATGCCCCCGTTTTTCTGTGCTTCGGCAATGGCATGAATGGCCAGGGTGGTTTTTCCCGACGATTCCGGTCCGTAAATCTCGACTACCCGTCCGCGGGGGTAACCACCCACCCCCAGGGCTATGTCGAGGGCGATCGAGCCGGAGGAGATGCTGGGGACATCCACCACCGCCTGGTCTCCCAGTTTCATGATGGTACCCTTTCCGTACCCTTTTTCAATCTTGTCAAGGGTTAGCTGGAGGGCTTTCAGTTTTTCTTTGTTCACGTTGGGTTCTTTCTTTTCCTTCTCCATAGAATGTTCGTATTGCGGTTATTTTTCTATAGTTTCCAGTATCTGGCGGGAATGATCGCGGGTATTTACTTTATCGAATATTTGCTCGATGATCCCGTCTTCTGAAATGATAAATGTTTTTCTCAATACTCCCATGTATTTTTTTCCAAACATGCTCTTTTCGCCCCAGGCCCCGTATGCTTTCATGATGGATTTGGCGGTATCGGAGACCAGTGGAAAGGGAAGGCTGTGCTTTGTGCTGAATTTCTGGTGGGATGCCGTACTGTCGGGGCTGACCCCGATGATGCGGAACCCCCTGTTCAGCAGTTCTTCGTAATTATCCCGCAGGTTGCATGCTTCGGCTGTACAGCCCGGAGTGTTGTCTTTCGGATAAAAATACAACACAATCCTGCTTCCCAGATAGTCTTTCAGCCGGACGTTTTTTCCGTTCTGATCGGTTCCTGAGAAATCCGGTGCCCGGTCGCCTGTTTTCAGTTTAACCATTTTTTGAATTTATGGTAAAAGTAACAAGTTTCCATGAATATGACCCCACCGGGCAGGGGTTCTTTATCAACATCCTGTTATATTCGGTTCCGGTTTTATTTTTTTAATTTTACCCCCACACGAAATTCAGGTATGATGAGAGTATTTTCCTTTTCCAGACGTTTCCCAATGTCTTTCTGCATAATAGTATTGCTCCTTTTGTTCACAGCCCCTTCACCGAAAGGGTGGTGTCAGGTTTCCGGCAGCGCATCAGTGGCAGCTGAGCATGACCGGCTCATAACCCTGGCCCTGGAGAAAGAGGCACTATCAGACTCCCTTTCACGTGTAATAATGGCCCGAAAGCAGGAACTGGCCAGGGAAAGGGGAGTGGAGAAGAGAAAGAGCCTGCAACAAAAGGTTGACAGTCTGGAGCTGCAGCAGATCAGGTATCAGCAACAGGCCGATGCCCTGTTTCAGCAGGCCTGCGGGCTGGAACAGGAGGCTCTGTTCCTGCCGGAGGATGTTCCCGCGGGGTATGGGCAGAACCTTTCTCCGGGCAGCTGGCAGGATACCGCCCGGTTTCCGGATTATACCTCCGATCTTTTTTACAGGGAGGATCCCTTCCGGAAACTGTTCAGAAGGAACGAACTGAACAGGTTGGATGAGTGGGTGGCTCTGGAGCAAACCGGGAATGAGTATATGTCAAAAGCCAGGGAAGCGGAACGGAAAGCTGCGGAATGGAGGGTCCGGGCTGACGGGGCCGGAAACCAGTCACAAATGAGAAGGTTTCTGAACCGGGCCGGGAAAGAAGATGAAAAAGCTCTGGAATACAAAATGATGGCAGTGGAGGTATACCAGGTGGTGAATGAAAACAAATACCTCTTGTTAAATGATGTACTGGACCGTTTGAACGATACCGCCGAGGAGGGGGCATTGACCGGCAGGATTACGCTGTACTGTGAACGTGCCAGGGAACAATATGCCCATGCTCAGACGCTGCGACAGGCAGCCATAGAACAGATGAACCAGGAACAGAAATACCAGGGGCTTGTGGAAGCGAATGCCTATGAACTGGTGACTCTTGAAAACCAGAAGCGGGCATTCGAAACTGCTGCAGGGATCCGTCGGCCTGATCCCGGATCGGTGATCCTGATCACAGGCACATCTGCAGACTCACGGAACAGGCTTTACGGAACGGCAGATGACCATGCCGGGGCCCCCGGAGAACTGCACGATGCACGGCCGGTGGCGGCCTGGTCGGAGGGAACAGGTGATGGAACGGATACAAAGGGTGGAGAAATTTCTGAACCGGGAAGAAAGGAAACCGATGCCGGACGGCTGGAATACAAAATACAGGTTGGAGTGTTCAGCAGTCCTCTCCACGAGGAATACTTTCGCGGATATACACCCGTAACCCGGGAAGCCGTTCCCGGAACAGAACTGATCCGTTACTATGTGGGGAAGTACGGTTCGTATGACGAAGCACAGCAGGCCCTGGGCCGGGTACGTGAAAACCTGTCCGATCAGGCCTTTCTGGTGGCTACACTGAACGGAAACCGGATTGCCCTGCCGCGGGCCCGTTCTCTCGAGGGCTGGGGGCAGAAGGCCCGTGAGGAGATATCCGGGGGAACCGTGAAAGAACGAACGGAAGGAGCCATACCCGTTTTCAAGGTACAGGTGGGAGCTTTCAGGGGAATGCTTCCTCCTGACGCAGAAAACCATTACCGGGAGGCTTCGGGCGGAGCACAGGTAGAAAAAAGGACCGATGAACAGGGTTTGACTGTATATACTATCGGAAATTTTTATACATTTGATGAGGCGGTTCGGTTCAGGAGCAGGCTGGCGGCAAACGGTCTGACCGATGCGTTTGTGACCGCCTACCTGGAGGGCCGGAGGATTGGTGTGGAACGGGCCCGCAGTATGACAAATGAATAATCCCGGGAGGGGAGCTATGAACGAGGAATCAGGAAAAAAGGAACTGTCCCGGCAGGAGAAAGGGAATAACGATCGTAGCTGGTCGCTGATATTGCACAACGACGATCACCATACTTTTGATTTTGTGATCGGTTCCCTGATGGAAGTATTGGACCATACGGCCGAGCAGGCCGAGCAATGCGCTTTTATTGCCCATACGAAGGGGAAATGCCTGGTGAAGAAAGGCAATCGCGATATGCTGTTGCACCAGCAGGGTGAACTGGCCCGCAAGGGCCTGGTTGTTTCCATGAAATCATAACAGCACAGGGTATGTCAGTTACCGTCATTATATTGCTCATTCTTCTGGGGATCATTCTGTTCCTGGTCGAGTTCCTTCTGGTGCCGGGTATTACCGTGGCAGGAATCGGCGGGGCCATCCTGCTGATCGGCAGCATATACCTGGGGTACCATTTTCACGGACCTGTGGTGGGGAATTATATTCTCCTGGGAACCATTGTGGTTTCGGTGCTGGTGCTGGCCATGGCGCTCAAATCGAAGACATGGCGGCGGGTGATGCTGGGAACCAATATCGACAGCCGGGTGGAAGCCGTTTCTCCCCGGCTGGAAAAAGTGGAGAAAGGGGCTGAAGGCGAAACCCTTACGCGGCTCAATCCCATCGGAAGAGTGATGGTAAACGGGAAGGTGTTTGAAGGAAAGATACTGGACGGGTATCTGGATCCAAATGTGCCGGTCACCGTGGTGGGTTTGGAAGGCAACAAGCTGATTGTAAAACCAAAAAAATGATTAGATATGGAAGGAATTGGATTGTATATTGTTATTGTCATTGCAGCCTTTGTTCTGCTGTGGCTTATTCTTTACCTGGTGCCCATAGGGCTGTGGTTTCAGGCGCTGGTTTCCGGGGTCCGCATTTCGCTTCTTCAGCTGATTTTCATGCGCTGGAGGAAAGTTCCCCCGGCGGTGATTGTGCGGGCCATGATCGAAGCCCATAAGGCCGGACTGCAGACCATCAAGCGCGACCAGCTGGAAGCCCATTACCTGGCAGGTGGGCATGTGGAAAGGGTGGTGCATGCCCTGGTGTCGGCCGACAAGGCCAATATAGACCTGCCGTTTCAGATGGCCACCGCCATTGATCTGGCAGGAAGGGATGTTTTCGAGGCCGTCCAGATGTCGGTGAACCCCAAGGTGATCAATACCCCTCCCGTTACGGCCGTGGCGAAAGACGGTATACAGCTCATAGCCAAAGCACGGGTGACCGTGAGGGCCAATATCAAACAACTGGTGGGAGGCGCCGGTGAGGAAACTGTCCTGGCCAGGGTTGGCGAAGGGATTGTTTCTTCCATAGGATCGTCCGATTCCCACAAGGCGGTGCTCGAAAATCCGGACAATATTTCCAAGGTGGTGCTGGGAAAAGGACTGGATGCAGGGACCGCTTTTGAAATCCTTTCCATCGATATTGCCGATATCGATATCGGGAAAAACATCGGGGCCGGCCTGCAGATTGATCAGGCCAACGCCGACAAGAACATTGCACAGGCAAAGGCAGAGGAAAGAAGAGCTATGGCCGTGGCACTGGAACAGGAAATGAAAGCCAAGGCTCAGGAAGCCCGCGCCAAGGTGATCGAGGCCGAGGTAAAGATACCCCTGGCCATTGCCGATGCCTTCCGTTCGGGGAACCTGGGGATCATGGACTATTACCGTATCAAGAATATTGAGGCCGATACCGATATGCGCGATTCCATTGCCAGGGAAGGCCCCGATAAGGAAAAATAACCCGACCTTTGGAAGGAACAGGAAAGGGCAGCCGGGCGGTTGCCCTTTTTTCATATAGCCCGAAGGCTTATGACGTGTTGAAACATTTATTATTTTTATGCCCGGAATTTTTCCCGTGCTGTTATTCCCGCAAAAAACAACCGGGAATGACGGAAAAAACAGAACTAAAATGAAATTGCCGGTTGAGAGAAAAGATACCGTGATTTATCCGGATAATAACCGGGTGATTGCACGGTTTTTTTACAATGGGGATGAGCGGGCCAGGAAGTTGATATCCAGGGTGGTGGCTATGCCGGAAAAGGAGGCGGAGATATTGCTGCACCAGATTCTGCGGGAGTTTTCCATGCGCCACCGCAGCATTACCAAAATTTTCAAAAACAATTATCAGAAAGTCAAACACCTGGTGGATGACCTGAATGGCGGCAGGAAACTGTCGGAATGGTGCAAATTGCTCATCGGTTCGTATTTTACCATGGAATATGCCCTGGAATCGGCGGCTCTTTTCAATCCTTCCATTGTGGAAGATTTTGACCAGAGCGGATTGCAGGAAGGACAGAAGCGGGTGATAATCAGCCTGAGGGCGACGGGGGAAGGACATATTTCTTCCCTGATCTTCCGCAGGGCCATTTTGAACGAAAAGAATGAGGTGATCATGCAGAAGGCAGGTGACCAGATCGGGGAAGCAGAACTGATCAAAAGCCATCTGTATGACAAGGAGGATTTTGTCAGCAAGCTGAAAGACATGCAGATTGCACGCGAACACTATGAAATGGTGCTGGAGCAGCTTCCGGGCGAATTCAATTACGATCAGATCAGGGAAGCCGTGAAAGTGGCCAAGGATGTGAACGGCCACCGGCTGATGGAACAGCAGAAAGCGCTGGATGAAATTTTCTGGCTGGCCGATTCACACACCGAAATTCATTTTTCGTATGATACTGATCTTTCTGAACGGGTGATCTTTCCCATTTCCAAATTTGAAAAAAACGGGATTGAAGATGCCCGTTTTGTAAAATTCAGGAACGATAACGGCGATGCTATCTATTACGGAATTTACACTGCCTACGACGGATATACCATCCTGCCCAAGATGATTGAGACAAAGGATTTCTATACCTTCCGGATTTTCCCTCTACACGGCAGGTATGCCATTGACAAGAACATGGCCCTGTTCCCAAGGAAGATCAACGGGAAATATGCCATGATCAGCCGGGTGGACGGGGTGAACAATTACATCATGTTCTCCGACAACCTGCATAAGTGGAGTGAAGCAATCCTTCTGGCGGAACCGGTATATAACTGGGAACTGGTGCAGATAGGGAACGGCGGTTCACCCATAGAAACAGAAAAAGGATGGCTGCTGATCACGCATGGAGTCGGTCCGGTAAGAAAATATTGCCTGGGAGCCTGCCTGCTCGACCGCGACGACCCCACCCGGGTGATAGGTCGCCTGAAAGAACCTTTGCTGCTGCCCAGCGAAGACGAGAGGGCAGGATACGTGCCCAATGTGGTGTATACCTGCGGGGCATTCATCCACAACAGTCAACTGATCATTCCCTATGCCATGAGCGATTACGCCACATCGTTCGCCGGGGTGGATATGGAACTTCTGCTCAGGGAACTGCTGAATCATGAATAACCGGGAGATACCGGTTAGGAAGTTTTCCTGTTGATCCTGTATCCGTCAGGTTCCTGAACGTATTTCCTTTCTCATGAAGGATGTATACGAAAGGATGAAACACAGGGCCGTAATGGCAATCAGTCCGGTGATCTGAGGCCAGATGACCAGCAGGCTCTGCCCCAGGGGCAGGGGACCCGGAATGGCTCCGTGTAACTGTTCAATGGTGAGGGGCCCCAGGCTCCTGACCGAGGGTGTCAGTATGGCAGAGACGGCTTCGTTGTAAAGTTCATTGGGCATGGCCTGCACCAGGAGGAATTTCAGTTTCTCATACAGATATACCGCCCTTTCGGGTGCATACTGTGAGGGCTGAAGGGCTCTGGTAATGATGTTCAGGATGAGCGGATAAAAGATAACGAAAAAGAGCCAGACAGCAATACCCGACAGGGCCGAAGTGGCAGGCTGTTTGAACCGGATGGAGAAGAAAACCGACAGGTTTAGCCAGAAGGAAATGTAAATAATGCTGATCAGTGTGAACAGTATGATCCGCATGAATTCTCCCGCTGTAGGCGGTGTTCCCAGTGCGATCAGCCCGGAACCGATTACCAGAAAGCTGAGGGCGAACAGCAGGGCCCCTATTACCAGCAGGGCGCCGGCGAATTTGGCATTGACCACATAATCGCGGGGCACGGGCTGCGCCAGTATACGGCTGAGTGTGCCGCGGTTCTGTTCCGAGTTGACCGAATCAAAACCCATGCTGATGCCCAGCAGAGGGCCCAGGAAGGCAATGAACAGGAAGAAAGAGGGAAGGGTGCCGTCGGAAACGGTAAACAGCTTCAGAAAGAAAAAGGCATTTTCTGCATCACCCGCATCGGCTTTCTGAAGGCCTGTCAGGGCGGTGTACATTGATCCGATGCAGGTCAGGAAAATGATCCCGATCAGAATAAGGAAACGCCAGCTGGTGATATGATCGGACATTTCCTTTTGCACCATTACCCTGAAAGGATGGGCAGCCCTTGTTTCTTCATTATTCTTCTTTTTCAGTGATAAGAGCTGTACAAGGTTAGAAAAAGCAGAACCTGCCTGATGCACTGATTTACTCATCGGTATCTCCTCCTTCAAAATATCGGTAGTATATTTCATTTAATCCGTATTCCCTCTTTCTCAGGTAATTCAATCCGGCGCCGGTTTGCACAATAATTTGTGCAATTTCGGAGGTTATATCGCCGGTGCATTCGATCTGCAGCATGTGATCGGTGTCTGTTACATTGACTACTCCATGGAGCTTCCGGAGCTCACCGGCCACCTTTTTGATGGATACCTTTTCCGTGGTCGGGGATTTATCACCGGGATATTCACTGATTCCTGCCTCCACGGTATAGGCGGTTTTTGAAAAGAGCTGTTCAGCCAGCGAATTGATGTTTCCTTCAGCCAGCAGTCTGCCTTTTACAAATATGCCCACCCGGTCGCATACCTGTTGTACCTGGTGCAGGTGATGGGAAGAGAAGATCACGGTAATCCCCTCTTTTTTACTGAGATGGACAATCAGATCGAGAAAATCCCTTATGCCGGCCGGATCAATGCCCAGGGTGGGCTCGTCGAGAATAATGATCCTGGGCTGCTTGATCAGCACATCGGCCAGGCCCAGCCTTTGCCTCATGCCGCGGGAATATTTTCCAGCCTTTTTATCCGTCTCGTTTCCCAGTCCCACCTTTACCAGCATTTGCCTGGACCTTTCCATGGCTACTTCCCGGGGCATGCCGTTCAGCCCGGCTGTATAGGCCAGGTTTTCCAGCCCCGTCATGTTATCGTAAAAACCGACATCTTCGGGCAGGTATCCCACGATCTTTTTTACTTCTACCGGCCGGGTGACCGGATCGATACCGCATACCCGCACCTTGCCCTCATCGGGTTCTGTCAGGCCCATGAGCATCAGTATGGTGGTGGATTTGCCGGCCCCGTTAGGCCCCAGCAACCCGAATATTTCGCCTTCGTCAATTGACAGGTGCAGATGGTCTACCGCAACAAACGATCCGTATCTTTTGGTCAGACCGGATATTTCGATAACCCTCGGCATGGTTTACCTCCTTCCGTATTTGCGGAAAAGATAGTAAATAACGGCTATGACCGCCAGAATGATGAGTATTCCCAGCCATCCCCACAGCAGCGGTGTTTTAACCGACATCCTGAACGATGCCTTGGAGGAAGTTTCCGGGGTTTGTGCGCTGAGGGTGACCACATAATCACCCGGTATGGCTTTATCATAAGCCCTGATGTCGGCTTTCACCGTGAAGTTTTCACCGGCTTCCAGGTGTGGGATGGTATCGGGGTCAAAACTAACCTCCCAGTGTACGGGTTTTGAGGCGCTGAACCTGATATCGTCCAGCGGGCTTGATCCGGTATTTTTAAGAAGCAGCTCTATGGTTTTTTCCTTGCCTGCCGTGATGCCTGAACTCAGCAGACCACTGGGGGTGGTCAGTTCCATTTCATACTTTCCGGTGATCACTACTTCCAGCTCCAGCTCGGCTGAGGTGGCATTGTTCACTGCCATCAGGGGTATTCTGTATGTTTCCGCCCTGACATTATAAGGGGGTTTTACCTCCACCGTGATATTGGTGGTTGTATTCGGCTCAATTTCCACGGCCGTGGCCTGTTTGTAATTGGGTTTGAAAATGACTTCCCATCCCCGGGGCGGATTGGCCTGCAGGGAATACAGCTGTTTTTCTCCGGTATGGTTTTTCAGCTGCGTGGAGAAGGTAAAACCCGAAGTGGCATGTCCCTGCATATTGGCCTGCTGGCAGGTGAACTCCGATTTGTAAGTCCCCTGTTCCGAAACATGCACCACCAGGGGAAGCACTCCGTACCCCCGGGCTACCACCTGGAAGGCATAATTGCCTTTATTTACTTTCATGGGAACATTGACGGTGAGAGTCATGTTTTTTGATTCGCCCGGCAGGACAGATATCTGCTGGATATTCCAGCCTCCCGACTTCAGGTTGTGATCCCATCCGGAAGGCAACCCGCTTACATACACGGGCACATTGGCCAGGTTGTTTCCGTTATTCTTCACATCAATGGGATAATCTACGGTTTGCCCCGGTGGGACGGAAATTTTTGTATAGGGAGTATACAATACAATATTCCCGTCTGCCAGGGCAGGAACATGCCCTGATAAAAGAACCGTCAGCGGGAGCAGTAGTTTTACGGAAAAATATCTGCGCATTGCCATAATAAAAACCCTCCAGTTATTTTTATCAAAAACAATACGGAATGCAAAGATAAAATCTGAACGATATTTTCAAATATTAATGAACCGTATAAATCCGGTGATTTTGCATGCTACATTAACAAAAATCATTGAGAATTAATTGTTTGTAACAAATGTTAAAAAATATAAAAATAGTCGGGAATCCTTCCGGGGCAACCGGCCGTTCAGGGACGGTTACCCTGATTGCCCCAGCACCTTTTCATAAACTGACAGGTACCCTTCGATCATTTTTTCCATGCTGAAATTTTCTTCAGCCCATTTTCTGCAGGCGGCACGTTGTATTTTCGGAATATCTGCCAGCCTGTCCACGGCTTCGTCTGTATTCCTTACGCGAAAACCCGTTTCCCCGTCGAGAATAAGTTCCGGCATGGAGCCCCTGTTAAAAGCAATGACCGGTGTGCCGCAGAACATCGATTCAGCCACACTCAGTCCGAACGGTTCGTTGAAGCGAATGGGGTGGAGCAGGGCATAAGCTCTTCCCAGCAGGCGGTCTCTTTTCTTCGGTCCGGCACTTCCTTCGTAGATGATATTATCGTTATTGAGGTGGGGGGAGATTTTCTCTTCGAAATATTTCCGGTCCTGCACAATTCCGGCAATGATCAGTTTCCTGCCTGCCTTTTTGGCAATTTCGATCGCTTCATAAGTACCCTTGTCGGGGTGAATTCTTCCAAAATACAACAGGTAGTCTTCCGGATGTTTATTCAGTGTGAACCGGCTGCTGTCGATCCCGTTGTATACGGTGGCGATATATTTCAGCTCGTTGCTGCGGTCAGAGTTGCTGATGGATACGTAATGGTTGTATGCATTATATTTTTTGTAAACGGGGATGATCTTCGGTGAGGAAAAGCCGTGAATGGTAGTAACCATAGGGGTCTTTACCAGCCGGGAATAGGTCAGGGGCAGGAAGTCGAAATGGTTGTGGATGATATCGAAACGGTGGGCCTGTTCCATCAGGTGGGCAATATGAAGGCATTCGGCCACTTTGGGGTCGGCCTCAGGATCTTCTTCATATCCTTTCGGAATGATGCCTTCAAGCCTTCCTCCGGTTACAGAATCGAGTGTGGCAAAGAGGGTTACGTCAAGGCCTTTTTTTACCATGCCTTCCGCAACATTGGAGGCCACCTGCTCCCAGGGTCCGTAATGCCGCGGGGGCGTGCGCCAGGCAACGGGTGATAGAACGGCTACTTTAATTTTCATGGTTTTTTTTCTTCCAGCAGTAACAAAACAATAATTTATAATGGTTTTCGGCTTTTATGCAGGCACAGGTCCACCAGGTCGTTTAGCCGGGCTGTACCGGCGCACATTACTGTATCGGCCCCTCCCCAGTAGATTTTGACGTTACCGTCGTCTTCAGGCACCGCCCCGCATGAGAAAACCACATTGTGGACGTAGCCGGTAACTTCCCAGGGATCTTCGGGTTGCAGTATCCAGTCGTCACCCACTCCCAGAATTTTCGACGGGTCGTTCAGGTGGTGCAGGGCCACGCCCAGCCGGTAAATATTCCCGTCCATGGTGGGGAATACCCCGTGATAAATGCTCAGCCAGCCGCGGGATGTCTTGATGGGAGGCGCTCCGGGACCTATCTTCATCTCGTCCCAGTGGTAGGGCTCAGGCTTCATGATCAGTTCTGCATCGCCCCAGTATCTCAGGTCGTGGGAATAGCTGATCCATATTGACCAGGGGCTGATATCGGAATGAGGCCTGTCGAGCCTGGCATACCGGCCGTTGAATTTTTCCGGAAAGATCACCACATTGCGGTAATCGGCCTCGGTGATGAAGGCGATCCGTTCAACCTTTTGCCAGTCGATTGTTCTGGCCAGCCCTATCCGTACCCCGTGTTTTGAATACGCCGAATATGTAATAAGGTATTCACCATCGATACAGGTAATGCGGGGATCTTCAATCCCGAAGGCTTCGTATTTGGCAAACACCCCCGATGAGGCGGGTTCCAGAAAAGGTTTTTCCTCCACGGTGAAATGAAAACCGTCGGTGCTTCTGGCCAGTCCCAGAATACTTCTTCCGTTCATTTTGTGGGAACGGAAGAGCATCACGTATTCTCCGTTGTATTTTGTCACGCCGGCATTATGCACCGTGGCTACTTCAAAAGGCACATCATCCCGGGTGAGGATGGGGTTATGTTCATATCTTTTTATACAGGCCATCATTTTTTGTTTTCCCTTTGCAGGACGGATGATCACACATACTGTTTTCCGAACCGTGTTTCCACGTCTTCCACAAATTGCCTGATGCGCTGTTCTTCCTGTTTTTTGCATATAAGCAGGGCATTTTCATCTTCCACCACCACGTAGTTGTCCAGTCCCTGAATCACAGCCACCTTATTGCCGGGAACCCTTACCAGACAGTTTCCGGTATCATAAAACAGGGTTTTGTTACTGTTTGTGGTATTGCCTGCCGGATCGGTGTGCGACATTTCGTGCAGGGCACTCCACGATCCCAGGTCAGACCACCCGATATCTGCGCTCATCACATATACATTTCCGGCTTTTTCCATAACTCCATAGTCCACAGAGATGTTTTCGCAGGTTTCAAAAATATCTTCTACCGCTTTTTTTTCATCGGGTGTATCGAATGTTTCCTGATATTTCAGGAACTGTCCGTGCAGGCCGGGCATATATTTTTGCAATGCCGCGAGTATGGAATCGACAGACCAGATAAAAATACCTGCGTTCCAGAAATAATCTCCGCTTTCGAGATAGGCCATGGCAGTGGCCAGATCGGGTTTTTCGGTGAACTGCCGTACTTTTGCCAGGGTCCATTTTCCGGGTTCTTCTTCCAGTGGTTTTTCTGCCGACCGGATGTAGCCGTATCCTGTTTCCGGCCGGTGGGGTTTGATACCGATGGTTAGCAGGGCATCGTTCCGTGAAACAAAATTGAATCCTTCCCTGACAATTTCCATAAACAGGTCTTCCTTCAGAATCACATGGTCAGAGGGAGCAACCAGGATGTTTGCCTTTGCATCCCGTTTTTTGATTTTGAAGGCCCCGTAGGCGATACAGGGAGCGGTGTTTTTCCTTTGCGGCTCACAAAGGATATTTTCCGGAGGGACGTCGCGGATCTGTTCTCTGATGGTATTTTCATAGAGCCGGTTTGTAAGGATCAGGATATTCTCTTTTGTGCATACCCGTTTTATCCTTTCGCAGGTTTGCTGTAAGAGGGTTTTTCCGGTTCCCAGCACATCAAGGAACTGTTTCGGATGGCTGGTCCTGCTCAAAGGCCAGAACCTGCTGCCGATCCCTCCGGCCATGATGATGGCATAATTTTCCCTCTCCATGGTTCAATCTGTTGATGATTCCTCTTATTCTATTTCATTTATTTTTTCAGATAAAGATGTTCCTTCTCATGGGCCGCCAGTACGGCCAGATGGGATATCCAGTAGGCCAGGGTGCTTTCCGCTCCCTGGTTCCGGTTTACTCCCTGTGATTCCAGCCCGTCGCAGCAACCCCTGGTTTCGTGGTCGAACAGGGGAAGCCGAAGGGAATTTTCTCCCAGGAACCACAGGTAACATTTGAACATTTTCTCAATGTATTCGCTTTTCTTCATAACCTGGAACAGCTGATAATACAAAAGGGTCATGGCCATGACATCAACCGATTGCTGGTCGTATTCAGGCATGGCCTGCCCTTTCTTCAGCCAGCCTTTGTTTCCAACAGGGATAAAATAATCGGTGTACAGGGTTTTTGATTCCAGGAATTCAACGGATTCCAGGGCTATTTTCAGTATTTCGTTGTCGCCGGTAATTTCATAGCACGATAGCAGGGCAAGTGGGATCACGGCATTGTCGTATGTCATTACTTCTTCAAACCACTTCCAGTCGTCTGAACGGTTTTCTTTATATTTTGTGACAATAATGTCTGCCAGTTTTTTCAATATGTTTACCATGCCTTCGTCGTTCTGAGCATCTTTCAGGTAGTAGCAAATGCCGATCATGGTGTTGGCCGCTCCCCGGATTGACCGGATCCGCTCGAAGTGCTGAACGGATTTGAAAAAAATGTCGCGCCCGATCTGGCGGAAGGCATCGTTCGGGGGGAAGCGCAGCAGGTATCCCAGGGCCCAGATGGTGCGGCCGAAGGAGTCTTCCGAACCGTATTCATCCAGGTATTGTCTGCTGAAACTCAGGAAATTCCTGAAATTACCGTCCTCGCGTTGCATATAATGGATAAAGCTCAGGTAGATTGGCATCAGGTTCAATGCTTCGCGGTCTTTATTCTGGCGGTAGGCCATCAGGGTCATGAGCAGAGCCCGGGAATTATCGTCTAAACAATAGCCTTCCTTCAGGTTCGGAATTCCGTATTTTGCATGTTGTACAATGCCCGTATCGTCGGTCAGCCTTATGACATGTTCCAGGTTATAGGAAGGCAGCATGCGGATATCGATGGGCTGTTTTTCGATCTCTTCCTGCTTTTCCCAGTTATCGCTCACAAATTCGGCCAGGTACAGGTACTGTTTTCCTATTTTCGGCCAGCGGATCTTTTTCCCGTAATCGAAAGCTTTCTGCCGGATGCTTTCCAGTTTCTTTTCGTCGCCGAGCAGTTCCGTGAGTATACCTGACAGTTCACCTGAGTTCTTGAAGTCGAAAAGCCGGCCACGTCCGTTGTTCAGAAGCTCCTGCGCATGCCAGTATGGGGTTGAAACAATGGCGCATCCTGCCCCGACGGCATACGACAGGGTGCCGCTGGTGATCTGTGCCTCACTCAGGTAGGGGGTAATGTAAATATCGGCGGCATACAGGTATTCAAACAGGGTGCTTTCGGAGGCAAATTCATTGATAAAGTATACATGCTTTTCCAGGCCCAGGTTCTTGACCAGGCGCCTCAGGTAATTGCGGTATTCTTCGCCTGAATGTTTCAATACGTTGGGATGGGTGGCACCCAGGATGATGTATAACAGGTCGTGATGATTGTTCACCACCGGGGGCAGGGCATGGATTACCGTTTCAATGCCCTTGTTGCGGCTCAGCAGGCCAAATGTCATCAGTACCTTTTTGCCGTTTAACCCGTGCTTTTGTTTGGCTACCTGCCGGGATATTTTGTTGAATTCGGGTACCCCATGTTCAATCAGCATGATCTTTTCCCGGGGGATCTGATAAATATCGGTCAGAAAATCAACTGCACGCTTGCTCATTACCACCACGCGGGCAGCTTTTTTCCCGATCTCTTCCACAATAGACCGCTGGGTGTACGACGGGTCTTTCAATACAGTATGGAAGGTGACTATCAGGGGAACTTCCAGCCGGTGGAGTAGGGGAAGGATGTATACTCCGTCGTCGCCTCCGAATATTCCGAATTCATGTTCCAGTATGCAGACTTCCGCATCACTGTAATTGATAAATCTTGCCGCTTCGATGTAATCGCGCTGGTGATTCTGCCGGATAATCTGTTTTACTTCCGGTGGATATTCGTAATGGTTGCCGTTCTCGTTAATGGCAATTACCATGGCATGGTCTGAAATATTTTTGTTTTCTGTGTTGGAAACAATGGCTTTTACCAGATTTTGTGTGAAGGTTCCGATGCCGCATTGCCGCGGAGGATACGTGCCAATAAAAGCTATTTTCATGATTTCTGTATTATGGTTGAAGTTTATTCATACTCCCAGGTATTCCAGCAAAGTTTGTTTCAGGGCCATGATGTCCTCTTCCGGCGATTCGTAGTTAATGATGATAAGGCTGCATGCCAGAACGGAAATCTTCCAGTCGATCCGGATGCCGGTGGGGTGGTAGCGGTAAATTTCCGTAAAGTGCTTCTGTACCGGAATGCCCGTCAGCCGAAGCACCGCCATCGTTTTCCTGATGGAATGCTGCAGGTTTTTTTCATCGGTATGGCCGAGTTCTTCCAGCAGTTCGCTGACATAATACCGGTAGCGGAGTTCATTCATCCGGCTGATGAACCACTCGATGGCCGGATCGGGCTGGTTGAAGCGGTAATATTCTGCTATCATGTTCCGCATAGGCGTGTCAGTTATAGCTGTGAGTATTGTTTTTTCTCATCTCTTTCAAACGGTTGAATAATCTGGTTTCTTCCGGGGTCAGGCTTCCTGGGATTATGATGTTCAGGTTCACGTAAAGATCGCCGTAGGATCCCGGCCGGTTGTACACGGGCATTCCTTTGCCTTTCAGCCTGAGCTTGCTTCCGTTCTGCGAGCCTGCCGGAACCGGTACGTTCAGTTTACCGGCCGGGGTGTTCAGTGTCAGTTTTCCCCCCAGTACGGCAGTATAAAGGTCCACATTGGCTTTCATTACCAGGTCGTTTCCCTGAACCGTGCAATGCTCTTCGGGTTTGACCTTCAGTTTGATGTAGAGATCGCCGCTTTCACCTCCCATGCTTCCCTTATCTCCTTTTCCTCTGATACGGAGTTCCTGTCCGGTATAAGCACCGGGTTTGATTCGGATGCGGATTCTCTGGCCGTTTACATTCAGGATTCTGGAAGTTCCCTGGTAGGCTTCCTTCAGGCTGATCTCCAGGTCGGTTTGCAGGTCGCTGCCTCTGGCCTGTGTGCGGTGGGGTCTGAATCCACCGGAAGATGCTCCAAAGTTACCGAAGAAGGTTTTGAAGAAATCGGAGAATCCTCCCCGGCCGCCTCCTTCGCCGAAAAAATCTTCCAGATCACCCTCGAAATGGAAGCTTTCGCCTCCAGGGGTCCCCCCGCCGAACCGTGAAAAATCGAATCCTCCTGTTCCTTCCTGCCCGAACTGTTTCCAGTTGGCTCCCAGGCGGTCGTACTTTTTCCTTTTTTCCGGGTCGCGTAATACTTCGTAAGCCTCGTTGATTTCCTTGAAGCGCTCTTCTGACTGGCTGTCTCCCTGATTCTTGTCGGGATGGTACTTCACCGCCAGTTTCCGGTAAGCTTTTCGAATTTCTTCCTGTGAGGCATTCTTTGAAACACCCAGTATGTTATAGTAATCTTTGTATTCCATATTCCCGTTTGTTCAGCTTTGATCAATCAAGTGCAGATTTCAGTTTTTTGTTCTGCCTTCTTGCGTATTCTGCCCCGTAGGTCTTTCTTCTGCCTGAATTTTTTATCACCCAGCATTTGTCCCACGGGCAGTCGGACGGCTTCAGCTGTACCGTTTTCGGTTTTCTGCTGTTGCTGATATTATTTTTGAATGCAAATGGCCTGCTTCTGAAAGAGCTACGGAGCGGCCTGCAGGAACCCGAAACGGTTCCTGCTACCATCAGGCTCAGGAGAACAGCATATGTCAAACTTTTCCTTTTCAACATATACCTTTCTGCAAATGATGTTTACTCCTGGTATCAAGTGAAAGTATCTTTAATCCGGTTTTTCCCCATCAAATAGCACGCCAGTAAGGGGTGAATGCATGTAATGTGTCAAAATGTTCGGGTGGTAACCGGCAGACAGGACTTTTTCTGTCATTTTGACTTTCCGGGTAACGGTTGGGGAGGAGTCTGAAGGGAACAACCATCAAGGCGTGTGCGTTGATGGTTAATTTTTTTTGTTGGGCAAGAAGATGTGAACTTAATTTCTGATATGTTATCATATCAATCATTAATAGGGTTGTTATTTTCAAGGTTTAATGTTTTTTGAATAGATTTATAGTGAATAAAACAAAATTGATATGAAAGTCTTTCAGTGTTTATTGGTTATTCTGCTTCTATCCTCTGGTTGTCAGAATAATAAAGACCTGCCCCCTTCCTCTTTTATTCGGGTGGATGGGCCGAATCTCATCACCCCCGCAGGTGAAAAATTTTTCATACGGGGAACAAACCTTGGAAACTGGCTGAATCCGGAAGGGTATATGTTCGGTTTCCGGATGACCAATTCGGCTGGCCGTATTAACCAGGCCTTCTGTGAAATGGTAGGGCCTGATTTCACGGCTGAATTCTGGAAACTTTTTAAAGACAACTATATCACAGAAAAGGATATTCTGTTTTTAAAATCCACCGGAATAAACTCTCTCAGGGTGCCCTTTCATTATAAATTATTCACCGATGAAGATTACATGGGCCTGACAGCGGCACAGGACGGTTTTGAACGCCTTGACCGGTTGATCGGCTGGTGCAGGGAAGCAGGAATCTACCTCATTCTGGATATGCATGATGCCCCGGGAGGTCAAACGGGAGATAACATTGACGACAGTTACGGTTATCCCTGGTTATTTGAAAGTGAAAAATCACAGAAACTGTTTATAGATATCTGGGTAAAGATTGCCCGGCATTATCAAAACGAACCCATCATCCTGGGTTATGACTTGTTAAACGAGCCCATTGCTCCCTATTTCGGGAACATGGACGAGCTGAATACCCGGTTGGAACCCCTGTACAAAAGGGCGGTTGCGGCTATCCGGGAGGTGGACAGGAATCATGTTATCCTGCTGGGAGCAGCCCAGTGGAACAGTAATTTCGATGTGTTTACCGATGCATCCTTTGACGACAATTTAATGTACACCTGCCATCGCTATGGCGGAGAGCCCACCGCTGAGGCTATTAAAGAATTCATTGAATTCCGGGATAAAGTGAACCGTCCGATGTATATGGGGGAGACCGGCCACAACACCGAAGAGTGGATGTCATCATTCAGGGAAACCCTGGAAGAAAATAACATAGGCTGGCATTTCTGGCCCTATAAAAAATTGGGAGGCTCATCCTTTGTATCCATCCCTGTTCCTGAAAACTGGGACCTGGTGGTGAACTTTGTTGAGTCAAACCGGAGTACGTACCAGGCCATCCGGGGAACCCGACCCGAGCAACAACCGGCAAAAAAAGCCCTGCTGGAGTTTGTTGAAAATTGTAAATTTGAACATAATACGATCAATGAAAGTTATATCCGGGCTCTTGGGTTGGACCCTGAATATTAGGTTTCGTGGGTTCAATATAGTATCAGACTAATCATTGATGATCATATTTCTCGGGCAAATGGGTTTTTAACTGCTTTTTCTCTGTCATAATTTGTTCAGAGCTCATGAAAACACCCGAAGAAAGACCTGATGAGCCGAAAAGACTAGCCGCTTCAGATCGTTTTATCCCGGGTATTTACATTGGCAATAATCCTGAAGAAACAGAAGCTCTGCCGGGCCTGATCTTCCGTCCGGAAATGACGGCAATGAAAGGCCTGGAGAAATTCATTCATGCCTGGACAGTGATCATGGAAGAAAGTCCTGAGTATGAAGACAGGATCCTGGATTTCCTTGTCCGTTTGGTCCGTATCAGTAACATTGCCAGAGAACGGTTTCCGGGGGCGGAACCCTTATCCGGCCAGAACGGGGTGAATGAGGCAGAAGAAAACTCCTGACGTCTTCCCTGTTATTTTTTCCCGGTGAAAAAAAACACGCACTTGTGTCAATTTTAGGCTGCTCGGATTAATAATGTCTAATAATAATGGATGATAATGTATATTAATATTGGACAATGTTGTATATTTGTAATGGACAACATAATCCATTATGAAAACAAGAGAAGTCATATCGTCGGTAATCGATGCCCAGCGGGCAGATCTGGACAAAATACCGGAAGGATTAACCAGGGAATTGCTGGGGGATATCCAGGTCACCCCGAATTTCTGTTCCATCATTTCCGGGATTCGTCGCTGTGGGAAAAGTACCTTAATGATGCAGTTATTGAAGAAGTGTGAGGGGGAGTCGCTTTTCCTGAAATTTGAAGATATCCGGCTGGCCGGGTTTGAGACAGCTGATTTCTCCCGTTTGGATGCAGAGATTAAAAAGCGCGGTGCAAAGTTTCTGTTTTTTGATGAAATACAGGTGGTGGATGGGTGGGAAATATTTATCAGCCAGAAACTTGCTGAAGATTTCCTGGTGTTTATCACCTGTTCCAATGCCTCATTGCTGAGTAAAGAACTGGGGACACGCCTGACAGGCAGGCATTTATCCTATGAGCTGCATCCTTTCTCATACAGCGAATTTCTCAGGTTCAGGAAGCTGAAAAACAATGCTGACAATTTTAACGATTATCTGAATACCGGAGGGATGCCGGAATATATTAAAAACAAAAGGGGGATCATTCTGCAACAACTGGTTGATGACATTCTTTACCGTGATATTGCGGTAAGGCACAACCTGCGCAGTGTTGACGGCCTGAGGGAAATGACGGTATACCTGATCTCGAATATCGGAAAACCGGTTTCTGCCCGCAAATTAACCGGATTGTTCGGAATTTCATCAGCAACTACCGTAACCGATTATTTTGCCTATCTGAAAGATTCCTACCTGCTGGATTTTCTTCCCCAGTTTGATTATTCGGTAAAAGCACAGATCAGGAATCCGAAAAAGGTATATGCAATGGACATGGGTATCTACCATCAGATAAAAACCACCTTTACCGATGATTATGGAAGAAGTCTTGAAAATGCTGTATACCTTTACCTTAGAAGGCTGAATAAAGACCTGTTCTATTTTACCGGAAAGGGAGAGTGTGATTTTGTGATAGTGGAAAAAGGAAAAGCACAGGCCTGTATACAGGTGTGTTTCAGGTTGGATGATCTGAATATGAAACGGGAACTGGGCGGGTTGAAAGCAGCACTTGATTTTTTTGGATTCCATGAAGGCCTTATTATTACCCATAACCAGAAGGATGTAATTGAATACGGGGGGGTAACCATAAAACTGGTCCCGGCCACGGATTATTTGCTGGGTCTTGGAAGCAATAGAAAATGAGGCTTCAGCCTTACTTTTTTTGCATCATGCCGTCCTTACAGGAGCAAGCTCCTGACGTTTGCCCTGATGCAAAAAGGTAAAAAATCTGTGGGCTTTTTCCTGCTTGCTGCCAGGG
>JBNGDI010000040.1:0-21622 GCA_049975425.1 Bacteroidales bacterium
CAATGGCGAACGACCTGCTTTTTTCAGGGATGAAAAAAGCAGGCAAAAAAATCCTTAGGCTGCTGATGCTTTTATGGAAAAACTACGGCGGGGGAAAGCCTGCCGCGATCCAAACCCGCCCCTGACAGGCAAAGCCTCGTCAGTGGCTCAGACAGGATCGCTGCTCAGGCCATGGCACATTTTCCCCCGCCTTGTTTTTCTCATAAAACCCTCATAGACCAGTCCATTTGAAGAAATACGTATAAACACGGAAACAGGGCTCCCCGGAAGCGATCCGTCAGAAGGCATCCGGAAATTACCCCCGCATGAATCAATAAGATGAATTATTTCCCGATAAGTTCTGTAGGGACGGCAGTATGTTTTTTTTGGGACTTATGGAACGTTTACCCGGCCTCTCAGGCCGGTTTTGTTTACCGCCAGTGGTTTGCGGCCGGTTTGCAGCATTAATCCCACGGCTTTCCTGACGATTCCATATCTTCAAAATACTGGAATGCACCGGCGCCGTATAGAAATACCCCGTCGAAACCTGCTTCCAGGATGCGCCGGAGATAAGAGTTTTCACTTCCGTAAAGGATCTCCTGCCAGGCCGGTTCCCAGAATCGCACCCGGTAATACCCCGGATGATCCGGGTCTTCATCCAGCAGCCAGGCAGGCGGATCCGTTTCCCAGGCCGGATCCCAGTAATAAGAAGAGGTATCGGCCAGGCCGATATTCATGCCGGCCAGAACTATGCGATGGTGCCCGCTTTTTTTAAGTTTCAGGCTGGTTACCTCTGCGGTTGTGAAGAAAATGCCGTTGTGGGCCGGATGGGTGATCAGCAGGTCATAATTAGAGGACGAAAGGACATCCAGGTATTCCTGCCGGGTGCCCATGGCTCCGGGTTGTTTGATGTGGAGGAAATTTTTCATTTTATGAAGGGAATCGATATCCAGGGTGTTGACCCGGTAGGGAGGGGAAGGATATTCTGCCGGCCTGTCCAGTGCCAGGGTGGGGGCGGCATAGGAAATGAAGCCGTTGTTTTCGTTACGGCTGTATGAATCGTCAATCTTATCGGGAGTTACACAATAATCGGTAATGAACGTGGGTTTTTCGTAAATGGAAATCTTCTCAAGGAAACCCAGAATATCTCCATTGATGAAATACGGGGTGAGCACATCCACACCGAAATAGCCGTAGTACAGATAATCGCGTCCCAGCCCGTTGATGGCTTCCAGGTATTCAAGGTCAGGAAAATCCTGATGCCGGCCTTTTTCTGTAACCAGCTGTTCGGCATTATTCGGTACGATACAAAAGGTGGAATCATATTCCCTGGCATCTGTGCCGATGTTCATGATGAGGGATTTCATATCGCCCTGGAAATTTCGGGAAAATTCAACAGGATCGGGCCATTCTTCCTCCTTACAGGAGATGGTTGCCGCTGGCAGCAGGCAAAGGGCAAGAAGCCGAGGGGGATATTTCATGGCGGCGGATTTTTACCCGAAGGTAAGCAAAATTTTATGCATCTTCCGACCGGAGAGGGATAACCCTCACGGCAGAGGGATCGAACTGTTTTTCGGTGGAAGGGTGGCAGGTAAAGACAAGCACCTGGCGGTTTTTCGCGAATTCCTGCAAAAGTTCGGCCGTTCTCCGCGCACGTTCGGGGTCGAAATTCACCAGCACCTCGTCCACCACTAGGGGCAGGGGTTCGGCCTGGCGTTCGTATTCATCGATATACCCCAGCCTGAGGCTTAGCAGGAGCTGTTCACGTGTGCCCCGGCTTAACTCGGCAATTTTTTTGGCATTCTCCTGCTGGTCGTATACCCTGACTTCACCTGGCGAGTCCAGGCCTGTGGCCAGTCTGGTGTACCGTTCGCCGGTTACGCGGGAAAAATACCTGGCTGCCTTTTTTACCACTTCCGGCTGTTTCTCTTTTTCGTACAGCGATTTGACTTCCTGTAAAATTTTCAGGGCCATTTTGCCGGCAAGCCATTCTTTCCAGGCCATCCGAAGCTTTTCCTTTTCCGATTCCATGGCGGTGAGGGCCCCGGCCAGTTCCGATTTACCTTCCATCTGCGAGAGCTCGCTTCTCAGAGCGCCCAGGCCGGCGTTTTCATCCCTGATTTCCTTTTCGAGCGTACCGATTTCTTCCCCCAGGGATATTTCCCGTGCTTCAAGAATATCTTTCTCATGGCGCCCGAGGTATTCCACTACTTCCCCGGTTTTTCCCAGTCCGGCAACGGTTTCTATGGTTTCCTCCGCTTTCTTTCTGGTTTCCATGAGCTCTTTTACCTGCCGGTTGACCCTGAGTTTTTCTTTCAGGTCATCCAGGTCAGCAGCCCCCATTTTTTCAATCCATTTCTGAACATTCTGCCGGATTTCTTTCAGCCGGTTTTCCGTGTTTTCATATTCTTTTTTCAGCCGTTTCCGTTCATCCTCCAGCTTTTCTTTATTCTGCCTGACAGTGGCTGCTTCCCGAAAAGCGTTGGCCAACCGTTCGATCATACCGGCCGTATCTGCGGGGCGTGCTTCATCCGGCAGGAGGTGGCTGAGGGAATGGGCCATTTCTTCCGTTTCGCGGATAAAAGGCAACCGGTCGCGGTTGATTTTTTCCAGCAGTTTGTTTCGTTGGGCAATAATTTCCCCTACGCGTTCGATGGCGCCGATTACCTCCAGGGCTGCTTCGGGCGTCAGAGAAGAAGGAAGCCCCAGTTCCTTTTCCAGGTACCTTTCATATTCGCTCTGAACCAGTTGTTCTTCTTCCCGGGCTTCTGTCAGTTCTTTCTCCAGCCGCTGGGGATGTTCTCTGTTCAGCAGGAATTGTTTTCCAATAAGAATTCCAGCGGCTGTGAGCGCCAGCGCCCCGGCCAGTACATAAAGCTTGTAGTATATAGCTGTGAATGTGCCGATTAGAAGTATAACCACCAGGAATACGAACAGGTTATTCAGGTTGATCTGCCTTTCCTGGCTCTGCCTTGCAGCGAATAAGGCTTCGGCATCCCGGCGGCGCTCGACGGCCCGGTTCCACCGGTCACGGAATTCCCAGATCCTGTTTTTGTGAACGATATGTCCTGTAAACCGCAGAATATCCTGCTCGCTCCGGTTTTCCCCGATCTTTTTTAGCTCCCCGTCAATGGATTGTTGCAGTTTTACCATCTCTTCTTCTTCTTCCTGCCTTTCATTCAGGGTCTGCTTGTATTTTTCCAGGTTTTCCTTCAGGTATACGATAGTCTTTTCCTGTTCAAGCAGTTGGTTGTTTACCTGCAGGTGCCGGGCCTTTTCTTCCAGCCCCCGGATCCCAACTTCCTGTCCGTCACCGTTCATCAGGATATTCAGCCTTTCCTGCAGTTCCATTTCTCTTTCTTCCAGCCTTTTCAGTTCTTCCGGGGCTTTTTCCGGAATATCCTGGAGCGGAGGCAGTTCTTTCAGCTCTGCTTCCGCATTTTTGAGCGTTATGAATGAAGGGTAGCATTTCAGGTAATGTTCCAGCCTTGTTTTTTCTGTGCGGGCGGTTTCCAGCCGGTTTACCATCTGTTGCAGTTGTTCTTCCCGGCGTTTGATTTCTTCCGTATATTCAGCATACCTGGGAAGATGCTCCTGTATGGAGGAGACGTGGCCGGATTTTTCTTCCAGTAGCTTCGTGATCAGGGGGATTTTCTGGTTTCTCCCCCTGGGAGTGTACAGTTGTTCTGTCAGCCCCTGCAGGTCCTTTTCAATATCCCCGATCGATATTTTACCCATCCCCAGCCCAACGCTGAACAGTTTGTCCTGCATGCCCGATTCGTTCAGTTGCTTCATATCCATCAGTTCGTCCAGCGAAATGGCATACACATTGCTGAAAAGTTCGGCGGTGGCATATCCCAGCAGTTGCGACCACAGGGTATGGTTTGAATTTTCCTTGCCTTGGTATATAAGGCGTATGCGATCGTCTGACGATCGCGCGAACACGGCTTCTTCTCCGGAAGAAAGCATCGCACGAAGGCGGCCTCCGTGTTTTCCACCGCGCAGGGGAGGCATCCGCTGGTCGTGGAAGCGGGGATACCCGAAAAGAGTGAACCTGATGAATTTCAGGAGGGTGGATTTTCCCGCTTCGTTGTCGCCCCGGATGACGTGGATGCCTTTATCCAGTCCGTCAAGGGTGAACCCGTGGAATATGCCGAACCCGTCGATATGAATTTCTTTCAGGATCATGAAGTTTCCTTTTCTTCCGTGAGCCGGTCCATCAGCAACCAGCGGGCCCGATCGAGCAGCCCGTCCAGCTCTTTATCGGGCATTTCGCTGAGGTGGCGACGGGCTGCATGGTGGCTGAATTCTTTCTCAATATCCGTTAACAGGGCCCTGAGTTTCTCCGGGTCGTTTTCATATGTGTCGAAAACTTTCAGCACCTCGGCAGGAAAATCCGCCCCTTTCCGCACCTGATCCATGTCCATATCCGGCCGCGTACCGATTTCGATGCGGTCGATCCGGGTAAAGGGTGCGGCCGGCGACTGTCCTTCATTGAGAAGCTCTGCCAGCCGTGTTGTTTCGCCCGGCCGGTTCAGGTGTGAATGCAGGGGTGTCCTTCCCGAAAGGGTGAGTCGTATCATGTAATTACCTGAATAATTATAAGCGGGAATGCCTTTTATTGCCTCTTCCACCCGGGCCGGCAACCGGTCGAACCGGTCTTCCCCGGTGAGGTCGGCGTTGACCGTTTCGAAACGGATCACCTGTGCCGGCTGGAACCGGAGCAGGGGTTGCCGGTTAGCTGACAGTTCCACCAGGTAGCAGCCCCGGGGGCCGGTTTCGCCGAAATCCCTTCCCTGGGGGTTTCCGGGGTACACCATGGCCGGATGGGTCTCCCTGATCACCGCCGGTTTGTGTATATGTCCCAGGGCCCAGTAATCGAACGGTTTTCCGGCGACCTCGTCCACCCTGAAAGGAGCGTAATTTTCGTGCGGGCCCGGATTACCAACGGTTCCGTGCAGCAGGGCAATGGAAAAGGGGGCAGGGTCTTTTTTCCTTTCGAATTTCAGAGCCAGGTTTTCGTGTACGGACTTTTCGGGGAAACTGATGCCGTAAATATCGGCAACCGGTTGGTTGTTGCGTGCAAAAGTAATGTGTTCCACGGCTTCAGTTCCGAAACGGTGCACCCCTTCCGGCAGGTGGAGGCTCTCCATCCAGGAATCGAGCGGGTCGTGGTTCCCGCACACGAAGTATACAGGAATGCCCCTTCCGGTCAGCCTTTTCAGTTCAGCCACGAACCGGAGCTGGGCGGCCAGGCTGCGGTTTTCAGAATCGAAAATATCGCCCGCAATGAGAAGGAAATCGACCTTTTCGCTCAGGCACAGGTTGACGATGTTCCTGAAACTTTGAAAAGTAGCATCCCTGAGTCGACCGGCCAGTTCCGGGTTCCATTCCGACAATCCCCGGAAAGGAGTGTCGAGGTGCAGGTCGGCGGTATGGATGAATTTTACTTTTCCCATGATTCATAAAAGACATTGAGGGAGCCGTCAGGAACGGCTTCTGCAGGTTGAAACCGGTTAAAGTTAATAAAAAGCCGTGATGGAAAAGAAAAAGAAGCGCAATTATGTATTTCATATTTCTTGCGCAAAAATACCTAACACTTGTTATGAAGTTAAATGTAAATATACAAAAGCCAGGGTGTTGAGGGGTATAGGTGTTTGGGTAAAACGCTCTTCCTGCTCTTTACTGAACAATCGACCCATCCGGGGCGGTTCCTTCCAGCTTAAACCGGTACGGCCACTGTTCTTCCTCTGCCTGTTCGGTCTGTCCCCTGCGCCGGGAGGGAACAGGCCGGTGCTCCGTGGGTGCCCCCATTACCACCAGCCACAGGTGCTGCGTGTTCCCAGGCACTCTGAATGTTGCCTTTCCTTCCCGATCATTATAAATATCGCTGTAAACCCGGCGGCCGTCTTCCAGATGGGCAACAAATCCGTAACGCCAGCCGGCCTTGCCGGTATTCACTGCGCTGTATTCTTCGGCACCGGCTATTCCTTCAAAGGTGAGCGCCACTTCCGTGCCGCCTGCCGGAACCTGAAGCCTGATGCCGTTGTATCCGTAGTTTTGCGGACATTTTTCCGGGGCAATGCGGTACCAGCCGTCTCCGGTTTCGTTGATCAGGGTATGGTGTTGGTTGGCGTAGAGGGCGGCAACCTCCCTGATCCGTTCCATATCCCAGGTGATGAACCGGCGGCAGGCATCGAACATTTCGTCGTTAAACTCTTCCTGGGTGATGGAGGTGATCCGTTTGTATGTCATCACCGGATCTTCGCCTTCGGCCGTTTCCCGGTTCAGCCTGCCATAGAATTCCTTCCCGTGCTTATGCGACCAGTACTCCAGCACATAGGGGGAATGGTACATGTTGGTGGGATGAAGGAAGGCGAAGTGTGTCTTCTTCATGAAATCTGCCAGGTGGTAGTTTTCAAAGGTCATCCATTCGGGATAAACCTGCCACAACACATACTGCGCCGACATCTCGCTGATGGCTCCCCGGGCACCATGACCGGTATCCATTCGCGAAAGGAACTGGAACGAATGGGTCATCTCATGAGCCAGCACACCGTAGGGGCCTTTCCTGACCCGGGAAGCATTGGTCCATAACACTCCAATTTTATCTTCCGCCCCACCGCCGAAGGCGGTTCCTTCATCTCCGCCGAAAACATAAACCAGTAGCTTGTATTGATCGGTCAGCGAGTTCCCTTTTTCAACCAGTTTCAATTCATCCACATGGTAGTTGTAAAACCTTTCGCATTCGCTGAGCAACTCATGTACATCGAAGCGTTTGTTTTCATCGGGGTGGTTCAGCGGGTCGTCGCCATATTTTTTATGCCAGAATATGGCGACGTTTGGCCCCTCAACCATCCGGTCGAAGCAATAATCGCTCTCTCTGCTGGTGTAATCGTTCCCTTCGGGTATGCGGAACACTTTTCTTGGAATATACAACTCTTTTCCCCCGGGCCGGCGGCCTGCTGCCTTTTCACCGCCTGTGATCCTGCGGGTTGCAAGGGGAATGGTCTCTTTCATCAGTTCCCTTATCTCTTTCTGCGACAGGGCATAGTCGTACATTCTCAGGGAAGCCATGTATCCGGAGTAGTTTTCACCCCTGCCGTCGGAAGCGCCGATGATAAACCGGGCATTGTCAACGGCCGAAGCAAGGGTCATGATCTGGGAATTATCAGGCACCCCGTCCACGTAAATTTTTTCCACCACCCCGTCGAAGGTGAGCACGATATGGTGCCATTCGTTTGCTGCCGGCACCTTCCGGTAGCGCATATCGAAATGGCCGTCGAGATGTCCGGCTGCCCCGTACGGGCCGCTATTGTAAAACAGTGCGTTCCATGAGTTTGCCAGGCGGTAGGCATACCGGTCGCACCACGAGGCCAGGCATTCTCCCTCCCTGGCTACTTCCGGATTTTTCACCCAGGCAGCTACGGTATACGATCCGTTCCATGCCAGGCTCTGCGGGACGGGCCTGTCTTCGAGTATGAGCGCCCCCCTGATGAATTCAATGGCTTTCACACCTTCTTCATCCCTGGCCATTCTTACTTCTCCGTTCTTTTTGAAATGGCCGCCAACCGTTCCGGCGTTAGGCAGGGTTTCGAGAGGGTCGTTCTCCGGGACCTCCGAAAGGTCGAACCCGAAAACCATTTCCCGCGAGCTCCGTGCGCCGGGTTCGTTTTCCGAAGGCCGGTTCACCAGATTGAGAGGGATATCGAACCGGGAACCGTATACCCTGATGTTCCATACCGCCGCCAGCAGTCCGGTTTTTTCGGTATCCAGCACCGTAAGCCGGATGTAGCGTGCCTTCACGTCGTTGTCATCGATCATCGGGCTTCCGGAAGTGCAATTCCCGGAACGGTCGGCATACATCTTCCATTTCTTCCCTTTCCGGGAGTATTCCAGGATATACCGGTAATAATAGCTGGCAAACTCGAACTGGGTCATCACCCGTCGGACCCTTTTCACCTCTCCCAGGTCGATGGTCAGTTGCTGCGGCAGGCTGTTGTCCGCCGCCTTCCACATGGTGGCGTTGTTGTTGTCGGTGGCATAGGAGGGGAGGTAGGGATAGTCGTATCCGGCAGCATCCAGGTGGTAGTAAGAGGAGGCCGAGGTTTCGGCCAGGTAAGCAATATCCTCAGGCACGTCTGATTCCCTGAAAGGAACGATTCCCCGGTGCGAGGGGATGACCTTCCGGATGGTGGTATCGTTTTCAAAGATCAGACTGTCGATGCAAACCTGGCGCGACATGCCCCCCCGTGTCATGGGGTAGTCGTGGCGATGGTACACAATGTAATGGTCGTTTCCGTTCTGCAGCACCGAATGATGTCCCGGACCATGCACCGACTGATCCTTGTTGGTGCTCAGAATGGGGTTGTTGGCACCGGGGGTGAATGGGCCGAAAGGATGGTCAGAACAGGAATAACGGACATTGTATGTCTCGTCATGGCACGATGCGCTGGAGTACATGAGGAAATACTTCCCGTTCCGTTTCATCATGTAGGGCGCTTCAAAAGGTTCGGGTGTCTGCTCAATGGGGATGTTCCTTCCTTCCGAAACCGAGGCCATGGTCTGGTTGTTGAGTATGCCTGCGGCATATCCGTTGTTATAGTGCACCCAGGTGCCCCAGTATGCATATATTGTCCCGTCATCGTCCGTGAAAAACTGGGCATCCAGGGAGGGGAATCCCCTGCGCGGGTAGCCGTCGGGGATTACCGGCATATCGTCTTCATGCAGCTTGGTCCACGGGCCCACCGGCGTATCCGATACATAGCCGTATATCTTGCAACCTGCCTGGCAGTTGCCGAAATAGAGGTAGTATCTGCCGTCGGCTCCCTCCACCAAATCGGGCGCCCAGTAATTACGCAGGTTGACTAATTCCAGCGACGGGATCTCCGGGGTGTAGTTATACCAGTTCTGAAAATCCTTGCTGTACCACAGGGTAGGGGCGCCTGATGCCAGCATCTCGTTGTCGGTGGTGGCGTATATGTAATAAATATCCCCGATCTTCTTAATGGTCGGATCAGCAAAATAACCCGGCAGAAGGGGGTTCCCTGCGCCCGGAGTATTGGCTTTGAAATCATCCTGTGCCGTGGCAGCAGTCAGGAAAGCAATGGTGAGTGTAAGAAAGAAAAACGGTAATTTCATCAGATGTTTATTTTATGAGAAGGTTCTCTTTTTTTCAACTGCCAAAATACAAAATTAGATTTAGTGCGGAAGAATTCAGGGTGTCCGGGTAAGGAAAGATGGTGTGGTATATGTGTGTTGAAATGCAGGCAAACGGCAGGATCAGGGTTCGGGCACACCCAGGCTATGCTGCAGGATATAAACCAGGTCATCTGCATCACGGGGCTCAGGGATGGCCCAGTATGAACCGAAGACCAGTTTGGGAATGGCTCCCATTCCATTTTGAATCGTCTGGCCGAAAACCTGAACACTGGTTTCCAAATAAGTTTCTATCCACGGATCCGCCCATGCAGCATCGAAGTCTGACTGACCCACCAGTTCAATGGCTTTTGCCCGGGCAGCTTCCGGAGAACGGGGATGCCAGTTGTTTCCCGACTCGTATGAGAACATCCAGTTTTCGAAAGCAGGGAACCTCTCCGGCCTGGCCTTCCATACCGTCAGGCCGATTTTAGCCAGTTCGCAGGAGGGATTGGATGCATCCACCTCCCGGCTGACGTATGTGTTGCATTCGGAACTCAATGGGGTTGGACATAGTACAAAGGACAGTTTGCCTGAGTAACGGCGAATGACTTCACCGAGCATGAAATGTATTCTCTGACAATGGGAACACCGGTAGTCATAGAGCAGGGTGACCTGGAAAGGGGCGTCAGGTGACCCGACGACCGGTGCAGTGTGGTGATCGATAACGGGCATGCTTCCCTGTGATTCTCCGTCGTGATAAACGGATGAAGGAGGGAATCCCGACTGCAGGGTTACCATGATACCCGTCAGTAGCAACCCTCCCAGCAGCAGGCCGCCGGCATTTATGGGGCGGATATGACGCTCCGGGGCGGCTGAAGATCTGCTGCTGCCCCTTTTTTGATTCTTAAATGAGGTATATGCAGAAGGGTGGCCTGACTCTTCGGTGGTCCGCCATATAATCAGTGCAGTCAACAGCAGGCCGGTGATGTGGGTGATCATGCAATGAAAGCAGAAGTCTCCAATGATCCATTTCTGTACAATGATAAACCATATGGCGCTTCCTGCCACCGAACCGGCCAGGATCAGCATCACACTCCAGGCAAAGCGCCTGACGGGCTCCTCTGTAGCCGGACCGGTATAGAAACCGGCGACCAGCATAGCCAGGTATACTCCCAGGGCTAACCCGCTGACAGGTATTACTCCCGCTATCATCGACCACCTGCTGCCGAGTACCTTTTCGCACGGGCTTCCTCCGCTGCATCCTGCTATTGATCCGCTCTCCAGAAAATGCCAGCTCAGAACGGCGGTCATAAGCAGAGCCAGCAGGCTCAGGCCTGTCAGGACACACCGCCACCAGGGCCATGCTTTATGAAAACCGGTTTTATCCCTGTCAGTTGCCAGAATCAGATCCTCCTGTGTTCAGCCACAGAAAACTCCGCGGCATGCACGCATGTTGTCATGCCGCGGAGAACTGTTTGAATTTTATTGAAATCCAGCTTTTCCCTTCATACAGGTTGCCTAATATTGATTGGGTCTACCCGGTGTTGGAAGGCTGCCGGCTATCTGTACACCGCTTTCATGATCCCTGGCCAACGGGGAGGCAAAGGTTATACCGGTGCCGGAAACCTGTACATGCTCAGCATGAGCCCTTTCAAGGGGTTCGGCTACGGTGATGGAGTTCCCCTGTCCGTTGTCATCCCTGCCGAAACGACGACGCGCCACCGTGATGGAAGCAATCACCGCTTTTTCACGGTTCGTTCCTTCGTCTATGGTAATGGTCTGGCCAACGCTGAACCCTTCCACACCGGCAACAGGAATAACGGTAGCGCCTGCGCCGGTGGCAGTACTGATGGTTGTGCCACCCGTTGTGCCGATAACCGCGATAACGGCAGTCTCGCTGTTTGTGCCTTTATCGACAACCACTTTCTGACCGTTTTTCAAGCCCGATACACTGGCCACTTTCACATTTTCGGAGCCGGCGGGGGCGGCCAGTAAGGTGGTGATTGTGTTTTGTAAACGGAAATCCTCGCAGTTGGAGTCGGTATCGTTTCCATCGGGGAAGCGCCCGGAGCTCAGGTGAGGGCCGCCGGTGGCAGGAGCCCCAAACCTGCCGCCTCCAATACCCGGCAGAGGAGCCTTGCATCCGCTTTCACCTGCTCCGGAAGCGGCATGATACCCTTCGGCTGCCCAGGGATCTACCAGCCACCCGTAGTTCAGGCCGTCAACCACATTGCCGGCTGCGTCACGCAACACCATACTGCAGGATCTGGACGATAAAGCAGGGCCTCCGAACCACTGGTCGGGTGCGGGTGTTCCCTGGTAGCCTGCGGTGGTTGTTTTTTCGTTCAGAATTACCGAATGAATCTCATGGTCCATGCTCAGGGGCCGGTCAAGGGTAATTCCTGTTCCGAGCGGAAGTACCGGTTCATTGCTCGAGTGAGGGAAAGCCGTTTCGGGTGTGAAGCTGATTCCAGTGCCCCAACAACTGAAAGGCAGGTTTGATGAATGGTTGAACTTCAGCCTTTTTTCCAGATCAAGACCCGTGCCTGGATCTTCGTCGGGCCCCAGTGGTCCCATGAAAGTGCTTCGAACAGACTGAGTACCTACCCGTTTAACTGTTACCCATTCGATTCCGTGGCCTTCGCTTTCAATATCGAGCCTGATCCGGTCACCGGCAGAAATATTTTCGATGGGGTATACCTTGATGTTTCTGTCCCCCTTTTCAGCGTCCATGGAAAGCCATCCCTGGGTGCCGGGTTTGCCTACTTCGGTTACGGTAACCACCTCGTATTTTTCCACCGGATTTATGGCAACGGGATAGGTTGCCCCATACCCGATGGCCATTTTTTCTCCAACTTCGAAGCCGTCAACACTGGCTACCGGCACATTGGCCGATCCTTTCGGGAGGGTAATTACCGGTCCTTCAGGCAGGGGCTGCCAAACCGTGGTAGGGGTTCCCGGTTCGGGTTGACGCCATCTCCACCTGCCGGATTGATCTTCCGGCATTTTCAGACCGGCTGCCGTCCCAACTCTTGTGATCCTTCGTACTTCTGCATTGGAGCCTTCACCGATCACAATTTCATCGCCAACTGACATGCCGGTTGTGCTCCTTACATAAATGGTGTTTTCTCCCTTTTTTGCGGGAACGGCCAATCCTGATGTGGCGAGGCCTAACAGGTAAAATCCACGGGGAGAGAGTTTTGCCCCTGCCGGAATCCCGATGGATGAAAAGATGGGCAACTGGTCCGGGTGCAGGGTAAGGGTCCAGCCGGAAATATCGATTTCACTGTCGCCGGCATTGTACAGCTCGATGAACGAGTTCGTGGAATTGTCATCAGAGCCGTCGCTGATTCGGAATTCGTTGATCCTGACCGGAAGTACATTACGGACCTTTTCAGCCATGGTCTCTGTTTGAGTCCGGCCGCCGGATGTGTTCGTCCACGATGCTTTCGCAACCAGGTCTCCATTAAAAGAGGCTGATCCGGAAGTAACCGTGAAAGTAGCGCTTACCGTTTCTCCCGGACGAATCCGGCCGGTGAATTTCCTGGTGGTTTCTTCAGTGTTTAATACAACAGATTTCCATCCCGCCGGAACGGCAATGCTCAAGGTGAGGTCTCTCACAGTTGCCCCGGTGGTGTTGGTAAAGGTAAGGGTGGTGTTTTGTGAAGATCCCGGCGAGAATGTTTGCAGACCCGGAGGTGTTTCAATGGCGCTGGCCGGGGCAATGCGCAAGCGCTGAACATCGTAGCCGGCAGCCACCACGTTGGCCTGGATTTTCTGATTGGTTTCCTTGGTTGGGAAGGTTCCCGGAGCGGTCATGGCGGCTTCGTAGAAGGTCCCCTGGGAATAATTGTTGTTGTCGCCCCCGTTGCCTAGCAGGATAGCTCCCTGCTTGCGCATGGGGTCATAGCTGTTTCTGTCGTTGATAATTCTCGGCCCGTCGAACATCATGAGCAGATCACCCCGCTGTGCGTCTCCGCCCATGGTTCTCCAGTGGTGAGGCTCTCCGTCGGCTGTTGCCGTTACAAAGCGCCAGTTGATGCTGGGCAGGTCAGGGCAGTACTTGTCGTTGGGAGAAGCGTTGACACAGCCAACCAGGTTGTTCTCCTGGTCGGTCATGATCCATGGGCCCGGGTCCTGCCCGTAATACCAGTGTCTTGCGTTGCCGTAGTACGTGGTTTCCATGGTGCCGTCGCCGTCATCGCGGCTGTCAATTTCGGCGTTCCCGTAATCGAAGCAGCAGCCGTCGTTGTAGTGATGCCCGTTAATGACCCAGTACTGGCCTTCTGCCTGGTCGTCCACAGCCGTGCCCTTCGGATCATTCAGGCGGAGGCCCATTCCCGGCGCGATAAAAATGCCATACACCTTGTGTCCCATGATGGTAATGGGGGCCATATCGGCTAACGGCAGGGTGTTGAACCCTCCCATGGCCGGGCCGACAAATGCGCCGCGGGGTGCCTGGGTCAGGTGGTTTCCTTTTCCTGACTGGTCGTATAACACAGTGATCCAGCAGTATGTGCCGGCACAGAATTCGTCCTGGGCGGCGGCATCGGCATATCCCCCCGGATCGCCTTCGCTCGGCTGGACCACCCCTATATCCAGGGTTTTGCCATCCGACTGGCGCATCACCTGGTACAGCGGGCCGTTATAGGATGCATATAAAGCACGTGTGGTGCTATGGGCAGCCACACACGGGCAGCCTGAGGCGGTATAGATATCACACGGTCCTTCCGGCCTGGTCGGAACCGCATTGCCCCCCGGGCCTGCCATTGCAATCAAAACCATTGTGGCTGCCGGCAATATGAGCGCCAGGGCAAGTGAGACCACAAGACCATTTCTTTTTTTCATGTTTTATTCTCCTGTGAATTTAAAAAGTTGAATTGATGAAGGAATTCCTGAAGATATCACATTTACTACCAAACAGAAGTTTTGATAATGGTCATTTTGTTTAAAATTTTCGTCAGTTTCAGGCGGATATGTTTTTTCACCTCTTCAGGATCCCGCCTGGTACGTACGTTCCGTGCCGTGCGCTTATACAGTGCAGGTCTTATTTTTGCTATTATGTCATTGAATTTGGGAGGGTGGTTTTGTATTGGAGCCAGTGGCCTGGACGCTGTCATTGCCGGGAGGCATTATCACAGGTACCCGGGGCGGGTTTCACAGGAAGATACAAGCATGTACTCAATGCCGGGCTTTACAGGCCGTTCAGGGGCCTGTTTTCATATAAGCTGTTTATTAATGTTATATCATTAAGATTCAGTCCTATCCAGGCAATGTTTTTTTTGCGTGCGGCAGGGCGTTTTTCTTTATCAAAATCAGTGACTAAGTATTTTATTTTTGATAATTTTAAAAAACTCATCCTTATTTGAGATCATTGCCGGATGATTCCCTTTTTCAAACAGATGTATTTCCAACCTGTCATTTTTTTTCTTTAAATCTGCGTATATCTTGTCAATATGGTCACAGTATTCATCCTTAAGACTTCCTGTCAATAAAGCAGGTACTTTTAATTCTGAAATTGATTTATGAAAAAAAGATTTTCCTGTCTCTGAAAATTTAACAATTACCTTAGTATCCAAATCTACAATTCTTTTCCAATCATGTCCATGACAATACCACCAAAAAAGTTTTGCTGATAATTTCTTTTTATCTCTTTCTCTATCTGATTCGATAGATTCAATATAAGAAGGCAAGGGGAATTCTCCTTCAAAACTATCTGCAATGATATATTTAATTTTCTCCGGGTGTTCTAATCCTAAGTTAATCGCTACTAATGCCCCTCCACTTGTGCCTATTACCGTAACCTTATCAAATTGCAGTTCTTCAATCAAAGCATTTGTTACTTCAGAGTTATAAAACCAAAAATCAGTATCAAATGTCTCCAATCTGTCAGATTTGCCATGTCCGGGAAAATCAATCGTTATTATCTGGAAATCCTTAGAGTATTTATTTAACAAAGAACTAAACATTCGGGATGAAGCAGAGTTTCCATGCAATAATAATACAGGTTCTCCTATCCCTTTTATCTTGTAGTATATTTTCCTATTATCGAATATAAAATATGCCAATGTTAATACGTTTTTTTCAATGAGCAACAACGTTCCCGCGGTATGTGGCCGGGTGTGTGCAGCCTGCCTGCCGGCAGGTTTAACATAGCCTCCCCGCGGGGCCATGCCGGCCGTTCAGGGGCCTGTTTTTGTTCGCTGAGCTTTATGTCCTCCTGGGTCCATAAATTATAAATCCAATCCCTGCTAAAATGAAAGGGATGCTCAATAGTTGCCCCATATTTAAAGCCATTCCTTCTTCAAATCCAACTTGGTCTTCCTTTACAAATTCGATTACAAATCTGGCAGTAAAAAATAAAACAGAACCAAGTCCAAAAAAGAATCCGTTTTTAAGCCTGTCTCTCTTTTTTTTGTAAAGAATCATCATAGCCGCAAAAATGATGAAATAGGAAATCGCTTCATATAATTGGGCCGGGTGCCTCGGCAGGTTATCTACTCTCTCAAATATCACACCCCAGGGTTTTGTTGTCGGCATGCCAATTATTTCAGAATTCATAAAGTTGCCAAGTCTTATAAATCCAAAGCTCAATCCTGAAACAACCGCTATCAAATCAATCGTGTCAATCATGGAGTGTTTTGTTTTTCGAGAATAGAAATATAATGCAATCAGTAATCCCAGTATTCCACCATGACTCGCCAATCCTTGATATCCAGTAAACTTTATCCCCCCATCGGGATGAAAAGTAATGGGAAGAAACATCTCTAAAGGATGTGATAAATAATAAGATGGCTCATAAAATAAACAGTGTCCTAATCGTGCCCCTGCCAGTATTCCAATCATACCATAGATTGTTAGTTTCTCAAGATTCTCAGAAGGAATGTTTTCTCTTTTGTAAATCCAGCCTAAAATGTAGAGGCAAAGAATCAATCCACTAACAAAGAGCAATCCATAGTATCTGATCGAAATCCCGAAAATATTAATAATCTCAGGGTCAGTGTTCCAGTGAATATAGATTAATATCATTTCTTATATATTGTTTCTTTATTCCACGAATAATCTTCGACCATAACCATGGAACCATGGATGGAAAAAGACGATATAACCACCAGAATGGGATCTGTATGCGAGGAGATACAACAATCCCCTTATTTTTCAAAACTCCCCTCATCATATGGTTAATGCAATCTTCCGGTTTTGGATAATGATGTTTCTTTTTCCTGTATTTTATGTCATGTTCTATAACATAGTCAGTTACATTTAATGCAGATTCATGCATGGGAGTTTCTAAATATCCCGGACAAAGAGCAGTAACACAGATCCCATATTGTTTCGCTTCAGATCGCAGATTAAGAGTAAAGCCAACGGCAGCATGTTTGGAAGCACTATAGCCTGTCATTAATCCACCTGGCATAAGGCCCGCAAATGAAGCAACATTTATTATGTGGCCATTTCCTTGTTTCATCATGATGGGGTATGCCAACCTACATCCATAGATTACACCCCAGAAGTTTACATCCATCATTTTATGCCAGTGTTCCAGAGTCATATCTTTAAACTCACCGTTAATTGCTGCACCTGCATTATTGAAAAGGAAATCAATACGTCCATATTTATCAATTGTGTCGGATATCATTTTTTCTACTTCTTCAACACGACAGACATCTACCTGAAGTGCAAGTCCGTTTCCTCCTTTTTCCTTTATGCGGTTGCATGTCTCATTTGCGGATGCCATGTTAATATCTGCAACTACTACAACAGCCCCTTTTTGAGCAAAATACTCAGCAATTGCTCTGCCAAGGCCGGAACCAGCTCCAGTAACTATAGCAATTTTCCCGTTTATTTTTTTCATTGTCCTGCTCCTCATTTTACCATATATTTTCATTGATTCCGGGCAAGTTTATTTTCCACAATGTTCCTGCGGTATGTGGCCGGGCGGGTGCAGCCTGCCTGCCGGCAGGCAGGTTCAACATGCACTTCTCACCGGGCCTTTTATGCCGCTCAGAGGCCTGTTTATATAAGTATTAAGTGATAAATATCAGTACATCGTTTACATAAAATATCAATACATCGTTTACATAAAATATCAATACATCGTTTACATCTAAGGAAGACCAAAATATCATAAGATCGTTTACATAACGATCGATTACGTTCTTTGAAATATTGTTTTTTCGTCTCCATAAACCTAATTATTATGGAAAACGATCTAATTCTCAGGCAACAGGCAGTGGAGCTGTATTTAAAAGATGTTCCAATTTCTGACATTGTTCAAAAGCTTGGACGATCACGACAATGGGTCCATAAATGGATCACCCGTTATCGTGCTGAGGGTGGAGATGACTGGTATTTATCCAGATCTACGGCACCCAAGCAAGCTCGCAACCGGACTCCCCCAAAAAAGGAGGAACTGGTGATCAATTTCAGAAAGGCTTTGATCGAACGTCGCTATTCTCAAACGGGTGCATTAAGCATCATATACGAGTTTGAGCGTATGGGATTAAAACCACCTTCAATACCCACTATTAACAGGATTTTGAAACGGAACAATCTGATTACTCCCAGCAGTGTAAAACAGAGGAAAGGCATTGAATACCCGAACTATTTTACGCTTATCCAACAGATGGATCTGGTAGGTCCCAGGTATCTTACCGGAGGATCCCGATTCTATTTTCAAAACATTATTGATATTGAAAATCATCATGTTGGAGTTTATCCGATCAGAGATAAAAGCTCCCTAACGATAGCCCAACGCCTTGCACACTTCTGGACCGTTTATGGAATGCCAGATTACCTCCAAATGGATAATGAACTATCATTCAGAGGAAGTAATCGTCATCCCAGAAGCCTTGGTGTTGTAATAAGGCTAGCCCTTTCACAAGGAGTAACACCAATTTTCATTCCACCATCTGAACCATGGAGGAACGGAGTAATTGAAAAGTTCAACTCGAACTTGGCCAAATACTTCTTCTCTGTCCAGAGGTTCACTTCGTTTGAAGACATGGAGGAGAAAACCCCCGGATTTTCAGATTATCACAATCAGAATCACCGGTACTCTACCCAAGGCAATAAAACGCCTAATCAGATAAAGTCTATCTCCCAGGAGCACAAGCTTGGGCCTATTAATCTGGAGGAGCCAATTCCCCTTGTTGATGGCTCTGTAATCTTCATACGCCTCATAAGAAGCGACAGAAGTCTTACAATACTTAGAACCAGCTTTACTGTTAAAAAAGAGTTGGTCTATACCTATGTTGTTGCAGAGCTAGTCGTAGATCAACACGTCCTTCTCGTAAAACAGGATGGATTTGTCCACCATGTGTTCCCATTTGTAATGCCTGTTGACTGAAAAAACAATATGTCAATGAACTGCTGATATTTTGCCTTCCTTAGAAGGCGCGCCCCCCTAGGGGGGCCATGCTAGATATTTTGAACGATAGTTTTATCATATGTAAACGAGCTGCTGATATTTTGCCCAAATAAAATCATGTAAACGAAGTGCTGATATATTACAGGTAATCCTTACCAATCCATTTTTTTGTGCTGGTGTTGGATAGGACTTCCCTGTCCAATAAAGCTTGTCTTGTCTTAAATCTTTCAGAAATACTAACTCAATATGGGGTTGATTAATGTAATTCTTGGTTGTTGATATTTTCTCCTTAAAAGAGTCTGTACCCAAAGTGATGTAATCCGTAACTTCACTTAATTTCCTACATAAATCTTTGTTCAGAACAGAATTTGCACATTCTTCAGCTTTCGCAATTAATTTATTTACAGCCTTATCATTCGGATTTTTATTATCACCTATATCGTTTCGAGATATTGATTCTGGCCAATTAAATTGAATAAAACCACCGCATATTATGAGAAACTTGACTTTCCTGCCTTTAGGCCATTTCTCGCAAATGTCTTCGAGAAGTTGCTTGGCTTTTATTAGATTTCCTTCCCATTCGCCAGCAATGACCACTCTTCCTATGGATGGTTTTTGTTCCTCTCTTACTTCAAATTCCCCACTTTCAGAAGCTTCCTTTAAAATGTTCTTAAATATCTTAACATCGGGTGAAATATTGAAAATAAATGCTTAACTAAAAATATATTCATGTGAAAAAAAAGAACATGCCCACCCATGTAATATGGTGGATTATGCCCATAGAAATTTTTCTCTTTTTAACCATTTCTGTATTTTTTTTCATTAAAATTTGGCTATTCAGGAACAAATTAAACCCTAAATACTGAAGGAATTCTAAATTTGGATATTTTTTAAAAAACTAACGATAAAAATCTTCAAATCCGGATACTTAACTGAACTTTAAAACGGAGTTGTTCTTCCTTCGTAACAAATAGCGGATTTGGAGACCACCTTCTTTCCATGTTGGTTTTATACACCAGATAAATAATGTTTCCGGGGCGAATCTGCCAAAACAAACGACCGTTGTATCCCAACATGTTGCTTATATCATCATACTGGACATAATTGCTGATACCTAAATCCGGTGTAAGGTAAAGTTGAAGCCTTGTTGAATAAATCGCTTCTGAAAAATCACCCTGTGGAAGTTTTGCATTTACAAAATTGCCTCCGACCTGCAAATTCACGTATCCGTTAAATTTTAATGTTAATCCTGTTTCCAGGTCGTTATAGTGGCCGCTGTAAAATTCCCCAAACCGGTAGCTTACATCGAGCTGAACCTTTCGGTAAGAAGCAGTGTTCACTTCAGCCCTGTAATTCAGGAAGCGGTAATCGCCTTTTGGTATAGTAATCCCTTCCGATACCTCAAAATCCATTGGCAGTACTTCGCGGTTTGGGATAACGTTAAATTCAATATGCTCGCCGCTTTCCGTCCTAAAATTTACGGGAGCAGTAAAAATGGAGCGGCTCTCCAGGATTCCATCTAAGTTCCAGTAATTGGTGACACGGAATTCAAAAAACCACTGTCGTACCAGGTCGCCCACCCATCCTTTTTCAAAGCGGGGCATATAGCTAAAACCGTTGTACAGGTAATGATAGGCGCTTCTGGGCAGGAAACCCAACCCGGGCTCAATGGAGTCGCCCATATAAATGTAGGTCATGGCAATATCCCAAAGGTCATTGGGGTAATCCAGCCTCAGGCCGGCAGCGCTTTTGCTGCCTGTCTTTTTTTCATTCCAGTTTTGAACTCCCCAGATTCCAACCAAAAAATTGTCATTTCCCATAAAACGGGATGTCTTATACTGAAAATCAACACCCAACAAAGCATTCTTTGCACCTGTCGGGTCTCCATAAGTTCCGATGATGCCTGCTTTCGATTCTTTAAAAATATTCTGAGAAATTCTCCCTGCAAACAAATTTTGAGTGGTGAGGTCATCGGTTGGCCCTGTCTGGACATCCAAAACCGCCATGTTGGTGTTTTTAATTTTCCCGAACAATTTGGTCCCAAAAATAACAGGCACCGGCGAGTTGTTGTATAATCCTATTTTTCGACTAAAAAACGGGTAAAACGATCTTGTTGAACCAAAATCAAAAATATCGGAACCCTCGAGGAAAAAAGTGCGCTTTTCAGGGAAATAGAGGGGGAACCGGGTTAAGTTCAGTTTTCGTTCATCAACCTCTGTTTCAGCAAAATCAGTATTATATGTAAATGCGGCTACAAGATTTGGTGTTATATTTTTATATACATCAAATCCACCGTCGAGTACTTTATCTGCCGGCCCCTGATTTGTCCGGTCTGCATCAAAACCAGTAATTCCATAAGGACGGATAGTAAGCCCTAATCCTTGTTTAATACTGTCGATACCTCTTAACAGGCCGGCCTCCATAGGATTGGAGAAAAAACTGTTCAGGCTGATACCGGAAAATCGGTCAACTTCCTGTTTGCGGGCAATATACCTTTCAACATTTAAACCCCATGCCTTTAAACGGGGATTAAAACTGATGGTTTTAAAAGGAATTTGTATTTCGGTGGTCCACCCCTGACTGTTAATTTTACTTTTTGCGTCCCAGATTCCGTCCCATCCCAGCGAATAATGCTCACCGTCTGCAAAACCTTCGCTCCGGGCTCCTTTGGGATTTACCACAAAAATGTAAGCCGTTCTTTTATCCTGAAAGGGGTCGAGTAAAATGCTGATTTTATCATCGTTTCGTTCCTCGCCCTGGTCGTGTTCCATGGTGTTGGAAGCAATTTTTTCGGGCTCATCATCAAAACAGGCGATACCCAAATACAAATAGTTATTGTCGTAAATTACCCTGATTTCTGTTTTTTCAGTAGGTTCATTTCCCGGATAAGGTTCAATCATTTTTAAACCGGAAAAAGGCATGGCGCGTTTCCATGCTTCATCGTTCAAATTGCCATCGAGTAACGGCGATTGATGGATACGGACAGCGACAATACTTGAATCCTGTGCAGAGGCTTTATTCGATATAAATGTCAAACAGAGACATAAAGCTATAAAATACTTCATTTGGTTCAGATATGATAGTGTTTCAAATAGTGTGTCTGAAGTAGATTTTAAAAAAAGGTCTTCTCAA
>JBNGDI010000041.1:0-20271 GCA_049975425.1 Bacteroidales bacterium
AGTTATCTACGTAGTTACAATATGCCGCCCACTTATCATGCCAGGGCCATGCCGTGGTGGTTTCTGACAAAGCTATGCTTGTTTGGTATAACATCAGCAGCCGGAGGATTTTTTTGCCTGCTTTTTTCATCCCTGAAAAAAGCAGGCCGTTCGCCACGGGGCGGCGAACGAAACCGGCCTAAGGGGCCAGGTAAACGGTTCATCAGACACAAAGTATTATACTGTCGTCCCTGCGGGACTTATCGGGAAATAATTCATATATTTTTCTACTCCACTCCCCCTCTCCATCACCCCATCACTCCATCACATCATTTATCCCTCTGTCCATCAGTCTCCACATCCCCCACCCCCATCGCCCGGTAAGCCACCTCCTGCACGCGGGTGCGGATATCCATTTCCACCAGTTTGTTGTTATGCTGGTCGGGATGGATGCGGTTTGACAGGAAAATATACACCAGTCCGTATTCCGGATCGGCCCAGGCCATGGTGCCCGTAAATCCGGTATGGCCGAAACTTTCCGGTGAGACCGGCAAACAGGCAGGCCCCTCCTTCTCGGGATCGGTCTCGGGCTTGTCAAACCCGATGCCCCGGCGGTTGCCTTCTTCCCGGAAAGGGGAAGAGGTGAACAGCTCCAGTGTGGAAGGCCGGAAAAACCTGCGCCCCCCGTATTCCCCCCCATTCAGGTACATCTGCATGAGCCGGGCCAGGTCCAGGGCATTCGCGAACAACCCGGCATGCCCGGCCACCCCTCCCAGCATGGCCGCTCCCGGATCATGCACATGCCCCCGCAGCAACTGTTTCCTGAAAATGGGATCGTTTTCGGTGGGTACGATCCATTCACGCGGAAACCATACCAGGGGCCGGAACACCATATCAAAAGCCCCCAGGGGTTGATGAAAATGGGCGGCAACATAATTCTCCAGCGATTCACCTGTCATCCGCTCAATGATCTGCCGGAACCAGTAAAAGCCCAGGTCGCTGTAATGATACTCCTTCTTTTCCCTCAGGGCTGAAGCGGCAATCATGGCATTGATGCTGTCGGTATAATGCCGGTTGATGAAAAGGTTTTCTGCAACCTGCACCGGATAATTCATGGAAAACTGCGACTGGTAGATACCGGGCCTGAACTGATAATCGCGGTTCAGGTACAGTCGGGTATCCACCCGGTAGGGGTACCTGTCGGATATTTCCCTGGCATACAGGTCCTGTGAGGTGTCCAACGGCTCAAGGGTATGGCGGTAAAACGGAACCCATCCGTTCAGCCGCGACTGGTGGGTCAGGATATCGATCAGTTTAAGGTCTCCTTTGTCGGTTGTATCCAGCTCCGGCAGGTATTTCCCCACCCGCTCATCCAGGGAGATCAGTCCCTGCTCATACAGGCGCATCAGGGCCGGAAGGGTGGCAGCGATCTTTGTAATCGAAGCCAGGTCGTACAGGTGGCCGGTCAGCACAGGCTGCCGTTTCTGATAGGTGTGGTATCCGAAAGCTTTATGGTATACCACCCGGCCGTTCCTTGCCACCAGAACCTGGCCACCCGGCGTGGCTTTCTCGCGGATAGCCATTTGCACCAGGCTGTCGATGCCTCTCATCACCTCTGAACTCATCCCTTCCTGCTCGGGAATGCCGAATCCCAGCCTGGTTTTGGAAGTAGACCGCCCCTGCCCTGCCCTGAATTCAGGTGAAGCAGTCACCGGCAACCTGCCCCGGGCGGGTATGCCCCCGAAGATCAGCTGGGCGGAATATTCCTGGGCCAGGGGAGTATCTTCATACGACATGATCACGGCCTGTGCCCGGTTCAGGCGGGAAAAAAATGCCAGGCTGTAAGGGTTGGCAAACACATCCACCACTGTGGGAACCGACACCACCAGGGTATCTATAAAGGCTATGGTCTGATCGGTAATTCCGAACCGCCGCGAGGGGATCTCGTGGGTATCGTGGATCCCGGCAAGCACCAGGTCGTACCCTTTCAGCCGCCCGAGAAGCTGAAGCATATCCTTTTGTGATGCGTCTTTCGGCAGGCTGTAATGGCCCACGGGGGCATACGAATCGATCTGTTGCTGAAATGGGGTGTGATCGCTATGGCCGATGCTAACCGTGGCCATGCGGAGGGTGTGGATATCACGAAGGGGAAGCAGGGAATCCCGGTTGGTGAGCAGGGTAATGGCCGAAGCGATCAGATCGCGCTTCAGTGCAAGGTATTCCGGACGGTTCAGCTCGCGGTACAGGCTGTCTGTGGCCGGTTCCGGCAAACGGACTGCCATGGCCCATTGTTTGGCAGCCAAGACTTTCCGGCATCGTCGGTCGATCTCTTCTTCGGCAATGTGTCCTCTTCTTACTGCCCTCCGGATGGTTTGAATGGCCCGGGGGATGTTTTCGGAAAGCAGCAGAATGTCATTCCCGGCCTGAAAAGCAGCCAGTTCCAGGTCACCCGGCGATCGTGCACCTGTAACACCCTTCATATCGAGAGCATCGGTTACCACCAGCCCCCTGAAACCCAGTTCTTCCTGCAACACACCGGTTACGATTTTTTCAGAAAGCGTTGACACAACGCCTGACAGGGGATCCAAGGCGGGCACCTCCAGATGTGCCACCATCACCCCTCCCAGCCCCCTGGGAATCATAAACCGGTATGGAAACAGCTCCAGCGAATCGAGCCTTTCCCTAGGAAACGGTATCAGCGGAAGGGCGTGGTGCGAATCGGTACCGGTATCGCCGTGGCCGGGAAAATGCTTGGCTGTTGACAACAGGTGTCCCGACTGCAGGCCCAGTGCATACGCCAGTCCCTTCACCGCCACATTCCACCGGTCTTCTCCGAATGAGCGGCTATTGATCACGGGATTCATGGGATTGTTGTTGATATCCACCACCGGGGCAAAATTCAAGTGGATTCCCAGCCTGCCGAACTGTTCAGCAATGTGTTGCCCCATAAGGTAAATCAGGGAATCGTCCGGTACGGCTCCCAGCATCATCTGCCGGGGATAGGAAAGAGTAGAATCCAGCCGCATACCGGGCCCCCATTCCCCGTCAAGAGCCACCAGCAAAGGCACATCGGCCAGCTCCTGCAAATGCCGGGTAAGGGAAAGCTGCCTGGCCGGCCCTCCCTGAAAGAAAAGCACTCCCCCCACCTTATGCCTGCGCACCATCTGTTCCAGGTATTCCATATGTTCCTCATCCCTGTTCGAATAAGCTCTGACCATAAAGAGCTGGGCGATCTTCTCCTCCAGGGAAAGCTTCCCCATCAGCGAATCCACCCACACCGAATGTTCATACTGCAGAAAGGGAGGATCGTGATATCCTTCCCCGGGTATTCCGGGAATACCCTGACTGTATGCAGGGATTATGCTCAAAAACATTCCGGCGAGAAAAGCATGCACAGGCTTCATACCAATAACTAAATAATCAGATAATTACAAAATCACCACTTCTCGGGCAGCAAGAAAACCGGGCCGAACCCCAAAAGTAATGATTCGTTTCCATAATTTCATGAAGTGCCCGGTATTTAGTCCATTGATCCGTCAGGAAGTTCATTTCACCGGCCAGAACAAATAACGCCGGTACGAAATATTTCCGCCTTCTTTCCGGAACATTTCCGTTATATTTGTTTCTCCAATTCAATATTTCAATCACCAAAAAAAAGTATCTCATGAAAAAATGTATGGCTCTGATCTTTGTCCTCACACTGGCATTCGTTCATATGGCGGCTGCCACGGAGGAAGCCAGGTTGTTGCGGTTTCCCACGGTGTCGGGAGACCGGCTGGTATTCTCCTATGCCGGTGATCTGTACACCACAGGTATAAACGGAGGGATGGCCAGGAAACTGACCTCACATAACGGGTATGAAGTATTTCCGCGTTTTTCGCCCGACGGAAAACACATTGCCTTTACCGGGCAGTATGACGGGAACACCGAGGTGTTCCTCATTCCTGCCGAAGGAGGTGTGCCCGAAAGACTCACCTTCACCGCCACCCTGGGCCGGGATGATATCGGCGACCGCATGGGGCCGAACAACATTGTCATAACATGGTCGCCCGACGGCAAACACATTGTGTACCGTTCGAGGAAACAATCGTTCAACGACTTCCGCGGGCAGTTGTTCACGGTTTCTCCCGAAGGGGGACTTTCCGGAGAAATCCCCCTTTCCGACGGAGGTTTCTGCTCCTATTCCCCGGACGGAAACAAGCTGGCTTTCAACTGGGTGTTCAGGGAATTCCGCACCTGGAAATACTACCGGGGCGGCATGGCCGACGACATCCGCATCTACGATTTCGAAACGGGAGAAGTAAAAAAGATTACAGACCATCCGGCACAGGACATCATTCCCATGTGGATAGGAGAAGAAATCTACTTTCTGTCCGACCGCGACCGCACCATGAACCTGTTCGCCTACCATACCGGTACAGGGGAAACCCGCAAGGTAACCCATTTTACCGATTACGATATCAAATTTCCCTCCCACAACCAGAAATATATTGTTTTTGAGAAAGGAGGGTATATTTATCTGTTCGATGTGGCTGCCCAGCAGGCGAAAAAACTGACCATCACCATTGCCAACGATCAGCCCTACGCCCGCCACGAATGGAAAGATGCAAGCAAAAGCATCCGTGGTGGAAGCCTTTCCCCCAACGGTAAAAGGGTGGTATTCAGCGCACGGGGAGAGTTGTTTTCGGTCCCGTCGAGGAACGGTGTTACCTATAACCTCACAGCCACGCCGGGTGTGCATGAGCGGAATGCCGCCTGGTCGCCCGACGGCAAATACATTGCTTATATTTCCGACGCCACAGGCGAATTTGAAATATACCTTATGAACCAGGACGGCAGCGGAGAACCCGTGCAGCTGACAAAGGGAGGAGAAACCTATATTTTCACCCTCGACTGGTCGCCCGACAGCAAAAAGATCCTGTTCCACACCAAAGACCAGGAACTGAATTGTATTGACATTGAAACGAAAAAAGTCACCACGGTAGCTACCTCTGACCGTTCTCCCTCGTTCAGCTACAGCTGGTCGCCTGACAGCAAATGGATCGCATATACCAAACCGGAGCGTGATATGTCAGTCGTTAGGCTGTATTCCCTTGAAACGGGACGTTCATTCCGGGTTACCGAAGGATGGTACGATTCGTACAACCCCTCGTTCAGCAGGGACGGGAAATACCTCCTGTTCACTTCGGCCAGGGACTTCAATCCCATTTACAGCCAGACCGAATGGAACCATGCCTATGTAGACATGAGCCGGATCTATCTGGTCACCCTTGCAAAAGACACTCCCTCACCTTTTGCCCCTGAGAATGATGTGGTAAAGATCGGCGAGGAAGAAAAGGTTTCGAATGAAAAGGCGGAAAACAGCGATCTGAAAATCGACCTGGACGGCATCAGTGAACGGATTATCGGCCTGCCGGTAACTCCCGCCAATTATTACAATGTAACGGCTGTGAACGGTAAGATCTATTACCAGGTGCGTTCATCCACCAGCCCCGGATCCGCCACAAAAGTATTCGATCTGAAAACGAAAAAGGAAACTGAACTGGGCAGCAATATCAGCTTCACCATATCCCCAAACGGGAAGAAGATGCTGGTGAGGATGAACGGCCAGTGGGGCGTGATCGACCCGCCATCGGGAAAGGTCAGTATCGACAAGCCGGTAGACGTATCGGAAATGAAAGTGCTGGTAGACCTGAAAGCAGAATGGCAGCAGATGTTCAACGAAAGCTGGCGCCACATGCGTGATTTCTTCTATGCACCGAACATGCACGGGGTTGACTGGGAAGCGATTTACGACAAATACAACGTGATGGTGCCTTACGTGGCCCATCGCTCCGACCTCGCGTACCTGATGGGAGAAATGATTGCAGAACTGAATGTGGGGCACGCCTATGTAAACAACGGAGAACGGCCGATGCCCGAGCGCATTCACACCGGCTTGCTGGGAGCCCGGCTCAGCCGTGATAAAAGCGGCTATTACCGCATCGACCGGATCCTCAAAGGCGCCAACTGGAGCGACCGGCTGGTTTCTCCCCTGCGTGCGGTGGGAGTGAATGTGAGTGAAGGCGACTACATTATTTCCATTGACGGCCGGCCAACACGTGAAATGAACAATATTTACTCCTTCCTGGTTGGAAAGGCAGACCATGAAGTATTGCTCGGTGTGAACGGCAAGCCCACGGCAGAAGGAAGCCGCGAAGTGCTGATAACGCCCATTTCCGACGAATCGGGCCTGTACTATTACGAATGGGTGCAAAACAACATTGCCCATGTAACTGAAAAAACCGGCGGAAAAGTGGGATATATCCACATTCCCGATATGGGTCCCACCGGTTTGAATGAATTTGCCAAACATTTTTATCCCCAGCTTTCGAAAGAAGGGCTGATCATCGATGTCCGCGGGAACGGCGGAGGGAATGTATCGCCCATGATCATCGAGCGCCTGATGCGACAACTCACTTACATGACCATGCATACCGGGCAGAAAGAAGGAGATCCAAACCCCGTGGGGATGCACGTGGGGCCCAAGGTCACCCTGCTTGATAAATATTCGGCATCCGACGGGGATCTGTTCCCCTACCGTTTTCAGGTAAATGAGATCGGAAAAACCATCGGGACCCGTTCATGGGGCGGAGTGGTAGGTTACAGCGGTGCCGTTCCGCTGATCGACGGAGGCTCCATCATCACACCCTCCTATGCACCCTATGACAAAGATGGAAAGGGCTTTGTGATCGAAGGGGAAGGGGTGGTCCCCGATATTGTGGTGGAAAACGATCCGGCTGATGTATACAAAGGAATCGACGCCCAGCTTGACACAGCCATTGAGGTGATTCTGGAAGAGATCAAGAAATCTCCCGGAGAACTGCCCCCCATTCCTCCCTTTCCCGACAAATCGGGCAACTGATTGCATACCAAAAAAACACCCGGCATACCACCGGGTGTTTTATTATGGTCTTCCGGGAAGACGAACCAAAAGGAACAGGAAGACTTTTCTTCCCCTCCTGCCCGATTCTCGCAGATAATTACTATCTTATTGGGAAATTGACGCGTGGCCTGTGAGCCACCTTTTTCTGTCCATTTAAAAACAACAACATGGAACAACTTATTACTTCAGAATTCTGGCAGGAGCTTTTAAGGAAATTCCTTAACTGGGCTGTCACCGAGCTTCCTTCCATTCTCATCCTGACCATTATCGTTCTGGTTCTTCTCAGGATCAGCCGTTTCGGCCTGCGCAGGCTGAAAAAGACCCTGGTTCACCGCGCAGAGAAGAATGAAAATGTAAATACCCTGGAAACGGAAAAAAGGATCAATACGCTGATGGGAATAGTACGGAGCATCATTTCCATTATTATCTGGACCATTTACATCATGATCCTTCTGAAAAAATTCGGAGTGGATATTGGCCCCATCATTGCCAGTGCCGGAATCATCGGTCTGGCAGTTGGATTCGGTGCCCAGGAACTGGTGCGGGATTTCATCACCGGGTTTTTCATTCTCCTGGAAGACCAGATCCGCACAGGCGATGTAGCTGTAATCAACGGCACAGGCGGCCTGGTAGAAAAAATCGAGTTGCGTACCATTACCCTGCGTGATTTTTCCGGGGTGGTGCACGTTTTCCAGAACGGAAAGATCAACACCCTCTCAAACATGACCAAGGAATGGTCGGCCATGGTATTCGATGTCGGTGTGGCATACAAGGAAGATACGGACGAGGTAACACGGGTTATGAAGGAAGTGGGCGAAGACCTGCAGAACGATCCGGAATTCAGCAACATGATTGCCGAACCATTGGAAATTTTCGGTGTGGATCAGTTCGGCGACAGTGCGGTGGTAATAAAGGCCCGCCTGAAAACGGTGCCAGGACAGCAATGGACCGCCGGCAGGGAATACCGCAGAAGGCTCAAAAAAGCTTTCGACAGCAGAAGCATCGAGATTCCCTTCCCCCACACTACCATATACTGGGGAGAAGAAATCAATCCTCTGCGGCTGGAAGTAAAAGAAGGCGATAAAATACGGAAAAAATAAACAGGAACCGGATACGGACAGGAAGGCTCAATTCCAGCATATCCCCCGTTCCCGGTATATCCTGATAAAATTATCCACCGACCGGTCGTATCCTTTTTCCACATCGTCGGGGAAATAACAGGCAGGCAGCTCGCCGTTCCGCCGGTGGTATGCCAGGCAGTCGCAGCAGCGTCCTTTCCGGCTGCACGGATAGGTACAGTTGCACTGTGCCTTGTTCTCTTCGCGGTTGCAATGCTCCATGGGTTTTCCTTGTTTTCGTGCAAAGATAAAAACAGGAAGTCAATGAAAAAAGAATCCGTTACCGGATCCCGGTGATTTTAAGTTCGGTTCTCCGGTTCAGGGCCCTGCCTTCTTCCGTTTCATTGTCGGCCACCGGCTGCCGTTCGCCATATCCCCTGTATGACAGCCTCTCCGGATCGATTCCTTCGTTCACCAGATACCGGTAAACCGCCCGTGCCCTTCGCATCGACAGCCTTTCATTGTATTCATCCGGCCCCGTCCAGTCGGTATGCCCCCCCAGTTCTGCTTCCAGATTGGGGTTACTGTCCAGGAAACCCACCAGTTTGTCCAGCTCAACCCGTGAGGCGGGAAGGAGGGAATCGGAATCGAACTCAAAGAAAATATTGTTCAATACGGCCGATTCACCCACCCGGATGGGTGTGAGGGGAATATCCCTGATGAACGGATCGGGGCGCGTATATTCCCCCGTCAGGGCAAAATGATCGGAATAAAACAGATAGCCTGTGCGAGATACATTCAGTGCGTAATCGCGGTTGGCGGGAAGACTAACCAGAAACTCCCCGTTCCGGCCGGAAGTTGCCTCCATAACGGTTTCAGCCGAAGCCAGGTCGATCAGTTCAAAACGGGCTGTCAGCCTTTCCCGGGTATCGGCATCATACACCACCCCTTTCAGGTATGTCACGGGATCGGGTCGTGCTTCCGGATACAGCTCGAACACATACAGGTCGCGGTTTTTCCCGGGCAAACGGTCAGAGGCATAATAAGCAAGGTCACCGGCAGCATTAACTACCAGGCCGGTCTCATCGTAATGTGTGTTGATGGGATATCCTATATTATCGGGATCGGAAAAATTTCCGGCGCTGTCCATGCGGGAGCGGAAAATATCAAAACCGCCCATTCCCGGATGGCCGTCGGATGAAAAATACAGGGTACGGTTGTCAAAATGAATAAAAGGTGAATTCTCATTTTCCGGGGTATTGACCGGTTGCCCCAAATTTTCAGGGGTTCCCCATGAACCTTCGGGCTTCAGGCGGCTGACCCATATATCCATATTCCCTTCTCCACCCGGACGGTTGGAAACAAAATACAGCGACAGCCCGTCGGGAGAAATGGATGGCTGGGATTCCCAGGCCTTTGTGTTCAGGGGCGGACCCACATTCACCGGTTCGCTCCATCCCCTGGCAGTTCTGCGGCTCATGTATATATCGCAGCTTCCCATTCCGTCGCTGCGGTTACATGCGGCAAAAAACATATATTGCCCGTCGGCTGAAAGCGACTGGGCTCCTTCATTCCAGAGGGTGTTGACCGGAGGTCCCATATTTTTTGCCAGCGACCAGGCCGTATCGGCCTTCCGGCTCGTGAAAAAATCTTCCTGATACGGCTCCTGACCGGGCTGCGAGGGATAACGGCTGGGAACAAGGCGTGTAAACACCAGGATTTCCCCGTCGGCCGTCATGGAAGGCCAGTATTCGTCCAGCTCCGAGTTCACACTGTCGCCCAGATTAACGGGTTCAAAAGGAACCGGATTCTTCAGGGCTTCCAGAGCAAACCGGCTGCATTTCAGCAGAAACCCGGCCCGTTCGCGTGCCCTGGGCCGAAGGTTCTCCCTCCCGAGACATGCAAGCAGGTGGCCTTCCGCTTCCCCGTAACGGGCCGTTTTGATTTCCAGCTCGGCCAGGTAAAGATACACCTCGGGATGGTAATCGGGATTGATGGAAAGCGACTGCAGGTACCAGTCGATGGCCTGGTCGGGATCATCCTGAAGTCGACTGATATCGGCCAGAATAAAATAGGGTTCTATAAAATTCCTGTCCTGCCTGATCGCCGCCTTCAGATCTTTTACCGCCTGATCGTACCGCATGATGCTGTAATTCTGATATCCTTTTTCATACAGTGAAATGGCTTTCTTTGACCTGGTGGAGTATTCCCCCTGGGCATCCAGCAATACCGGAAACAGAAAAAGAAATGACAGCGGCAAAAGCAGGCGGATCATGGGTTTTTGTTTTATGCAGGCAAGAATCATACCGGTTTTCAGGGAATGTGCATGAACTTATGGGCCTGGATGGAAATCATCCACTCCTGATGCCGTTTCACATAATCGATGATCATAGGCAGGATCCTCGTATACTGGCTCCACTCGGGCTGCAGGTAAAGCATACAGTTTTCCCCCATTTTTTTTGCACTGGCCTCGGCCCACGAAAGATCGGCACGGGATTGAATAATCACTTTCAACTCATCGGCTCTTTCAGCAGCCCAATCCAGGGGTGGCCGGGAAGGCTTGGGCGAAACGCATATCCAGTCCCATTCCCCCGAAAGAGGATGGGCCCCGGAAGTCTCCAGATAGGTAGTCAATCCGTTTTCCTTCAGTTTCCGGCACAGATAGTTCAGGTCGTACATCAGGGGTTCGCCCCCGGTCACCACCACCGACCGGGCTCCTGCTTTTAAAACATGCTCAACCACGGTATCGGCTTTCACTGCAGGATGCAATGCAGCATTCCACGACACTTTCGTATCACACCAGCTGCATCCTATATCACAGCCTCCCAGCCGGATAAAATAGGCGGGTTTCCCTACATGATGCCCTTCGCCCTGTATGGAATAAAACTCCTCCATCAGGGGGAGCTTTCTCCCTTCTGCAAACAGGTTGTTATGGTTGTTCTGTTGCCTGCCCATCAGGAAACAAAGGTAAGCAAAATGCGGAATGAACGGGCGGATTATTCCTTCCGGTTCCTGAATGATTTCAGTTTCAGCAGATACATCTGGGGGGGCATGTCGGTGGCTTCGGAAGAGATGAACAGACTGTCGGCATTCTTCAGATAAACCCCTTCTGTCTGTATCCTGAATAATTCGGGCATTTCAATACGTATTGTTTCCCCGGAAAAAAAATCCGGACTTTCGAAACCCTGAAACAGCCATAAAAAAGGGGCATAGTTACTGTATCCGCAAAGAACCAGCAGGGGTTCGCCGGGCAGAAAAGCAGCGCCTGTTATCAGGCCTCCGGCCGGAAAGCTGTCAGTTGGGTTCAACCGGTGCACACCGGGCACAGCAGGAAAAGAAAAGATCATTGTTTGTTCATTCACCCAGTCTTTGGTAAAAAGGAACAGGCTGTCGTGCCATGCCACCATGGCCTCACAATCGAACCGGCGGTCGGGGATCAGTTCCCCGCCGACCCACTGTTCTTCATACAACAGGTTGATCGCTTCGGTGGGCACCCTGCCCTCCGGTCCGTCAGGCATATCGCCTTTCCGCAAACGGTAGATCTTCAGATCGGTGCGCGCCCCGCTGTTGTTACCCACATCTCCCACATAGATATAATACTCATCCTGTGCAATTGCTTCCCAGTCGCGGTTTTCCGCCCCATCGAGCCGGATACGGCGAAGAATCTCGCCGGTGCGGGGATGCAATCCGTACACCAACGGCTCGCCCCTGCTGTCGTTAAAAGTCCATACCAGTCCATCATACAGGATCATCCCGCTGTTTTCCCTGATTTCAGCCGGCAGATAACTGATGTACAACTGGGGTGTGGCTTTCAACGTCTTTCCCCCGGATAATTCCGAAGGGCTCCGTTCAGGACAGGAGGTCAGAATAAAAGGAAAAACCAGCAGGTAAACGGCGTATGGCTGAATTTTCATCATACGGCCTGACCTATTCCTCCTCCAGATTGAGCAGGTTTCTGATCTTTATAAACACATCGGTATTATCATATATTCCCCCGAACTCTTCAGCACCCGGTCCGAAAGCCAGTACCGGCACCATCACTCCCGTGTGGTCACCTGTTGAAAAATGGCCTTCAACACGGTGTTCCCCGATACTGCCCCCCACATGGGTCAGGCCGCCGCATTCATGATCGGCGGTAACAATCACCAGGGTATGGCCGTCCTTTTCGGCAAAAGAAAGCGCTTTCCCCACTGCCCGGTCAAAATCGAGGGTTTCATTCACTACATACTTCAGGTCATTGGCATGACCTCCCCAGTCTATCTGGGATCCTTCAATCATGATAAAAAAGCCCTTTTCATTGTGGTTCAACAAGTTAAGGGCTATTTCGGCAGCCTGTGGAAGCATATCGCCACGTCCTTCCGACCAGGTGGGCAAATGCCCGGGAGCAAGCAAACAGGCAAGCTTTCCGTCTTCCAGTTCACCGGCTTCTTCCAGAGACTCAGCCAGGTAATATCCCCTGGCTTCCAGTTCCGTCAGCAGGTTCAGTGAGTCTTTTCTCCGGGTAAAATGGTCTTTGCCTCCTCCGATAAACACATCTACTTCGGTAGCCAGAAAATCGGCGGCAATTTCTTCGTACATATTCCGGTTCACCTGATGGGCAATGAAGGAAGCGGGAGTGGCATGGGTGATGGCTACGGTAGCCACCAGCCCGGTGGCCATTCCTTGTTCTTCGGCCAGCTCTAATATACTTTTTACCGGTACACTGTCAGGATCCATCCCGATCATTCCGTTCCGGGTTTTCTTTCCTGTAGCCAGGGCTGTGCCCGAAGCAGCTGAATCGGTGATATAGTCGCTGAATGAATAAGTCTTCTGAAAACCGGCCACAGGAAAACGTTCCATAAAAAGTGGGGTTTCGCTCTCCACCATGCCGGCATAAAGCTGAGATGCACCCATTCCGTCTCCTATGAGCAGGATCACATTCCTGACTTCCGGTACAGGTTCTTTTTCAAGGGTTTGGCATGACCACACAGAAATGAGAATAAGTCCCGCCAGAAATACTAATGATATTCTGCTTTTCATATTTGTTATTTTGCGGTGCAATTTAATTAAATTCAATCTAAATAAAAACCCTTCCGGGTTAATTTAGTGTTATGCTTTCGTGAAAAAGCAGTGCGAAATCCCTCTTTTTTGCCCTGGCAACCCAGCTTTCGGGAATGACGGTCCAGTTATCCGAACAAGCCGGTTCTACCGTACCCTGTTCCCTGAACCATTCAATCATCGATTGCCTCAGGTCGTGCGGGGTTGACCATTTGATCCTGTCTGCCAGTTTTTCCGGAGGAATACCTGCACCGGCGGTCAGGTGCCCTCCTCCTCCGCTGCCACGGTAAGAATTGACCGCCACCGGGTAGAGGGAATCTGGATAGAACGGTGCTCCGCCTTCCATCGACAGGATCTGAACCCTTTCGCCGGCATGGGTGCTCACATCCACCAGGTATTCCAGGCCTTCGGCAGAATCGAAATTATACGGGGGCCTTGCCAGCCGGTAGCTCCGGGACGACTCCGCATACACGGGTTCCCCGTTCTCATCTTTCCGGAACAGGAGCAGATGGTCTCCGGGACCGGTCATGGTATCAAACCAGCCTGCATACGAATATTCCAGGTAGTCGCGTATTTCACTCCCCCTGAGTTCCATGGCGTATAAAAAGTTTTCATACCGGTACAGGGCAAAAAGATCCCGTATGGTAATCTCCCCCGCCGGCACCCGGGCATCCATGGCCAGGGGGGCGGTAAACGAAACCGGAGCTCCGGACACATCCATCTGAATGCGATGGATCAGATCGGTAAAGGCCGCATCGCCGAAAATGGCCTCGCGGGCGTACACAGAGCGGGTCAGTTTGCCAACGGGTTGCGACAGGTAGTCCTCCACCTCCTGACGGAAACCCCGGTATCTTTCAACAAACTCCCTGTCTGCCGGAACCTCTTCCAGGGGAACCAGCAAAGGGCTGAGAACCGGCCGGCCGTTTTCCATGCGCACTTCCACCACGGAAAGATAAGCGGCATGGCTTCCGGGGTTCAAAATGAGCACTGAATCGCCACGGACATTTACCACTGTGGTTTGCACGGCCCGGTGGTCATGCCCGGTAAAAACTATATCGAAACCGGACACCCGGGTTGCCACCTGCCTTCCGGCATTTTCAGCCATTCTGACCGTTTCATCCGCCGTTCCTGTGCCAGTATGGAACAGTCCCACCATCAGGTCGGGCTGTTCCTTTTCCAGAATCACGGGAACCCACTCCCTGGCTGTCTCCAGCATATCCCGGAATTCCATTCCCTCCCACAGTTTTTCAGGAAGCCATTGCGGAACAGCCGGAGTGGTCAGACCCAGAACGGCGATTTTCCAGCCTGCTTTTCTGATCACTGCATAGGGTGTGAAATAAGGCTCTCCCGTCTTGCGGTCGATCACATTGGCTGCCAGCCAGGGAAAACGGAATTCTTCCCGCAACCGGTCATAAACCCCGTGCCCGGCTTCAATATCGTGATTCCCCACGGTAGCGGCATCCACCCCCATGTAATTCATCACATCGGAACAAATATGCCGGCGGGCAGTATCCACAAAATTCGAATAATAAACCAGCGGCTGGCCCTGCAGGATATCCCCGTTATCGAGCAGGACAACCCCGCCCGATTCCCTGAATTCCCGGATCACATGCATGGCATGAGCCAGGGATGTGCCGGCGGCCGTATCGCGCACAAAGTCATGGGGCAATATGGCGCCGTGAATATCGCTGGACTGCACAATGTACAGGGTTTCGGAAGAAGGTTGCCACCGGCAGCCATGCAGCAGAACAGTGAGAAGAAAAAGGAAGAGCAGGACATGTATGCCTTTCATATACCTCTTCTTACCAGCACATTCTGTGGAATTCTCTTTTAATTCTTTTTTCATTCTGAATAATATCATAAAACGTATCAAAATATTTCAGGGTTATTTTTCGATTTCGTTCTGTTAGAAGTGGGAATTGAATAACCAGGCTGTAAATATCCTCTTTCCGTTCCAGAAAAAGATCGAAAACGGATTGAAGATCCTCCCGGGGAACGCAATAATGACGGAATAACCGCTGCCTCACATTGCTTATCGGCAGTTTCGGATCGGGAACCGCATAGGGGGCATCGACGGCTCCCGAAAAATCAAAATCATAGGGAACGGGCTGAAGGGGCCCGCCTTCACCGGGTGAAAAGAGCTTTACATTGTGCAGGGCTGGAACCGACCAGTCGGTGTTTCCTATAAAGTACTGAAAAATAACAAACAGCAGCACCTGGTCATAATCCAGCTTATACTGGGCCACATTCATTACTTCAGCTATTACACCACCGTTACGTGAGGCCATATCGTCATCATCTTCCAGGAAGAAAGAGAACTTCACCAGGCCGGAAGATTTCCCGGAAATATCCCGGTAAGTGATCATGGCCGGCCTGACCCGGAAGCTAAGGCCGGTAAGCTGGTTGTATATCCTGTATAAAAGGTATTCCCGCATGTAGAATTGTTCATAAGCCGGTTGTTTTGACCGGCAATGGGTAACCATTTTGAGGCGTCTCTGTCCCTGGAAAACGGTTTCATTGGTATAATCCGTGTCGAACCGGATACGCAGGGGGGGAAAATCGCAGGTTTTCCTCGACCGGCGAAAATGCCCGCGGGTTTCCAGTTCCACCGGCATGATCACACTGTCGTTCCGCCCCCGGTAAAGAATGAGCCTGGCTTCATGCCAGCGGTTGTCATCCCCCGTATCGTACTGAATGCTATGGAAATCGGCTTCGAGCGCAAGGTACAGCAGGCTGTCGGTGGAGAAGAGGTAATGACCGTTTCCCGGCACGTTGGAAGTATCGGCCGGTAGCGGTTGCCGGGCATCCAGGCTCAGTATAATTCCCTGGAATATCAGGCAGGTCCACACCATCATTAGAAAAACGGGGAATTTTCTGATCATTCTTCCAATCATTTCCGGATTGCTTTACCGGAGGAACCGTCCGGGCCTGTGTCCAGCTCTTCCTCTGTTCCGTCGGCTCTGACCCTGAATAACCTGTCATCCCTGATGAGCAGGGCCTGTATCTCCCTTTTTCCGGTATAATACGGAACATCCACGGCAATCACCTTTCCCCTGTACAGCGGAGTGATCTCCTCCACATTGTTATGGCCCACTACCAGGCGTTTCACTCCGAAATAATCCAGCACCGACTCAACGAAAGAACTGTCGGCCCGGGAATACTGACTTCCCGAAATAAAATACCCGCGGTACCACAGGGGGCCCTGTTCCCCGAGCAGGAGCCTCAGGTCGTCGAGCCTCGTGGTATCGGGCCTGCCGTGCAGGTAACCCCGCATCAACCGGTTCACATCTTCAAGGTCAGGCCTTGTTTGCAGAAATCCGGGGGATATACCGGCATGAACGAACAGCACGTCATTGATCCGGACCATCACCGGTTTTTTTCTGAGCCATTGTCCCAGTTCCGTATCAAGGGAAAACAAATCAGGATAAAATATACCGAGGGAAGAGGTTAGGTAGAAATATTTCGTGGATATATCCCGCTGATCGCTTTCCATGATCATCTGTTCATGGTTCCCCAGGAGAAGATGCACTCTTCCCCCTGTCTCTGCCGCCTGTTGTTCCAGCCGGTATATCAGCCACAGGGCTTCTGTTACTTTATCGCCCCGGTCAAATACATCGCCCACAAAAACCAGATGTCCGTCGCCCCATGTCCAGTTCAGCCGGCTGTCTATCACTCCGTACCTGATCAGAAGGTCTTTCATTGGACCAAAACCCCCGTGCACATCTCCCATCACCAGGATACGGTTAACACCCGAGCACCGGGCAGGTCCGGGTTCCAGACCGGGATACACGGGATACGAAAGGGTATCGGCAGAAAACCCCCTCAATATAAAGGGATTTTTCGTCCGGCTGAGGCGTTCCGTCCTGAATCCCACCTGATCAGTGGCACTGTCACGGTACATATAGAAAACAAAAGGCTCTTCGCTTCCATGCCATACTATATGCGGCCCGTCATGATAATCGGGGTAAAACCTCGAGCGGCTTCTGGCATTCAGGGACCGTAAAAAGGAGGAAACTTCTGCATTTCTGAACTGAATGGCATAGTCAAGAGGCGTTTTCCCCGCTGCATTTTCATAATTGTAATCGGCCCCTTCCCGCACCAGCAGACTGGCAATTTCCTGGTTCCCCATATAAGCGGCAAAGATGAGGGCGGTATTCCCTTTTTCATCTTTTGCGTCCACTTCCGCCCCATAATTCAGCAGCAGTTTCACCATATCGAAATTCTGCATGGCCACGGCTGCAATAAGCAAAGGAACCCCTCCCACCGTCTGGTTGGGGTCTGCCCCCTTCCGCAAAAGGTATCTGGCTGTTTTTGCCTGGCGGCTTTCCATGGCCGCCTGCAGCAGGGTTTTTTCTTCCTCCCCGTACCGGGCATTCAGATCGGCATGCCTGATCTCCTTCCTCAAAGAGGCCAGATCTCCTTCACGGACCATGGAAAGAAGATCTTCCCCGTCCGACTGCGCAACAGACGACAGCGAAATAACCCATACCATTCCTGCTAACAGGGTTCTTCGGAAATATTTTCCGGAAACATCCATCGGGCATCCCGTTTATTTGAAAATGATGATAAAGGTATAAATATTATCCCTATTCAGATAACAACTCCTGAGGCTTCCGGGTTCAAAACACGGTAACTTTCCTTTAGAAATGGTTTTTTTATATATTTTCATACCATGTTTTCTATTGATCCTCCGTTTTTACATAAATCTTTCCTCTCAATGAAAAATTCATTCCTTTGCCTGCTGATCTTTTTTCTTCCGGTAACAGCCTGCCAGAAGCTATCCCCTGTTATCACCGAACCGGGTATCAGCCGGGAACTGGCCTCCCTGAGAAAACAGACCATCGACAGCCTGGAGTACCAGGTTTTTTTCAGTATTCCGGAATCCATTGACGATTCCATCCCGGGCAGGGTCACCCTGCGTTTCCTGCTCAGTAACCGGTCTTTGCCCCTGGTAATCGATTTCAGGCAGCCGGCCGGGTCGGTGCATGAAATCACCGCCAACAAGAAAACCTGCCCCGTGCGATCGGAGAAAGGCCACCTGCTTATTGAAAACCGCTACCTGAAAAGGGGGAGGAACGAAATCTCTGTCAGCTTCCTTGCCGGAGAATCATCGCTGAACCGAAACCGGGAATTCCTGTACACCCTGTTTGTCCCCGACAGGGCTTCCACCTGCTTTCCCTGCATGGACCAGCCCGATCTGAAGGCCACCTTCAGCTGCAGCCTGGAAATACCCGCCCACTGGGAAGCCGTTGCAAATGCCCCCGAAGACAGGATCATGACACAGGGCAACAGAAAACGGATCGATTTCAGGCCCACCCCTCCCCTTCCCACTTACCTGTTTGCATTCGCCGCCGGGGTTTTTGAGGTGGAAAAACAGGAAACATCATGGGGTACCATGCGGTTCTTTCACCGGGAAACCAACCAAAAAAAGGTGCTCAGAAACCGGGATGAGGTATTCAGGCTGCATGAAAATGCCCTGGCATGGATGGAAGAATATACCGGCATACCGTATCCTTTCGACAAGTTCGATTTTGTTCTCATTCCCTCCTTTCAATACGGAGGAATGGAACATCCCGGCTCGATTTTTTACAGTGACACCCGTATATTGCTGAATGAGGCCCCCGATCTGCAGGAGCAACTGGGACGGGCCAACCTTATCGCCCATGAAACATCCCATATCTGGTTCGGCGATCTGGTCACTATGGAATGGTTTAACGATGTATGGCTCAAGGAAGTTTTCGCCGGTTTCATGGCCGACAAGATCGTGAATCCCTCTTTTCCGGAGATCGACCACGATCTGCTTTTTCTGCTGAACCATTATCCCCCGTCCTATGAAACTGACCGTACCGCCGGAACCCATCCCGTGGCTCAGCCACTTGACAACCTGTGCAATGCAGGGACCCTTTACGGGAATATTATTTACCACAAGGCGCCTATTGCCATGAGGATGCTGGAGCAGATCATGGGCGAACAGGCTCTCAGGGCCGGGCTGCAACAATACCTGAATGCTTTTGCTTTTGGGAATGCCCCCTGGAAAGACCTGATCGGGATACTCGACAAACTGACAGCAGAAGATCTGCAAACATGGGAAAAAATCTGGATCGAAGAGGCAGGTATGCCCCATTACCATGCATCTCTGGTAGGCAACAATCGAAGTATTTTGCTGTCTGCAAAAGATCCGGCCGGAAGGAACAGGAACTGGCCGCAAACCCTGCACCTGCTGGCTGCCTGGGAAGACAGGGATACCTGCCTGCCTGTAAAAACTGCCGGAGATGAGATAATACTTGAACTGCCACCCGGTTCGCACCCCCTGCGGTATATCCTTCCCAACAGCCACGGCATGGGCTACGGGTATTTCCGAATCGATTCCCTCAGCCGGCAAGCCTTTCTGGAAGGCCTTCAGAATCTGACACCCCTGCAACGCGGTGTTTGCTGGATCAACCTGTGGGAAAACCTGATGCACGGCCGGGTAGAGCCCGGGGAACTGCTGGATCTCATGCTCCATGAACTGCAAACGGAATCGAACCGCCAGGTTATCCGGCGTATCCTGTCGTATGCCCATGCCCTGTTCCGGCAATTTCTTGATCCGGCCGACCGGGAAAAATGGGCGCCGCCGCTGGAAAGCTTGCTCAGAGAGAAAACCCTGGCTGCTTCCACCCCCGATATGGCGCGCACCTGGTTCATGGCCCTTTCCGATATGACCGTTTCGGAAGAAACCACCCGGTGGCTGGCACGGATATGGGAAGGAAAAGAACAGGCCGGCCACCTGCTTCTCTCCGAAACCGACCGGACAGAGCTGGCCTATGAACTGATGCTGCGGCTTCCCGAAAAATATGAAGAGATCCGGATGAGGCAGCGGGCTTCCATTACCCACCCCGACCGGCTGGAACAATTCGATTTTGTGGTCCAGGCCCTGTCACCCGATCCGGCCGTGCGTGATTCCTGCTTCGCCAGTTTTGCCAGGGCCGTCAACCGGGAACACGAACCCTGGGTATTGCAATCCCTATCCTGGCTGCATCATCCGTTTCATCATCCCCGGTCGGAACAATACATTCTGCCTGCACTGGAGCAGCTGGAAGACATTCAGGTCACGGGCGATATCTTTTTCCCCGGACGCTGGCTGGATGCCACCCTGGGAACCTATAACAGCCAAACCGCCGCTGAAACGGTCACCCGCTTTCTGGAAAGCAGGCCCGATTATCCGGAAAACCTGCGGATGAAGATCCTCCAGTCGTCCGATAAACTGTTCCGGGCATCGGCCCGGTGATTTGT
>JBNGDI010000042.1:0-8392 GCA_049975425.1 Bacteroidales bacterium
TCATTCTTTACCGCTTTCAAAACCTATGGATTTCCAATCCATAGTGGTTTAGTTTAAGAACCGGAGATACATTGACCAATGAGGAAGCCCTTGAACGGAACGTGACACGCGAACAGCTTATCCCGCATCCCCGGGGCAAGTATTACCGCAACTGGAGGCCGCATATTCAGTCGCCTGACAATATCTGGGACGAAATAGTGAAGGTTACCCGTATTCCCGGAGTGACCTCGGCTCCCAGGCTGCAACCCATTGAAACACGGCTGGTGATGCTGCAGACCGGAATGCGGGCTCCGATGGGTATCAAGGTATTCGGTCCCGACCTGCCCACGATTGAAAATTTCGGAATGAAGCTGGAAGAGATACTCAAAGAAGTTCCATCGGTAAAGACAGATGCCGTTTTTGCCGACCGTGTGGTTGGAAAACCTTATATCCACCTGAACATCAACCGGGAAGAGATTGCCAGATACGGCCTGCATGTGGAGGACGTTCAGCGGGTTATTGAAACGGCTATCGGAGGCATGAAAATTACTTCCACGGTTGAAGGCCGCGAGCGTTTTCCCGTAAGGGTGCGCTACCCGCGTGAGTTGCGTGAAAACCCGGAAATGTTGAAAAGGATACTGGTTCCGGCACCCACCGGGGCACAGGTCCCTCTCGGGCAGTTGGTGGACTTGGAATATGTACGCGGACCCCAGGCCATCAAAAGCGAAGAAACCTTTCCTGTGGGTTATGTGCTTTTCGATAAAAGGGACGGAACTGCCGAAGTGGATGTGGTAAACGACGCACGGGAAGCCATCCGGGCCAGGATCAACGCGGGTGAGCTGGCGGTCCCCGAAGGGGTGAGTTATAAGTTCTCTGGAAGCTACGAGAACCAGGTACGGGCCGAGAAACGCCTGTCGGTTGTCATTCCCCTGGTGCTGGTCATCGTCTTTCTGATCCTGTATTTTCAGTTCCGCTCAGTAACCACTTCCATGATGATCTTTACAGGCATTGCCATGGCTTTCAGCGGAGGATTCCTGATGATCTGGCTTTACGGCCAGAGCTGGTTTGCCGACTTTTCTCTGTTCGGAACCAACCTGCGAGATCTTTTTATGATGCATCCGGTGAACCTGAGTGTTGCCGTATGGGTGGGGTTTATCGCCCTTTTCGGCCTGGCTACCGACGATGGTGTACTGATGGGAACTTACCTGGATCAGAGTTTTGCCAGCAACCGGCCTCGCAACCGGCAGGAGGTACGTGCGGCTGTGGTGCAGGCCGGGCTCAGAAGGATCAGGCCGGCGGTAATGACCTCTGCCACCACCATCATCGCGCTGTTGCCTGTACTTACATCCACCGGGCGTGGCGCCGATATTATGATCCCCATGGCCATACCGGCATTCGGAGGTATGCTGGTAGCGGCCATCACCTATTTTATTGTTCCTGTTCTGTACTCGTGGAGAGAAGAACGAAAACTCAAAAACAGGCCGACATGAAAAGAACGAACCTTTTTCTGATATTTATGATGGTGGTGACCGGCGGAGGCTATTCCCAGACTCTGGATGAATATTTCCGGAGCGCCGCAGAGAAAAACCCTGGCCTCCGGGCTGCCTACAGCCGGTTTGAGGCAGCCCTGCAGCAGGTGCCGCAGGCCGGGGCATTGCCCGATCCGGTGGTTTCATTCGGATATTTCATATCACCGGCAGAAACCCGGCTGGGACCGCAGAGGGCGAAATTTTCACTTACCCAGATGTTTCCGTGGTTCGGAACGTTGAAAGCCCGTGGTGAAGTGGCTGCCCTTCAGGCTGAAGCCCGCTACCAGGAATTTCTGAGTGCGCGGAATCGTCTTTATTATCAAGTAGCTTCTGCTTATTATCCAATGGTTGAGATAAACCGGTGGAAAGCTCTTGAGCGGGAGAATATCCGAATTCTCCGTTCGTATAAAAATCTGGCTGTTATGAAACTGGAGAATAGCGCCGTGCCTGTAACCGATGTGCTGCGGGTTGACCTGATGCTGAACGAAGCCAATACACGCCTGAACATACTGAACGACAGGGAGAAACCGCTGCTTGTAACATTCAACAACCTGCTGGGCCGGGAGTCTTCCGAACCGGTGGAGGTGGCTGATTCGCTCAGGGCCGAAAGCTTACCGGTTTATACAGGGAAAGACAGCCTGCTGCAGAGGAATCCTGTACTGGCGGGCCTGGATATGAATATTCGGGCACAGCAGGCAGGCAGGGAAGTGGCCCGGAAAAAAGGGTTGCCCGGTGTGGGGGTTGGACTGGATTATGTGGTGGTGGGTCAGCCTGCCGGAATGTCATCTGCTGACAACGGCAGGGATGTGTTGATGCCCATGATCTCGGTAAGCGTACCCCTGTTCAGGGAAAAATACAGGGCGGCACAACGGGAAGCCCGTCTGCTGGAAGAAAGTTTTACCAGCCAGAAAGAGAATATGTTCAGGGAGCTCTCTTCGGAATACGAACAGGCCCTGTTTGACCTGACTCAGCAGTTCCGGCTTGTGCGGCTTTATGAGGAACAGATCAAAACCACCCGGCAGTCCCTGTCATTGCTTCTGGCCGCTTACAGAAATTCGGGCAAAGAGTTCGAAGAAGTGCTGCGAATGCAGCAGAAGCTTCTTCAGTATGAGAAAAGCCTGATGTCCGCCCTGTCGGCATTTCATATCGCTCAGGCTAAAATCGATTATTTAACGTCAGAAACACCCGTTTCCCATGAAAACGAATAGAATGATTTATGTTACAGCCCTGGTTGCGCTGGCTGTTGGATTTATTGCCGGCCGGCTCATTTTTGGCGGGCCATCGGGAAGAACAGGCGAAGAAAAAGTGGCGGTACAGGAAGAAACAGGTCTTTATACCACCTGGACCTGCTCGATGCACCCACAGATAAGGCAGAGCGAACCCGGCGACTGCCACATCTGCGGGATGGACCTGATCCCACTGGATGAAACAGACCCTGGAAAAACAGACCCGGCAGCCATTCACTTGTCGGAAACAGCCATGCAGCTGGCCAATGTGCGGACAGCTTCTGTGGAGAAAACAGAAGCCTCCAAAACGGTGCGCTTATATGGCATGATTGATACGGATGAACGCCTGGTTTATACCCAGCCGGCACATATCCCGGGCCGGATCGAGAAACTGATGGTGAATTATTCCGGCCAGTACATCAGAAAAGGACAGGCCATTGCCACGATATACGCACCCGAACTGGTGACAGCACAGGAAGAGCTTTTCGAGGCTGAAAAAGTCAAAAATGAACAGCCTGCCTTGCTGGCCGCTGCAAAAGAAAAAATAAAAAACTGGAAAATCCCTGAAAGCCTGATCGAGCAGACCCTGCGATCAGGCAACCCGCAGAGGGAGTTTGATATACCTGCCGACCGGTCAGGGTTCGTTATGGAACGCCGGGTGAAGGAAGGCGATTATGTGGCCAGGGGAGAAGCAATGTATACCCTGGCCGACCTTTCCCGGGTGTGGGTTTTGTTCGATGTGTATGAACAGGATCTGATTTGGATACATCCCGGCAACCTGGTGAACTTTACCGTGAAGTCGCTGCCCGGGGAATCCTTTCAGGGAAAGGTTTCCTACATTGATCCCATAATCGATCCGGTAACCCGGGTTGCCCGGGCCCGGGCAGTGGTGACAAACGATGGTTTGAAACTGAAACCGGGAATGTTCGTCACAGGCCGTGTGGATGCCCGGCTGGAGGAAAGGTCCGGACTTATTTCCGTTCCGGTGTCTGCGGTGATGTGGACAGGGAAGCGCTCGCTGGTTTATGTTCGTACCGGATCAGAGAACGGTGCTCGCTTTGCCATGCGTGAAGTAGTGCTTGGGCCCATGCTGGATGACCGGTATCTGATAGAAAGCGGTCTGGAGGAAGGGGAAGAGGTGGCCGTGAACGGCACCTTCAGCATCGATGCGGCAGCACAGCTTGCGGGCAAACCAAGTATGATGTTGCATCCGGAAGCAAAAACAATGGAAGTACCTCAGTCTTTCCGCCGGCAAATTACCGCTGCTGCACAGGTTTATTTCGATGTAAAAAATGCCCTGGTGAACGATTTGCCCGGCGATGCCCGCCAGGCCGCCGGAAAACTGGCCGGTTTGCTTGGCGAAGTGGGAACGGAACAACTGGAAACATCGGCCCGCCGGTCATGGATGGAGATTTACGATAACCTGTCGGGCGACGCACGCCTGATAGCTGCAACTGATGAAATCGGGGAACAGCGCCGGTATTTCAACCGGCTTTCGGAAAATATTCTGGAAATGACAGAACGGTTCGGGCAGGAAGCCGACACGGTATACAGGTTGTACTGCCCCATGGCCTTTGACAATACCGGGGCTTTCTGGTTGAGTGAATCAGCCGAGGTGCTCAACCCGTACTTCGGGGAAAGCATGCTTCGCTGCGGAGAGGTGAAGGAAACATACTTCAGGGATGTCCCGGTGCTTGAAAATGAACGTGACCCGGAGGGGCAGCCATCAACGGGGCATAATCATTAAAAGAAACTCAAATGTCAATAAGTAATATTCATTCAGTATTCACCATTAAAACTTAAAAAAGATGAAAACAGGAACCATTTTTTTGACCGTTTTTTTCCTGACAGGTGCATCTGCACTTTTTGCCCAGGAACGAACAGAAAAATTTGAAGTGAAAGGAAACTGCGGGATGTGTGAAACCCGCATTGAAAAAGCGGCCGGATCGGTGGAAGGTGTTCGTTCTGCCGACTGGAGCCAGGAAACCAAAATCCTGGAACTGACATTTGACCAAGCTGCAACCAGCCTGGATGATATCCAGAAGGCCATTGCCGCAGTGGGACATGACACCCCTTTACACAGGGCAAAGGACGAGGTGTATAACAACCTGCCGGCATGCTGTAAATATGAACGTGCAGTCCCGGAGAAAAAAAACGGGGGAAAGTAATTTCCTGATCAGCGATTGCATGTTGAAAGGCCGTTCCACTGGAACGGTCTTTTTTTTACAGTACACTACGGATTTGGGAATCCGGTTTCTGTTGTTATGCAGAAAATATTTCTATTTATATTTTGATTAACGGTTAGAATGTTTAATTTCGTAACCGATTCGTTCCGACCATGTTGTTTGAATTGGCCGGAAGATTTGTGTTTTCTTATTGTTAAGAGGGAAATAAAGGTCGGAGTAATTTAATCAAAACCGGTAATGCAGACAGGCTACAACCAGATTTTTGTATTGGCAGCCCTGCTCATGGTGCTGGTAACAGGTGGGGACATGAACTCCCGGGAGCCATCTTCTGCATACGGTACCTCTTCCGTGATCCGGGTAGGGGTGTACGAAAACTATCCCAAGGTTTTCATTAATGAAAAGGGTGAGCCTGATGGAATTTTTGTCGATGTACTTGAACATATTGCGGAAAAGGAAAATCTGAAGGTAGAATATGTGAAGGATGAGTGGAATGGTCTGGTAGCCATGCTGTCCAGGGGTGAGATTGATGTGCTTCCCGATGTAGCCTTTTCTGAAGAACGCGATTCACTTTTCATAGTGGGTACTCTGCCGGTGCTTTCATCATGGGTTGAGGTTTATTCCCTGAAAGAAGCCCCTGTGCACTCCATAAACGGTTTGCATGGTAAAAAAATCGGGGTGCTGAAAGGATCGGTGGAGGAGGAGGATTTGTTACAGGTTGTGCACCGGAAGTTCCGGCTCGATTATGAGGTGGTTCCTTTCAGCGATTACGAAAGCGCCGTGGCAGCTTTAAGAAACAGGGAAGTGGATGTGATGGTGGTAAGCCGTTTTTTTTATTATTCCGACCTGTGCAGTGAGGATATCCTTCCCACCGGCATCATCTTCAGGCCGGCCGACCTGTATTTTGCTTTTCCTCCCGGTGCCGATTCTTCCCTGGTGGGTCTGTTTGACCGGAACATTTCTTATCTGAAAAACGACCCCCGCTCGGTGTATTACAGGTCGTTACAGCACTGGCTGGGAAAAAAATATGAAACGGGTATTCCGAAATATCTGGTCTGGCTGTTTCTGGTAATCGGGGCGGTACTGGTAACGGTATCGGTATTTGCCGTGTTGCTTCATTTTCAGGTGAAGGCCAGAACCCGTATGTTGCGGCAGCGGAATGAAGAGCTGAAGAAGGCCAACCAGAAAGTGGAAGAAAGCAACCGGCTGAAAACCGTATTTTTACAAAACATGTCGCATGAAATACGTACACCCATGAACGGGATACTGGGATTTCTTGAATTGCTTAAAGAGAGCGGTGATAGCGGGAAGGAGAGGGAAAGGTATATCGAGGTGATCAATAAAAGCGGAAAACGCCTGCTCGACACCATTACAAACATTATCGAAATATCGAAAATTGAGTCGGGCCAGGCCTCTCCACAACCTACGGAAGTCGATACGGTGGAACTGCTTCATTATGTATACCATTTTTTCAGGCCAATGGCGGAAGAGAAGGACATTGCACTGGAACTGGGCCGATATATTGAAGGGGAGGAGGCGGTGGTTGAAACCGATTATCACCTGCTCGACTGTATTATGACCAACCTGATTCATAATGCCATCAAATTTACCTGTGAAGGAAAAGTGGAATTCGGGAACTACCGGGAAGGAGAAGAGCTGGTGTTCTTTGTGAAAGATACCGGGACAGGCATACCGGCCGACCGGATGGAGGCTGTATTTCATCCCTTTGTACAGGCCGATCTGGACATGACCCGTTCGCATGAAGGATCCGGGCTGGGATTATCCATAGTGAAGGCTTATGTGGAATTGCTGGGAGGGACCATACAACTGGAATCGGAGGAAGGGAAAGGCAGCACTTTCCGTTTTACTCTTCCATACAAGCCTGCCAGAATGGAAAAAGGCAGGGATGAGAAAAATGTATCAGCCCTGCCGGAGAAGGAAATGACAATTCTGGTAGCCGAGGACGACGAGTTCAGCTACCAGTATTTCGCATCCATTCTGAACCATCCCGGTTACCGTTTGATCAGGACCACCAACGGGAAAGACACGGTTAAAGCAGTCAGGGAAAATCCCGATATTTCCCTTGTACTGATGGACATCAAAATGCCCCTTCTTAACGGGCTGGATGCCACCCGGCAGATCAGGCGGTTCAATAAAACCGTTCCCATCATTGCCCAGACTGCCTATGCCCTCTCGGGCGACAGGGAAAAAATGCTCGAGGCAGGATGCAATGATTATATTCCCAAACCTATCAAAAAAGATGTCCTGTTCAGGATTATTGAGCGGTATGCGGGGCAGTGAGAAAATTAACCCTGCCCCTGGATATTTTCCCTCCGGAATATATTATTTCATTGAATTATAAACTGCTCATTTTCCGCAGTTCATCATCATTACCTCCTTGAAGCCCGGCTGCCTCCTCCGAACAGAATGCCGGCACCAAGCACAAAACCAAAATCATACCAGCCGCCGTTGTTGTGTACCTCATAAAGGCTGATCTTGTCAGTAAACAGGCTGATCACAAATGTCACGGGTGAAATGATCCCGTGCCACAATCCCATCAGAAAACCAGCCACCTCCTGATCGGAAGGAGAGGGAGTTCCTTTCACGGTGTTCGGGCCGGCGGTACAGGCTGAAAGAAACAGCAACACAAGTACCAGCGAGATCATAATCCAGTAATTCTTTTTCATGGTGCGGTTTTTAAGTGTATGTAAATATATAAAAGCTTTGCCTTCTGTCATTCTCTTACGTGCAAATATTCATTTTTTTGTTAATGTGTAAAATACAGTATACCAGATATATGCTTCTGATAAAATCAGAATGTTTAACATATTGCATATAAACATTAAACAAATTAACAGAATTTCTGTTTCTATACCAAACCAATTAAATGGAAAACAAATGAAAACAAGCATCTATCTATTTTCGTTTCTGGCCGTTCTTGGAATGGCAAGCGTTTTCACCCTCACCTCCTGTGAAAAGGAAGCTGAAAATGAAAACCCTGTACTACCCGCAACTGTTGTGGATGTTATTGTAAACAGCAATACACACAGTACTCTCGAAGCAGCCGTAATTGCTGCTGGCCTTGATGGTACCCTATCCGGTACCGGTTCTTTCACCGTGTTTGCGCCGACCGATGCTGCTTTCGCTGCATTGCCTGCAGGTATTCTGGATGCCCTGCTGGCTGATCCTTCAGGTGACCTGACTGATATTCTTAAATATCACGTTTTGACCGGCAAAGCTATGTCAAGCCAGCTTTCCGATGGTCAGGTAATTTCCACCATTCTTGGAAAGAACATCACCGTTACAATAAATGCCAACGGTGTATTTATTAATGATAAACAGGTAACGACGGCCGACATCGAAGCAGAAAATGGTGTCGTTCATGTAATTGACGCAGTATTGATCCCGCCCGTGGAAATGCCGGCAACAGTGGTTGACATAGTTGTAAACAGTCCTGACCATACCACCCTGGAAG
>JBNGDI010000042.1:8492-20107 GCA_049975425.1 Bacteroidales bacterium
ATGATGCCAAAGTAGCTGTTGCCGATATCGAGGCCAGGAATGGTGTGGTGCATGTTATCGATGCCGTTCTCGTTCCTGCTCCGGCAACAGTGGTTGACATAGTTGTAAACAGTCCTGACCATACCACCCTGGAAGCCGCCGTGGTTGCTGCTGACCTGGCAGGCACACTCTCGGGAACCGGTCCTTTCACCGTGTTTGCACCGACCGATGCCGCTTTTGCCGCTTTGCCCGACGGTACGCTGGATGCATTGCTGGCCGATCCTTCAGGGGATCTGACAGACATTCTTCTGTATCATGTGGTAGCCGGTAAAGCCATGTCGGCTGATCTGAGCGACGGACAGGAAATTACCACGGTGCTGGGTGACAATATCGTTGTTACCATCAACGCAGATGGAGTATTCATCAATGATGCCAAAGTAGCTGTTGCCGATATCGAGGCCAGGAATGGTGTGGTGCATGTGATTGATGAAGTACTGCTGCCTCCCGATGCACGGTAAGTCTCCAGATATGTCCATAAGAAAAGGCCGGGATTCATGACCGGTCTTTTTTTTTAAATTCATTATTCAGGCTACTCCGCGGAGGTTTTTCATTATATTTGTATAACCTGAGAAAAACGCTCCTTCATGAGAAAAAGCCCGGCGGCTCTTGTCTATTACATTTTTCTGCTGATCCTTTCGGTTGGATATGTGGCGTACCGGATTTCGGTGGTTTCTCCTGACCAGAGCAAATCACCTGTCAGGGCAATTGCCGGTATACTTGATCTGCGTGAACAGGATTTGCGGGACCAGGTTGTTCCTCTGCGGGGGGAATTCGAATTTTACTGGTCGGAACTGCTGGAACCTGACAACTTTGACGACGTCTCACCGCCCATGACTGGCTACATGGAAGTCCCGGGCCTCTGGAATGGATACGAGGTGAACGGAAGGGAACTGTCGGGTATGGGATATGCCACATTCAGGTTGCTTATTCTGCTCCCTGAAACAGGACATTACCAGGTGAATGTTCGGGAACTGGATACTGCTTACCGCCTCTGGATCAACGGGTCGGAAACAGGCTCGGGGAAAGTTGGGAAAAGTGCCGAAGAGATGATACCCGACTGGACCCGGCGGGAAATGGCATTTTATTCCGGTACAGATACCCTGGAAATGGTCCTGCAGATGTCCAATTTCCATCACCGGAAAGGGGGGCCCGAAGAACCCATCTATTTCGGCGCAACCGATGTAATGAAACGCAGAAAAGTGGTGTCTGCCACATCGGAAACATTTGTCCTGGGATTCATGTTCCTGACCGTGATATTTCATCTCGGTCTTTATTTTTTCAGAATGAAAGACCGGTCGAATCTTTATTTCTCACTGCTTGCGCTGGTAATCTGCTTACGGGTCATGCTCACAGGAGAAAAGATTTTTCTGGACCTGTTCCCGTTTCTTCCATGGGAATGGACCCTGCGCATAGAATACATGACCATCTTTTTGCCGCCGGCTCTGATCCTGCTGTTTTTTCATTCCACTTTTCCGCAGTACGCCAGAAAATGGGCTGAATATGCCCTGCTGGTCGTCGTTGGAACTTTTCTTATAGCCCTGTTTCTGCTTCCTCCATACATTTATACTTATCTTGCCCTGCTGAACCAGGCATTTATTCTGGCTTCCTTTCTCTATATTATCTGGTTTTTGCTAAAACCGCTAAAAACAAGGCAAACCTATATTTATCTTCTTTTTGCCGGAGCCATCTTTTTCGGCCTGATCGGAGTGAACGAGTTGCTGTATTACAATAACTGGCTGCATACCGGCTATCTGCTTCCAGTAGGTTTGCTGGCATTCATATTTTCCACTTCATACGGACTGTCCGGCAAATTCACCAATGCTCTTGATGAGGCGGAAGAACTAAGGAATGAGATGGAAAGATACAGCCACGAACTGGAAAATATTGTCAGTATCCGTACCCGCGTAACTGAGGAACAGAAAAACCAGCTTGAGAAACAAACGGCTGAGCTGAAAACAGCCCTGAATGAGCAAAACAAGTTACTGGAATTCAAAGAAATGATGTCGTCTATCCTGGTACACGACATGAAAAATCCGCTGGGCGCCATCATCAGCCTGGAAGAAAATTCTCCGCCTGCGCACATTCTGCTGGCTAAACAGAGTGGCTATCAGCTGCTGAATTTACTGCAGAACCTGATGGAAACCCAGAAGTTCGAGGAAGCCGATTTCAGCCTGCGGATCACAGAAAACAAGCTGAAAGAGCAGGTGGAAAAGGCCTTCGAACAGGTAGCATACCTGGCCCGCATCAAGAAGATCGAACTGATCAATGAGGTTCCGGAAGAACTCACTGTATATGGTGACCGGTATATGCTGGAACGTATCCTGACCAACCTGGTAATGAATGCCGTTAAATTTACTTCGGAGGGAGGGAAGGTTACCGTATCCGCTTCCCGGGAAAATGCGATGGTGAAGGTGAAGGTGAAAGATACGGGTGTGGGGATCGATCCGAAGTTTCAGCAGAAAATCTTTGAAAAATATACTCATATGACCGATACCTCAAACATCAAATCAACAGGTCTGGGACTCGCTTTCTGCAGGCAGGCGGTGGAAGCCCAGGGAGGTACTATCGGAGTGGAGTCTGAACCGGGCAGGGGAAGCACCTTCTGGTTTACAATTACTGCAAACAAGCCTCGTTCCTGATCCTGAATATGGAAATAATCTGAAATATTAATGGAAGGGATTTCTGGAAATGTACGGTTCATCGAAGATTTATGAGGAAAAGAATTCATATATTCTTTTGGGGAAAATTATGGTTACCGAATAACTTTTTCCGTATATTTGATTTTAGTTTTAATCAATAATTTAATTTTATGAAAGAAGGTACAGTAAAATTTTTTAACCACTCCAAAGGATACGGATTCATCATCGACAAAGAAGATGAAACTGAGTACTTCGTACACGTATCCGGTTTGATTGATCAGATCAAGGAAGGTGACCTGGTTCAATTCGAATTGAAACAGGGTAAAAAAGGTTTGAATGCAGTCAATGTAAAAATTGTCGAGTAGAACATCCTTCAGGTATGAATATGATCTGAAGCTCCGGTTTCCGCCGGAGCTTTTTTATTCCTGTTTTTTACAGCGGCCGGGAAATTTATCAGGAACGGTGAAATCCGGGAGAATGGATATCCATTGCCCGGTATGTAAGGTATTTTTGTTCATCCAGGGGATAATCCCAGCATCCCTGCCGGTGGAACAGGCTGCCTCCGAACCCTTTCTTGAAACGGTAAAGACCATAAAGCGGGTGGGAAGGACTAATGACAGGAGAAACGCCGAACAGATCGTATTCCCCGCATCCGGCATCCTGCGCCAGCTCAATGGCTTTCCACTGCAGGGCATAGGTTCCCATTTTGTTCCGGTGATATGAGGAAGAGGCGCCGTACAGATAGGTAGCTCTGCCGGCCGAAAGAACAAGAAACATACCGGCCACATATTCCTTTCCGTCATGGGCCAGAAGAAAAACCACCCGGGTTCCATCATCTCTTGCCTGCAGGGCGGTTTCGAAAAAATGAATATGGTGCGGTGTAATCCGGTTCCTTGCGGCGGTTTGCAGGTACAGATCCTGCCATACCGGAAGGTCTTCCGGCCCGGCTTTTCTTACCCTGATCCCCCGTCGGCCTGCCAGACGGATATTATAACGGGTTTTGGGTTTCATGTTTTGTAAAATCTCCTCCCGGTTTTTCTTCAGGTCAAGAAACAGGGTATGCGAGGGAAGATTGTTGCCGGGAGCCTTCCTCAGTTTGCCATGTTGTGTATTGAAATTCATGCGCATTTCCCGGACATAATCATCGGGTGGGCCCATCCAGTTGCCCCGGTGATCATACCGGTTCTCATCCCGGGTCCAGGGTGATTCCCAGGGCAGGTCGTATCTTATACACAGGCATCCCGGGGGAAGAAACTCGCGGAGGTTTTCCGACAGGTTTTCCAGAAAAATCCCCTGTTCTTCTTCGGCCGGTTCGAGGCGGGGACCGTAAGGGACATAGGCAATGAGTGAATCGGGGCAGGTTTCCCGGCAAAGTATTAACAAATCGTTCGGTCCCTGTGATAATCTGTAAGAAGCTGCCGCCGGCCGGATAAAGGTGTCAAAAGCCATGGCTTTCCAGCCCTGCCGTTCTTTCACTCTGGCCCAGTATGGGCTTTGTTGTACCAGCCGGCTCCTTTTGAGTTTCTGAGGGGATTTTTGGCGAAGTGCTGCCTGCATGAAACCGTATTTCATATCAGGCGCACAAAGATAGTCATTTTTGTTCAATCATCCCATTCCAGCACGATGAGAGAAACGGCCTGGCCGGGAAGCTCCACAGGCAGGATAAACGATCCCCGTTTTACACGGTAACTTACCGGGTTACCAAGGAGGTGCAAGCGACCTGCCTCTTCCAGTGTTTTTATCTGCGATGCTTCAGGATCCTGAGGTGAGCCCATCGCTTTCCATACTTCATAGGCGTTGCTGTGGTCCCGGTCAACGCGGTAATGCTTTACCTGTACAGTTTTGGTTTCCAGCCCGTTGGTTTCCAGGTTGACCCGTACCGGTTCGCCAAACTCGTTCAGGTCATGGTAATTCCATAACATAACGGTGGCTTTTCCTTCGGTAACCGCTGCAAAAGCGTTTACATCCCGCTTTTCTCCCCTGACACTCGAGTCGCGCACCGTGAAACAATCGTAGGCCAGATCCCCGCTCACTTCCACACGTTGGCCCTCCATCATGCCGAACATTCGGAAGACATTCAGCACCGGTTTGTCCACCCCGTTGGTAGCCAGGTCGCGGTATCCGTTGAACCAGGGCTGGTTTTCGAACTCAAAGGCCCAGGTAACAATGCCCCGCAGGTTGGTCCCGAAATGATCGGCCAGCTGGTAAATACGGGGAAAAGATGCCGCAGTGTAGCTACTGTACATGGTGCCGTTCCGGTAAGCGTTCTCGGGGTAATCCTGCATGGAACAGGCAGCGCAACCTTCCGGATCGCATTCCCCGATAATCACCGGCAGGTCTTTCAGGGTGGGATAGGAAGCTACTACCTCGAATCCTTTCGATACATCGCGCAACTGTGTGCCCATGTTCATCAGGATAATGCTGTCGCGCAACCGGGGACCTCCTTTGGCATGAAAGGCTATAAAATCAAGGGGGGCACCGGTTTCCCCGGTTACATGGTTCGTTCCGTTTACAATATGATCGAGAAAGCCACGCAGGTATCTTTCGGCAGGTCTCCACGAAGGGCCGGTGGTATGCGGTCCGCCCATTATGGCAGTGGGAAGGGCCCTTTTGACGGCATGGGCGGTGTAATCATACAGTTTGATATATTCTTCCAGGGTTCCCTGCCAGTATCCTATGTTCGGCTCGTTCCATAGTTCCCAGTACCAGGTTTCCACCTCTTCTTTTCCATAACGTTCCATGCAGTGCGTTACCCACTGATAGACCAGTTCCCCCCATTTTTCATAATCGTTTGGGGGATAGGCCCATCCGGTATAGATTTCTTCATACGGCGCTCCCGGACGCCAGGAATGCTGATAGGGCTCGGGATTCACCGACAGATCCTTCGGCATGAAGCCTATCTCTACCAGGGGTTTCATGCCCCGTTCCATGTATGTGTCGAATATGCTGTCCGTAATGCTCCAGTCGTATACCGGGTTTCCGTTTTCATCTTCGGTGTAGGCATTGGTGGATCCCCACTTCAGGGCATGGTTCCCTTTGCCGGTATTCAGCAGGTTGTGGGCCCTGACATACACCGGTACCGGACTCAGTTCGGCAATTTCGGTCAACAGTTTTTTTCCGTCCTTCATATACGTATAATTGGGTTCGTCGTACCCGAACATGGCCCATGCATGGTGCATGGGGCCGGTTAAACGGGTCAGGTCAACCTGTATGTTCAGTCCGTTTTCTGCCGGCGGGGGAGGAACAGGCGAACAGCCCGAATAAAGAAACAGAACAGACAACAATATAGGAATACAGAGTTTTTTCATTGTACAAAGGGGTTTTTCAGGTTTTGCCGGAAGGTACGATAATTCCGTTACTCTTTCATAATCTTTACCATGAAGGGTTCTCCCAAACCGGTGCGGATCTCCACGAGGTAAACCCCCGGTGCCCCCGGAATCATCAGGTCGAATTGTCCTGTGTTGCGGAATTCATGGACCGAAAGGATTTTTCCTTTGATCGTCCTGATCAGCACCCTGATTTGATCTTCATTCTTCCCAAGGTCTACCGTGAAAAAACCGTGGGTTGGATTGGGATACACACTTACTGGTGAATTATTTCCGGGAGAAAGAATGTACACACCGGTTACGGCATAACATGCCGATGTGTCGGTGCAGCCTTCCTGGGTCACCTCCACAGCATATTCTCCGTTCTCTGAAGGAGTGAAGGTGGATGAAGTTTCTCCCTCTATCACCGAAAAACCGTCCTGACAATCCAGCCAACGGAACGAGGCGCCTGATGCCCGGGCGGTAAGGGTGATCCCTTCGGCTACTACTTCCGTATTGACCGTTTTCACTGTCAAATCGATGATCAGCACACTGTCACACCCCAGTATATTGGGAATGGTATCGTTATAAGTACCACTTTCTGTCCAGATATACTGCCCGCTGGGAGATACATATTCAATACAGGCTTCGGCCGCGATCTGGTTTTCAGTATGTCCCTCCACAGTGATCTCTTTTTCCATTACATCGGTTGTTCCTTCCTGGTTTTCGGTTACTGTAAGCGTAACAGCATAGGTTCCCGGAGTAATATACTTGTGGGTGGGTTCTTCTTCGGTGCTGGTTTGTCCGTTGCCAAAGTCCCACAGGTACTCGTCGGCATCCACACTGTGGTTGGTCAGGTGTAACAGGGTGGAGTCGCAATAAAAGGTGGTACTCATTTCGAAATCGGCCAGAGGCAGGGGGGATTTTTCGAATACATGGCTCAGCACAGAGCTCCACTTCCCCGTGTTGTCACGGAACTGATAAAAGACCGTATGGTTTCCTTTCCATATCTGTGTCATGTCCAGCTCGGTTTCTATCAGGATAAGCGGCAGGGGTTGCCCTGTTTCTATTTCACGGCGGTGGTCGAAATCATCATCGAGCCAGTAACGGTAAGCTGTAACGCTGGCATTATGTGCCCGGGGATCTGTTTTAAGGAAAAGCGGTTAACCGGACTGCTCCATTGCCCGGCATTGTCCAGGAAACGGAAATGGATTACATGTAGCCCGGAAGGAAGTTGTGTTAAGTCAGGATGAGTATCGAACACATCAACCTCACTCCCGGAAAGGCTTATGGTCACCGCCTGATCGAATGCATTGCCGGCCCAGTACTGGCAGGCTATGATTTGACGACCAGGGGTGGGTAGGGAGGGATTTTTCAGGAAAAACCGGCTGAGCGGAACACTCCACTTGCCTTCCGTATCAAGGAAAGAGAATTGAAGAAGATGCAGCCCGTTACCCAGTTCACGGGCAGGAATGGGGTCGGCCATCCGGAACACACTTACTGGATCAAATTTTTCTTCCACCAGGGTGTTTATATCCTGGTCGAACCAGTACCGGTATCCTGCTATGCGGTTCTGTGGAAACAGCTTAAGAACCGTTAATACCGTAAGAAGCAGGATCGAAAGGATGATTCTTTTCATTATTCCTCCTGTTGTGCCTTTACGGTGATCTCTACCTGCAGCATACCGTTCTCATCAGTAGCCGGAGCGATGATGGCCTCGCTGATGTGGGGATTCTGGGGAACTGCTCCTTCCCGGAAAGGAAAGGCACCGCCGTAAATGCCTGTCTCGCTTCCGTCATGCCCGGTATACGTGGCGGCTGCATCCGGCAGGAGGTGGTAATCGTGTGCGAAGTCGAAAACATATCCGCTCTGGTCAACATATACCATGGACAGATCGACGTTTAAATAATTGTCCAGTGCGGTAACAGGATCACCCAACTGCACGGTTTCGCTGGCAAAAACATTCCTTTCAAAAATATTACCCGATGAGGATGTGGCAATGTAACTGACCGTGTTGTGGAAAATATTATTCCTGAACAGATTGTTCTGGACAAAGCGGAATACGCCATAGGAACCGGAATTCAGAAGAAAAATGTTGTTAGCCAGGGTGTTGCCTACACTCCGGTCAATCCGGTTCCCGAAAATGGAACCGGTGATGAGCGACCCGCTGACCCCTTCCATATCCACGTAGCCTTCCACCACACAGTACATGATAAGCAGGTTGTTGCTTACCACGGTAGCCGAGCCGTTTTTGGCCATATCGATGGAAGGATTTCCGGTAATCCTGCATCGAACGATGGCCAGGTTGTCAACCTGTACCGAAAAATATTTTTCAATACTTTGGAATTCAAGTCCTTCCAGGTGCAGGTTGTCGGCGTTATCACCCACCAGGATACTGGTATTGGCAATGCTCGTGGGTGAAGTGGCCTGGGTGGAATCGGGATGAAAACCGGCTCCGAAAATGACCAGTTGTTTGTCAATCAGGTTGGGCGCTGTGAAACTCCCTCCGGAAAGATACAGGGTGTCTCCTGACTGTGCTTCCTCGTAGGCATCGATGAGTGGGGTGGCGCCCCCGTAAACAGCTACGGTGCCCTGGTTTTGTCTTACCACCGTTTGCTGTGCGGTTGTTTGAAGGAACAGACCGGCAGCAGCCATTAAGAGAATTAAATTTTTCATGGTTATTCGCGTTATGTAAAAGGCAGATATAAAGTTGCGTTCCTAAAATAGATATTCTGCAAAAAATAAGGTTATGAAAAAAACAGCTCATCCGTATCCGCAATCACTGGTTGAAATCGGTAATGAAATCATATATTTGAATATCAGATAAAACTATAGGATGATGCCGGTTATATAGAATAAAAATAAATTATTCCGGTTTTTATAAAAGAAAATTACAACAGGATGAACGTTTCCGCCTATCTCTATGCCCGTGGTTTATGTATTTTGCTGCTTACGGCCTTTGTTTCAGGATGTTTCTCGCCGCAAAATGCCGTCGCACCCAACGAGCCTGCACGCTACTACCTTGATCACGAAGGAAGGGAAAGAACCTTTCTGGTGTATGAACCGGCCTCATGGAATAAAAATGAACCGCTTGCCCTGCTTTACTGCCTTCATGGCGGGGGAGGGACAGACCGGGGAATGATTTCGCTTACTAACGGTCGGTTCAATGAACTGGCCGAGCAGTACGGTTTTCTGGTGGTTTATCCCCAGGGGGTTGACCGTGGATGGAACGACGGCCGGGAGGGAGATCATTCCACAGCGGCTTCTGAGAATATTGATGACGTGGGGTTTTTCAGAACCCTGAGTCAGGAGCTGAAAAAGAAATATCCGGTAAACGAGGAACGGGTTTTTACCTGCGGCATCAGCAACGGAGGGTTTATGTCGAACCGCCTGGCCTGTGAGCTGCCTGAACTGGTCTCCGGGGCTGCCCTGGTTACCGCTACCATGGGGAAAGAATATGCTTCTATGTGCCGGCCGGCAGCAGGAGTGGATATCCTCCTGATCAACGGGACCGATGATCCCCTGGTTCCCTGGGAAGGCGGACCCGTTCGGGTGTTGGGCCGGAAGCGGGGTGAAGTGCTTTCCACCCCCGAAGCGGTAAGGCGCTGGGTGGAAATCAATGGCTGTGATGCGGTTCCTGTGATAGAACACATCCCTGACCGGGACCCCGGGGACGGTACAACGGTGGTCAGACACAGATATCCCCACCCGGAAGGAACCCACGAAGTGGTTCTTCTGGAAGTAAGAGGAGGCGGCCATACCTGGCCCGGTGGCAGACAATACCTGGGGGAAAGACTGATCGGGAAAACTTCGCGTGATATCAATGCCTGTGATATGATCTGGGAGTTTTTCTCCCGGTGATTCTGATCGGTGCGCCGGATAAAATACGTTCAGGAATTCATATATTTGTTTTCCGGCCATACTGAACCGGCGGAAAAACGCATAGTCATGTCGGATTATTCCATGTATTCCAGCAGGGACAGGGCTCCGGGAATAATCTTTGCACTCTGCCTGATAGTGTGCCTTCCCTTACTGATCCTGTGCCGGTACAACCACCCCCAGGCCGATGATTATACCCTTGCCGTGAGGGCGGAACAACGGAATTTCCAGGAGGATGTGGTAAGGGTGTATGAAAGGTGGTCGGGTCGGTACAGTGCTACCGCTATGTCGCGACTGAACCCCTTGCTTGATGGCGATCCTTCCGGTGCCGGGTGGGGGGCGGCCCTCCTGATCCTAACCACCGCCTGTGCGGTGTATTTCTCTGTGAACCGGATATATGGCAGAATTTCCGGAAAAAGGGAAAGAACCGCACTGGCTGCTTTTTTCATTCTACTGTATTTTACCCTGTTCCCTTCGCCGGCCGAGGGAATGTACTGGTTCTCCGGATACATAACCTATCAGGTGCCTGTGATCCTGACCCTGTTTCTGTGGGTATTGCTGTTGCGGAGTACCGAAGGGAAGTCAGGCATGGTGAGGGGAGTGTTGGCAGGTGCGCTGGTGTGCCTGATCGCCGGGTTCAACCTGGTTTCGCTGATTATCCTGTTTTTCCTGCTGGGATGGTTCAATCTGCAACATTACCTGGTTAACCGGAAATTCAGCCGGTTCTATGCCATCCTCCTGATCCTGATGCTGGCATGTGGACTTGTGTTTACACTTTCTCCCGGCCATTTCCGCAGGATGGAGGATTTCTCCTTTTCAGGGAATCTGCTGCTGAGTGTTTCCGGAGCTGCGGCCCAGACTATCTGGGCTTTCGCTCGATGGGGGATCCCTCTGGCCCTTTCATCGGTGCTGTATATCAGATGGTGGGGAGGCAGGATGCTGCCGGTCATTCAGGATCGGGAAAGAAGGGAAGGGGCTGGTCCTCTGGTGATGAGCCTCCTTTTTACCGGAATGCTGTTCCTGCTGTATTTTGCCTATGCATGGGTAACCGGTTCCAGACCCACGGGCCGGGTGGACAATGTGATTTTCCCGTTCTTCACCGCCGGCTGGTTCTGTTGCCTGCAGGAATGGATGTGGCGCCGGCCGCACATCCGGTTTTTCCGGATACTGAACAGATCTTATCTGGCATATACTACCGGTGTTTTGCTGCTGCTATGGTTGTTTTTCCCGGGAGGAAACCTGGCCGGGGCCTGGTCAGATTTGTTGACAGGCGAAGCACAGGCGTATGACAGGCAGTTGAAGGATCGGTACCGCATGATAAGGGCATGTGAAGAGGATACCTGTAGGGTTGCGGGCCTGACCGCCATGCCCCGAATGCTGTATTTCAGGGACCTGGCCGGAATAGAAGCTGAGGAAAATACCTACATCAACCGTGCATTTGCCAGATACTTCGGTGTGGCCGCAGTAGCAGCCGATCCTCCGGCCCCGCCCGCGGAATACCGTTCCCTGCCATGGGAAGGCCGACTCAGAAAGTGGAGGCAGAAATGGTTTGCGGCTGATGCTTTTATGGAAAAACGACGGCGGGGGAAAGATGATGTGTTTTTGAATAACATATTCGTTCAAATGTATTTTTTTAATGGGATTCGACAGAATTGAGAATTTGGAAATGCAGTTATCTCTATAGGTAACTACGTAGGTAACTACGTAGGTAACTGGCTATGTACTAATATAAGGCGCGCCCGTTTTTAATTTT
>JBNGDI010000043.1:0-19167 GCA_049975425.1 Bacteroidales bacterium
TCAGGGTATCATGCTAAGATATCTGAAACTTGCGAATTTGAGGACGTAGAAAACTACGTAGTTGCGTTTTCAAAATACCGGGAGGTTTGAAAACAAAGGAATGAATATTCCGCAGGTGATTATCAGTCATTTTTAACATTTTTTAATACAGCCCAAACCACAAATAACCCCGGCTCATTATAAATTTGCACTGACATCAGAAACAGCGGCCATGAATGACAGGTCCGCTATAAACGGGGCAGGAGCCCCGCGTCATACAGAGCCCTGCCGGAGCAGGAAAGATTATTGTGGGGGTTAAATCAGAACCGTTTCGGCAGGCTCTGGATGACAGTGCGTTTGCCAACAGGATGTTGTGTAATCATTGTAACTGGAAATCATAAACTGCCGGAGCCATGAAAAGAACTTTCTTCTTCATCGTTCTTGCGTTTGTGTGTGCTGCCGGGTTAGTGGCCCAGGAAACGAAAAAGGAACAGAAAGGGAAAGAGAAAACACAGGCAGAAACCGGTAAGCCGCAGGAAAGCTGGAATGTGACCAAAGAGGTGGACGAGCACGGGAACATCATCCGGTACGATTCCACTTATGTATGGACTTACCGCACCGGCAGGGGCGATACCCTGCAGGTGCAGATCGACAGCCTGCTGAATTCGTTCCACTTTTATTTCGGCAAGCACTTTCCTGATATCTGGGAAAGAAGTCTGATCGATCCGTTCCGGAACGATTCACTTTTCTACCGCGATTTTTTCGGGGAAGATTATTTCCACCGGCGGTGGGAAGAAGATTTCTTCCACATGGATGAGATGTTCCGGAAGATGGATTCCCTGCGGATGCGGTTTTTCCGGGAATGGTATCCTGAATGGATCGGGCCGCCCGAAAGGAAGAAACCTGCCGGAACAAAAATATGATGCATGGCCGGTAGCCGGAAGGGGTTGCCCTGACGGAACCAGGCAGGAACCGGATTTGCGGCGCCGGGAAGAATGTTTTTTTTGTGTTGGAAAAAGAGTTAAATTTGTATCAAACCGGAAAGAAAAGAGGGAGGAAAAGATGAAACGCACCTATCTCCTTGTTTTGTGCCTGACGGTCTGTGGAAGCGGATGGCTGCAGGGGCAGGGTATATTCAGGCATCCCGGTATATTCAGCGCCCCGGCGCCCAGCCCCGATGCCCGGATGCAGTGGGATGATGCTTTCGGCATGGGCCTGATGCAGCCCGGCGGTTTCGACCTGGATATCGGCCTGGGCAGTTCCTTCGGGGCAGCAGGAGGTCTTGGAAATGTATTCAGTACTTACCTGGCGCCCCGGTTCAGTTATCAGGCCTCCGAACGTTTCCGGCTGACCGGCGGGGTGGTGTTGTCCAGTACCTCGATGAACACACCCTTTGCCATGCCGGCCGCAGAAGGCATGAACCATTTCCCCGGTTCGGGTTCTTCCATGATGGTGTATGCCGGCGGGCAGTACCTGGTGACGCCGAAACTGCTCATTTCCGGCACAGCCTATAAAAATTTTGCTCCGGCAGCAAACCCGGGTCAGATACAGGGTATTTTTCCGCAGAACATGGACTTCCAGGGCATGTCGATGAGCCTGGATTACCGCCTCACCAAAGGCATCAGCCTGGGAGCTTCCTTTCATTACGATAACAATCCCTTCGGCTTCGGTTACTTTCCTTTCCACAGAAACAGCACCTACCTGCCTCTTCCCTGGCGGTACTGATCGTTTTCCCGCCACCGTTTTATGATGCATAACGTGGATCTTCCTGTACGGGAAGCTTCACCATTTTCTGCACTTCCAGGCTGGGGAAGCCGAATTCTTCCACCACTTTTCCCAGCATGAGGTACAGCCCTTGTCCCCGGAAGGGATATTTTTTCAGGGAAGAGGGAAAATGCACCGTGTCGAAAAAATCGCCCGTGGCATCGAGGAAAGTGCCGAAATACATCACTTCCTTTCTGACGGTGCGCACGTACTTGGTGGTGACCAGGTTTCCCACCATGCGGACAGTTTGGCCGGTATGCTGCAGCAGGGTGGCAGCGGTGGCCTCGCCCCGCGACCGGATCTTCAGCAGGTCGAAATCGTTCAGGGTGACCGGGAATCCCAGCAGCTCGATCTCGTCCCATGCATCTTCCAGCCGGCTCTGTTCCAGGGCAGGCAGGGTATACGATTTCGGGGCCGTGTGGAAAAGGGTGGGAGCGGGGGCGGCCTGCTCATGGCGCACCAGCAGGTGGGCTTCCCACAGCAGTTCCTGTTTGCTTTTGCCGGTGAAGCGGAAGGCATGGATGCGGATCAGCAGGATAAGCTGCTCCAGTCCCGGCTGCACCCGGTGGATGAAATCTTCCAGATCGAGGTAGGGGCCGTACCGTTCGCGCATGTCGGGGATGGCTTTGGCTACCCGGTGTTCAAGGTTCTGCAGATGTATGAAACCCAGGTAAATGGTTTCCCCGGCGATGGTGGTGAGGTATTCGCTGTGGTTCACGCAGGGTAGCTCGATGCGGGCGCCGGCGCGGGCGGCTTCGTTCACATACACCCGGGTGCGGTAAAACCCCCCGAAATTGTTGATTACCGCCACCATGAACTCGAGGGGGAAATGGGCCTTGAGGTAGAGGCTCTGGAAGCTTTCCACGGCGTACGAGGCCGAATGGGCTTTGGAGAAGGAATACCCGGCAAAAGATTCGATCTGCCGCCATACTTCCCGGGCCGTTTCTTCGGGGTGGCCTTTTTCCCGGCAGCCGGCAAAAAACCTGTCTTTGATCTTCTGAAATTCCAGTTTCGAGCGGTACTTCCCGCTCATGGCCCGCCGCAGCACGTCGGCATCGGCCAGGTCGAGGCCGGCAAAATGGTGGCATATCCTGAGCACGTCTTCCTGGTACACCATGATGCCGTAGGTCTCGCTGAGCTGTTCCTTCATCACGGGATGGATGTAGCTGAAATCGCCGGGGTGGTGGAAGCGGTGGATGTAGGCTTTCATCATGCCCGAGCGGGCCACGCCGGGACGGATGATGGAGCTGGCGGCCACCAGGGCGGGGTAGGTGTCGCATTGCAGTTTCCTGAGCAGGCCGCGCATGGCGGGACTTTCGATATAAAAGCAGCCGATGGTTTTTCCTGCTTTCAGCTGGCGTTTTACCAGGGGGTCGTTTTTGAAGCGGGCCACGTCGTGCACGTCGATGCGGATGCCCCGGTTTTTCTGTACAATTTCCGCACAGTCGCGTATATGCCCGATGCCCCGCTGGCTCAGGATATCGAGTTTCTCGAACCCGATGTCTTCGGCCACGTACATGTCCCACTGGGTGGTGGGGTATCCCTTGGGCGGAAGGTCGAGGGCGGTGTAGCAGGTAATGGGCTCTTCGGAGATCAGCACGCCCCCGGCATGGATGCTGCGAAGATTGGGAAAATCTATAATACGACGCCCTATTCGCATGATCTTCCCCGCAATGTGGTCCTGGCTTTCTTCGTTGCCGGGGGCATCGGCCAGGGCGTCGATCTCATCGGCGGGCAGTCCGTATACCTTGCCCAGTTCACGCAGGATGGAGCGGCCCCGGAAGGTGGAGGTGGTTCCCAGCAGGGCGGTATGGCTCCGCCCGTGGCGAAGGAAAATGTAATCGAGCACCTCGTCGCGTTCCTTCCAGGAATAGTCGATGTCGAAATCGGGGGGGCTGGTGCGTTTGGGGTTGATGAACCGTTCGAAATACAGGTTCAGCTCGATGGGGTCGACATCGGTGATTTTCAGGCAGTAGGCCACCACGCTGTTGGCCCCGCTGCCGCGTCCCACGTGATAGAAGCCCCGCGACATGGAGTAGCGGATGATGTCCCAGGCGATGAGAAAATACGAGGAAAAGCCCAGGCGGTGGATGATGTTGATCTCATGCTCCACCCGGCGGGCCGCTTCTGCGTGGTTTTTGCCGTAGCGGTACTCCAGTCCGTCGCGCGCCAGTTTTTCCAGCAGTTGCCGGTCGCCGGCCGCATCGCCGGTAAAGGTTTTTTTGTTCTTGCAGGTATGGAAGTCGAATTCAAACGAGCAGGAATCCAGCACGGTTTCGGTATTCCGGATGATCCCGGGCCAGGGGGCGAACCGTTCCCTGAGGAGGGAGGGCGGCAGCATGATTTCGCCGGGGTTGGCCATTTGCGAGGGTTGCAGGTGGCTGATCAGCAGGTTGTGTTCGATGGCCCGCAGGTTTTTGTGGATAAAATGATCGGCGGGGCGAAGGAAGGTGACGGGATGCATCACCACCATGCGGCGGGTTTCCCGGCCGGCTTTCACCAGGCGGGGTATCTGGGAAGGAGCCACCCCGATCCATTCGTGATCGTTCAGGCCGGCTGCCGGCCGGCTGCCGAAAGGGTAGATCACCCATGCGTTTGCAAACGCCGGGGGGGTGGGAGGCAGGGAGGTTTTGGCGAGGTTGTGGTGGCTGAGGAACTCGTTGAGCTCGCGGAACCCTTCGGGGTTGCGGGCCAGGCCGGTGTACAGCAGCCGGTCGCCCGTGCGGAACTCGATGCCGGCCACCGGCCGGATGCCCGCCTGCCGGCATTCCTTCACGAAATCGAAAATGGCCGAGGTATTGTTGATATCGGTCAGGGCCATGGCCTCTGCCCCGACGCGTTTTCCTTCGGCTGCCAGCTCTTCGGGCGACAGGGTTCCGTAATGCAGGCTGTAATATGTGTGGTTGTTCAGAAGCATGTTGGTTTGTTGGTGTTGCGTGTTGCGTGTTCAATGAGACTATCCATCCGTGAGCGAAGCGCAGCGGATGGATTCGTTCGAATTGAACCCTGACATGGCGAAGCCATCGTCAGGGTTGCGTGTTGCGTGTTATGTGTTATGTATTATGTATTATGTATTACGGGCTGCTTACTTCCATCCCGATGCCCTTCTTACTGCCCCGGGGCCGTAGCGCCGCCGCAGGCGGTCCATGGCCAGGTAAAGGCCGGCGGCTTCGGGCCGGTCGTCGAACATATTCAGTTGCTGTACGCCCTGTACCAGGTGGCTGAAGCGCACACCCACCAGCCTGATGCGCATCCTTCTCCGGTACAGCTGGCGGAAAAGCGCCAGGGCCACATCGATGAGGATGTGGTCGAAGGAGGTATAGGGAATGCGTTTTTGCAGGGTATGGGTGTCGAAATTCGCATACCGGATCTTGACCGTGACGCAGGAAGCAAGCCGCTGCCTGACCCGCATTTCGAAGGCCAGCTTTTCCACCATGCGCACCAGGAGCCTTTCCATAGCCGGCACATCGATGCTGTCGCGCTCAAAGGTGCGCTCGGTGCTGATCGATTTCCGTTCGGAAAAAGCCACTACCGGGCTGTTGTCAATGCCGTTGGCTTTTTTCCAGATATCGGTCCCGTTCTTTCCCATCACCTTTTCCATCATTTCGGGCGGCATCTGCCGCAGGATAGCGATGGTGGAGATGCCCATGGAGCGGAGCAGGCGGAAGGTTTTTTCACCGATCATGGGGATCTTCCGGATGGACAGAGGGTCGAGGAAAGGCTGCACCCTTTCGCCGGGCACATTGCGCATGCCATTGGGCTTGGCCTCGCCGGTGGCGATCTTCGACACGGTTTTGTTTACCGACAGGCCGAAGGAGATGGGCAGGCCGGTTTTCCGGGTGATGGTTTCGCGCAGCTCGCGCGACCATTTGAGGCAGCCGAAAAAACGGTCCATCCCGCTCACGTCGATGTAATGTTCGTCGATCGAGGCTTTTTCATACAGGGGCGCCCGTTCGGCAATCAGTTGCGTAACCTCTTCCGAGTGGCGGGTGTAGCGTTCCATATCGCCCCGGATGAAAACGCCCTCGTTGCACAGGAGCCGGGCCATTTTCATGGGCATGGCCGAATGCACCCCGAACCGGCGGGCTTCGTAGCTGCAGCCGGCTACCACGCCCCGGTCGGACAATCCCCCTACAATCACCGGTTTGCCTTCCAGCGACCGGTTGTGCAGCCGCTCCACCGATACGAAAAACGTGTCCAGATCGAGGTGCAGCACGCTTTTGTTCCCGTATTCCATTTTGCTCTTCTCCCGTAAAAAAATCAAGCCGGAATTTTGTTTTTCAAATGTTTATTGTATATTTGATTAAAATTACGTCAAAAAAGATGATTAAAATATAAGCAATAGAAATGGAATTGGCAAGAAAATGTGAAGGGGGTTTAAATGTTTAGAAGTTTAGGGTTTGGCAGGAACATGAAGATTTCAGTTTTTATAACCGGGAAAATCAATGCCCTCGCAGAATCTCAATTTACCCCTAAACTTCTAAACCTATAAACCTATAAACCTATAAACCTATAAACAATCTTCCCCATGTCTTACTTACCCAACAACCTGAAACTGTTACGCAAGCGCAAACACCGCACCCAGGACGATGTGGCGCAGGCGCTGAACATCAAACGTTCCACCTACAGCGGCTATGAGAACGGGGTGGCCGAGCCCGGCGTGGACGGGTTGCTGGCCCTGTCGGGGTATTTCCACGTTGCCGTTGATACCCTGCTCACCGTCGATCTTTCCACCCTGTCGGAAAGCCAGCTTTACCAGCTGGAGCACGGAAGCGATGTGTACATCCGCGGAAGCGGGCTGCGGGTGCTGGCCACCACGGTAGACCAGAGCAACCGCGAGAACATTGAGCTGGTGCCTGAAAAGGCCAAGGCAGGCTACCGCACGGGGTATGCCGACCCCGGGTACATCAGCGAGCTGCCCCGCTTCCAGCTTCCCTTCCTCTCGCCGGAAAGGAAATACCGCACCTTCCAGCTGCAGGGTGATTCCATGCTGCCCATTCCCCACGGAGCCTGGGTAACCGGCGAGTACGTAACCGACTGGGAAAACCTGGTGACCGGCCAGGCCTGTGTGGTATTCACCCTTGACGACGGGATCGTGTTCAAGATCGTGGAAAACCTGATCAGGGAAGAAGGCATCCTGCGGCTCTTTTCCCTGAATCCCCTCTATCCGCCCTACGAAGTGCCGATGGGGGAGATCAAAGAAATATGGAAATTCGTGCATTACATCAGCGAAGAGATCCCCGACCCCGTTCTGCCCGAGGAAAAACTCCTGTCTACCGTGGTACAGCTCAAAAACGAGGTGGAAAGGATCAAATCGAGGATAAAAAGCCGCTGAGCACCCGGAATGTAACTCTTTTTCATGGTTTTTCGTTTCATAATCGGATAATGTGTTACATTTGCAGTAAACAAAACCCGATTGTGTCTTACCCCCGTTTTCATATCTCCCGGCGGTTTTTTTTCTCTGCCACGGTCCTGGTTGTTTTGATGCTTTGCGGAAGCTGCAGTTTGTACAACGATTACAACCTGGAGGGGGAATACCGGCTGGTGGGAGGGGAGTATTACGACGGAAGGATGTTTCCCCTGGAAACATTTGAGGGAACCCTGGATCTGGGAACTACTTCCTATGAAGTAGAATATAGTCTCAGCTTTACAAAAAAAGACGATACCGTGATCACCGAATCGCGCAGTGAATCGGGCGATTACAACTATACCACTGAATATGAAACGGCCGTTTTCGGAACGGAGGGAAAAGTTTTTTCGGGATACATCTTTTTTACTCCTCCCGAAGAAAATTCCGAAACCTGGAGCATGAAATACGAATATTATAAACGCGATAATACTCTTTATCTCGATAACTACCGAAGCTTCCCGGAACTGGGGTATTATGTGGTGCTGCGCTGGGAGAAAACCGATTAGAATGCCATAGAACGATTTATTGTGCAAAACCCGCCCGACGGCGGGTTTTTTGTTGACTTGTTCTTAAATTTTTTATATCTTTTAATAGATTTTAGAACAACCTAAATATCTGCGGTATGAAACGTTTTTCAATTTTTTTCCTTCTTACCCTGTTCCTTCTTCCGGGATGCAAGAAGGATGTACAGGACACCGATGCCGAAATTGAAGCCATCAAAAATGTGATCAAACAGGAAACCAGCAGCTACCTGAAGCAGGATCTTGTCAATCTGGTGAAGACCTGGGCCAATACAGAAAATGCTATCCGGATCTCGGTCGGCAGCAACGGCTATAAAGAATATGCCGGATGGGAAAAGGTCTATTCCTTTTTCAAAGCCAGTGCGAATGCCGACTGGAAAGACTACACCAATTACCGCGTGGAACGGTCGAACTGGCGATTCGAATTTTGCGGCGACGGAGCCCTGGTGTTCTTTGATCAGAATATGTATTTTGATTACAAGGGCGAACCGATGAATACTTTTTCGAAAGAATTCCGGTTCATGGAAAAGATCAGAGGCGACTGGAAAATTATGCTGCTGCAATGGATTGATATGTCTTCGTTCATGGAAGAAGGGGAAATGGATGTGAAAACTTTCTGAGCAGGTCTGTGAGTGGAGAACAGCCCAATTTGTTAATTATACGTTATTTTTATCACCTTCAATCAGGTTAAATGCCCGCCTGGAAAGTTTTTTTGCATGTGGAAAAAATGGATTGATCTCCTGCTGGGAGATACTGAAGAAACCGGGCTGGAGAACCGTTTCAGCCACCTGGTCCTGCTCCTCGTTATCATTACCCTGTTTATTGCCACTCTGATCAATCTGTTCCTGGAACTGGGTCCTTTCCTTACCTGGCTTACCTTTCTGGGGATTCCCCTGATGCTGTTCATTTACTGGATTTCACGTGTCAGGAGAAAATACCTGGCAGGGAAATGGGTAATGACCGTTGCCCTGTTCGTGATGCTGGATATGCTGTGGTATCACAATTCAGCCTCAGAAGGACCTATCCTGTACGTTTTTATCGTGTTCTATACCGTTCTGTTCCTGGTGTGGCAGGGCTTGATCAGGATGATCCTGGTGGGAATGTTTTTTCTTAACCTGATAGCTCTGGCCTGGGTGGAGTACCACTATGCTCATGAGATCATACGGTATGCTACCGAAGAACAGAGGGTGATTGACGTATACAGTGCCCTGGCCATATACTCCCTTCTGGCCACTTTCCTGGTGAACGCTGTCAAGGACCTTTTTGTCCGCGAGAGGGAAAAAGCGCGCCGTTCCGACCGGCTCAAATCGGCCTTTCTGGCCAATATGAGCCATGAGATCCGCACCCCCATGAATTCCATTCTGGGTTTCAGTCAGTTACTGGCTGAACCGGTAACCGAAGAAGAGAAAACACAGTATGTGAGGATTATCAACGATAACAGCATTTACTTGCTCCAGCTCATCGAAGACATCATCGATATCTCAAAGATCGAGGCCGAACAGATCGAGATTTTTCCTGTGGAATTGAAACTGCAGGAACTATTTGAAGAAATAAAATTGGTTTTTCTTCAATCATTGATCAAAAACGAAAAAAGTCATATTGCCCTGGAATATAAAATCCCCTCACCTCATCTGAGGGTTCATGCCGATAAAATCCGGTTGAAACAGGTCCTTTCAAACCTGCTGACAAATGCTGTGAAATTTACCGATAACGGCCGCATCGAATTCGGTTGCCATATCCGGGAAAAAGAGCTGGAATTCTATACCTGCGACAGCGGGATAGGGATTTCGCCCCGGCACCAGAAAGAGATTTTTGAAAGGTTCTTCAAGGTGGAAGATAAACACCCCGACCGTATTTACCGGGGTACGGGGATCGGCCTGGCTATTTCAAAGAACCTGGTGGAACTGATGGGAGGAAAGATGTGGGTGGAATCGGAACCCGGCAAGGGATCCTGTTTCCGGTTTACCCTGCCCTATGAACCGGTGGAGGAGCCGGAAAGACCAGACCGGTCAGTTCAAAGGATGGCCGGAGAATTTCACTGGAATGGCCACACAATATTGATTGCTGAGGATGAGGAAAGCAATTACCTGTACCTGCATGAGGTGCTGAAAAAAACCGGCATTTCCATTTTGCGGGCCACCCACGGGCAGGAGGCGGTGGATACGGTCAGTGACCATCCCGAGATCGACCTGGTGCTGATGGATATCAAGATGCCGGGGATTGACGGATACCAGGCCACCAGAAAGGTCAAAGCGCTGCGAAAAGACCTTCCGGTAATCGCACAGACTGCCTATGCCATGGAAGGAGATGCCGCCAGAAGCCTGGAAGCCGGATGCGACGATTACCTTCCCAAACCCATAAAACCCGATGTGTTGCTGCAGAAAATGGCGGAATATCTGGAATAGAAATATATTTCCTTGTGCCTGAATAATCTCCTGCCTGACAGGTGGAATCCATAATAACCTTCATCTTCAAATTTGACATTCCTGGGCATTCTAAAAGAACAGATGGGTGGGCCGGGAAGGTTTCTGTCATTCGCATCTACAGCATCCGGGTAGCCTGTGTGGGGCGGGGCGCCTTGACCACCAGGATGCGGGCCCGGGCATCCGATTCGTTGCTGATGTGGTGTGGAATGCGGGCCGGACTTTCCACAAGCGTATCGGCAGGAAAAGCGTGGCTCTCCCCGCCTACATGGATGGTGGGGTTTCCTTCCAGCACGTAAAAAAACACATCCACCGGGGTAATATGTGGTTTGAGGCTTTCACCGGGTTGCAGCAGGATATGGATGGCCTGGGCAGGTTCTTTGCTGTACAGTTCCCGTACATCCACCCCGTGGGGTGTTTGCTTGATGTTTTTTTCACGGTAATGAGCGGTAATCATGTTTCAGAGGTTTGTTTGTTAAACAACCGGGCCGGCAGGTTTGTTTTATGGCATCACATAAAAATGTTTCCCGCAGGGCCGGTTCAACCCGTTCTCCATTATTCTGATCGCGCGGTCATATAAATCTCCGGCTTCCAATCTGTATTCCCAAACCCCTGAACTTTGCCACCCGGGATTTTCCTGTTCATAATATTCCGCAATAAACCATGGTGACCGTTACATTATTTTTGTAACTTTCACCTGGTTTATGCTCATGTGAATAATCAGGATGGTCAGTACGTATGCCGCCCTGCCGGTTTTTCAATTTGATATCCAGGGTGAGCAACCTTTGTTTTTTCATTAGTACTCATAAACTTAGGTTTGGCGTAAAAAAAAGGCATTCATGGAGATTCTGATAATCTGGCTTTTATTTGGTATCGTCAGCGCAATGGTTGCTTCCAATAAAGGCCGGAGTGGCTGTGGCTGGTTTGTCCTTGGATTTCTGCTTGGGCCGCTTGGCTTCATACTTGCTCTTGTTGTCCCAAAAAAACAGGAAGTATTAGAAAAAGAAGCGGTTCAGAGCGGTTCAATGAAAAAATGCCCGTTTTGCGCCGAATTGATAAAATCAGAAGCAATCAAATGTCGTTATTGCGGGGCTGAGCTGAGCAAGGAGAATTCACAGGAGGGTAGTGACTAACAAGGCGCTGTACCTGACCGCTGTTTTGCCAGCGATCGATAGCAGCAGGTGATCTCTATGGCCTGACGGAAGAAGAGATACAAATTGTGGAAGGGGAAAAATGAAATACGATCCCAACAAACACCACCGCCGGTCCATACGGTTACATGGTTACCATTATTCCCAACCAGGGGCCTGTTTTTTCACTATCTGCACCCATCAACCGCAATGTTTATTTGGGGAAATTGTAAACGGGCAAATGCGGTTGAATGAATGCGGTACAATTGTGCATGAGGAATGATTTCGTTCGGCGGATATACGTCGGGAAATCGAATTGTTTGATGATGAATTTATGGTGATGCCCTTTCATATTCACGGTTTCAATGATTTCCGTCCATGAACATGGATGACACACCGGAACATGCAACATGGGAAATGGCAAGGGAAACCCGGCAAAGATGACTTTCCGGAATCTCCCGTTTACCGGAACATACCCCTGTCCGTTGCCTGTATTTCCAGCCGGGCTGCCGGCAGCCCTTCGGCTTCCGCCCGGATACGGATCGCCCCGGGGGTTCTGCCTGAACGTACGATCAGCAGGGCTTTCCCCTGAAACAACCGGCGGATGGGGGAGGTGAAAGGTTCGTTGCTGAGGATATCTGCACTGCCCGTTCCGGCCAGTGATCCGGGTCCGGATACCGTGAATTTCACCTGATGGCTGGCTCCGGGAACCGGAATGCCGTTCCTGTCGGTTACCTTTACAGTAATGTAACTGAGGTCCAGGCCGTCGGCATGGATGCTGTCCCGGTCAGCTTCCAGTACCAGGCGGTGAGGTTTCCCTGCCGTAACGAGCTCATGCCGTGCAACCATCTTTCCGTCGATCCGCCCTTCGGCCACGATCCGCCCTGTTTCCCAGGGTACTGTCCATTCCAGCCGGCGGTGCATGGAGGGGCCGAAATTTACCGGACGATCGGGATTGTACTCTTCTGCCGTGTATCCCCTGATGTCTTTCGTATAATATTCCTGCGGTACCTGCCTGGTACCGAACGACCGGCCGTTGATGAAGAGTTCTACCTCATGGCAGTTGCTGAAGGTGAGCAGCCTGACCGAATCTTTTCCTGCGTGGTTCCAGTGTGAGAACATAGGCTGGTATCGGAGCTGCACTTCGTTCCAGTATTTTGCGGTTTCATCGTCCGGATCGAAGGTGGTGATGTGAACCATGGGGTCCTTACTGAACAGGCTTTTTATGTAGTATGTAAAGGGTTTCCAGTGGTCGTTCCAGTCGATGATACCGTTGGCCCACCCTTTGGCCGGCCATCCGAACGATTCCCCGATGTAATCGGTGCCACCCCAGTAGAAAAGTCCCACCGAGCTGCGGTGGTCGAAGTTGAACCATTCGTTTCCCAGGTTGCCTGCCTGGGCTTCGCTCAGCAGGAAGATCAGCTGGGGATAGTTATTTTTGTCCACTGGCCAGAACTCTTCCCGGTAATTGGTGCTGACCACGTCCATGTAAAACACCATTTCCGGCGGGCCTTCCCGGTAGTAATCCGGTGTGCGGTAGGCTCCGCTCTTGCGCGAAGGATGCAGTGCGCAGGTTACCTGCCGGGAAGGGTCAAGGTTCTTCACAAAGGCGGTCATTTCTTTCAGCAGGGGTACCCCGAAACCGGAGTCCGGATCCCGCTGCTGCCGGGTCTCGTTCCCCACGCTCCACAGGAACACACAGGGATGGTTGCGGTCGCGGCGGATAAAAGCTTCCAGGCTCTGCCTCCAGTGGGTCTCAAAAGCGTTTCCCTGACCGAAAAACTGGTCGTCCCATTTGTCGAAGGCTTCATCCAGCACAAGCATGCCGTTCCGGTCACACCAGTCCAGGATATAGCTGTCGTGCGGGTTATGGCTTAGCCTCACGGCGTTGCACCCCATGGCTTTCAGCCCTTCCAGCCGGCGGGCAATGCCTCTTTCGAAGGCTGCTGCGCCCAGCGGACCCAGGTCGTGGTGCAGGTTCACCCCTTTTATCAACACCTTCTTTCCGTTAAGAAGGAACCCCCGGGCACGGTCGAAATACAGTGAGCGGATGCCGAACGGGGTTTCAGTACAATCGAGTGCCTGCTGGCCCTCTTTCACCGTGGTTTTCAGGGTGTACATCCGGGGAGAACCGGGCTCCCACAACAGGGGATCGGGAATACGGACGGTTTGCCGGAAGGTGTAACATTCGTTGCTGCTTACCGGCACTACATCGGCCACCCCGGCCACTTTGCGGCCGGAAGGGGAGAAGATTTCCGATAGCAGGGTGATTTCGGCCGGGCCATTCCGTTTGTTCCATATTTCCGTGTGGATTTCCGCCACCGCTTCCGCGCGGGTGATAACGGGCGTATAAACAAACGTGCCGTGGTATGCCACGTGAACGGGAGAGAGGATGTGAAGCCATACGTCGCGGTAAATGCCTTCTCCGTTGTACCATCGTGAGCTTTCCATATCGGTGTTGTCATAGCTCACCGCCAGGATGTTCTTTCCCCGGACCGCGATCCCTGTGAGGTCGGCCGTAAAATTCAGAAAACCGTTCAGCTGCCGGGCCACTTCTTTCCCGTTAAGGTATACCCGGGCATCGCGGTAAACCCCTTCGAATTCAAGGAACACTGTTTTATCTGTCAGATTTTCCCCGATGGTCAGTTCTTTTCTGTACCAACCCCGGGTGCGGGGCAAAAACCCGTTTTTCCGGTCAGCGTTCAGGCTGTCGCACACGAACGGCCCGGCAATGCTGGCATCGTGGGGAAGATGCACGGTTTCCCATCCCGAATCGTCAAATGAAATTTCATGAGCCCCGGGATGTATGCCCCGGGCATATTTCCAGTCGAAATTTTCCAGCCTGCTGACCCGTTGCCCTTTTGCTGTCGGCGATAAGGAGAATGCCAGAATGGTGAGAAGGATAACGGCGTGTTTCATGGAAGGTTGCTTTGCTGTGCTTTCTAATTGATGGATTTTGACCCCTAATTAAACAATTTTATTCCGGAACTTTTTCATGGTCCCTGCCTGAATGATTATATTGAAAACGCGCTGAAGGCAGGTTTCCCGGTCTGCAACACCTGTTTATGACGAATACTGATCAAACCTTTTATCTTATGAAAACATCAATTTCCATTTTGAAAAAGATCTTTCCGGTATTGTTTCCGGCTTTGTTGTTTTTGATCCCATCCTGTGGTTCCGCCGGCGACGATGCCGGTGAAAATCCCGGTGTGGCGGTTCTTCTGGTGGATACCGACCGGTCCACCGGCAATATCGATGTGAATGTGTACGGTCATTTTCTCGAGCACATCAACCATTCGGTGGTAGACGGACTGTTTGCCGAACAGATCCGCGGACAGGGCTTTGAGGGGGATGATTTTACGGAATACTGGGAACCCTTTGCCGAAGATGGGGAGGTACGTGTGGAAGAGATTCCCTTTGAGAACGGGGAAAAGAGCATTTGCCTCGAGGTTCGGAAAGGCCGCGCCGGGATACGGCAGGACCGGGTGTTCATAGAAAAAGATGCGGTGTACGATGGCTACCTCTGGATCAACCTTCTGGAAGGAGAGCCTGATCTATCGCTGGTAGTCAGGCGGAACGGCGGTGAAGTGCTGGCTGAAATTCCCCTGCAGCTGAAGGGAGATGGCTGGCAACGACTGGATTATGCATTTACCGGTGCGGCTACCGATACCTCGGCCGTGGTGGAACTGACAGTGTCGGGGGAAGGAGTTGTTCTGGCCGATTTCTGGTCGCTGATGCGGAAGGATTACCGGGAAAACGGAATGATGCGTTCCGATTTGGTGGAGGCCCTGCAGGGGCTGAAGCCTCCTTTCCTTCGCTGGCCCGGCGGGTCGTATGCCTCGGTATACCGCTGGCAGGATGGCATCGGGCCTCATGTGTCGCGCAAATACCACCCGAACGAAATATGGGGTGGGTATTCCGATTATTACGGTTTCGGTACGGAGGAATTCATGGAACTGTGCCGGGTGCTTGACACCGATCCCATGGTGGTGCTTCCGGCCACCGGAACGGAACCTGAAAAGGTGGAGTATGCCATGAACTGGGTGCACTACCTGCTCGACCCGCCCGCCACCGAATGGGGAGCCCTGAGGGCTGCCAACGGGCATCCCGAACCCTATGCGGTTCCCTATATACAGATCGACAACGAGCCCATGAATCATGGCCTGAGCCCGGAGCAGTATGCTGAGATTGTGAATGTGTACGGGAGCCGCCTGCGTGAAATCGCTCCCAATGCAAAGATCGTTGCCTGTGGGCAGAAAAGGTCGAACGACCTGAGCTGGAGCCGGAAAGTGATCGACCTGGCCGGGGAACATTTTGATATCCTGGGCTGCCATAACTACGAATATGAAAGCGAGAATTTCCAGACCGGACTGAAACGTATCCGAGATTATTTGATCCAGCTCAGGGATTACGTGCGCCAGTCTGATCACCCGGATATCGAGGTGACAGTACTGGAGTGGAACCTGAGCCGTACATACGACTGGAGGGCTGGCCTGCATGCCGCCGGAAGCCTGATCCTGTACGAAAGCCTGGGTCCGGAACTCACCATGAGCTGTCCGGCGCTTCTCATGCGAAACACCACCGACGACCCCACCTGGAGTGCATTCATCTACCATAACCATGTTTCCTGGTTCCCCGGATCGGGTTACCTGGCCCAGAAACTGTTCCGCGACCATTATGCCCCGCGCTACCTGTCTTATACTTCCGGGACATTCAGCGATATCGAACGCAGGCAGGTGTTTCTGGACCATATTTCCACCATGAAGCCCGAAGACTGGGTCCCGGGAACGGTTGATGCCATTGCCACGGCCGGTGATGACGGACGGCGCGTGGTGATCAAGGCGGTGAATTATGAGAACCGGAAAAATCTGCTGTTGACCCGCCTGGAAGGATCGTCCCTTCCGGAGGAAGCGGCGGTCAGGGTGTACCGGTTGCAGGCCGGCTTGCATGAGGCTGCCTCGCTGCAGGAACCAGACAGGATTGCTGTGGAGGAGGAAACCATGGCATGGTCGCGCGACCTGAGTTTCGAACTGCCTCCCTACTCGGTGATGGTGGCAGAGATTACCTGGTAGGAAGGATCAGAGATCTATAAAGTCAAAATCCACCCCGCCGGGTTGGATATAGATCTTCAGATACCCGGCATTGGGGCAATCATCACTCAATGCATCCATAATGATATGGGTGGTTTGGCCCAGATCATCGGTATTGCGTTTATGGTCGTGGGCCGTGACCACCATTTCCACCCGGTACCTCAGGAACAGGTCGAGCAATACGCGGATCTCTTCCACGAAAGGATTGGTGCTGGTGGTGGGCCTCAGGCGGAAAATGTTGTTGTGTGTGAAAACCAGGCAGAACCGGTAATTTTCCCTACGGGTTTCCAGGATGTTTTTCAGCCAGGCCAGCTGGCCGGTCCCCGGCATCCGGCCATCAGCAGGGCCGGCAAAAGGGCATAGAACAGTTTTTTTTTCATGGTTTCTGGTATGGATGAGGTAACAATTTGTTTTTCCGTACAAGATAATCATTTCCCTGTTTTTTGGTTTTTTCCGCAGGAAGTCATAATATTTGTTGTGAATTGCACCGGAAATATGGAAGTGTTACTGATAAAGAAAGGGAAAAAATGAGCGAAACGGTAATAAAGATCTATGCTGTGCAGGGTCTGTTCCTGTTTGTGCATGAAGAAAACCTGTCACCCGAATCCCTGGAAAACTGGAAGGAACACGGGATAAAAACAGCTCTGGCCGTTCCGGGAATGGATTGTACAGGTGATGGCCCGGGTGGAAAATATAAACCTCTTGCTGATGTTTGCCTTTCTGCCGGGAAAGATGCCGGGTTGACGGAAGAAGAGGTTTCCCGGCTGCCGGCTTCGGCGATAAAGAAACTGAAACTTCCGGCTGAAAGAACAGTTGTAATATCCGATTGCCCTGCCATGATCGGCGCAGCAAGGGGAAAGGAATTTGCCATGCAGATAGGACTGGCCGGAGAGGGGAGCGCCCGGCGTCCTTTTTACGACCAGGGAGCGCATCTGACAGTGGAAAACCTTCGTGAGGTGGCTCTTTACGAGGAAGGGTTGCACGAGTTGGGTTTTTCACAGAATATTCCGGGTGTGTTCGAAGCCTATCCCGACCTGCGGATGATGTTCGGGAAAAGACAACCGGTGTTCTTTTTCGATTATGACGGGACTCTGGCACCCATTGTCAACGACCCGGCAAAAGCCGTAATGACCGAGGGATTGCAGGATCTGCTGAACGATCTGGCAAAAAAATTCCGGGTAGCCGTGATCAGTGGCCGGGATATGGACGATGTGAAAAACTTTGTGGGGCTGGATAACATTATTTATGCCGGAAGCCATGGTTTTCGCATAGCCGGTCCCAACGGGCTGTTCATGGAACAGGAACAGGCAAAGAAGCTGAGACCCCGCCTTGATGAAATAGAAAAAATACTTCGTGAAAAGCTCGAAAAGCAGATACGCGGGGTACAGGTGGAGAGAAAGCGTTATGCCATTGCCATCCATTACCGGAATGCCCCGGATCATGCGCCGGAAGAAATTTACAGGCAGGTGGAAACCATGCTGGCCGGGGATTCTGATTTTACCACGGGCACAGGCAAAAAGATTGTGGAAGTGAAACCGTTGCTAGATTGGCACAAGGGAAAAGCCGTGGAATGGATCATGAAGGAACTGGGGCTGGCCGGGTCAGCGGGTCATGTGGCGGTGTATGTGGGCGACGACATAACCGATGAAGATGCTTTCCGCACCCTGGCAGACGACGGCATAGGCATCCTGGTGGGTGAACACGAGCAACCCTCAGCAGCCCGTTACCGGCTGCGCGATACCGAACAGGTGAAACAGTTTGTGTATTACCTCAAATCGGCCTGGTTCGATAAAACCTGAATACGAAGGCCCCTTCCTGTTACACCGGCCTATTTCTTATTGCGGAAAATGTTGTTGTAGAAATCGTACAGGGCCTTTTCGGCATCCAGGCTCATGGCCTGGCTCAGATCGGCTTCCGGCGCCTCCCTGATGGCATCAGAATTCATTTCGATGCTTGCCTGCTGGGCCACATAGCTGATCTCTCCTACGAATTCGATGGGCAGCATGACCTTTTTGCTCCATGGTAACCAGTTGCTGGTATCCACAATCAGGTATACAATCTGCCAGTCGTCATCGTCAACGATCAGATCTTCCACGTGTCCCAGGGTCCCGTCCAGGGTCCTGATGTGGTATCCGATCACTTCTTCCGTACTGCGCAGACTGGTATCCAGGTCGTCCTCGCTCACAATCTTCACGGGGATATGCATGGGCCTGGGAGGATAAAACATGTTGGCGCCTGCCGGTTCCATGGGCCAGTAATTATCAATGCGGTAATGTTTGTGCAGTTCCGCCTCATATTTTCTGGACACGGGCATGTGTGACTCCGGATCGGGGCATGATTCGATGTTCTCCCTGGTAAGGCTTACAGGGAACTTCCGGTTCTCCCAGTCAGGGTCTTTCAGGAATATCCGGGGGATCAGCACCCGGTTTTTGTTAAACCAGGTTCCCCAGTCGGCTTCCAGATACCTTACAACCCACCTTTCCTCATCAAACAGAAAATCCTTTACTTTTCCTTTCGGCCCGTCCAATGCTTCAATGGTGAACCCTGTCAGGTCCTTTACACTGCGTTTCATATCTCATTTATTTATGTTCATAAAACATAGAAAGGGGTTAATACCTTCATTCTAAAGGGTTATTGCAGGTGTTCAACAATAAATGAGATTTTTGCATTGACGGCATAGGAAACGATCTTATCGTTTTCCACTTTGGCATGCATGTGTTTGATGTAGATCGATTGAATGTTTTTTACGGTCCGGGCTGCTTCTTTTACGGCATTCTCGGTTGCTTCAGTAAATCCTTTTTCGGATGTTCCGATCACTTCAATTACTTTTACCATTTTCATGATTTATTA
>JBNGDI010000044.1:0-18547 GCA_049975425.1 Bacteroidales bacterium
GTCAAACTAACTTGAGAAGAAACCGGATCTAGACACACTGGATGGAACACTACCCCAGAAAGAACCTTATGATTTTGTTCAGCATGCGTTATTGTGAAAATGAATGAAACGATCAGACGAAATAAACGCCATCAGCCGTCCGGCATTCAGCAGAGCGGCTGCATGGTATTGCTCATCATTCAGATAAGGAAAGTCTGCAAATAAATCTGCAGGTTCTTTTTTACAGAGGGAGGCGGATGGCCTGTGTGCAGGTGAAATGACGGTGTTTCAGGAATACCGGGGTAAGCCTGTGGAAAGCCATAGCCCGCGGCAAAACCAGGATTCACAAACTGAGAAGCAGCCTCCGGAATATATTCACCGGTGCTTACCGGGGTTTCAATGCGGTCGTCACAGCAGGGCACATCAGTGAAGCTCACACCGGAATCATGGGGCAACCGGCAGGTCTCCCCGCCGGTTGCCATGCCGCAATCCGGCAGGTTCCCGCCCCACATAATACGGCTCGAAACTGCCTCTCCGCCACAGTAATGCGTTCCCACACCAAGGCTCAGCTGGCTCAGAGGCATTATCAGCAACAACAATATGGCAGACCATGTTCTCATCCAACAGCTAAACAAACCACGAGCCGGATTGTTTGCCTGTTGCCTTAATTTTTTGAGGAAATTGCAGACGGGAAAGGATTATTTCCAGAATGATTTCAAATGGGCAGGTCAAAATCAATAAAATTTTATCAATCATTTATCAACCGTAAGAACCTATATCTTAAAAATTTACTTTCTTGAAATATAAAATTTTAGCTTAAAGAAAATATTTCTTAGTAAATTTCGAATTTAATACGTCAAAATGCATAATCATTAGTATATTCCTTAATATAGATAAACATACTGTTTACTATATTAGTTATTTTACGGTTTGTCTGATTTAATAAATCCAGTTTCTCCTTCCATTCACCGCTATCAAAATCAGTTATAGGATATAAGTCGTGAATCGAAATATTGACCAATCTATTAGGGATATAAACATTTGCTGAAAGATAGCCCCCGTAATTAATTTCAAATTCAATATTGGAAATTTCAATCTTTATTTTATTATCCTTTATTGTAAACTGGTAAGTATTATAGCATGTTGTCTGTGAAATCCCTTCTTTGGGATTACCCCAAAAATTTTTATAATTTTTTCGGTGGGTAACATCAAAATTGCCTTTTAAAATAATCTTACCTGATTCCTTATTTTCATAATGCAATACATGGTTAAGTGAACCAAAATAAACAGCAGACCATTCTAATATTCTGTTAAAAACAACACTTTTTGACAAACCTGTTTCAAAGACATACTCGAATCTTATCTGTTTACGCACACTATCGTATGGTAATTCAGGAAAGCCACCCATATCGTTCAATAATTCATGCCAGTCACGTGCTAATTGACGATAATCTTCCGCTGAAAATTCACCGGAATCATATCGACGTGCCAAATTTTTTATCTCAAGATTTTCCGTTTGGCTATATAATAAACTGTTTATGCCAAAAAAAAGTAATATTATTAATTTATTCATAGCACCAAGTGTTTAGATTGATTTGATGTATTACACTTTTCATACTATTTCTAATTAAAATTTAATAAATAGCAAGATGCTATAATGTTTATAGATAAAATTATCAAAGACTAATGTAAAATAAAAATGATTCCGGATTAACTTAAATGAAATATGTTCTATTTCAATTAATCAGAATTTCCTTACAACAGTAAATTATTAAGACAGATATTTACATGGCCTATTTCCGGGAAATTCATTATTACGGAAGGTCCGTTCCGGATTTCTCATCCCTGGGGATGCGCCTGCTGAATAAAAATTGAGTATACAGTAATAATTAATTAGCATCAAAAGACTTAATTGTCTTACGTAAGATAGGTTTCCTTCATTTCCTTTAAAAATCGGTGGTATTCCTCATGTTTTCCCGGGCCTGTTTCTTCCTGTTCCAGCTTTTCGAAGTCGTTTGCCATTTGCTGCTGTTCCCGTTCATCCAGCACCTGGTCGGCCATATTGAAAAGAATGTTGTTTTCCTTTTCAATATGATTCCGCAGCAGGTCCACATATTCTCTTACAGCCGAAATGATCCTTTCCGCCGCCGAAGAATCCCCGTCTTTCCAGTCCTCAAAGGCGCGGCTCATAGCGGCGACATATTCCCTGCCCAGTCTGTGTTCGTGGAGCATAACCCCAACGGGACCTCCGTGTTCAGGAATGCCCCGTTTCACCATGGCCGGGAAAAGATAGCCTTCCTCCTTCCCGTGGTGGCACTGGTCGGTAAAACCTTTCAGGAAGCCGAGGATCCCTGTAAAATGGTCCCGGTTAAGTTCCCCCCCCTGTTCCAGGTTACCGGCGATCTTTCCCATAACGGAAAGCATGATCTTTATGCCTTCATGTTCGTCTTTCAGTTGTTTCGTTGCTTTCATTTTTTCAGGTTTTACGTTGATGAAGAAGCAATGGCACAGTTGAAGGGCAACGCCTTTGTTCCCTGATGTTTATAACAACTCAAACCATCGTTTGTTCGGCGCACAGGCATCTACGTAGTTTACTACGTAGTTTGCTACGTAGTAAACTACGTAGCTTGAGTTCAAGAAGAAAAGAAAAAGGGAATGCAGTACAAACAAATGGCCCTTATAGTCAGGCCACTCCCCCTCTCCATCACTCCATCACCCGAGCAGGCCTCTGAGGGTTTTATAAAAAAACAGGGCAACTATAAAGACATAGCCAGCCACCAAAGCTTTCCCTCTCCCACGTTCACCAGAGGTATGTACCCACGGCTCCGGCCCCCAGTTCGGTCCAGGCCAGTTTGCCGTCAAAACCAATTCCAAACCGCATTCTTTCCCGGGAAGTATTCAGCACAATGAGCGCCTTCCTGCCATCGGGCGTTTGAAAAGCCACATTCGGCAGCCCGTTGAGCAGATTGCTGTTAATCCGCACCGAACCCGGACGGACGAATTTTGCTGCATGGGCCAGAATGTAATAAGCAGGGTTACGGGTTACCCTATCGCCATTAATGGTAACGGTTCCCAGACAGCGGTCGCAGCCTCCTTCGGTATGAGGATCATAGTTGGGATCGGAGGCCAGGTTCCATTCCAGCACATTCCTGCTCCAGTTGCGGGTGGCTCCGATAATGAGGTTTTCCACATGCCATTTCAGGTCTGTGGCCAGATCGCCGGGCCCGCCAATCCACTGCTCGGTGAAATACAGGTTTTTGTTCGGAAAGGCCTCGTGAACGGTCGACATGGCATCGATTGTGCCGCCGTACAGATGGAAAGCCGAACCGTCAATATACCTGGCCGTCTGTGGATCGGAGAGAACACTGATTGGATAATCCGGCCTGTCGCAGTTATGATCATATATAATGATCTTTGTCGTGATGCCCGCATCTTCAAAAGCAGGCCCCAGGTTCTCCCTGATAAATTTTGCCTGGTCTTCTGCCGACATAAACATACTGGGATTATTTCCCGGGTGCAGAGGCTCGTTCTGGACCGTGATGGCATCAACGATGATCCCTTCCTCCTTCATCGCCTGAATGTAGCGAACAAAATACCGGGCATAGGCGTCAAAATACTCATGGCGGAGGCTTCCCCCGATTGAGGATTGATTGGTTTTCATCCACACCGGTGCCGACCAGGGTGAGCCCAGGATTTTCAGATCGGGGCAGATGGCCAGTATTTCTTTCAGAACGGGGATTAGATGTTCTCTGTCGGGATCCAGGCTGAAATGTTCCATCAGGGGATCGGTCTGCCCCGGAGGCATATCGTCGTAGGAATACACCCGGTCGCTCAGGTCGGATGCCCCGATGCTTATCCGCAGGTAACTGATCCCTATTCCCGGGCCACGGGGATCGAACAGTTCTTTCAGAAGTTCCTGCCTTTTTTCCTGCGACATTCTGTTAAGCAGCAGGGCGCTTCCGCCCGTGAGGCAGTTTCCGAATCCGTCAATGCTCTGGTACCTTTGGGCGGAATCTACCCTGATTACATCTTCCTGCCCGTCATCTGTAGCAAAGAAGATCCCCTGTTTATTCCTTTGAAACAGGATATTCGCAGCCGGGTGGGTTACCCAGGCGTGGATATCCGTATCGGTTTCCCCATTCGTATCTGAGGGCGGGTCGGGATAATTCCCGTCCGGTTCAACCCGGATGCAGGCCATCAGGAAAAAACATACTCCGGTTAACCAGGTTTTCATTCCGAATGTATTCATATAATTCAATCTTTCATTCGTTGAAGATTGTCCGGTTATTTTTTCTGGTATACCCTGACGTAATCCACCACCATAGACCGCGGAAAGATGGAATCATCAATCCCCTGGGCCCCTCCCCAGTTTCCGCCAACGGCCACATTCAGCAGCAGATGGAATCTCTGGTTAAAGGGCCATTCCTTGTATCCTGTGCCTTCATTCTCAAAGGTAAAGTAATGCGTATCGTCAACATATACCCTGATTTCATCCTTTTCCCATTCCAGGGTATAAACATGAAAATCGGTATAGCAATCTTCCACCGTGATGGTGGCATTTTTCTGGGTTCCTATCATGTGGTTGTATGACTCGGTGTGAACCGAGGCCACAATCACCCAGGGATCATATCCTACGTTCTCCATGATATCGATCTCGCCGCTTGCCGGCCAGTTACCGTAAACCCAGTCGGTTGGAAGCATCCAGATAGCAGGCCACATACCTCTTCCATCGGGAATCTTTGCCCTCACTTCCACCCTTCCGTACAGCCAGTCGCCTTTCGACTTGGTCCTGAGCCTGGCCGAGGTATAGTCAAATCCTTCCTCATACGCCTCCTTACGGGCGGTAATGGTGAGGACTCCCCCGGCCACCCTGGCATTTTCCAGGCGGGCTTCCGTATAGTACTGTTCCTCGTTATTTCCCCATCCGGTAGCATTGCCCTCGGTATCATACCCCCATTTATCCGGATCGGGCAATCCCTCATAATCGAATTCATCGCTCCATACCAGTTCGTATTCTCCTGTGCCGGGCCTGTCAGGGTACTCATCCGGCTCTGAGGATCTGATGCATCCCATCCACAGGGGCAAGATCAAACCCAGGCAAAACAACCACATCCATGGTTTCATCGTCATGTTCTTTTTATTTACTGAATCATAAATACATCGTGCAGGCCCTGCGATGAATCCGGGCCGATCCAGATATCAAATTCCCCCGGTTCAACTGTTGTTTCTCTCCCGTTGAAGAATGCCAGGTCAATAGCGTTGAGAGTGAATTCCACCTCTGCTTTTTCTCCCGCTTTCAGGAATATTCGTTTAAAGCCTTTCAGCTCTTTCACCGGACGGGTGATAGACCCCACCCTGTCGTGCACGTAAAGCTGCACCACCTCGTGCGCATCCCGTTCACCCGTATTCTCCACAGTAGCCCTTATGGTGATCGATCCGTTCCTGTCAATTGAAGTATCTGACAATTCAAGTTTGCTATACTCAAAGGTAGTGTAACTGAGTCCGTACCCGAATGGGAAAAGAGGGGTATATCCGTAATCAAGATGAAACGACCGGTAACCCAGAGATGTTTGCGGATTCTCCACGGGAATACTGTCGATGGGTGTCCACGATTCTTCGCTGGCGGGCCGGCCCGTATTTTTTCTGTAATAATAAAACGGGATCTGGCCTGCTCCTTTCACAAAGGTAACCGGCAGTTTGCCCGAGGGCGATTCTTTTCCGGTAAGCAGATCGGCAATAGCCGGTCCTGCCATGGTACCCCCGTGCCAGGCATAGAGCACGGCATCGGCCAGACGGGTTTCTTCCTCAACAGCCAGTGGCCTTCCGGCCATGATTATCAGCACCAGAGGTTTTCCGGTGGCTTTAAGGCGGCGTATCAGCTCGGTCTGTGCACCGGGAAGATTGATTTCCCCCCGGCTCTGCCCTTCGCCGGAAAGGATCCATTCTTCACCTGCAAAAAATACGACCATTTCTGCCCGGGAGGCGGCTTTCAGTGCTGCGGAAAACCCCTCCGTTCTTTTATCGCGGCTGTATTCAAGGCCGGCCGCGTAATGAACACGGCCGGGGCCCAGTTCATTCTTCAGGGCTTCCAGCGGGGTGACCGAACGGGAAGCATCCCCGTCGAAACACCAGGTACCCAGTTGATCCCTGGGAGCATCTGCCAGCGGACCGATGACAGCGATACTTTTGATTCCGGCCGGCAGGGGAAGCACCTGACCACTGTTTTTCAACATGACGGCACTTTGCACGGCCACCTGCCGGGCATGTTCCAGATGCGCTTCATCGAGTATGACTTTCTGTGCTTCCGGGCTTACATAAGGATTGTCAAACAGGCCCAGCCGGAACTTGAGACGCAGGATATCGCGCACGGCATCGTTGATCATCGATTCAGTAACAATTCCTTCTTCAATCAGTTGTTTTATGTTTTCAGAATAGGTATTCGTAGCCATTTCCATATCCACTCCGGCCAGGATGGCTTTTGCGGCCGCATCTTTTTCATCGCGGCAATAGCCGTGGTTTATCATTTCCGGTACGGACCCCCAGTCGCTGACCACCATGCCCTGAAAGTTCCATTCGTTGTTCAGCACCTTTTTCAAAAGAAACTCATTGGCGGTGGCCGGCACTCCGTTCAGGTCGTTAAAAGCGGTCATGATAGTCTGCGCACCGGCATCCACCGCTGCTTTGAAAGGTTTCAGCACAACGTTACGCAGAACAGGTTCTGTGATGTAGGTGGTATTGTAATCCCTGCCGGCTTCGGCAAATCCGTATCCCGCAAAATGCTTGGCACAGGCAGCCAGGGAGGCAGGATCGTTCAGGCTGTCGCCCTGTATCCCTTTCACCATGGCCGCAGCCAGCGCCGACGCCAGAAAGGGATCTTCGCCACATCCTTCAGCAATCCTCCCCCAGCGGGGATCCCAGGTAATATCGATCATCGGGGCAAATGTCCACCTGATTCCCATGGAAGATGCCTCAACCGCCGATATCCGGAATGCCTTTTCTACCATGTCCGGGTTCCATGTTGCCGCCATGCCAAGGGGAATGGGAAAAACGGTTTTATATCCGTGGATGACATCCCGGCCAATAAGCAGGGGAATATGCATCCTGCTTTCCTCCACAGCAATCCGCTGTATTTCGTTCACCTCTTCCACTCCGAAATAATTCAGCAGCGAACCGCAGCGCCCTTCCCTGACCATTTCTTTCAGACGCTCGGGAGAACCGGCCATTCCCGGGTCGATCTGCGACATCTGCCCGATTTTTTCCCCGAGGGTCATTTCCGCAATGAGTTTGTCTATTTTCTTCTCAAAGGGTTCTTCTTTTTTTTCAGTTCTGACGCAGGAAAGGGTTATGCAGGCCAGAAACGTTACCGGAAGAATGTAAAAAGGCATCTTCATATTTATTACCTGTTTATTGGGTTTGTAAAAAAAACAGGACTGCCGGTTTCTCTCGGATCCGTATGAAACCAACAGTCCTGTAAAAATAGTTTATTTGGTTATACCTTCCACATGTGGGCCTGACAGTTCATCAAAATAGAAAGAATGGGTACCGCTTCCGTTACCCGGGTTGCACATGATGCGGATCACGTTGTAGAAATCATGGTTAAAATTGGGATCGCTCACCACATCGGATGTATAGATATCGCCGGTCCAGTCCCAGCCGGCTCCCACGCCACTGAAATCATATTCAGCCACTTCCCAGGTATTGGATTCCTGGATGGTGTATACCAGGTCGTGTGTACCCGTTTGCCATGCATTGTTACCACGGTCGGTATTCTCCAGTTTCAGAAGGATCTGGTCGCCTGCCTGGCCGTACACCTTGATACTGAACACATGCTGTAATCTCAGATCAAACCGGTACCCGGGATCCAGCAGCATGTAAGCATTGGCCCATTCCTGATTGGATTTCTCATAATAGGCCACTTTGCTGGATTTATTGGGATAGATCTTCGACGGGTTATCCACAATGGTAACTGAACAATCCTGGCCAAGTACCGGAAAAGTCTGCACCTCACTGAAATCATTGTAAACCACAGTAACATCCAACTGGAAAGGCACATAGGCCGAGTTGTTGTTTTCGAAGGTCAGCTCCATGGTTTCCGTCAGCACGCCCAGGCTGGTATTCAGCTTCGCCGTAACGGTATATGTACCTGCCCTCATAAAGGTATGGTTTACCACATCATCTTTGGTGGCTGTTGTCACCTCGTCACTGCCATCGCCAAAATCCCAGGTAATGTTCGTCACGCTTTCCCCGGCGGGTATGGAATAGTTGATAACCGAAAATGCCACTTCATTATCGGTCCCTTCCACCGCGTTCAGTTCGAACGTTATGGTGGGCCTTTCATACCCTTTCGGGATGAGGTAATAGTGCCAGTTGATACCACCGTATGCATCGATGGCCGTCAGTTCCAGCAGGTTTTCGGTTACCTGGAGGATTTTATATTCATTGTCTTTGGCGCCCACATCGAAGCAGGGGAATATGGGCGTTTCTGCATTCAATACCAGGTAATTGACACCGTTCTTTTCGGAAATGGTCCAGGTACCTGTTACCGGTGTGGCATAATCCACATCGTAATCGGTCATGTTTTCCCGTGGATTGAGGTATACTGATGAAAGCGACGGATCATTGGCCCGGTAGTCTTTCACATAGCTAACGCCGTGGTTTTCATATACGGCCACAAAATCATTGATCATAAATGTGATCTCATCGTCGTACAATCCGGTACCCGATTTGGCCAGAGGTTCCGCCTTCCACCATACCATGGCGGTAGGGTCATCGGCCGGGCCCACACCCAGGTGACCTGTCTGGGTTGAATCGAGCACCCAGGTTTTTCCGTCGGGATCATCCACTCCACCGCTCAGGTTCACGTACACCGGATCGGTGAAGATAGAAAAATCGGTCTCTGTCTGGGTGTACGTTTTGCTGATCGAAGCGGTTCCTCCCCGGGTAACCAGTGTCATTTTAATGGTATACTCACCTTCGAGAGCATATTTCACTTCCACAGAAGGACCCGATCCTTTGGTACCGTTTCCGAAATCCCAGTATGTAATACCTGTAACAGACGATGTATTGGTTACCACCACATGGAATTCATCACTACCATCGGTAATGGTAAAGTCGAGCTGGTCTTCGGTCGGAGGATCCCCTATCTCCGGCTTGTCCATCATCATCGGTTCACAGGCAATGAAGAACAGGAAGATAGCCAGGATACCGGCCGGTTTGATATGATTTATTATTCTTTTCATGGTATTTCCTTTTTGTTGGGTTTTACAGCCTTTTACTGATATGCCGGAACAACCTGTTGCAGCATTCCTTCGTTGGTGTTTCTGATCTCACTGGCAGGAATGGGGAACATTCCCCAGGTATTTCCCTGGAAGGTACGTCCGGTAAAATCTTCCGGATTAGGTATACCGGAAGGCAGATCAAAGCTGGCATTGATCATGGTTTCGGCATAACCGAGTCCGCGCCGCAGAAGGTCCCATTTCCTCAAACCTTCCCCGCCGAATTCCACCCGCCGTTCGTGATAAATATCATCGAGATCGATGGAAGAGAGGGCGGCATCTTCGCCCAGTGCGCGGGTGCGTACCCGGTTGAAATACATAAGGGCTTTACCCGGATCTTCATCCAGCCACAGTTCGGCAGCCATCAGAAGAACATCGGCCAGGCGGATATCCATAAAATTACGCGGGAAATTATGGTTTGGATCACCGCCCGAACCCATATAATCTTTTCGGGCCATGTATTTTCTGTTAAAATATCCCGTATTCATAAAACCTTTGGTGTAATTGGTCAGCTCTGTCTCCGCATCATACAGGGTAACCTCTTTTCTGGGATCTCCCGGCTCAAACTCATCGGCCAGGCTCCAGGTGGGAACAGCAAACGACCAGCCCGGGAAAACGGTAGGATCTCCTTCGGGGTTGCGTACGCTGAGCCACACACTGGCAAAATTCCCGTTGATATTCCAGCCTCCCCAGTCACCCGACTTGGCTTTTTCCGAATACTGCATTTCGAGAATCGATTCGCTGTTGTTCTGGTTATCCCAGCTAAACAGCCAGGCATAATCATCCACCAGCGAATAGCGCTCTTCCGTGATAATCTCATCCAGGGCAGCCTGCACATAGTCTTTATTAATGACAGTATTTCCGTCACCCCATTGTTCGGCTGTAAGTCCGAGTCCGGGAATGGCGCTCATTCCTGTATGATACAAATATATCCGGGCCATCAGGGCCTGTACCGCTGCACGGGTGATCCTGCCGGCATCAGCCGGTGTAAAATCTTCCATCACCACATCGACGGCATCCAGCAGGTCGGCGGCAATTTGAGTAAATATCTCTTCAGGACTGCTCTGAGGTACATTTTTGTAATCTTCCACGTCGGGATACACTTCGGTGATCAGGGGCACCCATCCGAAATGCCGCACCAGATCCCAGTACAGATAAGCGCGGAGAAATTTGACTTCCCCTTCATACATTTCCTTCAGGCCGTCGGTAACCCATTCAATCTGGTCCTGTTTCTGGAGGTAGAGGTTGGCTCTGTATATTCCCGAATAGCAACGGTTCCACAGGTCACTTGACGAGTTGTTCTCGGGTTCCATGGCAAATGATTCCATGTCCTGCCACTGACTCATGTCGCTGGCATCGGAACCACCGCAGAAAGCATCATCGGAATAAATATCCGACATAACCGGTACAAACTGCCAGTTCTGCAATGCATAAGCATCATAAACGGCTGTCAGGGCCAGGAATGCCTGGTCTTCGGTCTTGTAATAGTTTGCCTCGACCTGACCCGTTTTCGGCTCAAGTTCCAGGAAATCCTTTGTACAGGAATTACCTGTGAGCAAAAGCACCGTTAAAAGGCTGTATATAATCAGGTTTTTCATAACGCTATATTTTTTTTCGGTGTTAGAATGTAATTTGGATGCCTGCCATAAAGGTCCGGGGCTGGGGATAAATCCCGTGATCGATGCCGTTGTTGAATACACCGCCCCCTATTTCCGGATCAAATCCGGGATAGCTGGTAAATGTCAGCAGGTTTTCCGACGATACATAAATCCGCAACCTGTCAATAGTGAGGAAGTTGGTCACCACGGAAGGAAGCGTGTAACCGAGGGTAATGTTGCGTAACCTGACAAAACTACCGTCATAGATAAAGAAATCGCTAACGGTTTTCATATTCAGGTTTTTATCAACAAAGGTCACCCTGGGATATTTATTGGAAGTACCTTCACCGGTCCACCGGTTGAGCCAGTCGGAACGGTAGTTGGTGCCGTTCATATCGTACCGGCGGGTTGCGTCGTAAACTTCCTGCCCCAGGGCGGCAAAAAGGAACATATTGAAATCGAAGCCACGGTATTCAGCCGTTACATTCAATCCTCCGGTAAAATCGGGGAAGGGGTTTCCAATCTGAACCCGGTCGGCATCGCTGATCATACCATCATTGTTTGCATCCACAAACCGGATATCGCCGGGCACGGCATCGGGCTGTATCAGGTTCCCTTCGGAATCGACATGGTTTTCGATTTCCTGCTGGTTCTGGAAAATACCATCGGTCTGGACACCATAGAACACTCCCATGGGTGTTCCGACTTCGGCAAAGAGCACACCTGCCTGGCCGAATCCACCGCTGCCACCCTGCAGCCTCTGTTCGGAATTGCGGATCTCAAGAACCTCATTCTTGTTAAAGGCTCCGTTCAACGAAGCACTGATAAACAGATCGCCGATCTTTCTTCTGTAGAAAATTTCCGCCTCAATTCCTGAGTTTCTGACCGCTCCACCGTTGATTACGGGCGCCGAGTTACCCACCAGCATGGGGATGGGAGCCGTAACCAGCCAGTCTTTGGTGGTTTTGATATAATAATCGAGTGTTACGCCCAGGCTGCCCTCGAAGGTTGCAAAATCGATCCCGATATTGGTTTGTTCTGAAGTTTCCCATTTAAGGCTGGGATTGGCAATGCGGGTAGGTGTGGTACCGTTATACTGCATTTTGTCCACCCCGAAATAATAAATGTTCTGGTTCCCGATCACGGAGGTATACCCGAAATCCCCTATATTCTCGCTTCCGTTCTGGCCCCAGCTTGCCCGCAGTTTGAGCAGGGTTATTGCATCGGAAAGATTTTCCATAAAACTTTCCCGTGATATTACCCATCCGAGTGAAACGGAAGGGAAATATCCGTATTTATTTTCGGAGCCAAACCTGGAAGAGCCGTCGCGTCGCAGAATAGCCGTAAACATATACCGATCCATCAGGTCATAATTCACACGCCCGAATAACGAGGCTACAGAATGTTCTGAAAAGCCACCGCCGGCGTTGGCGCTTTCGGGATCCGTGGCATTATCAATGTAGGAATGCTCAAAATCGTCGAAAATCAGATCGGCCTTGGTTCCATACAGATTTTCAAACATATCCTTGAAAGCCGTCATACCTGCCATAAGAGTAAGATTGCTTGTGCTGAACGACTTTCTGTAAGTGAAGATATTCTCAAAATTCCATCTCGACCATATATCCAGGTTTTTGGAAGCCCTGTCGGTTACCGTAAAATGCATGGCATCGAGGTAATACAGGGGTGTATAGGTATCATTGTTTACCAGGGCATACTCCCCTCCGAAAGAAGAGCGGAAAGTAAGGCCGCTGAGTGCTTCCACCAGGTGACCGAAATCGAATTCACCGAAAACACTTCCAATCAGTTTATTGGTACGGGTTTTCGAATGGTGATAGCTCAGCATGGCTACCGGATTGGTGATTTCCTGCAGGCCAATACCGTATGCCTCGGGTGTTGCCCACGATCCGTCGGAAAATTTAACAGGTATAATAGGCGGCATGTTCAGCGCCTGATCAAGGCTCAGACCGAAATGATCATTGGTGGCTATGCCCCTGCTTGTCATGTTGGCAAGGTTAACATTTCCACCCACGCGCACCAGCCCGAAATCACCTGTTACATTCAGCCGGTAGCTGAATTTTTCAAAGTTCGATTTGTCTTTGGCCACAATCCCATCCTGATTAAAATAATTAAAGGAAGAAGAATACTCAATCTTTTCACTTCCTCCCGTAAACGACAGGTAATGGTTTTGTTTCGGAGCATTATAATAGAACATTTCATCCTGCCAGTCGGTGTCGGCTGTAAAACCGGCAATATCTTCCTCCGAGAATTTCGGACTGAGACCACCGTTTATAGCCGCTTCGTTGGTAAGCATAATATACTCTTCGGCATTGAGCAGGCTGATTTTTTTCCACGGATTCTGTATACCATAATAACCCTCATACTGAATGGTCATATCGGTATTTTTTCTGCCCGTTTTTGTGGTAATGAGCACCACACCGTTGGCCCCCCGCGCACCGTAGATAGCGCTGGAAGCCGCATCTTTCAGCACCTCGATAGACGCGATGTCGTTTGAATTCAGGAAATCCAGTCCGGCCCCGCTCATGGGCAGGCCGTCAACAATGTAAAGAGGCTCGGCATCGCCGTTGGTCCCGATCCCCCGAATACGCATGGAAACCTGGTCGCCGGGCTGACCGGAATTGGCCATAATCACCACTCCGGCTGTTTTTCCCTGCAAAGCCTGGGTCACCCTCATATCGGATGTCCTTGCCAGTTCTTCTCCTTCGACTTTGGAAATCGCTCCGGTAATGAGGCTTTTTCGCTGGGTGCCGTAACCCACCACCACTATTTCATCTATTCTGGCAATATCCGTCTCCATCACCACATCGAGGACGGTACTTTCGGAAATAACGAATTCCTGTGTGGTCATACCCACAAAAGAGAATACCAGGGTAGCATTTTCCGGGACCCTGATGGAATAGGTTCCGTCGGTACCTGTAATGGTACCGGCTGTTGTCCCTTTGATGGCTACACTCACCCCCGGCAGTGGCTGACCATCATCTGCAGAGGTAACAACCCCTGTGACCTGCAGGTCCTGAGAAAAACACGTCAGGGACAGGAAGGTCAACAGACAGGTTAAGATTGCATGTTTCATAGGTTTTTGGTTTTTGGGTTAAAAGGTTCATTGGATCAGAAAAATTACGTGCCCAATGTAAATCACATAACAGAAAATATCCAGATTTTCGCCACTTCAAAATTACTACAGTAATTTTATGAGATTACGACAATAATACTTCAATTATTTAAATATCAACTGTATTTCAATGTTATACATAATTTCTCATTATAATTCACATTTCATAATGTGAAATTATGCATACTACAATATTCCGGATAATGCCTTAAATATTCAGCAAATGTGTGGTGAGGTTCACCGATCGGTCGATCTTCATTTTCTTTCTGATCCGGTACCGGCAGGTTTCCACTCCGCGAACAGTAATATTCATCAGGGCAGCAATTTCCTTAGTGGGAATATTCATTTTCAGGTAGGCGCAAACACGAATTTCGGTAGGTGTGAGGCCGGGATATTTGTTTTTCAGTCTGTTGAGGAATTCTTCATGCACTTCATCAAATGCTTTTTCAAAAACATGCCGCTGCTTGTTGCTTCCCACTTCCCGGTTGATCCGGTTCATCAGGGATGATATCCTTTCAGCCGTATCGTCCTGGCCTGCATGCAGCTTTATTTTTTCAAGATCTTTTTTAATTTTCAGAAGGAATTCATTCTTTTTCACCAGATTCATCGCCTGATTGGCAAGTTCCCGGTCCCTCTGTTTCATCTCGCTGCTCAGCTTTTCGTTCTTCATGCTGATGATCTCCTTTTCGGCCAGCAATGCCTGCCGTATGTATTCTTTCTCCTTTTCATTGTATATCCTCCATTGTTCCTGCCTTTCCATGAGCCTGGATGTCTCGATTCTGCGGTTAATATACAGATAGAACAGATACGCCATAACTGAGGCTGCCACAAAGTAAAAGAAAACGGCGAGAGCGGACCGGTACCAGGGTCTCAAAACCGTAAAACGGATGGAGTCGGACAGGCTTTCTATTCCGAGCTGATTTCTTGCTTTTACGGTAAATACGTAATCACCGTCATGCAAATGGCTGAACTGAACAGAGGTGTTCGCGGTCCAGTCTGACCATTCCTGGCTAAGCCCCGACAATCGGTAGCTGTATTCGATATTTTCAGGCCGGTCATACACCGGAGCAGTCCAGGAAAACCTGAAGCTGTTCCTTTTGTATGGGAACCAGTATTCCTCTTGTTTTTCCGCATCCCCCTCCGAAGCGTTTCCATAATAAAACACACTGTCAGGGCTTGCAGCACTGGCCATGGTAATATAAACCGCAAAATCCGTATTCGGTTTTATTTCAGCCTCAGGCAGATAATGGGCAAATCCGTCTTCTATACCAATAAAAACATGACCGGAGTGAAGGTATACCGATTCCCATCCGTGAATAAAATGTCCTGTGAGCTGTGTAAAAGGCGAAGATACATAACGGTAGGTCTGATCTTCCCTGATGCGGAAAACTCCCAGGCGGTTTTCGGAAACAACCCAGATATTACCGAGGGAATCTTCCCTGAGATAGGTAATATACTTCAAACCGTCCATAATCTGGTTGAAATAGACAGAATAATCAAACCTGCCGGTTTTTTCATTGTATTCAAATATTCCGTGCTGCTCGGAAACAAAGATGATTTTACCCCGGATCTTAAATACATTAATGGCGTAATTGGAAGGAAACCCGTGGCTGCTTCCGTAAAACCAGGATGAGGCCACCGAATCGAGCCGAGGGTTCAGCCTGATCCTGTAAACACCCTTAAAGCCGTGCGTCATCCAGATATCTTCATTTTCATCCTCTTCGAAAACCCTGAACGATTCATCGAAACCGGCCACTCTTTTCTTAAACTTCCATTCCCCGTCTTCCCAACCGAAGAGGATCAGACCGCTATAGGTTCCTCCCAGCAATTTGTCAGGATTCCCTTCCGGTATGAAATATTTCCATCCTCCGGGTATATCGGAAATCCACCTGGCCTTTTCCCCTTCTATGAGAAAGGTCCCGTAATTATGTCCGCAAACCAGCAAACCCCTGTGTACGCCGAGATACCAAACCTGGCCGTAAGTACCGGGAACGATCCGGAAATCACCGGCTGGTTTTCCGTTTTCCCATTCACAGGCATACAAACCCTGATTGGTTCCCAGGTACAGCATCCCCTGATGGATGGCGGCCGTATACCCGGTTCCGAAGCCTTCAGGAGACTGCAGGAAGGTAATCTGAGAATTCGTGGTTATATAGTCGATTCCGTTATCCAGTCCAAGCCAGATATTCCCGTCTCTGTCGGCAAATACACTCAGAATGGTATTGTTCTGAAGTCCGCTTTCCCGGTTGATATGCTGTACGGTTTTTCCCGAACGGTCGGTAATGATCAGACCGTTCTGTATGGTACCAAAGGCAAAGTGCCCGCCATGCATACGGCAGGCATGAAATATCTGATACCGTATCAGATCATGGTTCACGGGAACATCCCAGGTTTTCAGATCCGTTCCGTCATACAGAAACAGTCCTTTGTGTGTTGTAGTGATCAGTATCCTCCCTGCATCAAACGGCAGCATGGCACTGATGTCCTCGCCCCTGAGCCGGCTGACTCCGGGAACCGGAACAATATCTTCTCCCTGAAGTTCAAACAATCCCTCTTCAATATCATTGACAAATATTCTGTCGCCTGTACTGAGTGCCAGTCTGAACCGGGCAGGCGCCTCGATAACTGTTACAGGTTCCCCTTCTTCATACAGGTAAAGGGCATTGTATGACTGGAAAATAATTTTATTCCCATAGGGATATACACGCCACACATCATCGAAGTTGCGGTATTTTGCCGGCACAAGGCTTCTGAACGAATGATAGGCCAGCTGCCCGTTGGGTTTGGGGATCATGCATCCGAATTCGTTGTAGGCGCCCACATAGATGGTTCCTTCATCGCCGATGTATACCGAACGTACCATCGACATGTTCGGCATTTTATACAGAGTCCACCTGGCGCCGTCGAAAATTAACAATCCCTCGTTATTGGCAAAGTACATAAACCCCCTGTCATCCTGGGCTATGCCCCAGTTCTGGGTGCCTCCGTAATAGTCTCTTTTGGTGAAGTTTCTGATATAGGGTGTACCGATTTCCTTAACATAGGATCGTGCAGGCTGCAGAAATGCAGCTGTAAAAAAAATCAGCCATACCGCATATTTGCCGGCATACCTTCGGGCACGCATCATTTTCACGTTCAGGTATTATCTAGGAACCGAAAGATAATGAAAACTTGATTTATGAAAAGAAAACTGATGAAAAAAACGGCATTCATTTGGATAAATAACAATCCTGTCCTATTTTTCGTGTTCGTTAACGGTCATTATGAAAACAAAACATTTTATCCATCCGGAGTTCATGCTGGAGGGAAAAACGGCTGAAATACTGTATCACGACATTGCCGAAAAACAGCCCATCATTGATTTTCACACCCACCTTTCCCCCCGCCGGATCGCAGAAAACCACCGGTTTGAAAATCTGGGCCGGGCATGGCTGGAAGACGACCATTACAAGTGGAGGGCCATGCGGTCGCAGGGAATAGACGAAGCATACTGTACAGGAGAACGATCATTCCGGGAAAAATTCCTGAAATGGGCCGAAACGGTCCCCTATACCATTGGCAACCCTCTGTATCACTGGACTCACCTAGAACTGGCGCGGTATTTTGACGTTTACGAACTGTTATCTCCTGCAAACGCAGAGAAGATTTATGAGCAGACTTCCGTCCTGCTGCAGCAGGACGATTTCAGGGCACAAAGCCTGCTGAAGAAAATGAATGTGGAAATAGTGGGCACCACCGACGATCCGGCAGACAGCCTGGAATATCACCGGGCACTGAAAAATTTCAGCGTGCAGGTTCGTCCCACCTTCAGGCCCGACAACATTCTGAAAACAGAAGACCCGGAATTTATCAACCGGTACATTGAAAAACTGGAATCCGTTTCCGGAAAATCCATTCACAGCCTAGAAGATCTGATTGCCATACTCGATGAACGACATGCCTTTTTCCACGAAGCCGGTTGCAGAACCTCTGATCACGGACTGGAACGAATGTACTACACCCCCGATTTTTACCCGGATGCCGTAAAATCCTTTCAAAAGCTAAGGGCAGGGAAATCCCTGACCGGAAAAGAAACAGAAAGCTACCGTACCTGCCTCATGGTTGAACTCTGCAAAATGAACCACAAACGGGGGTGGGTTCAACAATTTCACCTGGGAGCCATGCGGAACAACAATTCACGAATGTACCGGAACAAAGGCACCGATACAGGATTCGATTCCATGGGAGATCCCCAGGATGCATACAAACTTGCACGGTTCCTGGACCTCCTTGACCGCGAAGACAAGCTGACCCGAACCATCCTGTACAACGTGAATCCCGCCGATACAGCCATGTTCATCACCATGCTGGGAAATTTCCAGGATGGCCGAACACCGGGGAAAATGCAGTATGGAGCCGCCTGGTGGTTTCTCGACCAGAAGGAAGGCATAGAAAACCACCTGAAAAACCTTTCCGTCATGGGACTGATTGCCCGTTTTGTGGGCATGGTCACCGATTCGAGAAGCTTTCTGTCTTTCCCCCGACATGAATATTTCCGCAGGATCCTATGCAATTATCTGGGAAAC
>JBNGDI010000045.1:0-18367 GCA_049975425.1 Bacteroidales bacterium
AAAATTAAAAACGGGCGCGCCTTATATTAGTACATAGCCAGTTACCTACGTAGTTGCCTACGTAGATATCAAAATTCTCTGGGTTCTCCGGGATGGGGATGATCGAGGGTATAATGCAACCCCCTGCTTTCCTTCATATCCTGCGCCATTCTGATCACCAGATACCCCACGTTGATCAAATTCCGGAGTTCACAAAGTCTTTGTGACATGGTGGATTTCTGGTACAGATCCTCCGTTTCCCGGTAAATGATCTCCAGCCGGTTCAGGGCTCTTTTCAAACGCAGATCGGAACGTACGATTCCCACATAATGGCTCATGATCAACTGGGTTTCCCGGAGATTCTGGGTGATGAGTACCATCTCCTCGGGATGTGTCGTCCCTTCGTCATCCCATGAGGGAACGTTCTCCTGTAAGGAACATTGATCAGCATGCCTGCGGGCATCCAGGGCGGCCCGGTGGGCAAACACAGCGGCTTCCATCAGCGAGTTGGAAGCCAGTCGATTGGCCCCGTGAAGCCCTGTGGAGGCACATTCTCCGATAGCATACAGGCGGCGTATGCTGGTCCGGCCGTCCCGGTCGGTTTGAATTCCTCCGCACAGATAATGGGCAGCAGGCACTACGGGAATCATATCCCGTTCCAGATGAATGCCCAGGCTACGGCACTTTCTATAGATTTTCGGGAAATGCCTCTTCACCCCTTCCTGGTCCAGTTGGCGGCAATCCAGAAAAACAAAATCTTCCCCGCTGATTTTCATCTCCTGGTCGATGGCCCGTGCCACTATATCCCTGGGAGCAAGAGAACCACGCGGATCGTATTTTTTCATAAATGCTTCACCGGAAGCATTTTTCAGAACGGCCCCGTATCCCCGTAAGGCTTCTGTAATCAGGAAGGAAGGTCTCTCTCCCGGATTGAATAGAGAAGTTGGATGAAACTGCACAAATTCCATGTTCTCAATGACTCCCTTGGCCCGGTATACCATGGCAATGCCGTCACCCGTTGCCACCGGAGGATTCGTGGTGGTATAATAAAGCTGCCCGATCCCACCTGTGGCCACCACGGTTATTTTCGCCAGGGCGGTAATCATCTGGTTATTTCTGACATTCAACAGATATGCTCCGTAACATTCTATATCCCGATGGTTACGTTTCACCAGCTTTCCCAGATGGTGCTGGGTAATCAGATCAACGGCAAAGTGGTTTTCCAGAATTTCAATATTCGGATGTTCCCTGGCTCTTTTCATCAGGGCTTTCTGAATGGCTTCCCCGGTATGGTCCCTGAAATGCCATATCCGGCGCTCCGAATGTCCTCCTTCCCTCGCCAGGTCAACAGCCCCGTTTTCATCCCGGTCAAACTCCACCCCCCATTCCATCAGTTCCCTGATCCGTTCAGGCGCCTCCCTGACTACCATTCGCACCACCTCTTCATTGCACAGGCCATCTCCGCATACCAGGGTGTCTTGAACATGCTTCTCAAAATTATCAGGAGGAACAGTTACCGCAGCAATGCCTCCCTGAGCATAGTACGTATTGGTTTCTTCAAGGGTAGATTTGGCTACCAAAAGCACCTTCCCGGTATCAGCCACTTTCAGGGCGAAACCCAGCCCGGCCAGTCCGGTGCCCAGCACCAGATAATCCGCTCTGTAAGTCATGCCATCCTAATTTCCATGAGAAAACAAAGATAAAGAATCATACCGAATGATCCGTATCCCGGAACCCTGCCCTGCTGTTTATTCTGAACGGCCGATCATTTTTTCCGCATATCCGGTAAAGACCGCATAAAGTTGTTATTTTTGTCGCATCATGTAAATCACCAGAGGATATGGCGCAGGAAGACCTTTTCAGAAAGCTCATCGCCCACTCAAAGGAATACGGGTTCATTTTCCCGTCAAGCGAAATATACGACGGCCTGGGTGCTGTGTACGATTACGGCCCTTACGGTGTGGAACTGAAGAACAATATCAGAAAATACTGGTGGGATGCCATGGTCACCATGCATGAAAACATTGTAGGCCTGGATGCGGCCATTTTTATGCATCCTGATGTATGGAAAGCTTCCGGCCATGTCACTGCTTTCAATGACCCCCTTATCGACAACAGGGATTCCAAAAAACGTTACCGGGCCGATTCCCTTATTGAAGAATACCTGGAAAAACTTTCCGCTAAAATCGAAAAAGAGGTGGAAAAAGGCCGGAAACGTTTCGGTGAGGCATTCGACGAAAAAATGTTCCGGGAAACCAATCCCAGGGTGATTGCCCAGCGGGAAAAGTTCGACGAGATACACCACAGGTATGTTCAGGCAGCCGAAACGGAAGACCTGAAAGAACTGCGCCAGATCATTCTTGATTGCGAAATTGCCGATCCCGTTTCAGGCAGCCGGAACTGGACGGAAGTAAGAAAATTCAATCTGATGTTTGAAACCAGGCTTGGATCGGTAAGCGAGGATGCCAGCAGCATTTACCTGAGGCCTGAAACAGCCCAGGGAATTTTTGTGAATTTCCTGAATGTACAGAAATCAGCCCGGATGAAAATCCCTTTCGGTATTGCACAGAGCGGAAAAGCCTTCAGAAACGAAATTGTGGCCCGTCAGTTTATTTTCCGCATGCGGGAATTCGAACAGATGGAAATGCAGTTTTTTGTCAGGCCCGGAGACGAAATGCACTGGTATAATATATGGAAAGAGCGGCGTATGAAATGGCACCGGAATGTTGTAAATCATCCCGGCAGGTTCCGGTTCCATGAACATGACAAGCTGGCCCATTATGCCAATGCGGCTTTCGATATTGAATACGAATTCCCCATCGGGTTTAAGGAGGTGGAAGGCATTCATTCCCGAACCGATTTCGACCTCACCCGGCACCAGGAATATTCAGGGAAAAAGCTGCAGTATTTCGATACGGAATCCCGTGAAAGTTATGTGCCATATGTGGTGGAAACTTCGATCGGCCTGGACCGTACCTTCCTGCTGATCCTTTCCGATGCCTATGCAGAAGAAAAAGCACCCAGTGCCGAAGGAGAAATGGAAGACCGCACCGTACTGAAAATTCATCCCGTACTGGCTCCGGTAAAACTGGCCGTGCTGCCCCTGGTAAGAAAGGACGGTCTCCCTGAAATTGCCCGCAAAATTATGGACCGCGTACGGTTTGATTTCAACTGCCAGTACGATGAAAAAGACAGTATCGGCAGAAGGTACCGCCGGCAGGATGCCATTGGCACACCTTTCTGCGTAACCGTTGATCACCAGACCACCGTTGATCAGACAGTAACATTGCGTGACAGAGATACCATGCAGCAGGACCGGATCCCGGCAGAACGGATCAGAGAGTTGCTCGCGGAAAAGATCAGTTTCCGGAACCTGCTGGAAAGGATATGATCCGACATGAAAAATGTCCTGATCCTGACATACTACTGGCCACCCACCGGAGGAGCAGGAGTGCACCGCTGGCTGAAATTCGTGAAATACCTCCGTCGTTTTGGGTGGGAACCCATCGTATATACCCCGGAGAATCCCGAACCGCCGTTGCTGGATCCTTCCCTGGAAAAAGACATTCCTGAAGACATCACCATACTCAAAACCAGGATATGGGAACCCTATGCCCTCTATAAAAAGTTTGTGGGCCGTTCCCCCGATGAGGGATTCCAGGCCGGTTTCCTTTCTGAAGAAAAAGTCCCGAAGGGCAAACAGGGTATTTCCGTGTGGATCAGGGGCAACTTTTTTATACCCGATGCCCGGAAATACTGGATCAGGCCTTCGGTAAAATACCTGACTGCCTATTTGAAAAAGTTCCCGGTGCAGGTACTGGTCTCCACCGGCCCTCCGCACAGCCTCCACCTCATCGGCCTGAAACTGAAACAGAAGCTGAACATCCCCTGGATAGCCGATTTCAGGGACCCATGGACCGGCATTGATTTCTATCCACGTCTGAAGCTGACGAAGGCCGCTGACCGGACACATCACCGGCTTGAAAAGCAGGTGATCAAGCAGGCCGATGCGGTAATCGCTGTCAGCGAGGGCATAAAAAACGACTTCCGGAAATACCGCGAAAACGGTATCCATGTCATTACCAACGGCTACGATCCGGAAGATATCCCCGCCCTTCCGGTGGAACCGGCAGAAGATTTCCTCATCTCCCACCTGGGATCGGTGAATGCCGACCGGAATCCTAACGCTTTCTGGAAAGTTCTGTCCAAATTTGTTCAGGAAAACCATGCATTCAAAAATCACCTGAAAATCCGCTTCATCGGGAAAACAGATATTACCGTAAGAGCAAGCATCCGGGAACACGGGCTCGAAAGCTATGTAGAACTTTCCCTTCCGGTGCCTCACGAACAGGTATTTACCCTGCTGAAGCAAAGCCGGTTATTGCTTTTACCCGTGAACCGGACACCGAACGCATCATCTATCCTTACGGGAAAATTGTTTGAATACCTGGCTGCCGGGAGACCAATCCTGGGTATCGGACCTGAAGAAGGAGAAATGGCCCGTATCCTGGAAGAAACCGGAGCAGGCCGGATGTGTCACTGGGACAGGCCGGAATGCATCAGGTCATTTCTGGAAAAACTTTTCGAACAATACCTGGCCGGACAGCCACCTGCTGGACCGGTGAACACCGGAAAATATTCACGGGTGGAACTAACCCGAAAACTGGCGGAAATTCTTGACCAAACCGTTGACTTGTCATGAAAAAAATCATTTCTGTTGTAGGAGCACGTCCGAATTTTATGAAAATAGCCCCCCTGCACCGGGCCTTCCTCCCGCATGCCGGTGAGTTGATGCACAGGATCTGCCATACGGGACAGCATTTCGATGAAAACATGTCGAAGATCTTCTTTGAGGAACTGGAACTTCCTCATCCTGATTTTTACCTGGGGGTGGGCAGTGGAAGTCATGCCGAACAAACCGCCCGCATCATGACCGGCTTTGAAAAAGTACTGCTGGTTGAAAAACCCGACCTGGTCGTGGTTCCGGGTGATGTGAATTCCACCATGGCTGCCAGTCTGGTGGCATCAAAAATGGGAATTCCCATCGCCCACATCGAAGCGGGTTTAAGAAGCTTCGACCGCACCATGCCCGAAGAAATCAACCGCATGGTAACCGACGTACTGGCCGAATACCTGTTTGTAAGTGAGCCCAGCGGACTGACCAATCTCAGAAGAGAGGGGATTCCGGAAGAAAAAATATACCACGTGGGGAATATCATGATCGACAGTCTGACCCATTACCTCCCCAAAACAGAAAAGTCAACCATTCTTCACAACCTGGGGTTGCAAGCCGGGGATTATGTGCTGGTCACCTTCCACCGGCCGAACAATGTGGATCTGGTGGTGAAACTGACCGAAGTGGTGAATTTCCTGAACCAACTTTCTGAAAGAAAGAAAGTGGTATTCCCGGTTCATCCCCGCACCCGCATCAATCTGGAACAATACCGGCTGATCAGTAAGCTGGAACGCCGGGTTATCCTTACCGATCCCCTGGGATACATCGATTTCCTAACCCTTACCCGCCAGGCCTTGCTGGTTATTACCGACAGCGGGGGTATCCAGGAAGAAACCACCTGGCTGGGGGTTCCCTGCATCACGGTAAGGGACAATACCGAACGGCCGGTAACCGTTGATGAGGGGACCAATGTGCTGGCCGGAACCAATCTGAACCGGGTACAGGAACAGGCTATGGACAGGCTGCAGGGAAAAATAAAAAAAGGGAAAATCCCGGAATACTGGGATGGGAAAACAGCGAACAGGATTGTACAGATCCTTCTCAGTAAATTATAAACCGGCATGAAACCTCGCCCGCCCAAAATACTGATGGCCCTGGACCGGGAATTCCCCCCCGATGTGAGGGTGGAAAATGAGATGGAAAGCCTTCTGGAAAAAGGATTTGAAGTGCATCTGGCCTGTTACACAAGAAAAGCCAGGCCCGTGGAAGACCACTGGAAAAATGCCGGAATTTTCAGGAAGCCCATTTCCACATTCTTTTACAAGAGCAGTGTGGGGGCCCTGAAATTCCCGTTTTATTTTAACTTCTGGCGATCGTTCCTGGACAGGCTTTGCAGAAAAAACCGGTACGATGCAATGCATGTGCACGATCTTCCCCTGGCCCGGGTGGGGTGGGAAATGAAGATGAAATATGGCATGCCCCTGGTACTCGACCTGCATGAAAACTGGCCCGCTTTGCTGGATATTGCCGAACATACGCAGGGACTGTTGGGAAAGCTGCTTTCTTCCGGCAGGCAATGGAGGGAATATGAAAAAGAATACTGCCGGAAAGCAGACCGGGTGATCGTGGTGGTTGAGGAAGCGCAGGAACGTTTAACAAAAATGGGTGTTTCGGAGGACAAAATCTATGTGGTTCCGAATACACTGAATATCATAAATACAGAAGAACCACACAAAGAACCAGCCGAAGGAGAATTTATTGTGTTTTACGGGGGCGGCCTCAACAAACACCGAGGCCTGCAGGATATCATCGGAGCCATGCCACACGTGCTGAAACAAAACCCTGCCGTGAAACTCTGGATTGCAGGAGAGGGACGGTACCAAAGGAAACTGGAACGGCTTACCCGGAAATTCAGTCTGCAGAATCATGTGGTCTTTTTCGGATGGAAACCTTTCCGGGAAATGATGGAATTACTCAGGCGGGCACACACTGCCATCATTCCCCACATACCTTCAGAACATACCGATACCACTATTCCACACAAGCTTTTTCAATACATGTACCTGAGGAAACCGGTTATTGCCTCTGCCTGTATTCCTGTAAGAAGGATTCTGGAAGAAACGGGAGCAGGCCTTGTTTACCGGCAGTCCGAAAGCCATGAAATCGCACGGATCATTTTATCCCTCAGTGAAAATATTCACATCGCCAAAGAAATGGCAGAGAACGGTAGAAAAAGCGTTCTGGAGAAGTACAACTGGGAGAAAACCGTTCCAGCCCTGTACAGGTTATACGAATCACTGAAAATCGCATCACCATGAAACAAGCACTGGTAAAAAAAGGTCTGGTTTACGGAGAAGAAGTCCCTGCCCCTGTGGTATCTGATGGAGGAGTACTGATCAGAGTGGTGAACAGTTGCATCAGTGCAGGGACAGAACTATCGGGTGTGGCCGCCAGTGGAACCCCCCTGATCCGCCGTATTCTGGACCAGCCTGAAAAAGTGGTCAAGATGCTGAACCTGGTCCGGTCGGAAGGTTTCCGGAAGACCTACCGTGAGGTAAAAGGACTGCTGGAAGAAGGAAAGCCAACCGGTTATTCCCTTAGCGGAATGGTGCTGGCCACAGGAAAAGGGGTAACCCGTTTCAGGCCGGGCGACCGGGTCGCTGCTGCCGGCGGAGGATTTGCCAGCCATGCGGAAATGGTGGAGGTGCCCCAGAATCTGGTGGTGCCTGTTCCTGCGAACCTGAGCTGGGCCGATGCTTCCACCGTAGCCCTTGGATCCATTGCCCTGCACGGGGTGCGAAGATCCGGGCTCCGGCTGGGTGAACATGCCGTGGTGGCCGGTTCAGGAATACTGGGTTTGATTACCATACAAATACTGAAAGCTGCAGGGATCAGAGTGATCGCGACGGACGTGGACAACCGGCGGCTCAAACTGGCACGCAAGCTGGGAGTCCTGCATACCATCAACCCTTCAGAAACCGATGCGGTGAAGGAAGTACGCTCATTCACTAACGGGTATGGAGCCGATGCGGTTCTGTTCACGGCCAGCACTTCCTCAAGCGAACCCCTGGCAGAGGCCTTTCAGATGTGCCGCCGCAAAGGAAGAGTGGTGCTGGTTGGTGTGGCAGAAATGAACATAGAACGCAAAGATATGTATCCGGGTGAAATTGACCTGCTGATATCCACTTCCTACGGACCCGGACGGTATGATCCCGCATACGAAGAAAAAGGCCATGATTATCCTTATGCCTACGTAAGGTGGACAGAAAACCGGAATATGGAAGAATACCTCAGGTTGATTGCCGAGGGGAAAGTAGACGTGGCCACCATCACCGAAAAGATTTATCCGTTTGAAAAGGTAACCGAAGCTTTTGACAGCCTGAAAACTGATCTCAAAAAGCCTTTGCTCATCATTCTTGACTACGGAGAGATTACGGATACCCCCACTTCCCGTGAAGAAGAAAAAAGAATGACCCCTCTTTCCCCCACGGCCGGGAAACCCCGCAGAATTCGTGTAGGGCTTATCGGGGCAGGCAGTTTTGCCACCCATATGCACCTTCCTCATCTGCAACAACTGAAAAAAGAATTTGAGATCCGTGCCATTTGCGACACCAATGGCCCGCGGGCCAGAGCCGTAGGAGAACAATTCAAAGCCCGTTACATTACCACCCGTTACCAGGATCTGCTGACAGATAATGAAACCGATTTGATCATGATATGCACCCGGCACGATTCACATGCCCGCCTGGTACTGGAAGCTTTGAAAGCGGGGAAAAATGTTTTTGTGGAAAAACCCCTGGCCACTACCCGGGAAGATCTGGAGGCGATCGAAACATTTTACCGGTCAGCCGGCAGGAAGAAAGTCCCCCTGCTCACCACAGGTTTTAACCGCAGATTCAGCCCTTTTATCCGGGAAATCAAAAAACATACCGACCAACGTATCAACCCGCTGCACATTCACTACAGGATGAACGCCGGATATCTGCCCCCCGAACACTGGATCCACGAACAAGGCGGAAGGATTATTGGTGAAGCCTGTCACATCATCGACCTGGCCGGATTCCTGACAAACAGTCCGGTCACCTCGGTCTTTAGGGAATCTGTCCAACCGGCTACAGGTTTTTACCTTCCCTCCGACAATAAAAGCATCACCCTGAAGTATGCTGATGGATCCGTGGCTGTGATCCATTATATTGCCCTGGGAAATCCTTCCTTTCCAAAAGAATACCTGGAAATCCATTTTGACGGGAACACCCTGGTAATGGATGACTACAAAAGAGTTCAGGGTTATGGCATACAGGTTCCCCCATTGAACTCCCATAAAGGAGATAAAGGCCATATGGAAGAATTAAAGCAATTGTATGCCAGTCTTACCGGAGCATCTGAAGAATGGCCTGTGGAACTGGACAATATGCTGATGACCACCGCCACCTCTTTTCTGGTTTCCTGATGCTATCACTGAAAAAATACCGTTTTGGCAGAATTGACCACAGAAGACAATTGCGGGTATCATGATGAGTAACCCGGAAAGCTGGCTGACATAGTTGAACACCTTGGATCGGTAAATGACAGAAAGCTGGGTATTAACGAAAAAAATTGTAATACAGCATGATACATGGAAAAGGTAATCTGAAAAGCTGTTAGAAATATACCTTTCCATCTACATGTCGATGCAATTTGCATCGGATGTTCTATATTTGATAACCTATAATAAGGCAATACACTGTCATTCAGGCTCATAATAATAATTTAACAAAAACTGGAACCATACATATGGGGAACCTTCCGGACACTGAACAAAAAATAGCCCTTGTTGGCCCTTTCCCGCCTCCCTATGGTGGCATTTCTGTGCATATAAAAAGAATAATCCGGCTTCTGCCAGAGGATTCCTATGATATGTACAACACAAGTAAAGTCCCCCATCCTGTTTATTATAGGTTCTACGGAAAAATCAAATACATTAAGGCCCTGGTGTTTCTGTTCAGAAAATACAAACTGATACATGTCCATGCTACTGATAATACATTACGTATTGTATTTGGATTTATTGGTTTTTTTAAAAGAAATATCTATATCCACCTGCACGGGATGAGCCATCTGGATTTCCTGGAAGCCAAACATCCAGGAGGCTGGCTTTTGCGAAAATTGATTTCCAATTTGCATATTCTTGCAGTCAACGAAAAAATTGCCGCAAGGGTTTCCCGATATCATCCTCTTACTATCACAGTAGCAGATGCCTATCTGCCTCCTGTCTTCAAAAAAGAAATAATAAGCAATATACGGGTGAGATACAGCACGTTTTTCCGGGACGATCGTTTTATCATCTCGATGAACGGATTTTTTTCTTCCTACATGGGCATTGATCTGTACGGCTACGATATGGCGGCAGAATTACTTTCCATCCTGAAAAAGAAAAGCATCCATGCATATCTGGTTGCCTGTGTTAACGGGATTGTGAACAGAAAAATATACGAGAACTTCCTGGAAAAAATCGAACGGAATAAACTGTCTGATCAGGTATTGCTCATTTTTGAGGCGGAGGAAGCCTGGCCCTTTTTCCTGCTGTCCGACGTGTTTATCCGGCCAACCTGCTCCGACGGCCTGGGGGTTTCCATCCTGGAAGCCCGGTGGGCCGGAACACCGGCTATTGCCAGCGACTGCATTCCCCGGCCGGAGGGTACGCTGATTTTCAAAAACAGGGACACAGATGGCCTGGCACAAAAGGTCATTCAGGTGTATCAGGAAGGGAGAAAACCGGTGGAAAATAAAATCAGGAATTTCCGCCAGAAACCTTTTCAAAGTAAATTGATAGATGACATATATAAAATCTCACATGAATAAATTTTCACTATCTAATCAGGGATCATGAGCAAAGAATTCTATGATCATTGGGCACGTCAGAAGATAAATGACCCGAAAAGAGAAACCATCCTGAAATGGAAAGGAATCAACTTACTGAATCTGATCTTCAGAAATGATCTGAACCGTTTCCTGCATTCCGCAGGAGAAATCGGAGGGGCAGAAGGAACCGTTCTGCACACGGTATCTCAGGGTTTATCTTTACAAGGAGCCGTCAATTTTGAGATTAGCCATACCTTTTGTTCTGAAGGCAAAAAGAAATACCCGCACCTGCACTTTGAAAACACTGAATTTACAGAAAAATCAGGACCATTTGATCTGCTCATCTTATCGGATATTGTGGAACACGTTGAAAATGACCACCTTTTTCTTGATACGGTCGCCCGCCGTTGCACGTATGTTGCCGCAAAAGTCCCGGTAGAAAAATGCTTGTTTTCTTCCCGTTTATACCACGCAATTGCCTTAAGGAAAATTCCAGAAAACCTGAAATACGGGCCGCATCATATTAACGGACATTTACGAGGCTACAGAGTCCGCCAAATTCTATCGTTGTTTTCAGAGCATTTCGAAATCCTGGATCATGAAATCACAGATGTTTCTTATTTTTATCCAACCCCCAGAAAGGTCAGGATAAAGAAAATGCTGGGCAGGCGGCTGTTTATTTTACTATACGGAGGAGCCGTATTCCTGGTGTGTAAAAGCCGGTATACTTCACAATCATAATCATGAGCAGTACAAATTGATACGAACAGAAAGGCAGGGTTTTGAAAATTCTTTGAATTCACACTAGATGAGCAGCACAGAACTGAAGAAAGGAATAGATCAACTCAACGACTGGATTATTCTCAACGGCTGGGCGGGCTGGGATCCATATGATATCAAGGCTATACCCGGGATATTAAAAATCACCGAAAAAGGAACCCGGAATTTTTTCTACAGAATGCTGAGGGAAGCCGTATTCGAAAGTTTTACCCACTTCCCATTGTTTTTCAGAAAGATATTCCATGTAAAACCCCGGATCAATGCCAAGGCCATGGCTTTGTTTGCCACCGCCTGGCTAAACCTCTTCGAACATACCGGGAACAAGGATTACCTGAACCGGGCCATGGAATGCCTTGAATGGCTGAATAACAACAGGGCACCAAAAATCGCAGGATCGGGCTGGGGATATCCTTTCGACTGGTTTTCCAATCAACTGGTACCGGCCGGAACTCCTAACGGCATAGTCACCACGGCCGTCGGACATGCATACTGGAAGGCCTACCGATTACTTGGTCAGGAACAATACCTGAAAGAGTGCATCAATATCGCTCACTTCCTGGCCGGGCTTCCAAAACACGAAGCCATTCCCGGAACCATTTGCTTTTCGTATACCCCTCTGTACATCAATCACGTCCACAACCTGAACCTTTTTGTTGCTGAATTTCTGATCCGTGTAGGAAAAGAAACCAGTAATCAGGGCTGGGTAGACCTGGGCAACCGTGCCGCGGATTATACGCTTGCCTGCCAGCATCCCGGGGGTTTTTTCGATTACAACGGCCCGCCTGAAAAACCGGCCAGTTTTGTGGATCATTACCATACAGGATTTGTTATCCGAATGCTGCACGCCCTGTGGAAACATACCGGACGAGAAGACATTCGGCGTTCCATGGAAAGATGCTACAAACATTACATGGATCATTTCTTTGAAGAAGAACGGATACCCAGGCTCATGCCACAGAGGAAATACCGTATTGACATTCATTCATGTGCAGAAGCCGTTATCTGCCTGTCGGAATTGCAGGACACTTTCCCGGAAGCCCGAGCACGTGCTGAAAAGGTACTGAAATGGACCCTGGAACATTTACGCAGTAAAAAAGGGTATTTCTATTACGGCATTCATAAAAGCCGTTTTACCGGAGTCCCCTTTAAATCGAAAATTCCCTATATTCGCTGGGGACAGGCCTGGATGCTTCTGGCACTTTCCATTTTTCTGAATAAACAGGTTCATGATTGACCAGATTCGCTCAACGGTAAAGAATTCCCTGATCTACGGATTGGGCAATATCTCGGTCAAACTGGTGGGATTTGTCCTGATTCCCCTGTATACGGGCCATTTTACCACTGCCGAATACGGTGTTCTGGGTGTGGTGGAAATTACCATTCAGTTACTGGTTGCACTCTTCGGAATGAGCCTCTTCTCGGCATTTTTCAGGTGGTACTGGGACAAACCCTATATCCCCCACCAGCGATCTATTTTCTTTACTATCCTGGTATTTGTCTTTGCTATCAGCACCCTGCTGATCCTGACATTGTGGCCGTTTACACCAGTACTTGCAAAATTCGTACTGGGTGAGGCTCAGTATACATATCTGTTCCGTTTGTTGCTTATTACTTCCGCCCTGGAAGCCCTGGGGGTGATTCCGCTCACCCTGATGAGGCTTCAGAACCGGGCTCTGCTTTATTCGGCTTCCAATCTGATAAGGTTTTCTGTAAACCTGATATTAACGGTATATTTTGTGGCCGTACTGGGGAAAAAGGTGGAAGGAGTTTACGAAGCCCATATCATTGGACACCTGTTCTTTTTCGCCTTTGTAAGCTTTTATGTCATCAGGAATGCCCGGTTTCAATTTCAGTGGAAGATTCTCAGGGAGATGCTTGTTTTCAGCATGCCGCTGGTGGCCACCATGGTTTCATCACTGGTAATCAACATCACCGACCGGTATACACTGCGTTTTCTCACTGATTTTTCAGAAGTGGGGATTTACAATCTGGGCTTCAAGGTAGCCAATTCCATCAAGGTATTCGTCGTCAGTTCCATCATGCTGGCCGTTACGCCTGTCATTTTTCAAAAAATCAATGATTCCGATAACAAACGATTTTATTCCAAAATCCTGACCTACGCAATATTTGCTGTGATTCCGGTTATACTGTTTGTAGCTCTTTTCGGTAAGGAAGCCATAAAGCTTCTTTCCAGAAACACAGATTACTGGGATGCATTCCGTATGGTCCCTTTTTTATCTTTTGCTATTCTATTCGGAATGATGCGTGATATTGCAATGACCGGCCTTCATATCACAAGAAAAACCGGACTCATTGCAGGAATTGTTGTAGGAATGATGGTATTCCACATTGTTCTGACGGTGATCATGGTTTATTTTTTTCGTTCCACAGGTGCCGCAGTGGCCATTCTCATCACACAGGTATTCTATTTTGTTCTGATCATGAGAGCGGCCCAGCGTCATTACCGGATACCTTATGAATTTGGGAAAATCCTGAAAATGATTGTCCTGGCAGTTGTGCTGCTTGGAGCAGCCCTGTTGTCGCAGAACTCCGCTTTATGGATCCGGCTGGTTGTAAAAAGCCTGTGCATTGTGGCCTTCCCGGTCATACTGTATTTCCTGGGTTTTTACGAACAGATTGAATTACAACGAATACGGGAGGTATGGAACAAATGGAAGCATCCCCATCACTGGCCGGGACATTTCAGAAAAATGAAAAAACAGGATTAAATTTCTCAGTATCTTTCGATCCACCGGTAACGCCGGGCATTGTCACCAAGCTTCAGAGCTACCATAAATTCATGGGTACCTATACTGTATTTCATGATATTGGAGAGGGTATAATCAAACGCATAACCGAAATAGATTTGATTTACCCTGAACCCACCCATCAGGATCAAAGAACTACCTGTACGGAACGAGGCTCCTAGCCAGAGATCCTGACGGTAAAACAATTTTGTATTGATATCCAGCTGGTATTGCAATTGTTCGGTAGTTTTCAACAATACAGAAGGTTCCAGTTCAAAATCATGGCCCAGATCAAAAATATACCCTGCGGTCAGGAAATAATGCCGCAATAACCGGTAATTATCAAAGGACTGGTGACCAATTTTCAGGTAAGACTGTAACAGCTGGGCGGCTGAAAAGCCTGCATAAAATTCATATGTACTGTAATAAATCCCGAAACTTGCGTCAGGGACAACCAATACTCGTCGGGTAGAACCATCATATACCAGGGGTTCCGAAGGGTCCCAGAAACGGATCTGGTCATCCAGCAGATTGAACTGGAAAACAGAGCCGGCCAGACCGAATGATAACTGTGACATGTCCAGCCTGATATGATAGGCATAGCTGAACTGAATGCCTGTACGGTTAACCAGTCCGTTTCTGTCATTGTAGATGTAACCGCCCAATCCTACCCGACCGCTCCGGCTGGGCCGGAAGGTTTTCTTTCTGACAGTGCGTGATTTGATAATATAACTCCGCTTCAGCAATCGGGTCTGAAAACTCAGGGCATGAGTACGGGGCGCATTATCGAATCCCAGCCACTGTTCCCTGGCCGTTAATGAAAAGGTAGTATAGCCATCGCTTCCGGCAATAGCCGGATTCAACATATACTTATTCATCATGTACTGACTGTACAGAGGAAGCTGCTGGCTTGATCCGTTCTGAATCAGCAGTACAAGAAAACACCCTATGGATATAAACCTTTTCAATGTGTTAAATCAAACGCTTCAATATTCGATTCTATTTTACAATGGTTACATTTCCGGTAATGGCCGGTGTTCCGTTATGCAAATTGATCACATAATGATAACTGTCCATAGGCAATGGGGTCCCCCGGTAAGTACCATCCCAGGGAACCGGATACCCTCTCTCAGACCGGAATACGAGCCGGCCCCAGCGGTCATATACTTCAACAATCGCATCGGGATATAACTCATACAAGCTCCCTCCCGACACATAATGGCCTGAACCATCGGAAATTCCAATCTCCCAGGTATCGTTAATACCAAAACTGCTACCCGGTGAAAATGCTGTTGGTATCTGGAGGCAGTACGGACGCTGAGGCTCAAGGTCCACTACATCCTTTACTTCACAGCCGTTGAAATCAATGACGAGATATTCGTAAGTACCCGACCTGAGGTTCTCATTTTCAGGAGTAAATACATTGTTTGACCACTCATACGCATAAGGTTCCACTCCTCCAGACACATAAAGGGTAATGCTTCCATCAGGATAATCAGGACAGAGTGATTTGACGGTATCGACCATAACCACCAGTTCCGGTGGCTGGATAAGGGTATCGGCATTTTCTTCCACACAACCGTTTTCATCGGTCACAGTCAGTATGTATATTCCAGCTCCAAGGTTGTTCCTGTCGGGTTCGGTATGACCATTTCCCCATAAATAATTATATTCTCCGGTCCCACCGGTCACAATGGCATTAATAAAGCCGGTGGAATCACCATAACAATTCAAATGGTGGTTCCCATCAATAGACCGGGAATGGTCAAAAGTAATAACCAAAGGATCAGGTTCTTCCATGGTAATGACCGTATCACCCACACAATTTTTTGCATCGGTAATAATCAGGTGGTATGCTCCGGCAATGAGCTGATCAATATTCTGATCGGCAGATGTAAATCCTTCAGGACCGCTCCAACTGAACACATAGGGAGGGGTACCGCTTTCCATTTCGATTTGAATATACCCGTCATCCTCTCCGTTGCAACTAATCTGCCTTCCAAGGTAATCCGATACAGTGGCATGGAAGATAAGCGGAGCCGGGGGCTCGATGGAGGTTTCGGCAATGATCTGGCAATTGTTTGCGTCGGTAATCGTCACCGTGTACTCTCCTTCAATCAGGTTACTGATATCTTCCGTAGTGGCTGAAAAGCCACCGGGGCCGGTCCACTGGAAAGTGTAGGTCCCTTCTCCCGATCCTCCCGATACGGTCAGATCAGCACTGCCGTTATCCTGACCCGGCGAATCGCAGGTAATTCCTGTGGCAACGATCTCTGCTTCCAGGGGCGGGGGTTCCGTAAGTTCATAATCGGCCTCGATCCGGCAACCGTTTCCATCAATTACGACCACATGATAGGTTCCGGCAGTAAGATTTTCAACCCGGGGCTGATTCACTCCTTCCATTCCCTGCCATTCATAAACGTAGTTACCGTCGCCTCCGGTAACCGTCAGATCAATCCATCCGTCATTTCCTTCATAACAACTGATATGATAATTCCCATCAGGAGAGGAAGAGGTATCTGCATCGATACTCAGAGGCAGGGGTTCATCCAGGAAGAAGGTGAAATCAAGATAACAATTGTTCAGGTCGGTTACTCTAAGATCATACTGGCCGGCAGGCACATCATATATTGAATCTTTCGTGGAATAAAAGCCATTGGGTCCATTCCATTCAAACAGGTAATCACCGGTCCCCCCTTCAAAATGCGGAATAATTTTTCCGTCGGACGCTCCGGCACAGGAAATTTCATAACCTCCGCTATATCTCGTAATCACCGTATCTGTCAGTTCAATTCCCGGAGGATCCTCGAGAGTAATGCTGTCAACGGCAATACATCCAAACTTCCCTGTTACCTGCAAATAATACGTTCCTGCACTGAGAGAATCCTGCAATAATTCATGGGGTTGTGTCAGAGCAGATCCGTCATAGGTGTACCAGAAATAGTCCTCATAAACCTCATAGCCACCGGTAATGATCACATCGGTAATTTCTCCGTCACTCCATCCCCGGCAGGAAACATCATATCCCGAATACTGTTTTTTCACAAATTCCATTTCAATGGGAGGAGGATCATTCAATGCAACTGGATAAATATTCTGACAACCCATAGAATCAACTACATCAACATAATACGTATCTGCAGAAAGGTTATAAATATATTGCCAGCCAAGACTTGTTAGATTAAGCGTATCACTCCGTATGGTATCATTTGACGTATTATATATATAATAACTGAAAGGTGGGTTTTGTATGTCAGGGAATCTAAACTGCAAAATACCATCATTCCCACCTGTACAACTAATATGATAAAATTTTTCTGGATCAGGATCCTTTGGAACGGCAACAGCAAAAATGGAAATTTGAGCAGGCTGGTTAATGGTTCTCGAAGAAGTATCCGCACAACCGTGTGTATCAAATACACGCACAGAATATTTCCCGGCCACCAGATCATACAGATCTTCCTCGGAGGTAGGCTGGAAATTCTCCGGTCCGTCATACCATAAAATATCATACGGTCCGGAACCAGTAGCTGTGGTCAGATCGATAGCTCCGTCACTGAAACCGTAACAGGAATTGTCAGCCGTTTTAACAAGCGATTGAATGGGGTCAGGGTTTACTTTGAGTTCAAACACCACATCGGGCCCATCAAAGGCACAGGGCAAATCCAGGGCCCGGGGAGTGAAAGTATACCAGACAGTATCCACCACATTATCGGTATTTGTCAGATGATCATCTATCAGGGCTCCGTCAGTTAACCCGGATCCTGTTTCCGTATTCCCTGAGATGCTGTCATTCGCCACAGAAACAAAATCAAAAGTCACCTCACCACTGGTAAGAACAGTTGGTGTTTCCAGCAGGATTCGTATATTCGACTCATTACAGATACGGTCCCATGCTATGGTATCCATAATCGTAATGTTCACTTTTGGGGTTGGGTTGATCCATACCCTGATGGTATCGGCCACTCCATCCAGACAGTAATCAATAGAGGCTGACGGGGAAATTATCTTTGGTATAAATGTGTATTCCACCATTTTAAAGGTATCGGTATGATTGGTCAGGACATCTTCAGGATTCGTATCCAGGATATCTGAATCTTCATTAAGTGTATTGGTTACTCCTGCCGGAAGGTCGATTTCCAGGTCGTATGCCCAGGTACCAATCACAGTATTCGGAGTGAAAATGGTAAACGTGTTGATAAATCCATTGTTGCACAGTGTGTCTTCGGCAACGGTGACTTCGATCTTAGGCTGGGGGTTGATCCAGATCCTTATCGTGGTGTCTACCACTCCATCGGTGCAGTAGCCCAGGTCTCCTCTCGGGCCGAGGATCTTCGCCGTAAAG
>JBNGDI010000046.1:0-18123 GCA_049975425.1 Bacteroidales bacterium
ATTCTTTACCGCTTTCAAAACCTATGGATTTCCAATCCATAGTGGTTTAGTTTTTTTAATACCTGTGGATAAAGCTGGTTCCTGACCCAATCAAAACGGGGTTCTACAGTAAGGGTTTTTTGACAATAATCCCTCGCTGCATGAAATTCTTCCAACTCCATGCAGGTTTGAATGATCGTTACCAGAAGATTGAGATAATTCCAGTTACGGTCTGTTTCACCGGGCTGGCTTTCCATTAACCTGAGTGCCCTTACATAATGCTGCATGGCATCCTCCTTCGAGCCTCCAAAGATTCTGGGGGTAAAAAACGCAATATTGCCTAACTGGACATGCCCCAGTGCATTCATAGGATCGGCACTCACCGACTTTTCGGCATAGGTTACACTTTCCGGTCCGATAAAAGGGGCTTTATGAGGTGATAATCCAATTTTATATCCAATAAAAGCAGCTTTATAAGCAAGTAACATGGATACCTGATACTTCTGTTTCTCAAGATACCCGATCTGTTCTTCCGCTTTTTCCATATAGTGCACGGCTTCCTTTTTTTTATTATGGTCAATGCACCAGGCTATATAGCCATATTGATAATTGATCACGTCAAGCTTCTCCGCATTCGATTTTGGCCGTGCCGCATCAAGGGAATCCATGGCACTTTTCCATTTGACCATGTCGCCGTTGATATATGCGTGATAGATTGTTTTATGGCTTTGCCCCACCGAAGGAACCAGCAGAATACCGAAAAAAACTATGAGTAGATATTTCTTTCTTTCCATGAATATTTTCTTTGTGTTTTAACAAGAATTGCATTCACCATGATCTGTAAAAGAAAGATCAAATGAAAGGGGAATAACAGGGTATTCCGGAGGGCATTTTGCCTGCAGGTAAAAGAATAAAGAAACTGCACTGAAATGATCCCCAGTATATAATAAATGAAGTATTCCCGCAGGGCAACCAGAACAGGGACAAAACCCAGTGCAGCAAACACCCAGAACAAAAAAGCCAGGACCGGCCTGTTCCCGAAAAACATGAGCACGTTTTTTGAAAAACCATGTAATGACTCGCTAAAGGATCGGTACATTCTGCATTGTATTCTTTTCTCCCCTGTTAAACAGGCAATTTTGATCTTTTGTTCTTTAAGAAAGCGGGCAATGGAAATATCCTCCACAGCGGAACTTTTAAACAGCCTGTGGGGTTGCCTTATTTCATACACGGTGGCATTGAACAACATGAACTGGCCGTTTGCTGCAGCGTGTGATTTAAACGGCGAGATCCTCACAAAGATCAGAGGGAGGAGGGTTAACAGAATGTAATGCATGATCGGCACAGAAAGCTTTTCTCCCGGGGTTTTTTGAATTTGTGTGGGAAAAATGGACAGCAATCCCAGGCGGTGCTTCTTCATAAATGCAACGGCATCCGCAATCATTCCTCCTTCGATCCTTACATCGGCATCAATGAACAGGTAGTATTTGCCGGTTGCTTTTTGAGCCAGTTGAAAACAGGCATGATTTTTCCCCAGCCAGCCCCGGGGCAGGTCCTGTGATTGGATCAGCCGGATCCTTTTATCCTGCCCGGAGAAATCCCTGACAACGTTCACCGTATTATCGGTCGACTGGTCGTCAAAAACAAGGATCTCCAGATACCGGCAGCGAAATTTTTGGAGGTCGGAAAGCAAATTGGCTATATTCTCCTCCTCATTGCGGGCAGGTATCAGTACTGAAATTTTTTCTTCCTTTTCTTCTTCTGAAGAGGTGAGTTTCTGTCTGAATACAAAGTTTATGAATGCATTGATGAACTGCATGCACAAAAAACACAATGATATATAGGCTACATACAGCATTACGATACTTTTGCCTTTTGAATTTCTGCTGCCTGAGCATAAAACCTGTTGTATTCCTGTTCAACAGGCAACTTTACAAGGTCTTTTGCAGGGAATGTCTTTATATAGATAAAAAGGCTGGGTTTTGGATCAGAAAAATAATCGATCATATTGGCCACAAATAATACCTGTGTTTCCGGCAAAGTGTTTTTCAGGATGCGTTCCACCCCTTTTTCGAATTTCAGGGAATCATTATATAACGACTGGATCCGGCCCTGTGGAAACATGAATACCATATTTTCCTTTTGATTTAGTATCTCAATGGTATAGTTGATGCTTTCAATAATATCCCGGGTTTTCTTTTTTATCGAGTAGCCTCCTGTATATTGAAAATACCAGTGTTTTTTCAGTTGTTCCTCGAGCATCATAAAATGGAACCTGCGCCGTATCACTTTTAAATTCAGGAACATGATCCAGAAACCATCCCACCAGCTTATGTGGTTCGCAATGACCAGAACACCCTGCCCATTGTCCTTAAATTCTCCTTCCACAGCTACCGAATGGAAGTTGCGTTTCAATAACAAACGGGTAAGTCCTTGAAAAAGAGGATAGATAACCATATGGTGCTTTGCCTTGATCATGCTTTCAGGTAATAAAAAAGGTTAGAATGAGAAAAAATACAAACTGGCAGGTCAAAAGGATGACTGCCAGGGGATTTTTTGTCTCAATTTTCAGAATCCTGAACAGCGACACAAAACACCATCCTGTGACATACCATGCCAGATAGTTCTTTATCGGTACGGTGTCATTCTGCCAGAACCACATTTCTATTTCCGGAGCCACCTGTTCCAGAATAACATCATAAAGCAGCATGATCAGCGGAGCGACAAACAGTATCAGCCCTTTTTTTATTTTCAGGGATTTTGCAATACCTACAGAGGTGTACGTTAAAAACAGCCAGTTAATACCAATCAAAGGAGGCGTATGAAAAATTTTGGGTCCCAGAGCCCTGCCATAATGGTAAGATCCAAAGATATGGCCTGTATTTACACCGATTACTTCAATAAGAAACCCCAGAAGAAAAACAAACAGGAATGCAAGAATATCCCTTTTTGAATAGGTTGTATGATATACAGCCAGTAAATACGTGCTTAAAATAATGGCCAGAGGAGTAATACTTATGAATACATCCCGGGTGAAAGGTATGAGAAAACCGGTCAGAGCAACAGTATAGAAGATGAGAATAAACTTTTTTACTTCTGCCGGTGGTAACTTATTTTTAGGGTATAGCTCCATTTACATGATGTAAGAGTAGGAAAATATTCATCCCGGCCCGCACTCGGTTTGATACCTTGTGGAACCGGTTGGTTATGCGTTTTTCAGTTAGTTTCTCCCTCTTTTTTCCTGATGGAATATTCTTTTAATGGGTCCACAGCACCTTTTCCGACCGTTATATCAGCCGGGTTACATACATGAATCCCACTTTGACAATGATCAGGTACTTACGCAGGTTCGAAATGCGTATCCTTTCCGAAAGTAATTTCTCAGGATCGGTATGCCTGATCTTTCGCAACAATCCTTTGAAGTAAAAATAGGCCAGTGCAACAGCCAGCTTTGATCTGCCCGGTAATTGCCTCAAGCCGGTCCATGCTTCCTGAAAGTCTTTTTCAATAGACCTTTCAATGATTTGTTTTGTACGCATATCAAGCTGATTGATGGCTGCCTCAGGAAAATATTTCCGACCCAGCTTCATTGTATCCTCCCTTAAATCCCTGAGAAAATTGACCTTCTGAAAGGCAGAGCCCAGCTTCCGGGCAGAAAACTCCAGCCTGTTGTACAAATTCTGGTCCCCGTTGCAAAACACATTCAGGCACATTAAACCCACCACATCGGCAGAACCGTAAATGTAATTATTCAAATCATCTGAACTGGTATAAGTTGTTTGTGACAGATCGTTTTTCATGCTTTTCATAAAAGCGTGAATGTGTTCATGTTTGATATGGTATTTATTAACCGTATGGGCAAATGCGGTAAGTATGGTATTGGTGCTGATACCCTGTGTGATGGCATAATTCAGTTCTTTATTCAATTCATCCAGCAAAAACGATTGATCATATCCATGAAAACTGTCAACAATTTCATCAGCCAGGCGCACAAATCCGTAAATTGCATAAATCGCCCTTTTCTTTTCATCCGGCAGGAATGAAGATGCCAGTGAAAACGATGTGCTGTACAGGCGCGTGATCAGCCCGGATATCCGGTAACAATTCTCGAGGTAGAAATCAATACTCATGGCAATCTGTATTCTGCACTTTCATATCACCTTATTAATAAGGTGAATACAAGGAGCATTTTTTTCAGAACAGTTAAACACACCTTATGTTTCTTCCAAACGCTTAATTATATATATAAATATAAGCTTTCAGATTCAATTTGGCACATCTTAAGCGTTTTTTTTGTTCTTCCTGTCACTCCGGATACGGTGAAGGCAATAGAAAACAAACCGCTATCCATGGCAGGAGCCATGGATGCCTTTCATTTTCTTTTCCAACTTATGAGCCTGCTGTTTATGGCAAGCGGGCCGCCCGGTTTACCGGGCCATATTTCTGCCTTATTCAGGCGAAATACCTGACTCCTGTTTCACGGTTCGGGGTTCAGCCTTTTTTTTCAGCGCTTCCCAGAGAATCTCCACCGGATGCCGGGCTTTTTTGCCTGTGCCGTCTTTGATCTGGCAGCGGCAGCTGGTGCCAGGGGCGGCCACAACCACTGTTTCGTCCAGCTCCCGCAGGGCGGGGAAAAGCACCAGCTCGCCCACCTTCATGCTCAGCTCATAATGTTCTTTTTCGTAGCCGAACGACCCGGCCATACCGCAGCAGCCGGAAGGGATCTCTTCCACACGGTAATTTGCCGGGATCTCCAGCATCCGTCGTGTGCTTTCCGTGCTTGCCACGGCTTTCTGCTGGCAGTGGCCGTGCAGGCTGATCTTTTTGGGACGACCGGTAAAAAGGGAAGAATCGATTTTGCCGGCTTCATATTCCCTTACCAGGAACTCATCAATCATCAAAGCATGTTTTGCCAGCCGGCGGGCTTCTTCTTTTAATTCATCACCGGCCAGATCGGGGTACTCGTCGCGGAAACCAAGGATGGCCGAAGGCTCGATACCCACCAGGGGACGGGCATTGCTAACACGGGGAGCAAAAATCCGGATATTTTTCTGTACCCTTTTGCGGGCGGTACGCAGCAAACCTTTGGAAATATAGCTTCGCCCGCTTTCGGCACAGGCAGGGACCACCAGCCGGTATCCCAGGGCATGGAGCAGGCGGATGGCGGTGATGCCTACCGGGGAGTCAAGGTAATTGGTGAATTCGTCGACAAACAGGATCACCTCGCCTTTCTTCTCGCCTTCAGGTTCCAGCATTTCCGGGTGCTGCCTGATCCATTTCCTGAGGGTATTTTTATGCAGTAAGGGGATGCTTCTCTCTCTGGCAAAACCCAGCAGCTTTTTCAGGGTGCCGGAGAAAAACCGCTGGGTGGCAAAAAAATTGAAAAGGGCCGGGAACACTGATCCCAGTTTCTGTATGTGTGCTATGTAGGCTATCAGCCGCGTACGCAGGGGAATGCCATGGGCGTCGTAATAGTGCTGAAGAAATTCCGCTTTCAACCTGGCCATATCCACGCTTGAGGGACATTCGCTTTTGCATCCCTTGCAGCTGAGGCAGAGGTCGAGGATTTCATATACTTCCCGGCTGGCAAAAGGGTTTTTTACACCGGGAGATGTCAGCTTTTCCCTCAGCAGGTTGGCCCTTGCACGGGTGCTGGCGTGCTCATCGCGGGTGGCCATGTAACTGGGACACATCAGCCCTCCTGTTTTTTCCGTTTTCCTGCAGTCGCCCGAACCGTTGCATTTTTCCGCGGCACGGACCAGCCCACCCGTATCTGAGAAATCAAAAACCGTGGGATATTCCGGGGTTTCCCCGCCCGGAGTATAACGCAGGAAGGTGTTCATTGGCGGGGTGCCTGTGATTTTTCCGGGATTGAATATACCGTCGGGATCCCATGCCTGTTTGATTTCCCTGAACAGGGAATAAACATGATCTCCCATCACCAGGGGGATGAATTCCCCGCGCAGGCGGCCGTCGCCGTGCTCCCCGCTGAGTGAACCACGGTACTTTTTCACCAGCAGGGCGCTTTCCCGGGCCAGGGTGCGGAAGGTTTCCACATCTTTCGGGTCTTTCAGGTTCAGTATCGGTCGAAGATGCAGCTCACCGCTGCCGATATGGGCATGGCACACGCATTCCAGTCCGAACCGGTCGATCAGTTCCCTGAATTCTTTCATATAGGCCGGCAGGTCCTGCGGCAGAACAGCCGTATCTTCAATGACGGATACCGGTCGGGCATCGCCGGGCATGTTGGAAAGAACACCCAGCCCTGCTTTCCGGAGGTTCCATACCCGCTGCATCCAGGCTCCGGTGATCAGGGGAAAATGATAGCCCAGTCCCTTTTCCCGCAACGCTTTTTCGAGGTATTTGGCTTTTTCCTCCGTTTCCTCCTTTGTTTGGCAGGCAAATTCAACGATCAGCACCGCCCCCGGATCGCCTTCGATAAAAAACCGGTTCTTCCGTTGCTCGATATTGGCCCGGGTCAGTTCCAGAATAGCCCGGTCCATCAGCTCCACTGCCACAGGGCCGTGTTCCAGGGCTACCAGGTTCGCTATGAAGGCTTCTTCCAGTTTATGGAGGTGTACACAGAGCAGCCCTTTTTCAGCCGGGGGCAGATGCACCAGGTTCAGCTTAACAGCCGTGGTCAGGGCAAGTGTACCTTCCGAGCCTGCCAGCAGGAGTGACAGATTGAACGGCGGGCCGTTATTGGTGAAGGGCTGGCATGCAATCAGGCTGTCGAGGGCATACCCCGAATTGCGGCGATGGATTTCCGGGTGGGGGAAGCGGGCTTCGATCTCTTTCCGGTTCAGCGGATGGCTGAGCATCTTACGCAACTGATAATAGATCCTTCCTTCCAGATGGTCCTGTTCACATTTCTCCTGGAATGCTTCATGGGTGAGGGGCCCGAACACCGCTTCGGAGCCATCTGACAGCAAAGCTTCCACTTCCAGGGTATGGTCGCGGGTATTGCCGTATACCAGCGAATGGGCCCCGCAGGCATTGTTCCCGAGCATGCCTCCGATCATGCACCGGTTGGAGGTGGATGTTTCGGGAGCGAAGAACAAACCATGGGGCCTGAGCCAGGCATTCAGCTCGTCGGGTATTACGCCGGGTTCCACTTTTACCCAGCGTTCTTCTGTATTCAGTTCCAGGATGCGATTCATATAGCGGGAAATATCTACCACCACCCCGTTTCCCACAACCTGGCCGGCCAGGGAGGTTCCCCCTGCCCGGGGGATGAGAGGCACTTGAAATTCAGAAGCGAATTCCACGCATTTTTTCAGGTCTTCCTTGTGCCGCGGGTAAACAACCGCCAGGGGTTTTTCACGGTATGCGGAAGCATCGGTGCTGTAAATCAATCGGGTTACCTCGTCCAGGTAAAGTTCTCCTTCCAGATGGGTGCGTAATTCTTCAAGCGGACGTTTCAGGTTCATAAACCGGTCCTTTCCGTAAAACAGCAAAATTAGCAAGAATCGTGAAAAATAAAACAAGCCCCGGGCATCGTTACGGGGTACGGAACGGAAGGATGAGTTGCAGGTGGAAAAATCACAGCATATGGCCGGTAACATCACACGGAAAGAAAAGATGCTCCCGATGGAAAATTACAGACTTCAGGGAATGACATGGTCATTTTCGATGGCAATACCCCTTAATGACTGGTTATATTCATCCTATTTCTTTCTCAGCCTCAAAGCATTTGTTATCACCGATACCGAGCTGAAGCTCATGGCGGCGGCGGCAATTACCGGGCTGAGCAGGATACCGAAGAAAGGATACAACACCCCGGCAGCCACCGGCACACCCACCGAATTATAGACAAAGGCAAAAAACAGGTTTTGCTTGATATTGCGCATCACCCGGTGGCTGAGTTCCCTTGCCCTGACAATCCCTTCCAGGTTTCCTTTCACCAGTGTGATACCGGCGCTTTTCATGGCAATGTCGGCGCCGGTCCCCATGGCAATCCCTACATGTGCCTGCTCCAGGGCTGGAGCATCGTTGATTCCGTCGCCGGCCATGGCAACGGTGTGCCCTTCCGCCTGCATCTCCTGAACCTTCCGGAACTTATCGCCGGGAAGGCAATTGGCTTCATACCCGTCCAGTTTCAGTTCGCCGGCAACCGCCCGGGCGGTGAATTCATTATCGCCTGTGAGCATGTATACCCTGACCCCGCGTTCCTGCAGAGCCTGAATGGCCCCTGCTGAAGTTGTCTTCAGGGTATCGGCCACGCCAATGATGCCTTCTGCACGGCCTTCTGTAAGCAGAAACATAGCGGTTTGCCCCTTCGATTGCCATTCCTTCACCAGCTCTTCCTGTTCCGGGGTGAGCTCCACCCTGAAATCCTCCATCAGGCGGTAATTACCCAGTCCCACTGTTGTCCCTTTCCACTGTGCCCTGACTCCCTTTCCGGGAACCGATTCGAATTTTTCCACCGGTTCAGGATGCATTCCCTTTTTTGCCGCCCCCTTTACTATGGCCCGGGCTAAGGGATGTTCACTGTGTGCTTCCACCGAAACCGCCACGCGGAAAACCTCTTCATCTGTCCAAGTGCCGAATGAACTGTATGCCTTCAGTACCGGCTTCCCTTCGGTAAGGGTTCCGGTTTTGTCGATAATCAGGGTATCTACCTGGTTCATGGCTTGGATGGCAGCTGCATCCCGTACCAGAATACCCGACTGGGCCATGCGTCCTGACCCCACCATGACCGAAATAGGCGTAGCCAGTCCCAGGGCACACGGGCAGGCAATGATCAGCACGGCCACGGCGTTCACAAAGGCATATACATAGGCCGGTTCCGGGCCCCACAGGGCCCAGGCTGCAAAAGTAAGGGCGGCAACGGAAATTACGATCTGTACGAAATAACGGGCCACGGTATCGGCCAGTTTCTGGATGGGCGCCCTCGAATGACTTGCCTCATGCACCATGTGAATGATCTGGGAAAGAAGTGTGTCTGAACCCACTTTTTCTGCCCTCATTTCAAAGGAAGTGTTTCCGTTGATGGTTCCCCCGGTCACCGGATCGTTTTCCGATCTGTCAACAGGAATGGATTCCCCGGTGATCATGCTTTCATCGATAACGGCCGTGTCGCGGGTTATCACCCCGTCAACGGGTATTTTTTCACCGGGCTTCACCCGCAGGATATCGCCCACCTGTACCTTTTCAAGAGGAATTTCCTGCTCTTGTCCGTGCCGGATAATGCGGGCAACCGGCGGTACCAGATCGATCAGCTCCCGGATGGACGAACTGGTTTTCCGGTGTGCCCTGAGCTCCAGCACCTGACCCATCAGCACCAGGGTGAGTATCACGGCGGCCGCTTCAAAATACAGATGGACGTTTCCGTTCTCATCCCTGAACCGGGCAGGGAACAGGTCGGGAACCAGCAGGCCGAGCACACTGAACAGGTAGGCGGCGCCCACACCCAGGGAGATCAGCGTCCACATGTTCGGCGACCGTCGGCGAACAGACTGGTACCCTCGAATAAAGAAACTCCGGCTGCTGTAAAAAACCACCGGGGTAGCCAGAAGAAACTGTACCCAGCCCCAGATTTTTCCGGAATCGTTCCCTCCAGGAAGGGATAACCCGATCATATCGGACATGGCGATCAACAGCACAGGCAAGCTGAGCGCTGCCGCCCACCAGAATTTTTTCAGCAGCCTGCGGTAGGCTGTATCCTCTTCACGGGTTTCTTCCCCTTTTTCCGGAACCAGGGCCATTCCGCATACGGGACAATCGCCTGGTTCCTCATAGGTTTTGTCACCCTCACAGCGCATGGGGCAGATGTATCCTGCCTCTTTCCCTTTTTCCCGCTTATTTTCCTTCTTTTCAGAGTTTCGGGGCCAATGCATGTGATGGGAATGTTTGTGACCGTGCCCTTCATCGATTCCTTCGGGAACCAGGTACATATGGCATACAGGGCATCTGCCGGTTTTCTCATAGGTTTTTTCACCCTCACACTTCATTGGGCAGTAATACCGGGTATGCACAACAGGGTCATTTGAACTTTTTTCCATGGATAAAATATGTTTCTGTTGATATTCCGGTCACACACCGGGAATATTTCCGGGAGTATAATTTTACCCGGTTAACCGTGCAGCCTTACAGTGAAGCAATGACCTTTTCCAGTTTTGCTTTCACCTCACCGGCAATGCCGGCCAGGCTTTCATTCTTTACCGCCATCATAGAAGTTTCAGGATTGACCACAGCCACTTCCGTTTGCCCGTTTTCTGCTTCCTGGACCACGACACTGCAGGGTAAAAGGGTGCCGATTTTGTCTTCCTGCTGTATAACCCGGAAGGCATAATCGGGATTGCATGCCCCCAGGATCCGATATTTTCGGAAGGTTACCCCCAGCTTTTCTTTAAATTTTTTTTGCATGTCGATATCGGTCAGTACACCGAATCCTTCCTTGCTCAGCTCCTGGATCACCCGTTCCACTGACTGGTCAAAGCCGCTCCGGATCTTTTTTGAAAAATAGTAACTCATCACTTTCTTTTTTTTTTATGTTTATTCAACTGAAATTTGGATGCCCTGCCAGGGCAATATATTAACAATCCACAGCCCACATTGTTCGCAGGTACAATTCACACATGCACCCGGAGAAAGGGCCCGTTAACGCATGTTTTCCCGGTGTTTGGAAATTCAGCCGCTTTGTCTATTTTTATGCTCGGAAAATGTTACGAATATTTAAAAAAGTAACACGATGTCTGTTGTTCGATTCGGAGTTTCCCTGGAGAAAGACCTTCTCAATGCCCTGGATGAGTATGCCGGGGAGAACATGTTCCCTAACCGCTCACAGGCTTTGCGTTATCTCATAAGTCATTGCCTGGCTGAAAAAAAATGGAAGTGCAGCAACCCGGTAGCCGGGTCGGTTACTCTGATGTACGATCATCACAGGCGCGACCTGGTGCAAAAGCTAACTGCCCTGCAACACGAATTCCACGAAGTGATCCTTTCCTCCCAGCATTTTCACCTGGACGGGGACCGGTGCATGGAAATCATTGCCGTAAACGGAACAGCTGCCAGGCTTACCGAACTGGCCGACAGGCTGCATTCGGTAAAGGGTATTGATTTTGCCCGCCTTACCATGACAGGCACGGGGATAAGTTCACAGGTATGAAAAAACTCAGGAGACATACTCTTTTCTATCCGGCACTGCTCTTTTATATGCTCACAGCCTGTATCTCACCTGCCCGCAGGGAAGCCGGCACACGGGAACTGGCAGATGCGGCCGGAAGGGAGGTACCTGTTCCCGACACCGTACACTCGGTGGTGGCTTTGCGTTCGGGAGCGCTTCGTCTGCTCTGTTATCTGGATGTTGACCACCGGGTTATGTACATAGAAGGCAACGAGCAGCGCCGGGATGTTCCTTACCTGTTTGCCAATCCCTTTCTCAGGGAACTGCCGCTGATCGGTGCAGGGAATCACTATGACCCTGAGCTTCTGGCTGCTGCCGGTGTGGATCTGATCGTGGCAACTTACATGAGCCGCCAGGAAGCTGACAGATTACAACGGGTTACCCGTACACCGGTGTTTGTGCTGGAGTACGGCGACCTGAACAGGAAAAAAGGCGACCTGTACCACAGCCTGAAGATGCTGGGGAAGATCTTTTACCGGGAAGCCCGGGCCGACAGCCTCATCGGGTTTATGGAAGAAACGATGAATGAATACCAGCGCAGGGCAGATACAGACAGGGCAGGGGAGATATGTGCCTATGTGGGTGGGGTGGCTTACCGGGGCGCACACGGGATCACTTCCACCGAACCGGGGTATCCGCCCTTCCGTTTTCTGGGGATCAGGAACTGCGGGGAAATACCGGGGGAAGTGGTCAGTTCACCCGTGGCCGGACAGGAAAATGCATTTATAGAAAAAGAACAGCTCATTGCCTGGGATCCGGAATACCTGTTCCTCGATGTGGCCGGCAGGCAGATATGGGCCGGTGAAATAGAACAGGAGGTTCTGAAAGAAAACATCCGGGCCATAAGGCAACAAAGGGTATATACCGTACTGCCCTACAACTGGTATACCACCAATTTCGAGAACCTGTTCTGCAATACATGGTATATTGGAAAAGTGGTTTTTCCGGAAGGTTTCAGCGATGTGGACCCCCGGCAGAAGTGCCGGGAAATATACCGGTTTTTCATTGGAAAGGATGTATTTGACCGGATGCAGGAAAACTACCGGCCTTTCGAACAGATCCGGATAACCGGCGCAGGATCATGAGTGATACTCTGTTATATCAATATGGGGCATTTGTCCGCCGGAAAAGCCGGTTCCTGTGGCTTGTGGCTTTCCTGATCCTGCTGCTGGCACTGGCGGGACTTGATTTGGGTCCCAGCGATATGGGGCTGCAGGATGGGATCCGCTCCCTTTTGTCGGGCGAAAATGCCACCCACCGAAGCATCTTGCTACAGTTGAGGCTTCCCCGCGTTCTCGCAGCCATCCTTGCCGGCGTGGCTCTTTCGGTATCGGGGGTAGTTATGCAAAGTGTACTGCGTAACCCGCTTGGTTCTCCTTTTACACTGGGAATATCCAATGCAGCCGCTTTCGGCGCAGCTTTTGCCGTTATTATCCTGGGGGCGGGGAATATGCAGAGCAACAGCTCCGATGCGGTGCTGATAGTCAACCCTTACCTGGTTACCCTTTCTGCTTTCCTGTGGTCGCTGCTGGCCTGTTTTCTTATTCTGCTGGTAGCAAGAAAACGGGGGGCCACCCCGGAAAATATGATCCTGGCGGGAATCATTGCCAGCTCGCTGTTCACCGCGCTGACCACCGGCCTGCAATATGTGGCGGACGATGTGGAACTGGCGGCGATCGTTTTCTGGACCTTTGGTGACCTTTCGAAAGGCGGCTGGAGAGAGCTCCTGCTGCAGACCGTGATCCTGGTTCCGGCTATGGTTTATTTTTACCGGAACCGGTGGAATTACAATGCCCTCGACTCAGGTGACGAAACGGCCCGGAGCCTGGGTGTCAACAGCTATCGCCTCCGGCTAACGGGTTTGGTTATGGCTTCTCTGGCCACGGCGGCTGTTGTTTCCTTTTACGGGATCATTGCCTTTGTGGGACTGGTTATTCCCCATATGGTGCGAAGGCTGATCGGCAGCGACCAACGGTTCCTGCTGCCCGGGGCTGCCATGACGGGTGCGGCGTTTATGATAGGTTGCGACATACTGGCCAGAACGGTGATCAGTCCCATGGTGCTTCCGGTAGGGATACTTACCTCCCTGGTGGGGGCTCCGCTGTTTATTTTCTTACTGGTGAAAGGAATAGGAGCTTCGCAATGGAAATGATCAGCCTGGAAAAAATACATTTTGCCTACAACGGCTTTCCCGTTATCCGGGATGTGACCTGCCGTTTTTCCAAAGGGAGCTTTACGGCTATCCTGGGACCGAACGGGTCGGGAAAAACCACCCTGATACGGCTGATGAACGGCATACTGTTTCCGCAACAGGGAAGGATCCGCATCGGGGGAAAGGATATTTCCGGTTTCCATACACGTGCGTTGGCCCGGCAAATGGCCTATGTTCCGCAGATGCAACAGAATGTATTTCCCGCCACGGTTTTCGACACGGTGCTGCTCGGCCGGAATCCATACATAAGGTGGAGCCCGGGGAAGAACGACCGGATCATCACTTCGAGGATCATCGAAAAGCTGCACCTGGAGGATATTGCCCTGAAGGATATCAACCGGCTAAGCGGGGGGCAGCGCCAGCGCGTATTTATTGCACGGGCCCTGGCCCAGGAGCCGGAGATCATTCTTCTGGACGAACCCACGGCCAACCTTGATCTGAGACACCAGCACGAATTGCTGGGTTTGCTGAAGCAACTGAGCTGCTCGGGCATCACCATTGTCATGGCCATACACGACCTGAACCTGGCGCTGAAATACTGTCCCGGTTTTATGATCCTTGACCAGGGCAGGCAGGTAGCAGCCGGTGGAAAGGAAATTTTCAGCGAATCGCTACTGGAAAAAGTGTACAGGGTGAAAGTGAAGCTCATCAAAGAAGAGAATGAAACATTTATTCTCCCCGTAGAACCCGTTTAATCATACCCTATGCAGATACAGATTATCGGATACGTGCGTAACCGCTGGGAAGAGGCGGGGCCTGAGCAGGCCGACAGGATCAGGGAAGAGGTTTCCCTGATAGAAGTTGACAAAAAATTTGCCGACGGGCTGTACAAAATTGAAACCTTTGAAAAACTGAACATTCTGTTCTATTTCGACCGGTCTAAGGATTACGACCTGCAAACCACCACCCGGTCCGGAGATTTCCGGGGGGTATTTGCCTGTTGCTCGCCCCGGCGGCCCAGCATGATCGGCCTCTCCACCGTTCAGTTGCTGGAAAGGAAAGACAATGTACTGATAGTTACCGGTCTGGATGCGTTGAACGGAACACCTGTGCTGGATATTAAGCCATTGGTGGGGCAGGGGAAAGAACCAGATCGGTAATCCAGCAAAACCTGCTTTTCGGGATTTTCCCGTAATGTGGAATTTTTTCCTGTCAATAATTTAAATTATTCGTGCCGCAGGCTGTTGGCCGGGTTGGCCGAGGCTGCCCCGTACGACCGCAGAATCACCACCAGCACGGTAAGGGCCATGACCAGGGCCGCCCCTGCCAGGAAAGGCCATACTTTGAGGGGTGTCTGGTAAGCAAAGCCTTCCAGCCATTTCCTGATAAAGAAATAAACGGCCGGCCATGCCAGAATGGTTGACAGGGCAACCATCGAAAGAAACTCACGGCTAAACAAGCGCAGAATAGCTGGTATGCCCGCACCCATCACCCGGCGGATGGCAATTTCGCGGGTTCGCTGTTCCACCGAATAGGCTACCAGGCTATACAGGCCTACCAGAGCAGATAATACGGCCAGCAGGGAAAAGAAAACGAATATCCCTCCCAGCCTCTGTTCCTGTTCATACAGATCGTTGAAGCTCTGGTCGATGAAACGATAATCAAGGGGATATTCCGGCTCGGTTTCCTTCCATATCTTATCGATCTCCTGCATGGTTTGTTTGATCATTCCGGGATGCAGGCGAATATTGATATACTGATACCGGTTTTTCCTGTGGGTGATCAGTACAGGTTCCAGGCTCTGCCGTAGCGAAGTGATGTGAAAATCCTTCACAACACCCACTACTACATACCCATCATCATCGTTGAAAACCAGCTGCTTGCCCAGAGGCTTTTCCCATCCCATTTTCTTTACCAGGGTTTCATTCACCACCACCGATTTTTCTTCCGGACCGTCGTCTGAGCGGAAACCTCTTCCTTCAACTATTTCCATATGGAAGGTCTTGAAAAAGTCCTTGTCCACATCGATATTGGCCACAATCTGCGTCTGGTCATCGCCTGCCGATTTTTCCCTGAAGGCGTTAAAGCTGAACGAACGGCCCAGGTAGTTTTGTGATACCGATGTGGAAACGACACCCGGCAGTTTTTCCATGCGGTCCTTCAAAGTGGGATAATTCTCGCGCAGTTCTGCGCTTCTCAGTGGGACCACCACCACCTGTTCGCGATTGAAACCGAGCTCTTTTTCGGACATATATTGCAACTGCCTGTATATAAAAATAGTGCTTACTATCAGGGCAATAGAAATAAAAAATTGCGAAACGACCAGCAGGTTTCTGAACCGGTGGCTGCTTCCTTTGCTGAACATTTCCATTTTCAGGATACCTGCAGGGCTCCACGCCGTTGCATACAGAGCGGGATAAAACCCTGAAACAATTCCCACCACAACGGCCATTCCCAGAAATCCCGTAAACAGCAGGGGATGTGTACCGGGACTCATGGAAAGGTTCCGGTTCACCAGGTTCCCGAAAAACGGAAGCAACCATTCCACCAGGAACATGGAAACCACAAAAGCCATCAGTGTAATGAACACCGATTCGCTCAGAAACTGGCCGATGAGGTATTTCCGATGGGCGCCCATTACCTTGCGCAGCCCCACTTCCCGCATGCGCCTGATGGACTGAGCTGTGGCCAGGTTGGTGTAATTGATCACCGCCACCAGCAGGATAAGCAGGGCAATGGCAAGAAACACGTAAACATAGATCATGCTTCCCGCCTGACCCATATCAAACTGGAAATCGGAATGGAGATGGATACGTGTTACCGGCTGGATAAATACCCTCATGCTGCCTCCTATGTTCTGAAGGAATTCTTCCGTGTGCTCTTTTGTCAGATCATTCATTTTTTTCCCGAAAAGCTCGGGGTCGGTTCCGGGCACAAGCCTGAAATAATTGAAATAATTAATATTCCCGGTCCAGTAATCCATGTTATTCACCCCTCGTATATCGTACAGGGTAGCAAAAGAAGCCAGCGCATCGAACCGGAGGTGGGAGTTGACCGGTACATCTTCCATCAGTCCCGTTACCGTATATTCCCGTGAAGTGTTGAGACGCAGGGTTTTTCCCACGGGGTTTTCTTCACCGAAATATTTCCGGGCCAGGGAGCGGGTCATGACCAGGCTGTTGATGGTTTTCAGTGCGTTTTCTTCATCTCCGGCAATCAGTTCATAGCCGAAGGTTTTGAAAAAGCCTGAATCGGCATATACTATGCTGCTTTCATAGAATTTTTTTTCTCCGTATTCCATCAATACCGGGTTCCAGGTAGGACTGATCCGGCAATAGCTTGCCACTTCCGGATAATTTTCTTTCAGAGCAGGGCCCAGCGGGGTAGGGGTGATAGCCATGCGGTTACTTATTCCCCTCATATTAAAATCCATGGTGGCCCGGTATATGTTTTCGGCCTGAGGATAATACCGGTCATAACTCAATTCCTGGTAAACAAACAGAAGAATCAGCATTGCGGCCGTCATGCCGGTGGTAAGCCCCAGAATATTCAGCAATGCATAGCTTTTGTTACGGATCAGGTTTCTCCAGGTAATGGTTATGTAATTCAGTATCATACGTGAAAAACGGGATTAACTATTTTACTTTCATAATATGACGAACGAAAATAATTTTTTGCTGCACAGGCATGGCATTTTTTTATCTTTTTTTTTGTGCTTTCTGAGGCTATGAACAGTAAAATGCCCGCACAACCGGTAAATACTATGCGGGCATGAAAAAAGGAAGGCCACACGGGGCCGATATTATTTTTCAGGGACAACGGAAATCTGCATGCTTCCTTCATGCACAGCCATCTCGATAATATCGTCCACCTCCCAGTCCAGGGTAAGATTTTTTTTCTCCCCCGGATGCAGACGGGTTGTCCGGTATTTTACCGGTCCCTGCTCATTGTCGGGAAGCTCCTTTCCGTTCCGGATGATCCTTCTTACCACTTTGGCCGGGCTTTCGCCATGGTTTGAAAAACTCAGCCGGTGGTATTCCCGGGAAACCACTGTAAAAAGGATCCTTTCGCCCCTGTGGAAGGTCCCTTCCACTGTGCCTGCAAATTCTTTTTCCGTCCATTTTTCCGGAGCCGGTGGTTCGGGCACTACCGGGCGCATTTGTTCGTCTACCTCGGTATAATCGGCGGGAGAGACAAACAGGGCAGGGTCAGGATCCCAGGCTTCTATACCGCTGACTTCCATGTAGGTGTCACTGGCCAGGTGGTTTTCAATTTTCAGGGGAAAGTTCAGACCGGGAGAGAACCAGCAAGTGAACGCCGGTTCATTGTTCATGTGGATATCCTGTCTGGTGCAGTCATAGCCTTCGTATTGAACGGCGGAAGTCGAAACCACTTCCCCGGCTTCTTTTACAGCTTCCAGGGCCTGGACGGGATCGTTCATCCGGCTCATCATGCCGTCGCAGGTGGTTTTGTGAATAAATTTCTTGTCGGGAAGAATTACAAAAGTCTGATTCTGGTCCGGTTTGACAATGATCACCAGGTTCATCCCGTCCTGGCTGGTCTCATACCGGTACTGGTTCAGGTCGGAGTACACCCTGTATTCCACGGTGTGCCCCGACTGCACATTCCGCATAGTGGCGGTGAACTGGGCCTCAACGATCAGCGGAAGGAACAGCACGGACAGAAAAAAAGAAACGAATGATTTCATGATGAAGGGTTTTTGGGGGTTTGTACCTGCCAATTTAATGCATTTGGTTAGCTAATACAACAGAATACGAAAATCCGTGTTCCAATATACAACTACGTAGATATCTGGCTATGTACTAATATAAGGCGCGCCCGTTTTTAATTTTTCCAGGTCAGC
>JBNGDI010000047.1:0-17195 GCA_049975425.1 Bacteroidales bacterium
AAAAATTAAAAACGGGCGCGCCTTATATTAGTACATAGCCAGATAACTACGTAGATGACAATAAGTTACCACTGAATATTTTCCGAAGCAGGAAGATTAAATTCTTCTGTCAACCGGATATTTACTTTTTCCAGTTCATTCAGTATTGGTTCGTAAATTTCCGGGATCACCGGCCGGTGCACCCCTTTGGCCCCGATTTTTCCTTCCAGCAGCATTCTTACTGCAATAGCCGCGGGCAGGGATACGGTACGCGCAACGGCCGTATCTTCTTCAGGAGCCCCGTAATCCAGCATACGGCTCCGGATCACTTCCTGTTTTCCGCCGGGGTATTCGGCCAGAAAGGTGTGCTGCATTACCACCATATCGCGTTCGTCTTTGCCGAGCATCATTTTATCAAGCATCAGCCCTGCCAGGACTTCAAAGGGAGAATCCTCATCGCGGTTTACCGGCCGGTTGCTGAACAATCCAAGCCACTCCATGGCATCCAGGGCATGGGCGTTGCCGGCAAGGTCCAGGTAACCGGCCACCACCGGGCGGATGGGGTATGTTTCCTGCTCTCCCATCAGCATTGCCAGCATACCCGCATAGGTTTTCTCCTTCAGCGGGATATTTTCCATGGATGTCAGGTGAAGGGCTTTCAGGGCATCGAAAGTCTCACACCATCCCGGGAAACGGAATGTACCCCTGAACAGGGTTTCCGTTTCGGGTATCCCATAAATATCCCTGTAGATCAACGAATCACGGTTGGGATATACTTCCAGTTCGCCGGCTTCGGGGAAAGACAGCCTGAAGGTATCCCTGAAAAGTTCTTCGGTGGGAATATTCACCACCTGCCCTCTTTTCAGGTATTTCCCGGTGTTGTTCCCCGCCATGATCACCCCCCGGGGGCTCCACGAAAATTTATAACGGAAGGGATTGTCGGCTGCTTCAGGAGCCGGAAGGGCTCCGCAGAGGGAATAAAACTCCCTGATCTTTCCTTTTTTCCTGTGAACGTGGTTGATGATGCGCATGGCCGACATGTGGTCAATGCCGGGGTCCAGCCCGATCTCGTTCAGGATCAGAATGCCCTGTTTCCCGGCTTCCCCGTCAAGGGCCTGCATTTCCGGCTTCACATAAGAAGTGGTAACCATGTTCCGGCGGTGTTGCAGGCAGTGTTTGGCCACCAGCAGGTGGTGGGCATAGGGCAGGAGGCTGACCACCACATCGTTTTCACTTACCAGCTTGCTCAGGGTGGTTTCGTCGTCCACCGTCCAGGTTACGGCTTTTCCCAGAGGGTGCCCCTGGATCATGGCTTCTGCTTTTGAGACGGTACGGCTGGCCATGGTCACATGCACCCCGTTTTCCAGCAGGTATCGTACCATGGGGCGGGATACCATTCCTGCACCGAGAATCAGTACTTTATGCATATTTTTTTCTTTTGACATGTGCCCTAAATGTAGAAACTATTTTCCTGAATGTGCATGCTGTTGAATGAGCACAGGCCTATTTTACAACATGCCGGCAGAAGAGGCCGGAACAGCTGTTCCTGATTCGCTGTAGGAAAAGTGCGCCTTCCGTCTGGCAGTGAGATACCTCTTATGATTTCATGATATGTAACCCCTGATTTCCTCCTCGCTGCTTTCAACTCCCAGTGCCTGGACAATACGGTTTACAAAGTTAAAATAGGCCACGACCAGTGTCGCATCCAGTATGGCCTGGTCTGACAACCCGGACGATTTCAGTGGTTCGATGCCCTGGGGATTGTCGAATTGTGCCGGGTTTACCGTCAGGTTTTCCGCAAATTTGCACAGAATTATCTGGGTTCCGGTCAAACCGGCATTCCGGTAATCGGAAATAAATTGTTCGATTTTTTTTTCATTTTTCCAGTACTGGTTCAGAGCCTCGGCATGGTGGAGCCGGCAGTATCTGCATCCGTTTTTTACTGAGACCACCACAGCCATCATTTCCCGGTCAGCCCTCGACAGTTCCGATTTCGAAAACATGATTTCCAGATACAGATCGATGTGTTTTACGATGCTTTCCGGCCGCAAACTCTGGATTTTGTGCACTTCTGCCAGTTTGCCTCTCTTCCTGATCAGATCATTGTATATTTCAAGGAGCCGGCCGGATGCTTCATGGTACTCCGTTACTTTGATTCTTGCCATTGGTAATTTTCTTTAGATGCAGGTTTCAGTGCAAATATATTGAATTCATCGTAAATAAACCTTTCATCTTCGGTGAGCAAATGGTTCCGGAAGCGGCACAGAAGTGTTCGAATGCGTACACAATATTGGGGGAAGGAGCCCGTGTTATGAGAGACTGGATGGAGCAGGTTGATTCCGGAAGGGGAAAGTTTACCTGATCTTGATGAAACGGCTCAGCATGACCGGGCCGGTCTCGTTTCGAAACTCAATAAGGTACATGCCGGTTTCTAATCCGGAAACATCTATTCCTCTATGGAAGGTGTTTTCTCCGGCCATTTTTACCAGCCGCCCGGCCAGATCGTACACCCTGACCTCCCGGATAAACGAGCCGGGATCATTCCGGAAGAAAATATAGTCGGAAGCCGGGTTGGGATATACCAGGTTTTTGGTGAATTCCACCTTGGGGGCGGCATTGGGCCCCTGAGGGGGAGCCCCGATACCCAGGACGATCACCACCTCGAGGTAATTATTGTACAGATCGGTAAGCGTGAACCGGATGGTGTCGGTTTCCGGATCGTCTTCCGTGAATATGCGGTTGGTTTTCAGGGTGTCCCCATCCATGGTATAATCGGGGATCCAGGCATCGAAAACCAGGGTGGAATCGCAGTGGAGCGACAGGTTGTAGGCATTGTCTTTGGCTTCGTCAATAACTTCCACCACTCCAACAGGGGTCCCGGGGGGCTGATCGAGCTCTACGGTTACCTCCGACAGAACAATATCTGTGGGGTAATAGTAAGGTTGTATACCGACTACGGCTGCCTGGTTTTCATTGTAGTTATGCGAGGTGCCCGGGGTGAGGTTATCCAGCACATAATATCCGTCGTATTGTCCTCCCCAGCCCCAGTTGATGTGAAACATCCTGCCATACATCACCCCGTCTACATTGAAGGCATGGCCGGGTTCGCCGTCGTCGGCATCGCCCGAATAAATCAGTGGCCGCCCCTTCAGCAACTGCTCATTGATCAATGCCTTCCATTTTTCATCAGTGAAAAAGCTGCGTCTTTTGTAGCTGATGTCTTTGGAATAGTAAAAATATTCCTTCAGGGCGGCAGAGGTATTGCTGGTTTGTGTGCCCGACCCGTCGGGACCGAAATCCATTTCAGTGGCCACGGCGCAATGGTACAGCAACAGGGCATTGTAATCGTCGGAAGAGGAAACCGACATGGAGTCCCACAGGTAAGTGGCAGCTCCAAAATCAACGTACTGCACTCCGTAATCGGGATGAAAGTAATTTTTTGAACCGGTCCCCGTGTCAGGAACCTGGTACACGCTCATGGCCTGGGCCATGGCTACGGCCACGCAACCCACATAAACATGTCCCCCGGGGCCCTCGGGATCCTCGGGGCAGAAACGGTTGTATCCCTGGCCCTGGTTCCAGGTGACTTCGATCAGGGGATCGACCATGGCCTCCTCTTCGGTTTGCTCAAAGGATTTTTCGGTGGTCAGCAACTCTTTCCACCGGGGATGTTCTTCCCTTACAGGATCTTCCAGGCTTTCTCTGATCTGAAGGTGCGCCCTGTTCAGCCATCGGTAGGCCGGGTTGTTACTTTCGGGTTCAGGGGGCTCAAAATGGCCGTCAAAGGAAAATCCGATCACGGGTTCCGCTTCATTCGAAGCACTCATAAGGATCCAGCCTTCCGTTTCCAGATGCACGATGTAGAGGGAAGCTTCTGCCTCGGACGGCCAGGGGTCCATGCTGGATATGGGCCTGGCACCTTCCGGAAAATAATCATTCATAAACCGGTGGGCGGCCCGGTGCAGGGTTTCTTCCGGAACAGCCTGCCCGGGAAGTGACAGATGCCACACCAGGAAACAGGCCAGAAGAAAGAATGTGCGGAGGGTCTGTTTCATTTCTTTCGAAAAACCGTATATCGTCTCAGCTGTCTGTAAAACAAAGATAGCTCATTTTTTGTTTGGCGCTTCCTGGTTTTCCTGTGAATCCGGCAGAATGCAAAAATAGAGGATGCCCGCCGGGCATCCTCTATTTCTGTGGTTGAAACTGGAAATTGTGCTCCTACCTTTTTGTCCAGGTGGTGTTGAAGCAGTCCCAGATATAGTTTCCGTAATCGGACAGAACCATCATCCAGTTGTCAACAGCCATGGAGCCGTCGGCTTCAATGGTCCCCACCAGAGGCTCTTCTTCATCAAAAGCGCTGAGATCCTTTTCTCCCCAGTATACTATGGTAGGGCCGTATCCGTAAGCGTTGCCGGCATCTTGACCGGGAGCAATGGTAATCGTCATTTCCTCCAGATCAAATGTGGCAATTACCGGCAGATCGCCTCCTCCCCCAATGCCCAGCATTTGAAGCTGATCGGGATTTCCTGGCACAGGATAGGTGGTAACAACCCAGTTTTCATCCCATGCGCCAGGGTTACCGTAGCTGGCTGCTGCAACATCATAGGTTCCGATCCACTGGTTCAACGGGTGCTCATCGTCCTTGATGGTCACCACGGCAGAACTCTGGACAGCCTGCTCGTAATCCTTGCTGTTTGAAACAATAGTAACCGTAAAGGTTTTGTCACCCGTGAAGATGTCATTATCCACCGGGGTAATGGTGACTTCGGTTACTCCCACTTCCAGGGTTACCTGCTTGGTTTCAATGGTATAATCATCGCCTTCCACGGCAGGATTGTCATGCCCCTCGGTGGAAACCTCCAGGGTTGCCTCGGTGGGTTCGGTACCGGAAGCGGCTCCCAGGTACAATGTAATCACTCCTCCATCGGCTTCCGGAATGATGAATTCAGAAGACTGAAAACCCACCACGGCAAGCGAAGTGTCGAACATGATCCTTTCCTGCTCACAGGCTGCGAAGAGCATGACCAGTGAAAGGACCAGACTTGATTTGATTATGTAGTTTTTCATAGTGCTGCAATTTTTTGTTCATTACTAATAACCGGGGTTCTGCTCCATATTCACGTTGGCGTCGATTTCGGCCTGCGGGATGGGCATGGCCCAGAGATAGTTGTCCAGGGGGGTTCCTCCCTCAACAAATTCCACGTTCTGGTTTTCCACCCCGTCATAGTGGGTGCGCACCAGGTCGCGCTGGGTGCGGGCCAGGTCGAACAGTTCGTTGCCTTCGAAGCAGAGTTCCCTGCGGCGTTCAGCGTAAATATTTGTCAAACTCACCGATGTGGCAGCAGCCAGTCCGCGGTTGGTACGGATGGCGTTGTAGTCATCCAGGGGGTTATATCCGGAAGCGCCGTTCAAAGCCGCTTCAGCCCGGATGAGGTACATTTCTGCCAGGCGCAGCACGGGTACGTTGTATTCCCTTCTGGGTTCCCTGCCCATGCGGCCGGGATATTTCAGGGTCCAGAATTCACCCGGGTATTCAGGCGGTTCCTGGAAAAGGTCGGCGCGCACATCGCCGGCTTCATACAGGTTCAGCAAATCGTTCGAGGTGGCAATGTCACCGTATCCGTAGGGATCCACCATGTAGGAAATGGCCAGCCAGTAGCCGTGGGCCGAGTTTCCTTCGGAACCGTCCACCTGGAAAATGATCTCGTCACCTCCGGCACCGTAAACGGAAGGATCATCGCCCCAGTATCCGCCATTGTCCCAGGTGGTGTACTCAGCTTCTTCAAACAGTGCGAAGGGACCGTTCTCGATCACATCATTAGCCATGCTGGCAGCATTTGGCCAGTCTTCCATATACAGGTACACCTTGGCCAGGAGGGCTTTGGCGGCCCAATAGGTAGCCCAGGCTCCGTCGCTGCCACGGGGATTTGAAATTGGTTCGTCAGGATTCTCCTCAGACATTGGCCACAAATCAATAACATCCAGCAAGTCCTGTACCACCTGGTCGTACACTTCGCCCACGGTGTTCCGTGCAGGGTATGCGTTTTCGGTAACCAGCACCACGGGAACGCCCATGTTGTCGCGTCCGGCCGAATAAGGCTGGCAGTACATCCGGGCCATATCGAAATGGGCCAGGGCGCGGAGGAAGAGGTTTTCTGCCTTAAGAAGATTCAGATCTGCCTCATCCACAGTTGGATCGGAAAAACCGGCGTCAATGGCATTGATCACATTGTTGGCCCGGGCAATGGTGTTGTAGGCCGTGGTCCACAGGTTGGAGGTCTGGTCGGGTGAATTGATCCAGAAATATTCCGGGATATAGCGGCCCGATGAAACAGACCCTCTTTTGGCATTGCCTCCTTTCAGGTCGGCAGTGATCACAAAACCTGCACCGTACCAGTTGGTATGGCAGAGGTTGGAGTAGGCGCCAGCCGTGGCACTGTTCAACCCGTCATAGGTTGAAAGCGTCAAATGGTCAGACTGACTCAGCCGGGGGAATTCTTCCAGGAAATCCTCGCTGCATGATGCAAGCATTCCCAGGATCATGATTCCGGCCAGTATTTTGATAGAAAATTTTGCTTTCATAGGTAATAAATATTTATGGGTTTAGAATGACAACTCAACACCAAACATGAATTTCTTGGTGAGCGGATAGATACCGAAACCCGTTCCGTCCACACCCCTTTCGGGATCGAAGTAATCCACATCGTGGAAGGTATAGAGGTTTACAGCGCTTCCGTAGATCCTGAGGTTCTGCAGTTTCATGCTGCTCACCAGGTTTTTGGGAAGGTTGTAGGAAAGGGTCACGTTCTTGACCCGGAGGTAATCGCCGTCGAACATCCAGCGGGTGTTGTAATACCCGTATGAGTTGGTGGAGTTGTCGGCAATGGGCTTGGGGTTCCGGGTGATGTCGCCCGGTTCCTTCCAGTAATCCAGTGCGGTGTTGGCCACATTCCTCAGCCAGAAGTTTCCGTCGGAGTTGAGGTAGCGGTTTTCTTCGATCAGCACCTGATGTCCGGTTTTAAATTCCAGGTTCACGTCGAGCATGATTCCTTTCCAGGTAAGGCTGGGGTTGATCCCTCCCGTGAATTTCGGTTCGGGAGATCCGGCGATGAACCTGCGGGCCTGTGCGTATGAGTTGGTCAGTTCGCCTCTTCCGCCTGTATCGGGATCTTCCGTCCACCACAGGGCTTCGCCGTTGGCGGGGTTCACCCCGGCGTAATCGTACAGGTAGAAGCTGTACAGGTGTTCGCCCTTTTTGTGTAGGATACGGGCATTCGATGTGCTGATGAACTGCTCGTCTTTTCCCAGGTCAAGGATCTCGCTGCTGTTGTGGGCGATGTTGAAGCCCAGGTCAAACCGCAGGTCGCGTGTGTTCACGGCATTCCAGTTCAGGAGGAATTCCCAGCCTGTATTGGCCAGTTCCCCGATGTTCATCCGGACAGAGCTGAATCCCGAGGTGCGTGACAGGGGATAGTTCAGCAGCATGTCTTCGGTGTACCGCTTGTACACTTCGAATGAACCGGTGAATTTGTCAAACACGGCAAAGTCAAGCCCCACGTTGTATTCCCGGTTGGTTTCCCATCCCAGTTCGGGGTTGGCCGGCTGAGAGGGTGCGAAACCCACGGTGCCGTTGTACTGAACGGTTCCGTAAAGGCCGTACTGCTCGTAATTGCCGATATTGAAGTTACCGCTGAGCCCGTAGCTGGCACGCAGTTTCAGCTGGTTGATGAAATCGAGGTTTTCCATGAATGCTTCCCTGTGGATGTTCCAGGAAGCACCCACCGACCAGAAGGTACCCCAGCGGGTGTCTTTTCCGAAACGGGATGAACCGTCGCTACGTACACTGGCCTGCAGGTAATACTTGCTGTCGAAGTTATAGTAGGCCAGTCCGAAGAAGGAGAGCAGGGTGTAGGAAGATTCTCCGTAGCTGGCTTTATCGTCTTCAGAAGAAGCTGTATTGGGGAAAGGTATGTTCGGGTCTACATCCGGAGAATACACATAATAAGAATTGCTGAAGTATTTTGAAGCTTCCTGTCCTCCGATCAGCTGCACATTGTGTGCACCGAACGCATTTTCATACGTCAGGGTGTTCGAGGTGGTCAGCAGCTGGTACTTGGTGGTGGAAACCTGAAGGGTAGCCGCTCCGGAAGCATCTGCTTTATCCGACCAGTACCTTCTTCCTTCACCGCCGGTGTATTCATAGCTGTTGGTGGTTTTGGCGGTCAGGCCGTCGAGAATGCTCCATTCCAGGTAAATGTTCCCCAGGAACCGGTTCTGCTTTTCCCACTGGTCGTCATACTCGGCCGTAGCCAGAGGGTTGGTGTTGGCCCAGTACCCTATATCCAGGTTGTAGGTTCCGTCGTCATTATAAATAGGAGTGAATGGTGACAGGAGCATCCCGGCAAAGATGGGGTTCACGTAATACAGTGACTGCATGGCCACGTCGTTGGAATAGGAGTGGCTGGCGTTGATACGGGTTCCCATCTTCAGTTTGTTGTTCAACTGGTGGTCGATGTTCGACCTGAACGCAAATTTCTCGAAATCCACTCCGTAGAAGGCTCCTTCATGTTTTTCATACCCTCCTGAAAAGTAATGGGTGGTTTTATCTGTTCCTCCTTCGAAGCTGAGCTCGGCATTGTAAATGTGACCGGTGCGTGTCAGCTCGTCCAGCCAGTCGGTGTACGAGGAATCGCGGAGAGACTCGGGGAAATAATACCTGGCATTCGAAGGATCGTCAGGATCCAATCCGGCATTGTACACGGCATCCCTCACATAGGTGATGTAGTCGTCGTAGGGCATGGTACCGTAGCCGTTGTCGTTGGCCAGGTAGTCGAAACCGGTGGAAGCCCGGAAGCTGGTTTTCGAAGCCCCGGCTTTCCCGGATTTGGTGGTGATCAAAATTACCCCGTTGGCGGCCCTTGACCCGTAAATGGAAGCGGCGGCTGCGTCTTTCAGAACCGAAATCGACTCAATGTCGTTGGGGTTCAGGTTCGAAAGGGCGTTCCCCGTGTTGGTGAAATAGGTCTGGTCACCGGTCATCACCGGAATCCCATCGATCACGTACAGGGGGTCGTTTCCGGCAAATATGGAGCTGTTTCCCCTGATGCGGATCTGGGTATTACTGCCCGGCTGTCCTGAACTGGCTGAAACCACCAGCCCGGCTACCTTCCCGGCCAGCATCTTGTCGATACTGGTTTCAGGTACATCCTGCAGCTTGTCGCCTCCGACCACACCCACCGATCCGGTTTTGGCTTCACGGCGCTGGATACCGTAGGCCACAACGAATACTTCGTCAAGTCCCAGCACATCCTGCTCCATCACCACATCGATGGTGGTGCGTCCTTCAATGGGAACTTCCACGGTTTTCATTCCCACAAAGGAGAACACAAGGGTTTGGGCATTTTCGGGAACGGGCAGGGAATAATTACCGTTGATGTCGGTAATGGTACCCAGAGTGGTTCCCTTCTGCACAACAGATACCCCGGGCAACGGCAAACCGTCTTCAGCAGAGGTTACCGTTCCGGTAATCCGGACTTCCTGTGCGAATGCCATCGACACCGACAGGAGCAATCCGAAAATCAGAATGGTTAATCTTTTCATAGATAATGGTATTAGGTTAACAATAATTAAGGGTGAAATGATTATTCAAAAAGGATTGCTAAAGTATTAAAAATTATTTACAAAAAAAATATTCATGGAAATACAAAAGGGTCCCGTTATGCTGAGACCCTTTTATTGAAGGCCTCATGAAGCGGATCATCCATAAACAGGTTGTAAATAACGTGGCCGGTATACGGTATGGAACAAGGTGCGTACAATTTTCCAAAAACCTGATACTTAACCCGTTAGCTCCACAGAAAAGATTTGCCATCTGCAAATACCTCTCCACTGTCCATGAATGACTCCGCTCATGAAGCACTTCCCCCGGCTTCCCCACAACGCCGGGATATATTTTATCAATATGTTCTATTGAACAAATATTTTTACAACACATTATCCGGTTTGCTAAACCGGAATATATTTATGTATTGATAATACTCGCACATATTATGCCAAAGGTTATAAGTAAGGTATTATGAACCTGATAACCTGAAATGATTCCTGAGCAGAGGGTGCAAAAATGTCCAGTATTGTTACAGGGTATGTACGCATGCGGACATACCGGCCGTGCTGTTTTGTGCAGGGACTGCCTGTTGAAAAGAAATGAAGAATTCATTCGATGAAGGCAGGATGAATGTGTATTTTTGCATACAGGCAGAACTGGTTGCACCCATTCCTGAGAGAGCTAATGGCCGGAGAACCGAAATATGTGGATACCCCGCTGATGAGGCAATACAGCCGCATCAAGGCCAAACATCCTGATGCGATTTTGCTGTTCCGGGTGGGCGATTTCTATGAAACTTTCGGGGAAGATGCCATCCGTACCTCGGAGATTCTGGGGATCACCCTTACGCGCAGGGCTAACGGGGCCGCTTCCTATGTTGAACTGGCGGGATTTCCGTACCATGCCCTCGACAATTACCTGCCCCGGCTGGTGCGTGCCGGCCAGCGGGTAGCTATCTGTGAACAGCTTGAAGATCCGAAACTGGCCAAAAAAATCGTCAAACGGGGAATCACAGAAATGGTTACCCCCGGGGTCAGCTTTAACGAAAATGTGCTGAACCACCGGGAGAATAATTTCCTGGCCGGTGTGTCTGCCGCCGGCGAATTGCACGGGGTGGCTTTCCTGGATATTTCCACGGGCGAATTTTTAGCGGCGCAGGGTAACAGGGAGTACGTGGACAAGTTACTGAACAGTTTTCAGCCCAGGGAGGTGCTGGTGGAAAAGGCGGCACACAAAAACTTTATCGAACTGTTCGGTTCCCGGTATTACGTATACAAGCTGGATGACTGGGCTTTCAGGGAAGAAACAGCGGAAGACCGCCTGAAAAAACAGTTCGGCACCGCTTCCCTGAAAGGGTTCGGTATTGAGGGCATGCCTCTGGGCATCGTTGCCGCGGGAGCCATTCTGCATTACCTCGACCTGACCCGCCACGACAGGCTCGATCATATATCAGCCATTACCCGGATAGAAGAAGAAAAATATGTGTGGCTGGATAAGTTCACAGTACGTAACCTCGAATTGTTCCGCACCCTGCAGGAAGGAGGGAAAGCCCTGGTGGACGTGATCGACCGTACCGTATCACCCATGGGTTCCAGGATGATGCGCAGGTGGATCAGCCTTCCTCTGAAAGAAACGGCCCGTATCAGGGAAAGGCAGGATGTGGTGGAATACCTGGTGAAGGAGAGCCGGGAACAGGAAGCCATTCGGGAACACCTCAAACGGGTGGGCGATATGGAGCGGATCATTTCAAGGGTGGCGGTGGGCCGGATCACTCCCCGCGAGGTGATGCAGCTGAAGAATGCCCTGGAAGCCCTGGTGCCCCTGAAGGAACTTTGTGCGGAGTCGGGTGTGGAACCCCTGGAAAGAATGGCCGAACAGATCAATGTGTGCACCGGCGCTGCCGGAAGGATCAGCAGGGAACTGGAAACGGATCCGCCCGTGCAGGTTGGCAGGGGCAAGGTGATCAAAAATGGGGTTTCCACAGAACTGGACGAATTGCGCGATATTCTTTATTCGGGGAAAGATTACCTGGTGGAACTTCAGGAAAGGGAAAGCAGGAAAACCGGGATCCCTTCCCTGAAAGTAGGATACAATAATGTTTTCGGTTATTATATTGAGGTAAGGAACACCCACCGGGATAAGGTACCTGAGGAGTGGATCAGAAAACAAACCCTGGTCAGCGCTGAACGGTATATTACCGGCGAGCTGAAAGAATACGAAAGCAAAATACTGGGTGCGGAGGAGAAGATCCTGGAACTGGAAACCCGGTTGTTTCAGGAACTCGTAAGCTGGCTGGGGGAATATGTTCAGGCCATTCAGCTGAACGCTTCGATCCTTGCCCGGCTTGATTGCCTGTCGGCTTTTGCAGAAACCGCCGTGGAAAACAAATACTGCCTTCCGGAGGTGGACGATTCCGATTGCCTGGATATACGTGACGGCCGGCATCCCGTGATAGAAAAAATGCTTCCTCCGGATGAAGAGTATGTACCCAATGATGTATATCTTGATAACCGGGAGCAACAAATCATGATCATTACCGGGCCGAACATGTCAGGGAAATCGGCGCTCCTCCGTCAAACGGCCCTGATTGTTCTGATGGCCCAGATGGGTTCGTTCGTCCCCGCCAGCCGGGCAAAGATCGGTGTGGTGGATAAAATTTTTACGCGTGTGGGAGCCTCCGATAATATTTCCCTGGGGGAATCAACCTTTATGGTCGAAATGAATGAAACGGCCAGCATTTTAAATAACCTGTCCCCCCGCAGCCTGGTGTTGCTCGATGAAATTGGGCGGGGAACCAGCACCTACGACGGAATATCCATTGCCTGGGCCATGGTGGAATACATCCACGAGCACCCGGGAAACAGCGCCAAAACACTTTTTGCCACACATTACCACGAACTGAATGAAATGGAAAAGTCCTATTCCCGTATCCGGAATTTCAATGTATCGGTGAAGGAAACGGACAACCGGGTGATTTTTTTACGCAAACTCAGGCCGGGCGGGGTGGAGCACAGTTTCGGGATCCATGTGGCCCGCATGGCGGGTATGCCAAAAAGTGTAATACAACGGGCAGGGGAGATTCTGGCTGAACTGGAAGGGAAACGCAGGCAGGGCCCTCTGTCAAAGCCTGTTTCCACCCTGGCTCAGCACCGGGAAGGTTTCCAGATGAGCTTCTTCCAGCTCGATGATCCGGTGCTTAAGCAGATCAGGGATGAACTCATGGGCCTGGATATTAATAACCTTACCCCTGTGGAGGCCCTGAATAAGCTGAATGAAATCAAAAAACACCTGGGGGCACGGTAATGGTTTTTTTTTGATTTTTTCCTGTTGGATAGAAAAAATTCGTATTTTTGCACCCACGACTGAAGAAATGCGGAAATAGCTCAGTTGGTAGAGCACGACCTTGCCAAGGTCGGGGTCGCGGGTTCGAGTCCCGTTTTCCGCTCGAAGAACAGAAACCGGAGGCGGAATCAGGGTATTCCGCCTTTTTGTTCGAAGAAACAGGACAAAGGAACATCGCCCGGATGGCGGAACTGGTAGACGCGCTGGACTTAAAATCCAGTGGACATTTTGTCCTTGGGGGTTCAAGTCCCCCTCCGGGTACATGAAACAGAGCCCTCTTCCGCTATCGTTTCAGAGGGTGAAACAGGAGTGGGAGCCAGCCATTACCGGGGCTTCGGCCGGCGATGAGAAAGCGATCACTCCCGATTCGTTTCCTCACTCCCGCATTCAAACCCGCTCTCAAAATCTTACTTTTCACTAATTTGGTAAATTTGTTATAATTTTCTTAAATTAATATGTCCAAACAGCGTGCAATGGAAGACGATAAAATGAAAAAGTTCGAAAGCAGTGAGAACCTGCAGAAGATGGTTCTGAACATCATGTATGTGATGAGGGAGAAATACAGCAAGTATCCCGAATATAAAACCATCATGATGAACCTGACTACTGTTTCGAAAGAGATCAATGCCATCCGGATCAAGGAGATCACCGGCGAGCATGAGGAACCCGAGCTGGATATGAAATGAACCGGCAAACGGAATACATGCAGAAAAGGGGCCTACTCAGCCCCTTTTCTTTTTCTTAACCGGTCCGGATGTTGAAAAACCCTCAGGCGGCATAGTCCTGCAATGAACCCATCAGTTTCTTTCTGGTGAAGAAAATCCGGCTTTTCACTGTTCCGATTTTCAGGTTCAGTTTTTCAGCAATTTCCTTGTATTTATATCCTTCCGTATGCATCCGGAAAGGTAAACGGAATTCCTCGTCCAGCCCGTCGATGGTTTTCAGTATCTCCTGTTCTCCGTAATGGGATTCCGGATGTATGAACCCCGAATTCTGGGGCATATTCAGGTAATACAGGTCCTTTGTGTGGTCCATGGTGGTGTTTTCCTTGACCGAACGCCGGTAATTGTTAATGAAGGTGTTTTTCATAATGGTGAATGTCCATGCCTTCAGATTCGAATGATCGGTAAACTTTTCCCGGTTGGACAAAGCTTTCAGATAGGTTTCCTGTACCAGGTCCCTGGCATCTTCACTGTTCATGGTCAGACTGTAAGCAAAACGCTCCAGGTTTTTTTCCAGTCCGGTAAGTTGCGTATTGAATTCCTGTGCTGTCATGGCTGTTTTGGGTTTGAGATTGTTCAACAAATATAGTTAAAGACTAAACAAACATCCAAATCCCGGCCTTCCAAAACAGCCATTATCTATAATTATTCTAAATAATATGAATGATTTTAAGTGCTTATTATCAAGTATATTATAGTGTTTTATCCGTTCTGGTTTAAATTATTTATAAACAAAAAATCCGGTTAGTAACCGGAGAAAAAAACAAAAATAAATGTTTAATAATGCTAAATTAATAGTTTAACATAATATAAATAAATTTTATTTCTCCTTTTTTCTGATTACCATCAGTCCGTCGCGCACCGGGAAAAGGACATTCTGTACACCGGGATCATTCGTGACCATCCGGGCGAATTCCAGAATACCCCGGGTAGAGCAGTCGCGGGACCGGGGTTTGTGGGTCACTTTTCCGTTCCAGAGAAGATTGTCTGCCAGGATGTATCCTCCGGGTTTTACCCGGGGCAGTACCTGCCGGTAATAGGCAGGGTATTCGGCTTTATCACCGTCAATAAAAACCAGGTCAAAGGTTTCCTTTAACCGGGGAATAATATCGAGAGCCTGTCCTATATGAAGGTGTATACGCCTGCCCAGCGGGGAGCGGGTAAAAAATGACCGGATCAGGTCTTCAAGTTCATCATTTTTTTCAATGGTATGCAGTTTGCCTCCTTTTTTAAGTCCCCGGGCCAGGCACAGTGCCGAGTATCCCGTGTAGGTTCCTATTTCCAGGATGGTTTTGGGGCGGATCATGCGGCTGAACATTTCCAGTATCTTTCCCTGGATCCTTCCCGAAAGCATATGCGGATTGAGCACCAGGGTGTAGGTGATCCGTTCAAGCTCTTCCATTATGGGGTCTTCGGGTTCGGTATGGTTCCGGATGTATTCCTCCAGTTCGGGTGATAGCTCAGGCATGGTGATTCATATTACGTGTTCGAATGGTCTGATAAAGTCCTGACTCTCCTCTTCTTCCTTATCGCAAAGGTGTTTCTTTGCGGATTAGAGGTACACCAGTTGCGACAGCCCGGCAGGGTCGAAGATTTCGTTGGCAATATCCTGCAGCTCTTCTGCCCGGATGGCTTCGATTTTCCTGTACAGTACCTCCGGGGGATCAGCCTTTCCGAACACCAGAAGGCTTTTGGCCAGGCTTTGCATCAGGCTTTCATGGTTTTCCATTCCGCGGGCCAGCTGGCCGGTTATCTGTTTTCTTGCCTTCCGGAGTTGCTGGTCGCCCATTCGCCTGTTACGGAGTTTTTCCAGCTCACGATGAGTGATTGTCAGGCTTTTTCCCAGGTTTTTCCGGTCGGTACCGAAATATATACAGAGAATACCGGCGTCGGTATAGGGATGATATGTTGACTCAATATTGTAGGCATACCCGCTTTTTTCCCTGAGCGACAGGTTCAAACGGGAATTCAATCCCTGGCCTCCCAGAATATTGTTCAGCAGGTACAGGCCCAGGCGTTTTTCGTTTTTTACATCATAAGCGGTAGTTCCCAGTACACAATGGGTCTGGTAGGTGTTTTTCTCCAGCGTCATTTTTTCCGGATGGTAAGGACCAGGCAAAATGCGTGATTTTTTTCTCAGGCGGGCCGGGACCCCGCCAAAGTACTTTTCAAACCATCTGACCAGGCGGGGAAATGGGACATTACCCACGGAAGAGAGCACCATATCGCTGGTGTGGTAATGGTTCGCTATGAAACGCAGTACGTCTTCCCGGGTAAAGCGGCTGACGGAATGTTCCGTTCCCAGAATATTCCTTCCGATGGGCTGATGCCGGAAAACCAGCTCTTCGAAATCGTCGAAGATCAGTTCTGCAGGATTGTCGAGGTAAGAGCGGATCTCGTCGATGATCACTTCTTTTTCCCGCTCCAATTCTTTTTCGGGGAATACGGAGTGAAAAACTATATCGCTGATCAGCTCCAGGGCCCTTTCATAGTCTCTTCGCAGGAAAGAAGCATACACGCAGGTTTCCTCCTTGGTGGTATAGGCATTCAGCTCGCCTCCGGCATCATCAATCCGGCTGAGGATGTGGTATGCTTTTCGCCTTCGGGTTCCTTTGAAAAACAAATGCTCTATAAAATGAGCCAGACCATGTTCCTGCTCTTCCTCATCCCTGGACCCGGTATGGATCATCAGTCCGGCATGTGCCACTTCTCCGGGGATCTGGTGATGGATCAGTCTTATCCCGTTGGGAAGGGTATGGGTAATATATTCGGTGCTTTTCATCCGGCAGCAAAGGTAGCAACATTGACGGACATAAATAAGAGGGAGAATTCTGAATTTGTAATAATTCTAAATAAATTGAAGCCAAAATCAAATAAAAAGGATTTTTTTTGAAAATTCCCCGGTTTGCTGTAATATTGCATTCCCTTACATAGGCAGTTTTTCGGGAGTAGAGCACAGATGGCGTAATATATAAGTAGTTCTTTAAAATATATTTGGTGCCATAGCTCAGTTGTCCCGAATTTGCCCGAAGCTATGCTTCGGCAGCAAATTCGAGGATCCTCGAAAAACCAGGCCAATCCGCAGAGCGGATAGGCGGTTTTTCGGGAGTAGAGCACAGGTGGCGTAATATGTAAGTAGTTCTATAAAATATATTTGGTGCCATAGCTCAGTTGGTAGAGCACAGGACTGAAAATCCTGGTGTCCTTGGTTCGATTCCGAGTGGCACCACCAGCCCCGGAATTCCCGGGGCTTTTCATTTATAAGGATTTTCAGTCCTGTGCTCTACATGCCAGCCTGGTGTCCTTGGTCCCGAAATGGTCCATCCGCGGCAGGCGGATGGCAACCATTTCGAGGATCCTCGGAAAACCGGGCAAATCCGTAAATCGGATTTACCCGGTTTTTCGGGATTCGATTCCGAGTCCCGACACGCAGAACGTGTCGAGGATCCACGTGGTTCTAGAATCAACCGGAGGTTGATTAAGAACCACGGGATGGCACCACCAGCCCCGGAATTCCCGGGGCTTTTCATTTATAAGGATTTTCAGTC
>JBNGDI010000048.1:0-17166 GCA_049975425.1 Bacteroidales bacterium
ACATCGAACGAATAGTTCACAGCTTCACAGAATTTCAGCTCTTTCTTCGGCACATTGATGTGTTCGAACAATTCACCGTTCAGGTTCACCAGCGTAAAACGACGGCCAAACGCTTTTCTTAGTTTCTCCGTGGTAGTCATGAGTATCCATGAATTGCATTCTGAAAAACCTTATAAAATTAAATGAACATTTGTTCATATTAAAATTATTTAGACTAATTTTAAAGAAATTTTTCACATTCTTTCCTCCAAAATGTTTTTTTATTATGGAATCTGTATTGTTACCCTCTCTGAAACAATCGGTTATGATCACCTCCTTTGTGTTGTTCATGATGGTGGTGATTGAATACATCAATGTGCAGAGCCGGAACAGATGGGCCGAGCAGCTTCACCGGTCACCCTTCATGCAGATTCTGATTTCGGCCCTGCTGGGAATCACTCCGGGGTGCCTGGGAGCATTCACGGTGGTTTCGCTCTATACCCACCGGCTGGTTGGATTTGCCGGACTGGTCACCGTCATGATCGCCACCTCGGGAGATGAAGCATTTGTCATGTTCTCGCTGTTCCCGGGAAAAGCGTTGATTTTGCAGGGAATTCTTCTGGTCATCGCCGTGGGAAGCGGCTGGCTGGTGCACCGGTTCGCGCCCGGTAAAGATGTTGCCAGTCCACACGGGTTCGAAGTACATGAAGAAGACATTTGCCATTGCTTTTCCCGTTCTTCCATTATTCCACAGCTGAAACAGCTTTCGTTCGAACGGACCGTTCTTCTTCTGGGGATTTTTCTGTTTCTGTTTCTCCTGATTTCGGGCGCCGTGGGAACCCCTGGCTGGGACTGGAAAAAAATCACTTTCCTGGCAGGTGCATGTTTTTTGCTTTTCGTTTTCCTTACCGTACCGGAACATTTTCTGAAAGAACACCTGTACCGCCACGTGGTAAAAAAGCACCTTCTGCGCCTGTTCCTGTGGACCTGGGGAGCATTTATAGCCCTGTATCTGATCCAGTCGAACCTGACCCTCACACACCTGCTGGAAAATAACCTGTACATGGTACTGCTCATTGCAGTGCTGGTAGGGCTGGTACCCGAATCGGGCCCCCATCTTATTTTTGTCACACTGTTCTCCGAAGGATTGTTGCCTTTCAGTATTTTACTGGCCAATTCCATTGTGCAGGACGGACACGGCATTCTTCCCCTGCTGGCTGAATCACGAAAGGATTTTTTGAAGGTTAAAGCCATTAATATGGGAACAGGTCTTATCGCCGGGGGAACCTTTCTGCTGGCAGGATGGTAAATCGGGATATTTCTCCCAATGGCTTTTCCTTTTGTATGGTGCACGGGTGTAATAATTGGCCGGGCTAACCCACTGAAAACTTTTATCTATACCTGTTCCGGCAGGAAATAAATGCAACCAGGCACCTTGCGAAACCCCGGTAAATTCGTACTTTAAGGAAATTTTTACTGATTCAGCTAACCATCACAAAAAACAAATCGTAATGAAACCTAAACAAAACGCATGGGGATCCAAGCATAACTTTCTGGTTATTTTCGGATTGTTTTTCTTTATCCTGGTATCCGCCGGGCCAGCCGGCAAAGCACAGGAAGCTCCCGAAGACCTGTCGGCCACCATCCATGTGGATCAAACAGGGAAACCCATTCCACCCTTTATGTACGGAATGTTCACCGAGCTTCTGCACAACATGTTTGAACACGGCATCTGGGCGGAGATGCTCAGCGACCGCAAATTCTTTTATCCGGTGGACAACAGCGAAGAACTGGTTCCCAGAAACACAAGAAGACATCAGAACCGTTGGAGACCTGTTGGGCCGGAAGAAAATGTGGTAATGGACACTGACCATGTTTATGCAGGAAAGCATTCGCCTGAGATCGTCCTGGACGGTACCGCTCCCATTGGCATCAAACAGGCCGGTATGTGGTTGAGAACCGGAAAAGAATACACGGGCAGAATTGTACTTTGTGCAGACCCGGGAATTCAGGTAAAAGTGAGCCTGGTATGGGGACTGGGTGCCGGAGATAAGGAAACCATGGTGATTGATCACCTGACCGATGATTACATGAAATACCCGCTTCACTTTACTGCCGGAGGCGACACCAACGACGGAACCCTGGTAATTACCGGCACCGGAGAAGGTTCTTTTCACATCGGCGCCGTATCGATCATGCCCGCCGATAACATTCATGGCTTCAGGCCCGACCTGATCAACATTCTGAAAGAAATGGATTCAGGAATATACCGCCTGGTGGGAGGCAATTTTGTTTCCAACTACGAATGGCGGCATGGGATTGGTGATCCGGACAGAAGGCCTCCGCGGTACGATTATGCCTGGAATACCGTCGAGTCGAACGATGTGGGAACCGATGAACTGATCACCATGTGTGAACTGATCGGCGTAGAGCCCTATCTGGTGGTCAACAGCGGTTTCGGCGATGCATATTGCGCAGCCCGGTGGGTAGAATATGTGAACGGGCCCCGGGAATCGCCAAATGGCATGTTACGCGCAGCAAACGGCCATCCGGAACCCTACGGGGTAAAGTACTGGGGAATAGGAAATGAAATGTATGGAGAATGGCAGATGGGACACATGTCATCCGGCCAGTATTCCATCAAGCACAACTTCTTTGCAGAAGCCATGCTGGAAAAAGACCCCACGATCAAAATCATCGGTTGCGGGGCATCCATCCTTGAAGCCAGCACGGTGGCACGGCACGACCGGAAAAAATCGCCTGCCGACCTCCCGTACGCCTTTCTTTCTCCCGACGACTGGTCAGGCACCTTGTTGTCGGGTTCCTATGAAAATATTGACTTCCTGGCCGAACATGCCTATCCTCCGTTCAATATGTATTTCGATAGCGAAAAACAGGAATGGGTGCAAACAGAACGGACCATGCAGGAAATCATCCGGATCACCCCGGGCAGGATCAAAGGAGCAGTAGAATGCATGAAGGAATATGAAAAAAAGATCCCCGGCATGAAAGAAAAGCACATCACCCTGTGGCTCGATGAATGGATTTCGGGCGGGGACCTGGGTACCGCCGCCTGCCTTCATGAAATATTCAGAAACACCGATTATATCAGTATGGCAGGTTATACGGGCTTTAATGGCCTGTATGTGATGAACGATGTCAGTTCGGCAATCAGTTCCACCGGACAATTGTACCGGTTATATCGGCATCATCTGGGAACGGTTCCGGTAAAAGTTACCGGAAACTCGCCCGTGCAACCCCTGAAAGGGACTCCCCTGGTGGATATACCCACCACCCCTCCGGGCAGCCCTACCTCACCGCTCGATGTATTTGCCGCCCTGAACGAAGACGGTTCAAAACTGACGATATCCGTGGTAAATCCCATGGAAACTTCGCAGGAACTGAATGTCCGTATTGAAGGGGCTGACGTTGGCAACCGCGCCAGGGTATGGACCCTGATCCCGCCAACCCGTGAACAGCGCCGGAATCAACTGGAAAATCCGGTAGAAGTGCAGGAAAGCGAGATCAGATTCAGGCCGCCGGTCACCGTCGAACCCATGAGTATCACCCTGTACGAACTGGAAGTAAGGTAACAAGCTGACGCCCGTTACCTCTGAAGGTACCGGTTGTCTTTTTCACAGGAACGGTTCCTGCCTTTCTGCCAAAGGCCCGGAGCCGTTCCTTTATCATGGTGCGCATGCCGGAAACCATCACCGGCATAACGCACCGGCTGTTCAAAAAAACCGGTAACCAGCCCTTTCCCAATCCCTCTGTTTTTTCTATTTTTACAGCAAAATTCCCGGTATAAAACAAACCATGTCATGATAACAAAAGAAATCAGCAGCAACGTATTTTTTCTGGGAGGTATTGACTGGAACAGGCGATTATTTGATTCACTGATCCCCCTGCCCGACGGGACAAGCTACAACGCCTACCTGATCAGGGGGAGTGAGAAGACCGTTCTGCTGGATGCGGTAGATCCTTCCATGGCCCACCAGCTGCTTGATCAGCTGAAAGAAGTGGAGAAGATCGATTTCATTGTTTCCCACCATGCCGAACAGGACCATTCCGGATCCATCCCCCATGTGCTGGAAAAATATCCCGATGCCAAAGTCATTGCCACCCCGAAAGGTAAAGATCTGCTCATCGATCATCTACCGATACCTGCAGAAAAGATACAGACCGTGGCCGACGGGGAAGAACTTTCCCTGGGTGACAAATCATTGAGATTCATCCATTATCCCTGGGTTCACTGGCCGGAAACCATGCTTACATACCTGAAAGAAGAAAAAATTCTGTTTACCTGTGATTTTTTCGGCTCCCATCTGGCCACTTCCGAAACGTATGTGAGTGACGAATGCCGGGTATACGAAGCAGCCAGGAGGTATTATGCCGAGATCATGATGCCTTTCAGAAAGATCATCAAAAAGAATTTCAGCAAGCTGAACGAATACGACATCCGGATCATTGCCCCCAGTCACGGTCCCCTGTACAATAAACCGGAATTCATCATCAACGCCTATAATGACTGGTTATCCGATGAGCCGGGAAACCTGGTGGTGCTTCCCTACATATCCATGCACGGAAGCATAGAGAAAATGGTGGAACACCTGGTGGATGCCCTGGGGAAAAGGGAGGTGGTTGTTCAGCCTTTCGATCTTACCGTTACGGATATCGGGCAACTGGCCATCAGCCTGGTTGATGCAGCCACGCTCGTGATCGGAACGCCCACGGTACTGGGAGAACCACACCCTCTGGTCACCTATGCCGTCCGTCTGGCCGATCTCCTGAAACCAAAAGCAAGGTTTGCCTCCATCATCGCCACCTACGGATGGGGCACCAGCGTGGTGGAAAAAATTGCAGGAATGATCCCGCACCTGAAAGTGGAACTGATCGATCCGGTGGTGGTCAAAGGGCATCCGAAAGAAGGCGATTTCAGAGCCCTGGATGAACTGGCCGGAAAGATCGCGGCAAAACACAGGGATAATCAGTTAAAAATCTAAGGGGCCCTGGCCTGAACCATCATTTGCCGGGGCATTTTCTACCGCTTTTCCAGCCTGACCTTTTCGCCGGCCTTCATGGGGAACCTCAGGATATGTTTCCCGTTCACCGTCATCCGGTGATGTTCCTTTGTTGAGGTAATACCGGCCTGATCAAAGGGATCGAGCAGATTCAGCTCCCCTCCCCTTTCCGATTCCACTTCCACCCACTGTACTTCTCCGTTCCCCATCCCGGCTGATACCAGAAAAGCCCCTTCGGCACGGAGTTGCCTGAATGAAATATCCTTCCATTCACGGGGCACGGCGGGGAACAGCTCCACCTTTCCCGTATGGCTATGGATCAGCATTTCCTGAATCCCTGCGGCAAAAGCCATGTTCCCCTCCAGGGTAAACACCCTTCCGGTGTTCAGGGATTTTCCGGTTCCCGACAGGTCGCCGTTGGCATGGAAGCTGTTGGGCAGGCAAAAGCATCCGGCAAAGATCTGCAGGGCTTCCGCCGCTTTTTCCCCGTTCCCTGCCCGGGCCTGCAAACAACCCAGCCAGCTGTAGGAATATCCGTTCCAGCGATCGCTTCCCAGGCTGTCAAGACGCTTCAAACTGGCTTCAACGATCTTCTTCTCCTCCTCACCGTGATCCGGGTCGATCAGCCCCAGGGGATAAACGGCCAGCAGATGCGAAAAATGCCTGTGCGACTCGTTCAGGGGTTCGCCCGGAGCAACAGGCAGCGACCCGTCATGGGGCGAAACAGCAAAACCGGGCCATTCGGAAAGAGTTTCAAGGTATTGTTCCGCCTCATTCTTCTTTCCCAACACATCGGCCATTTCGGCCGATTTTTCATACGTCCACCGGATCAGTGCCAAATCGAACTGGGTGGTTTCCCTGAACCATGCATGTATGGAATTGTCGTGTATCTCAGGGCTTGAGCTCAGGGGCAGTTTCCGCAGGCCCTGCCCGTTTTTCTCACTCAGCCGGTCAAAATGCCGGGCAACGGCAGCCATATAAGGATAGGCCCTCTCTTTCAGAAAAACCGTATCCATACTGTATCTCCAGTGCAGATAGAAATGCTGTGCCAGCCAGGCCCCGATGGTGGGCGACAGGGAATACTGGATCCACCCTCCCATGGGTTCTCCCTGCAGGGTGGTTACCCCGGGCATGTTCATCCCGTCCGTACCGAAATAGGTACGGGTGTATTTTTCGGCAGTTTCCCTGATCTCCCAAAGCCAGTCGGTAAAAGCCTGTCCTTCTTCCGGATGGTTCCCGCTGTAACATGGCCAGTAACACATCTGGGTGTTCAGGTCGTGGTGATAGTCCCCTTTCCAGGGTGGAAGTTGGTGATTGTCGGCTGTCCACACTCCCAGCAGGGGAATGGGCGGTGCGCCGCGGCGGGAGGCCGACCCGAACTTGTATTGCTCCAGGTACCACTGGCGTTCCAGGACGCTGTCGGGCAGGGATACAGACGACCTGTCCCAGTATTCCTGCCACCACCGGGAATGGGTTCCCAGGTCGGTTTTGAAACCCCGCACAATGGCGGCAGCCACAGGTGCTGTAGCATCGGGATTCTCCCGATCGCCGGGCAGCGAAGCATCGATGCTCCAGACCCCTTCCATGATTCCCTGTTCAGGCTGCTCCCAGGCCACATGCACCTGGTAAACGAACCCGCCCCAGCCTTCCTGGGTTGCGGTTACCGAACGGGGTGTATGGATCAGCCCGGCAGGAGGATACTCCAGCCTCTGCAGACTGCTTTCCGGCATACTTTCACTGCCCCGGTACGGGGGCATTACCAGCACAGGCAGCAGGGTGCCGGCCAGGTTTTCAAAACGAAACCACCCCGCCGGTTCGGTGGCATGTACAAAACACTGCATCCGCACCCCCGATTCCCACACCACTTCGCACAGGGCTTTTCGCAGGTGAAGCCTTACCTCCTTAACCTTCCCCAGACCTGCCGTTTCAAATTCCAGGGCACCACCCGGAATTTTGGTCGGGCCGGCTTCCCTGTCATAGGGAGCATCGAACCGTTCCTGCACTTCCCGGTAGTTGCTGTCGAGTACCTGCTGAACCACCCACCCGAAACGGAATTCCTTACCTTCCAGCCCCTCCATGGGCCGCAGGTCCCAGAGGTCGGAACGGTCGAGAGCAATTCTCAGCCTGCCTTCCTTTTCCCACACCATGGCTCCGAGGAGGCCGTTTCCCAGCGGAATCCCTTCATCCCACACGGTTGCGGGGGAAGAAAATACCAGGTCATGCCCGGGCAGGGGGTAACGAACAGACCGGTTATGATAAGTGCATTGCGCCGGCAGGATAAGAACCGGAAGGATAAACCAACAGAAAAGATTTCTCCGTTTCATGGAATGAAAAAGAATAAATATGACAAATATGACAGGAAAGTGATGATAATCCTGATTTTTCTGATTACTTCCAATATACTCATTATTCCGTATTTTCAGTGTGGCAATTCCGGAAGGAAATGTACATGATATGCGAAGAGGGGTTGTTTGTTATTCCGCCAGCCCTATTCTCATGGATTTTACGGCGTCCATGCATCTCCGGCATTCTACAGAAATCAAACAGTTTCTTATCTTTGTGCTGATTCAAATTGATATGATCCTGCTCTCGTCTCCCGATATCACTCTTCCCCTGACCGATCCGGTATTGAAATTCCTGATCATTTTACTGATCATTCTCTTCACTCCCATCATACTGAACCGGCTGAAAATTCCTCCCCTGCTGGGACTGATCGTAGCCGGGGCCGTAATCGGCCCGCACGGGTTCAACCTGATCACCCGCGACAGCAGCATCATTCTTTCCGGAACAGCCGGCCTGCTGTATATCATGTTCCTTGCGGGTCTGGAGATCGACCTGGGGCAATTCCGGAAAAATGCCGGCAAGAGCACTTTCCTCGGACTCACAGGATTTCTTGTTCCCATGATCCTGGGAACCATCACGGGTATTTATGTGCTGAACTATTCCGTGGCGACATCCGTTCTGATGGCCAGCCTCATATCCTCACACACTCTGATCACCTATCCCATAATCAGCAAACTGGGCCTGGTGAAAAACCGTGCTGTAACCATTACCGTTGGCAGCACCCTGATTACCGATATACTGGTGCTGCTGGTCCTGGCGCTTATGGTGGGTATGTCCACAGGGGATATGGAACAGTACTTTATTGCTAAGCTGCTCATTGCCTTCCTCCTTTCCGCTGCAGTGATCATGCTGGTTTTTCCCGTTCTTTCCCGGTGGTTTTTCAAGCAAACCGAAGACAATATCCTGCAGTACATTTTCGTGCTTGTGCTGGTATTCCTGGCAGCCGTAATGTCGCAGATGGCCGGTATTGAAGGAATCATAGGAGCTTTCCTGGCCGGGCTGGCCCTTAACCGGCTGATCCCACGCACTTCCCCCCTGATGAACCGCATCGAATTTGTGGGGCACGCCATTTTCATTCCCTTTTTTCTTCTCGGCGTGGGGATGCTCATCGATTACCGTGCTTTTGTGAGCGACCCCGAAACCCTTGTTGTGGCTCTTATCCTTACCTTCATTGCCACGGTAGGAAAATACATACCCGCCTGGATCACGCAGAAAGCTTTCCGGTTCACCCGTGACCAGCGCCGGCTGATCTTCGGGCTCAGCAATGCCCGTGCCGCAGCCACGCTGGCTGCCGTACTGGTGGGATACAACGTGATCATCGGAGAATCCTCAGGAGGGGAACCCATCCGCCTGCTGGGGGAAAGCATCCTGAACGGTACCATCATCATGATCCTGATCACCTGCACCATTGCCTCGTTTGAAACGCAAAGGGGGGCACGGAACATTTCCAGGGAAAAAAGTGCAGGGGTGGAAGATACCGAGCCCGATGAAAGGATTCTGATTCCCGTAAGCAATCCCGATACGGTAAACGAGCTGATCCAGCTCAGTGCCATGATCAGGTCGGAGAAAAACCGAACCGGAATCTATGCCCTGAATATCATTCCCAACCTGGAACACCCCGAAGAAGACGATACAGACGAGCAGGCCAGGGAACTATTGAAAAAAGCTGCCGTGACGGCCTCGTCGGCCGACATTTTCCTCAGGGAGATCCTGCGTTACGACCTGAACATTGTAAACGGCATTACCGGTGTGATCAGGGAGCACAACATCACCGACCTGGTGCTGGGATTGCACGTTTCGAAAGGCATCTCCGAATCCTTCCTGGGAAACCTCACCGAAGGGATACTGGAAAAGAGCAATGTCACCACCCTGGTATACCAGCCGGCCCAGCCCATCTCTACCATTAAACGGCACTTTGTGATCATGTCGCGCAAAGCCGAAAAAGAGCCGGGCTTTCCGTTCTGGCTCCTCAAAATATGGAACATTGCACGGAATACAGGCACCAGGATCCTGTTCCATGGCAGGCCTTCCACCCTCGACATCATCAGCGATATCCATGCCAAACATCCCATCGAAGCCGAATTCCATCACTTTGATAACTGGCACGATTTTATGACCCTCTCCAGGAACGTCAAACTGGACGATAATCTGATCATTGTGATGAGCCGCCGGAACAAGCCTTCCTACCATCCCGGAATGGCCGCCATTCCGGAATACCTGAACAAACATTTCCGTTCCAACAGTTTCATTCTGATCTACCCCATGCAGGCGGGCGTGGCCGGAGGCCGGAAATTCGACCTGAACAACCCCTCGCTGCTCGAACCCCTGGAGAAACTCGACGAACTGGGCAAAACCCTGGCCGGGCTGTTAAGGAAAAAATGATACTCGGGATCTGCCTGTGAATTGTCCGGTTTCGTTACAGATGCTGTCCGGTTTCAAAACGCAAAGGATGGCATTCCGGAACCGGAAAATAAATATTGAATTGACTGTCAGATCATTTTAAATTCTGGCATGTGACTTGCTGAACCAGAAAAAAAAACACAGGCATGTTCTTTCATCATCTGAAGCTTTCTTTCCGCAACCTGCTAAGAAGATGGCTGATTTCAGGAATCAACATCCTGGGCCTGGGATTCGGTATTTCCTGTACCATTGTCATTTTCCTTTTTGTACAGCATGAACTGAGCTATAACCAGTACCATGAACACAGCGGAAGGATCTACCGGATCGTAAACAAATATTCCATCCGCGACGAAGGATTGAACTATTCCCCGTATCAGCCCGACGAACTGTCGGAGGGCATTAAACAGGACCTTCCTTTCGTGGAAAAGGCCACTTCCTTCAGAAGAACCAGCATATGGGTAAGTGACGGCAACAGAAAATTCCGGTTGGATGTGGGTTTTGTGAACCCGGATTTCCTGGAAATTTTTACTCATGTACCCCTGGCGGGGAACCTGGAAAACGCCCTGGAAAAACCGCAGACGGTTGTTCTGTGCCGGAGGGAGGCCGACCGGATTTTTCCCGGTATGGCCGGGAATTATGAAGATATGATCGGGCAGACTCTGGAATTCCCCCAGCAGCCGCCGAACCAGTTCATGGTAACGGCGGTAATAGCTGACCCTCCGGAGAATTCATCCATCCGTTTCACCGCCCTAACCCATTTTGACAACCGGGAAAGTTATCCGCGGTCGAATGATGCTTTCGGGGCCAATTCGGTGTACATCCTGCTGAAGGAAGGCACGGATCAGGCGGCAGCCGAGCAGGCAGTCAGGTCGCTTATCGGCAAATACCAGGGAAAAACCCTGGAGTCGCTGGCCGAATACATGTCGCTGAAAGAAGGGGAATACTCCTTCACCTGGGAACTGCAGCCCCTGAAAGACATCTACCTCGATTCGGCACACATACGGTTTTCCTATGAAAGAAGGGGAAACGCACAGGTGCTGTATTTTCTTTCCCTGATAGCGGCATTTATCCTGTTTATTGCCTGTTTCAACTACATCATGCTGACAATCGGACACTCGATGGACCGCATGAAGGAACTGGCAGTGATGAAAATCGTCGGGGCCCGCCGCATTGATATTGTACGGCTGTTCTGGGCTGAATCTTTTCTTATGTCGGTGATAGCTCTTTTTCTGGGGATTTTCCTGGCCGAGCAACTGCTGCCCCTGTTCAACCGCTTCGCACAGAAAACCCTCACCTTCACCCTTTACCGGAACTGGTCGAGTTACCTGTTCCTGTTTATGATGATCCTGCTGATCGTTTTTTCCACCAGCTCGTACATTGCCCGTTTTCTTTTCAGGCAAAACAACCCCCTTTCCGTTCTCAGGAAAGAAAATCCGCTGATCAGACGCAACCGCTTTTCCCGGGTGTTTATTTTCCTTCAGTATTTTATTTCAGTAGGCCTGCTGGTCTGTACCCTGGTTATTGTGCGCCAGTTGTATTACCTGAAAAATAAGGACGTGGGGTTTGACAGGGAAAATATTGTGGTATTGAATGTCGATTTTCCCCTGTCGAAAATACAGGCTCTGAAAACCCGGCTGCTGGATAATCCGGCGGTGGAAAAGGTCAGCATGAGCGACCGGAATTTTGTGTCGGGAAGCAGTGCCTTTACCCTGAAAACGGGTTCGGGCGAAATAGTCAGAACCCGGATCCTGCGGGTGGATGAAGATTACGTGGCCACCCTGGGGCTGGAACTGCGGGAAGGAAAAAATTTCAGGGAAATGGCGCCGGAAGACACTGTCCCGGTGGTGCTTGTCAACGAAACACTGGTCAAAACCTTCGGCCTGGAAGAACCGGTTGGTGCGCTCCTGTTTTTCGACCCCATAAACCGGCATGTGCAGATAACAGGAGTGGTAAAGGATTTCCACTACGATTCACTGAAAGATCCGGTCGAACCCCTGATCCTTGCACCCTTCCCGTTCAATGCCATATGGACGGTCTTTGTCAGGGTGCATCCCGTGCAGAAACAGGCAGCCCTGGAACACATACAGAAAGCCTGGAAAGAAGTGGTACCGGAATTTCCCTACGAATATGCCTTCCTGGACGATATGCTCGACGGGCAGTATGTGAACGAAGACCGATGGGCCACGGTTACGGCAACCTCGGCGGCTATAGCCCTGTTTCTCACCGCACTGGGACTGCTGGGTCTTACCGGATTGCTGGTATCCAGGCGCATCAAGGAAATCGGTGTGCGGAAAGTGAACGGGGCGGATACGGTACAGATCCTGTATCTGCTGAATACCGATTTCCTGAAATGGGTATTGATAGCCACCCTTGCCGCCATTCCTGCCAGCTGGTATATCATGCACCGATGGCTGGAGAATTTCGAAGCCCGCATTTCCCTTTCGTGGATTTATTTCGCCCTGGCCGGACTGGCAGCCATCCTGATTGCCCTGATAACCGTAACCCTCAGAAGCTGGACGTATGCCTCGAAAAATCCGGCGGATACCCTGCGGTACGAGTAAAAACCGGGAACAGCACAGGCAACCGGCAGGCCAGGTACAAAAATTAAAATTCGTTTATTTTCCGAACTGCACCTTCAGCGACAGTCCGCCATACCTCATGCGCAGATGAAGACTGGTAATGTCGGTTACCGGCAGCTGAACCCAGGGTTCGAGCAACATGCGGCTGGTCTTCCCCACAGGGAAAGCATACCCGGCCGACAAATTCGTCAGTCCGAACAGGTCTACATGACTGAAAGCAGGATGATCGCTTTCGGCATATACCGTGTTGTAACTGGTTTCATACGTGATCTCCCCGGTGTACGTGTTGAGGTTTTCCCGTGTGGTTACACTCAGGTAATTTCCGCTGAACCGCTGATCAAGGTAAAAGACGGTGGAAGCTCCCGCCGAAACGAAAAACCTTTTTTCACCCCGCTCCAGAAGGGTGAACACCAGGTTTACCGGAACTTCCATCGTCAGCATTTCCAGGTGGCTGTCATAGGAATCGATCGTTCCCGCCATATTGCTCATATCATGGGAAGACTCCAGCAGGCGGTCCCCCACATATCTGTCACTCAGGCTGTAATCATGCCGGGCCAGAGCCAGTCCGGGACGAATGGCTACCGACCGGTTCAGCCGGTGTTCAAGGTAAAACCCCATAGACACTCCCGGGGTACTGGCAATTCGATCTTCCACACCGGCCATCATGCCCGATAATCCGGCCATCAGGCTGGTTTTTTGGTAAGACGAAACATCCACTTCCGGAAGGGACCTGTTACCCTCCTCTGCTTTCAGTGGGACAAGCACCGCCGGCTTCTTTTTTTCTTTTACCGATAAAACGACAAATTTCCGGTCAACCGGTTCCGGTATAAACCGGTCGGCATACCTGTCTGTGTCAGGCTGGCGGGTTGTTTTTTCTTCCGGCCGGATCCCTGCTGTCGCTTCAGGAACTTTTTCCACGTGGGCGAGAACGGCAGTTACCGGTTTTGCACTTTTCGGAACCGGAGCATGCTGACCGGGTTCCTTCAACCCGCCGGCGGCCGTTTCCCGGGCAGTTTCCTGCCGGGCCTCCTTCATTTCAGTGGAATCTGTATGAACCACTACGGTCCCTGTTCCTTTTTGCTGATAAAATGTCCAGTACAAAAATGCACTTCCGGCAGAAAGCAGAATAAGCACCGAAGCCGCTCTGGCCCAGAAGGGGATCAGCAGGATAATCCCCCGTTTTTTTCTGCGGTTTTTCACAAACAACTTCCAGCCCTCATCGGCAAGATGACCGGCATTGTAGCTGTAAAAAGCTTCCTTCACCTTCTCAGGAAATATGTCGTCAAACCGGTTCATGGCTCTTTTCTCACTGATTCAAATTTCTTTCTGTATAGCTCCCGCAACATTTTTTTAGCCCTGGACAGGTTCGATCGGGATGTGGATGCGGTGATCCCCAGTATCTGTGCAATCTCCTCGTGCGAGTACCCGTCTATTTCGTACAGGTTAAACGTAATTTTATATTGTTCCGGAAGGTTCCGGTACAATTCAAGTATATCGTTCACTGACAGATCCATATCCATTTCCACTTCCGGTTCTCTGTCTTCAGATATCTCTTCGTCGGCAAATTTCGAGCTGTACCTGAACCGGGTTCTGCAGCGGTCAATGGCTGTGTTGACAAGGATTTTAGCATACCAGGGTTTAAAAGGCTTCGAAGAATCGTAGTTTTCAAGATTTTCCAGCACTTTCATGAAGCTGTCGTTCACCGCTTCCATGGCCTGATCCTGTTCACCGGTATATCTGATACAAACCGACATGGCAAAGGAGAAGTAACGTTTATATAAAACTTCCTGACAGGACTCATTCCCTTCCAGGCACCCTTTTACAAGTTCCGGATCAGGTTTTCCCTCTGCAGAAAATTGCCTGCTGCCCATTTCTCTTCTCCCGATTAAGCTCTTTAATATAACCTAATTCAGGAGATTTTATGGCTGTGCGTTTCATTTTTTTTCGGTGATATCGGAATGTCTTCTCGATCTGCACAGGTACCTGGTGTATTTTCGTTTGCCGCAGGTTGCCGTACGCCGGTTTGTCCGACAAATTTCCGGTAACCGTTACGAACTGCCCTCTATTCATACGGCGGAGCCACCACCTGCCCCATAAACAGCAGGGTATTGGTGGTTCTTTCACGAATGGCGAATACAAAGGGCTTATCGATCCTGAAAACCTGCGGCTGAGGGGGCATGCTGGTCAGATTAACCCCAATGGTGGTAACGGCTGCCGCTTCTGTACCTTCTTCATTGACATCCACAAAGGTATTCTGCTTGACAAAGTCGACATAGATCCGGGTATCAGAAATACCCGAAAGATCGGCCGCAAAAGGATCAAACGCATCGATCATGCCCATGCTTATGAGCTGGTCATTCAGGAATTTTTCATACGAAAATTTGAACTTCGGCATAAACACTTCGGTGTCGGCGTAATCCGTCTGACCGTCCATTCCTCCGGTGATTTCATTCCATACCTCCGGAGTAAACGATGCGATAAATTCTTCCAGCGATCCGCCGGGCACAACCGCTACCATGGTGAAATTGGTGCGGCCGTACGGCAGCTCAATGGCCTGGTACTGATCGCCGTAAACCACTTTCGCTCCTGCCTCTCCGTTCATGGTGGGCACATCAAAAGCTTCTCCCGTGTCTGGGTAAAAGGGCCGGTCTTCCGTCAGGGCCTTGTCAAACTGATAGCTCCAGTCGCCTTTGAAATACAGGGCATTCATAAGAAACATCACCGCCTCGGCGGAAATTTCATCCAGCACTTCCGGGATTTTCCCGTTGGTATGGTCACTGGCCCACTGGTTGATGGTTTCCAGAGCCGACGGGTGGGAAAAGTCGAGCGCCCCGACCTGTGCCGAGTAATCATGACTCATGGTGTTCAGAAAGGGTTCTTTCACAGTGAATCCTTCCCGGTAGAAAATGGCGTTGGCCAGCGCCAGGGTCACTTTCGGGTCGGCCTCCAGCAACTGACCGGTAAGCAATCCCCAGGCTTCATTGATCTGGGATAAGGTCATATCATCCGGATATTTCAGCGTTGTTTTCACCTGATCGTAGGTATCGCCCCCGCATCCGTTCAGCAGCATGGTCAGGGCTGTGCCGGCGCTGAGGGGTGAGATCATCAGGTTTTTATTTTCTGCAGAAGCCACCTCCCGGAACAGTTCCACCCCGAAGGCATTGTTCGTCTGGATCAACTGAGGAGCGCCGGCGGTCAGTTCGATGTTTTTCGGGGTCAGATTGACGGCCGGGTCGGGGTTATCCTTTGTGCAGGAACCGCCAAACAGTATTCCGGTCAGGGCCGGAAGGAAAAAGATGTGCGTTTTCATGGTTTTTTATTTTTTTTCAGATTTTCATTCGGGAAGCATTCAAGCCTTTTTTAACCGGTACGACAGCCGGGGCCGAAACGCTGCAGGGAAACGGAAAAACTTTTCCGGATTGGTTCGAATTGAACCCTCACATGACAAAGCCATCGTTACGGGTTTACCTTCAGACCCGGCTTCACAAAGAGCCCGCGAAGATTCCTCGAAACAGGCAAAGACTATCCTTTTCATCCCAGGCCATGGATCAAGAAATGACATTTCTTTTAACATGAAATGAAAAAGGGAATGACACACTTTTTTGAACATACCCTCATGACCAGCCTGGCTGCAGACTTTTCACGGCACCCAATCACTCAATCACTCAATTACTATATTACTCAATTAATCCATTGCCCGACCACAATTCCCCCGATCACCCCATTTCCCTGTCACACAGAAACCTCTCCCTGCCGGCATGAAAAACATCCGGCAAAAAAAACAGCCGTTTGCTTTTTTTTCTAACTTTCAACCTGACTTATTTACATATTCAGGAAGAAAAAAAGGAGGTATTATAAACAAGCTGGCAGCAACCCAATCTAACAAGCATAAAAGAATAAATCACAAATTTTTAATAAATCATGAATTCCAAAAAACTATCAACTCTATTTTTATATATCCTGATGGCGCCAATAACCATTTCCGCCATTGCTCAGTCAAGTTCAGAGCCTGATACTGATATAAAACAATCTTTTCTGTTTTCAAATAGTACATGGCTCGGCGACTTTCAGAACTATGTGAACAGAAATCCCGGAACAGTGCAAAGCGGGAAGATTCAAGTGGAATTAACAGCTTCGAATGATACGATCATGATGAAAAATGTATTCCTCAATCAGGAAGGTGAGCCAACTGATTATACCGGCTATTCATACATGATTGTGAAGGGCGACTCAATTTTTAGTGCAGATGAATCTGGTGTCGATAAAAATACAGGTAATGAAATTATAGATTATAATTATTCAGGCAGGATTTTAGATAATCATATTTATATACACGAATCATACAAGGAGATTCTTCCTAACGGTAAAGTTGAGCAGCGTTCTGTCTCAGTTCATTATTATTTAATCAGCAAAAATGAAATCATTCAACTTGCGGAAGTTTGGGTAGATAATTCTTTACTAGTTTTTGCCGGTACACGGTTAATAAATCAGGATTAGAAACATGTTATAATCATTTGAACAATAAAGCAAAACAGAAGAAGCATTGATGAAGTTATCGAATGACTACACTTTGAAAACTTGAAATCGTAAAATGGACCTGTTGAAATTAGAAATTCAGAAGATAATAAAAATACCCGCCGCTGATAAACAGGCCTCTGAGCGGACTGCAAGACCCGGTGAGGGGTTCTTGATTAACTGCATCCGCCGATCAATCAGCGAATGAAACCGGCCTGAGGGGTGGGGTAAACGGTTCATCAGACACAAAGTATTATACTGCCGTTATTTTTCTACACCCTTCTCCATCACTCCATCACTCCATTACTCCATTACTCGATTACCCTCCC
>JBNGDI010000049.1:0-16905 GCA_049975425.1 Bacteroidales bacterium
ACAGACAACTGCGACGGGGCAGTGGCCGTGACAAGAACCGATGTCACGGGCCTGAACAGCGGCGACCTGTTCCCCGAAGGCGTTACAACAATTTCATACGAGGCAACAGACAGTGAAGGCAATACCTCAACATGCAGTTTTACTGTGACGGTAGAAGATACCGAACCACCTGTTGTTGTTTGTCCTTCCGATCCTGTGGTGGATGCAGATCCGGGCGAATGTTACTATACCGTATCCGGAACTGAATTTGATCCGGTGACAGCAACAGACAATTGCGGAATAGCATCCGTAAGCAATGATCTGAATGGTCTGGCTACACTGGCCGGAGAGCAGGTAACAAATGGAATGACTATTATATGGACCGTAACAGATGCAGCGGGTTTGACGGCTCAGTGCAGTATGAATATTACCGTAAAAGCTTTACCTTCAGATCCCGGCCCCATTACAGCCAGTGATGATGAAGTTTGTGAAGGACAGACCGGGGTTACCTATTCGATTGATCCGGTAGACAAGGCAACATCATATATCTGGACCGTACCTTCCGGGGCTACCATTATCGGATTATCGGATGGTACTTCCATTGCAGTGGATTATCCTGCTGGTGCTACCAGCGGTCTGGTGACGGTTACGGCTGAAAACAGTTGCGGATTAAGTGCCGGATCATCGGAATTTGCCGTGACCGTACATCCGTTGCCTGTAGTTACACTTACTTCAAGTGACGCGGATAATATCATTTGTGAAGGAGAAACAGTCACATTTACTGCAACAGGCGGAATTCAGTACGAGTTTTTCGTTAATGGGGTATCTGTTCAGGGGCCTGATGTGAAGGATACATTTACCACTGACATGTTAAGTAATCTGGATGCCATATCCGTGGTAGTGACGGACGCCAACGGATGCAGTCAGGCCAGTGCGGATATGGTCATTACTGTGAATGAATTACCAGCAGGGAACATTACCGACCTGATACCCGTTGCCTGTTATGGGGAATCCACCGGAAGTGTGACGGTGGAAGCTGATCCTGCTTATGGTCAGTCACCATACCTGTACAGTCTTGATGGAGGCACCTTTGAGACTTCAGGTGTATTCGGCAATCTTGCTGCAGGGGATTATACGATAACCATTCTGGATGATAATGGCTGTCAGGCGGAGGTGCCGGTTCAAATCACACAGCCTGCTTCTGCTGTTTCTGCATCCATTACAGGTCAAACGGACGTATTATGTCACGGAGAAACAAATGGAACGGTAACTATTCAGGGAGAAGGAGGAACATCACCTTATGAGTACAGTATAGATGGAGGTGTAAACTGGCAGACTGAAGGTACATTCAGCAGTCTGGCAGCCGGAGATTATACTGTCACTGTGAGGGACGATAATTTCTGTATCTATGATCTGTTCATTACTGTTTCGGAACCGGAAGTTCTAACAGTTACAGTCAGCAGCACGGATGTGACATGTTATGGTGATGGAGATGGAACGGCAACGGTAACGGCTGCCGGAGGCACATCTCCTTACACTTATTCGTGGAGTGACGGTCAGACAACTCCTACTGCCACCGGATTGGGTCCGGGTGATTATACCGTTACAGTAATGGATGATCACGGATGTACGGTGACAGAGACTGTTACAATTTCGGAACCTCTGCCCATTGAGACAAATCCGGATATTACCCCGGCTTCCTGTCCGGGGATTGATGACGGAGCCGTGACCCTGAATATTTCAGGCGGTATTCCTCCGTATGCTATTCTGTGGTCAAACAATGCCACAACGGAATATCTGGTGGATATTGCGGGTGGTACATATACGGTTACTATTACCGACATGAATAACTGCGAGCTGTTTGAAACCATTGAAATTCCCTATCAGCAGCTTTCATGCCTGAGAATTCCTACCGTATTCACTCCCAATGGAGACAATGCCAACGATTTATGGCATATTGAAGGGATAGAGTTATATCCTGATGCCCGTATAGAGATATTCAACCGGTGGGGAGAACTCGTCTTTTCCACTAATTCGGGTTATGATAATTCATGGGATGGAACATATAAAGGCAGGCCCTTACCTATGGATTCGTACCATTTTATTATCGATCTGAAAAATGGAGAAGCCCCCATTACAGGTAATGTGACTATTGTTCGTTAAAGGTAATATGCATAATATGATAAAGTACGCGAAATGGTTGATCTGGTTATCGGGAGTTTTCCTGTGCAGCGTATCAGCAGCCCAGCAGCTACCCCTGTACAGTCAGTATATGATGAATGGATTTTTACTGAATCCTGCTCTTGCGGGAAGTGATGTATACACATCGGTGAATATTACTGCCAGGGAACAGTGGGTAGGTTTTACCAATGCTCCAAGGACGCATGCTATCAGTGCACAGACACGGCTTCTCAGGAAAAGCTATATATCCAGATCTACAACGGTAAGAAGGAAGATCAGGAGGCCCACCCGCAGTGGCAGGGTGGGTATTGGAGGGTATATATTTTCCGACCAGAATGCTATTACCAATCGCACCGGGGCCCAGTTTACCTATGCCTATCACATACCGATGGATGAAAGTCAGCTTTCTTTCGGACTCGCACTTTCCGCTTATCAATTCAAGATCAATGATGAAGATATCGTATTGTATCAGGATGTTGATCCCCTCCTTGACGGTTCCGACAAGGTGCTGTTCATCCCTGATGCCAGTTTTGGAGTCATGCTCACTTCACAGGATTATTTTGCCGGATTTTCTGTTACCGAATTGTTCCAGGCTTCCCTGAAGTTTGGCCAGAACAATTATGAATCATACAGGTTGCATCGTCACTATTATCTGATGGGAGGATACACCTTTGATATCAGCCGGGAATTCAGTCTACAACCCACCGTGCTGGTGAAAACTACCACTCAGAATATTCATCAGATCCAGGTTGATTTCAATACCCGCGTATATTACCGTGACGATTACTGGGCAGGTTTATCCTGGAGAACACGTGACGCCATGGTGATCATGGCCGGAGTGAAATTCAGCCAGTATTATATTGGGTACGCCTTTGATTATACCCTCAGTAATATTAGAAAATACAGTTTCGGATCACACGAATTCATGCTGGCGGCCAAATTTGGGGATAATGCCCGAAGATACCGATGGATTCAGCGTTACTAAACATTTCCGTGAAGCAGTGCATTAAAATGTCAGTGTAAAGACCGTTTCTTTGTCGGGTTCACTCGATGCGCTGATGGTCCCTCCATGGAGACGAAGGATTTGTTTTGAAAGGCTCAATCCGATGCCTGAACCACGGGGTTTGGTCGTAAAAAAGGGAATAAATATTTTATCAAGTACATCAGGCAATATGCCGGGGCCATTATCCATTACCTGAATAGATACCCTTCCTCTTTTGTTAACAAAAGCCCTTACCCTGATTTTTGCGCCGCTTTTTCCTTCCAAAGCATGGATGGAGTTTTTGATCAGATTGATCAGTACCTGTTCAATCAATTCTTCATCTGCATAAAGATCCAGATCTTCGGGGAGGATCTCAGAACTCAGTTCAATTTGATTATTCTTCAGCTCTTCCTCCATTAACATTCTGATATTCTTACACATATCATTTACTTTAACCACCTTGAAATTGGGTTTTGGTATCCGGGTAAGATTCCGGTATGTGTTTACGAAATGGAGTAATCCCGTACTTCTTTTGTTGATAGTCTGGAGGGCTTTCTGAATTTCTTCCACGGTTTCTTCATTCAGGGATTTTTCACCGTCCTTTCCCTCAACCCCTTTCAGCATAATATCGAGTGTACTTGACAGCGAGGCAATCGGGGTAATGGAGTTCATAATTTCATGTGTAAGTACCCGGATAAGCTTCTGCCATGCTTCTGTTTCCTTTTCTTCCAGTACGTTCTGAATATCCTTGATAGTGGTCAGCATCATCACTTTGTCGTGGATCCTGAATTCCGTTCCGGAAATGGCCAGTTGGAGTATGTCATCGTCCTCTTTGATTTTTACCAGCCTGTTTATCCCCGGTTTAAGGTCCAGGAGGGTATCTACCAGTTCCGGGCTTATTTTCTTCAGGCTGTGGATATTTTTCAGCGAAGTGATCTGAAAAAGGTTACGGGCTGCTTTATTGATCAACTCAACAGTCCCGTCCCGCTGATAGGTAATGATACTGATATCTACATTTTGAACAATGCTCTGTAAATACTGGTAATGCTCTTCCCTTTGCGACCTGACGGCCTGAAAATCTTTGATAACCGCATTGAAAGCCCTGTTCAGTTCATCGAACGAGGAACCCATCCCCGCTACCTGAAAAGACCTGGTGAATTCTGAAAACCTGATGGATTCAAGAAAACTGGTCAGGTCGCGGTTGGTGCGGTCAACGTATCTGATCAGACTGTAAATTTCCAGTATAACAACCAGTCCAACCAGAAAAGTAGTGATTGTATATTTCTGAGTTAATGTAAAGAAGAACAGAAAGATGGTAGCTGCCAGGATCAGAATCCTGGAAACAACAATCAGCCTGAAGTTTTTAAAGACCATATTTTTCCATTCTTCTGTACAGTGAAGTACGGGTAAGTCCCAGATCCGATGCTGCCTGGGTGATGTTGCCCTGATGCATCTTCAGCACTTTCTGAATAACCTGTTTTTCCACCTCTTCCAGATCGTAGGTTTCCAGTTCAAGCCCGCTTGTTGTTCCCCGGGGCGGGTGGAGAGGGAAATCATCCGGTTGAAGTAATTCCGCATCGCTCATAATCACGGCCCGTTCGATGGCGTGCTGTAATTCTCTTACGTTACCGGGCCAGGGATATTGAACCAGGGTTTTCATGGCTGCGGAAGATATTCCCCGAATGGGCTTCTTGTATTTTTTTGAGTAAATTTTCAGGAAGTGATTGGCCAGCAGGGGAATGTCCGATGTTCTTTCGCGCAGGGGCGGCAGATGAATTTCCACCGTGTTGATTCTGTACAGAAGGTCCTGGCGGAAATTATTTTCCTGCACACTCTGATGAATATCCATATTGGTGGCACAGATCAATCGAACATCAATGGGAATGGGCTTGTTAGAACCCACCCTTATTATTTCCCTTCTTTCAATGGCTGTGAGCAGCTTGGTTTGCAGTGGCAGTGACAGGTTGCCTATCTCGTCAAGGAACAGGGTCCCTCCTGAGGCAATCTCGAATCGTCCGGCCTTTTCTTTTTTTGCATCTGTAAAAGCCCCTTTTTCGTGCCCGAACAACTCACTTTCAAACAGGGTTTCACTGATAGCCCCCAGGTCCACACTGATAAAAACTTCATCCTTCCTCAGGGAATTCCGGTACAGAGCTCTGGCAACCAGTTCTTTGCCCGTGCCGTTTTCTCCCAGAATCAGCACATTGGCATCGGTTCCGGCCACCTTCTTGATGGTGGCAAATACTTTCTTCATTTCGTTGGAATTCCCTATAAAATCATGGAAGGGCTGGTCCAGAACGGCCGAAATTTCTTTTTGCTTGTTTTTGAGGGTTTCCGTTTCTTTTTTCGACCGGCTCAGCTTGATGGCAGAAGATAAAGTAGCCAGTAGTTTTTCATTCTGCCAGGGTTTCAGTATAAAATCGGTGGCTCCGGCTTTTATCGCTCTGACCGCTTTTTCAGCATCGCCGTATGCTGTAATAAATACCACCACAGCGCCCGGATCAATTTCAAGGATTTTCCCAAGCCAGTCAAATCCTTCCTGACCGCTGATGGCATCCTTCGTAAAATTCATGTCCAGCAGGATCACGTCATAATTGCCCCTGTGCATGTATTCGGGAATGAGATCGGGTTTAGAGATGGTGTCGATGACCTCTACATGAGGTTTCAGTAAAAGTTTCAGAGCAAATAAAATATCTTCGTTGTCATCAACTGCCAGAATCTTACCTGATTTATCACTCATTTTTTTTTAATGTTTTTTTTGTGTTTATTTCAGTGTGCTCAAAAGTACATCTTTTTTTTTTAAAATGTCCGATTTCGTACTGTTGCTGTTTCGTTACCGAACACCATACGAAGATGGTGTGTGCAAATGTTATTTATAAAAATATGGAATTCAATAGTATAAGATATTTGGCACAATAAATGAAATTTATTATGAGCAAAAAAATCGCAAAAGTGTTCTTTACTGGAATAAATGAAGCATAATGGACCGGATTATTGAAAAAAAGAAAGGATTTTTTACAAAAAAAACGTTATGGATTTCGCTTGTTGCCGCAGTGGTGATGTTGATTGCTTATTCCATTATTTTTGGAGATAAAAGCTCCAGGCTGAATGTGGAAAAGGATAAACTGACCATTGAAACGGTTGTGCAGGGCGAATTCAAGGATTATATAGCCCAGATAGGGACGGTGGAACCGATCAAAACAGTGTACCTGTCATCTACAGAAGGAGGAAGCCGGGTGGAAAGTATTCTTGTTGAAGAAGGGGCTCATGTGAAAGAAGGCGAAATTCTGGTAAAATTCAGTAATACAGGTCTGGTACTGAGTATATCCAATTATGAAGCCGAAGTGGCAAGAATCTCGAATGAACTCAGAAATGCCAGGTTGCTTATGGAACAACAAACCCTTCAGTCGAAAAGCCAGTTACTGGAAGTGGATTATGCCTGCAGGCAGAGAAAAAGAGAATTTGAGAGAAATGAAGTGCTGCACCGGGACAAGCTGATTTCTGATGAGGAATTTCAGCTTTCCCGTGAACAGTATGAGATTTCGGTTCAACAGATGGAGCTGCTGAAGGAAAATCTGGAGCAGGATTCCATTTTCCGGTCGGTTCAGGTGGCTCAGCTGGAAAGGTCACTGGCCAGAATGCAACAAAATCTGGAAATCGTGCAGGAAAGACTGGAAAGGCTGAATTACAGGGCACCTGTGGATGGCGAACTTGCTTCTCTTACCCTCGAAGAGGGGCAGGTAGTGAACATGGGTGACCGGATAGGGCAGATACATATCCTTACTTCCTATAAGCTGAGGGTGGAAATTGATGAATATTATATTTCAAAAGTAACACACGGATTGAAAGCCGAATGCGATTTTTCGGGAACCCTTTATCCGGCGGAAATCACAAAAATATATCCTGAAGTAAAAGGAGGAAGGTTTGCGGTAGATATGGAATTTACCGAAAAGGTCCCGGATAATATCCGGATTGGCCAGACATCCAGAATCAGGCTGGAATTGGGACAGCCTGTGGAGGCCATCATGGTGCCCAGAGGAGGCTTTTTCCAGAGTACCGGAGGACAATGGATCTTTGTGGTGGATAAATCGGGTGAATTTGCCTACCGTCGGCCCATCCGTATCGGAAGCATGAATCCCAGGTATTATGAAATCCTGGAGGGACTGGAACCCGGTGAAAAGGTTGTCGTTTCAGGCTATGAAAACTTCGGGGATGCAGATAAACTGATATTCAAATAATGATTTAACCAAAAATTTTTATTGCCATGATCAAAACAGTTGATTTAACAAAAGTATTCCGTACCGATGAAGTGGAAACCACAGCCTTGAATAAGGTAAGTATGGAGATCAATGAAGGGGAATTCGTTGCCGTTATGGGTCCCTCAGGTTGCGGAAAATCTACCCTGCTGAATATTCTGGGTTTGCTTGACAACCCCACCAGCGGTGAACTCTATTTTAACGGAAAAGAAGTGGGTAAGTTTTCCGAAAGGAACAGGACAAACCTCAGGAAAGGAAACATCGGATTTGTTTTTCAGAGTTTTAACCTGATTGACGAACTCAATGTGTATGAGAATGTGGAACTTCCCCTTCTCTACCTGAAAGAATCGGCTTCCTCCAGGAAGAAAAAAGTGGAAGAGGTGCTCGACAGGATGAAGATCGCCCACAGGAAGAAACATTTTCCTCAGCAGTTGTCAGGTGGTCAGCAGCAGCGTGTGGCCATTGCACGGGCTGTAGTTACCCGGCCAAAACTGATCCTCGCCGACGAGCCGACCGGTAACCTTGATTCGGCCAATGGGGAAGAAGTGATGAACCTGCTGACCGAACTCAACAAGGACGGTACAACCATTGTTATGGTTACCCACTCGCCCTCTGATGCCGAATACGCACACCGCATTGTTCAGCTGTTCGACGGACATATTGTTACAGAAAATATTAAGCAGGTACTCTGAGTGTTATCCTTTACTCGGTAATACACAGGAAATAACCTGTGAGGATTTAAAACCCATCCATTATGCTCAGAGAACTCTGTGTGCCCATGCCTCATTTTCATGAGGAGGAAATAGCCGAGATCATTCTGAAAATCGGGCAGGATGAAATGAAATACCACTTCCGGGTTGAATCTTTCCCCTGGGATTGTGAGGATGACCTGAGTACTGGTCATGATGAACTGTCAAAGTCGCTGGCACGTATTACCCGCCTGAAATTGGCAATTGAAAATTATGATCCGGAATGGGAACTGATCCAGATTTTCACCCCGGTGGAAAATTCAAAATATATCCAGGTCCTGTACAGGAAAAGAAAAACCTGATCCATGATCTGAACACCGATAAGTATGAAACAATTGATCATCATTATTCTTCTTAATACCCTTTTGCTGAACGGGGGATCAGTATACGGTCAGAAACAGTGGTCGTTGGAAGAATGCCTTGATTATGCCAGGGAGAATAACCTTTCATTAAAAAGGCAGGAACTGATATCAAGGATCTCAAAAAATGACTATATCCAGTCATATATCAATCTTTCGCCCAACCTGAATGCCTTCGGAAGGCATAATCTGAGTTCGGGAAAAACGGTGAACCTGGAGGATTATACCTATATCAATACCACATTTTTTGATGGTTATGCCGGATTGCAGAGCAGTGTAACCGTTTTCGACGGATTGCAGAACTGGAACAATATTCTTCAGAACAGGTATGCCTTTATGGCGAGTATTATGGATGTGGAAAAGTCGAAAAACGATCTCAGCCTGAATATTGCGTCCGCTTTTCTTCAGGTACTTCTCGACAAAGAATTGCTGAAGATGGCCGAAAACCAGTTGCAGGTAACTGAATTACAGCTGGAACGTTCTCAGAGGATGTTTGAGCTTGGTAACCTTTCCAGGGGCGAGTGGCTTGAGATCAAGGCACAGGCTGCCTCGGAAAAAAGCCGGGTGACCGCTTCCAAAAACCGGTTGAGGCTTTCTCTTCTTACCCTGGCCCAGTTAATGGACCTTGATGAGACGGAAGAATTTGAAGTGGAAATGCCTGATACCATTTTTATTGACGAGGCGCTGACCCTGCCCCCCATGGATTCTGTTTCCGGGAATGCCCTTACAGCATTTCCTGAGATTAAACGGGCAGAATACAACCTGATGGGCAGTAAGAAAATGCTCGCGGCAGCCAGGGGGAACCGCAGTCCCTCCATTCAGCTGATCGGGACCCTTTATTCGCGTTACTCCGAGCTGGCGGTCGATCCACTGGATCCAACATCTACCTATGCTATTGGCAGTCAGTTGAGTGACAATTATTATAAGCAAATTTCCGTGCAGATCAACATTCCTATTTTTAACAGATGGGATACCCAGCGGCAGATATCCAATGCCCGACTCAGGCTGGAAGATGCCAGGCTGGAACTGGAACAATCCAAACAAAACCTTTACAAAGAAATTGAGCAGGCAGTGGCCGATGCGGTGGCTGCCCTGGAAAACTACCGGTCGGCTCTTGAAGCTGTGGAATCCAACCGGGAGGCTTTTGCCAGTACCGAGCAGCGTTTTAACCTGGGTTCGGTCAGTACGGTGGATTACAATGTGGCGAAGAATAATCTGGTGAGGGCAGAGGCCGAATTGCTTCAGGCAAAATATACCTGGCTGCTCTACTCCAAGATAGTGGATTTCTATAACGGAATTCCCCTGTCACTTTAATCTTCCGGGTCCCATATCTTTTGAATGTAAATTCCCCGGGGCAGAATATTTGCCCCGGGTTTTTTTGCTGAAAATGAAAGGAAAGTTATATACTATGGAGGGCGGTTTGAACGAATTTCTTACTTTTACCGGCAGAACCAAACTCCATGTATCATGAAAAAGATCCTGATCATTGCCGTTCTGGCTGTGCTTCCGGCGTCGGTTTTTTCCCAGGTGTTCAACTCGGCCGGTACACTGGGCCCGGGCAGGTTTGTTCTGGGAGCCAATCCGGCCGTCCTGAGTGACGGGAGTCCTTCCGATGGATTGAATTTATTTCTGCATGGTGGGGTTGGTCTTAAACCGGGAGTAGATCTGGCACTGAAATTTGGTATCGGGCATACCAACTATATCGGTGCCGACCTGGAATGGGGACTTGGCAGACTCCTTTCACTTACCACCGGTTTGCATAATTTCGGGCATTTCGGTCTGGATGCATCCGTGAATTTTAGTCTGCCCATCCGCAGCGATACATATCTGTATTCCGGGATTGATATGGACCTGATCTTTGCCAGTGAACTGCGTGCACCGTTCTGGATCCCTGTGGGAATAGAACTCGGATTACGCAGGAATATCAGTTTTGTGCTGGAAGGCGAGATCGGGCTGAATCCTGAAGCCTATCATATCATCGACCTGGGTCTGAATCTTTATTTCTGACCGGTACCTTTTTATTCCGCTTTGAAAACCTCTTCACCGGCAATCCAGGTCATAAGCACCCTGGCCTGCCATGTTCTGTCGATGGGTGCATTCATTAAATCCTGATCCAGCACCACAAAGTCGGCCCATTTTCCGGGAACTAGGCTGCCTTTCTCATCTTCTTCAAAAGCGGCTTTTGCTGCCCACACTGTCATGGCCCGCAGGGCCTGTTCCCTGGTCAGGGCATTTTCTGTCTGGAATCCTTCCGGCGGGTATCCCTTATGGTCTTTGCGGGCAACCCCGGCATAAAATCCGTACAGGGGATTGATATGTTCTACGGGAAAATCACTCCCGTTCGGCAGCCAGCCGTTTTGTTCCAGCAATTGTTTGAAGGCATAGGCCCCCTTCATTCTTTCAGGACCTATACGGTCCTCAGCCCAGTACATATCCGATGTGGCATGGGTGGTTTGTATGGAAGGGATAATCTTGTATTTTCCGAAAAGGCCGAAATCTTCCGGATGAATGATCTGGGCGTGTTCAATCCTCCATCTTCTCTCATTGGGTCCTTCCAGTATCTTTCCGTACAGGTTTAGCATAAGGCGGTTGGCTGAATCACCTATGGCGTGTGTACATACCTGATAATTGTATTTGTATGCTTCACGGCACAACCGCTCCAGTTCATTGATATCGCTTACCAGCAGGCCTTTATTATCCTGATCATCCGAGTAGGGTTCGAGGAGGAGGGCTCCTCTGGATCCAAGGGCACCATCGCTGAACAGTTTGATCGACCTGATATGGAGCCGGTCGGTTTTATAAGGCCCCCTGCGGATAAACTGTTCGAAATTCTCTTCCGACGGATTCAGCATGGCATATATACGCATTTTCAGACTTCCATCTTTTTGCAGTGAATCGATTGTTTCCACTTCCTCCCGCCCCAGCCCGGCATCATGTACCGATGTCAGTCCTACTGCCAGGCAATTTTCCTGGGCGTTCAGCAGGGCACGGGCTGTTTCTTCTTTCCCGGGGCGGGGAACCATCCTACTGACCAGTGAAATGGCATTATCAATCAGCACGCCGGTGGGAATACCGTTCCGGGTAATCACTTCTCCGCCTTCCACTGCAGTCTCTCCCGTAACGCCGGCCATTTCCAGTGCTTTCCGGTTGGCCACGGCTGCATGTCCGTCGATACGCGTTATCAGAACCGGTGTGTCGGGAAAGAGGCGGTCGAGCTCTTCACTGGTGGGAAATTCTTTTACCGGCCAGTCGTTCTGATCCCATCCCCTGCCAATGATCCAGGACGAAGGATGTTTTTTGTGATGTATCTGTAATATTTCCAGAATCTCTTCGAATGAACCGGTACCTGTCAGATCGGCATGCTGTAAGTTCCGGCCATAACTTAAAAAATGACAGTGAGCGTCGATAAATCCGGGATAAACATATTTCCCGCCAAGGGAAATTTCCTGGGCGGCCCGGTATGCCTGTCGTATTGCACTGTCCGTTCCTACAGCCAGGATTTTCCCGTCTTTTATCGCCATGGCTTCCTGTATGGAAAACGGTTCATCAACAGTGTAAATGGTTGCGTCTGTTATTATGAGATCGGCTTTCTGAAGTGACTGGCACGAACCCATGAAGATACTTCCCAGTAAGATCATAAATGGCATGTTGCGTTTCATAAGGCTATTCATTCTTGAAATGATCTAGGAATAAAAATATAAAATAATTAACAACCTGAACAGGCAGGATGAATTGAATACTAAAAAAAACCGGACTCCGTTCTCTCTGTGATGGCTGTGCCGGCAGCTGACCTGAATTGTTTATCTTTGGTGCTATGAGAAAGTTTCTGCCATATACTGCCAGGTTTATTCTTTTTATAGTGGGAATGGCAGGAATATTTTCTTGTTCCAAGGGCCCCGCCTATAACGATCGGGAAGAAATGCTGGAGTTTTCGGTGGACACCCTCGTTTTCGATACTGTTTTCACTACGGTAGGTTCGGTTACCCGTCATTTCAAGGTGTTCAACCGGCATCCCTACGATGTGACAATCCGTTCCATCCGGCTGGCCGGGGGACCGGAATCCCCTTTCCGTATAAATGCTGACGGAATAGCTGGACCCGAAATCAGGAATTACACACTTCGGGCGAATGACAGTATGTTTGTTTTTGTTGAGGTAACCATTGATCCCCTGGAGGACGATAATCCCCTGGTGGTGCCCGATTCCATTGTCTTTACCACGGAAAATGCCTGGCAGGACGTTGATCTGCTGGCCTGGGGCCAGGATGTTCATTTGCTGGATAGTGAGACGATCACTACCCGGAAATGGACCTCTGGCAAACCATATCTGATATTTAACAGCCTTCTGGTGGATACGGGACAGGTTCTGACCATTGAAGAAGGCGTACAGATCTACATGCATCGTTTCAGTACTATATACGTGGCAGGGACACTCCTGGTTAAGGGAACGGCGGGAAATCCCGTGGTATTCCAGGGCGACCGGCTGGAAACCATGTACAGGAATATTCCCGGTCAGTGGAACGGCTTGTATTTTCTGAACGGAAGCGGAGAGCATGAACTGGAAAATATGGTAGTGAGAAATGCTTCCAGCGGGATACACATGGGAAACCTTTTTACCGGCGATCCGGCCCCCCGGATTAGCATCAGGAACGTCATAATCGAACACATGACATACAGCGGTCTTTCTTCCATCGGGGGTACGGTCCGGGCCGAAAACCTGCTGATTACCGACTGCGGGCACTACAGCATTTTGCTCACACTCGGAGGGGATTACCGTTTTCTGCACTGTACGGTAGCCAATTACTGGACCTATACGGCAAGATCCACACCTGCGGTTCTGATTGCCGACCATTACCGGGTGAGTGATGACCAGGTGCTTACTGCCGATTTGGTGGCGGCCGAATTCGGGAATTGTATTATCGATGGACGAAAAGAAACTGAACTGGGGTTGTCACGGTGGAATGGGGAAGGACTGTTCGGGTACCGGTTTTCTTCCTGTTACCTGAAGGCGCCACCGGATTTGTTTTCAAATGATCCGGAACATTTTGAAAATATTTTCACGGATACCGATCCCGGCTTTGTCAGTCTGTACGATCCACCCGATTTTACTCTTCTGCCCGAAGCTTTTGCCAGGGATAAGGGAGACTGGGCGATTGCGCAACAGGTTCCTTTCGACCTGGCAGGGAATTCCCGCCTGTCTGATGGTGCGCCTGATTTGGGAGCCTATGAAACCATTCCTGAGAAATAAAAAAGGCGTACATAAAGGGCCTTGGGTACCAATAATTCTGGCAACCGGCCTGGTGCTTGCTTTTTATGCAGGAACACCGCATTCGGTTCCCGGCCGGTCTGACAATTTCCGGCTGATGTTCTATAATGTGGAGAATCTGTTCGATACCCTCGACCACCCCCTTCCTGGTGATGATGAATATACCCCTTCGGGGCGAAGGGCCTGGAACGGGTGGAAATACCGGCAGAAATTACACCGGATATTTCAGGTAGTGGTTGCAGCGGGGGGATGGGAGCCTCCGGAACTGATCGGTCTTTGTGAGGTTGAAAACCGGCAGGTGGTGGAAGACCTTTTCACAAAAACTCCACTGGTAAAATATCCCTGGGGAATTGTGCATGTTGAATCGCCCGACGAGCGAGGCATTGATGTTGCCCTGGCTTACCGGAAGGATGCTTTTGAACCGGCTGGTTTTGAGTCGTGGCAGCTGACCGACGGCGACGGACATGTACTGGCTACACGGCCGGTGCTATATGTACGGGGTGAAATCTCCTGTACATCTTCCCTGCACATTATTCTGGTTCACTGGCCGTCCCGTTTTAATCCGCCGGAGCACCGCATGCGGGCATCGATAATGGTGGCAGGTAAAATTGATTCTCTGCTGCAGGCAGAGCCTGATGCATATATTATTCTGACCGGCGATCTGAACGATAACCCTGATGATCCAGCTGCGGCATACCTTACCCGGGATTCGGTTATGATCAATCTGGCGGCCGGTTCGGCTGGAATGCAGGGAGGAACCCTGAAATATGAGGGGAGGTGGTATGCGTACGATCAGATTATGGTCAGCCGGTCCCTGTTATCGGAGAAAGGCCTGCGGTGGAAAGAGGGGAGCTTTCGCGTAATAAGGGAAACCTTCATGGTGAAGGAGGATAACCGGTTTCCCGGAGTGGAGCCTTTCCGCACCTTCGAAGGATACCGGTATGCCGGCGGGTACAGTGATCACCTGCCTGTGGTTGCCGATTTCGTTTGCTTGCCCTGATCCGGGTCAGCCGGTTTCAGACCCATTTCCCTTCCTTTTTTCAGCATGAAGTTCCATGCTTCTTCCCTTTTGTTTGGGATTTCCCCTTCCAGGATGGCTTCCTTGATCGCATCTTTGATAACTCCCACCTTTTTTGACGGGGGAATACCGAATGTCTTCATAATTTCTTCCCCCCTGATTGGAGGCTGGAAATTTCTAACAGCATCCTTTTCTTCAATTTCCTTCAGCTTCTTTCTCACCAGCCTGAAGTTCGCCTGGTGCTTTCTGACCACATCCTGGTATTTGGAAGTAATATCCGCTTCACAAAGGGTCATCAGATCGTCGATGTCATCACCGGCTTCAAACAGGAGTCGCCTGACGGCCGAGTCGGTGACTTCTTCCTGTACCAGGGCCATGGGTCGAAGGTGCAAACGTACCATTTTGCGTACGAATTTCATTTTTTCATTCAGGGGAAGCTTCAGCCTGCGGAAAATCTCCGGCACCATTCTGGCTCCTGCATAATCATGCGCATGAAAGGTCCATCCCGTTTCCGGTTCGAATTTTTTGGTAACCGGTTTGCCCACGTCGTGCAACAGGGCTGCCCACTTCAGCCACAGGTTTCCGGTTTTCCGGCTGATATTATCGAGCACTTTCAGGGTATGGTAAAAATTATCCTTGTGCTGCTTGTTGTCGATCACTTCCACTCCCTTCATGCGGCTTATTTCAGGCAGGATCAGGGGCAAAAGTTCCGTTTTATCGAGCAGTTTGAACCCGATGGAAGGTTTGGGGGAAAGCATGATCTTGTTCAGTTCTTCGGTAATCCTTTCCATGGAAACGATCCCGATCCTTTGATGATTCCTCCGGATGGCCTTCAGTGTATCGGGGTGCAGGTGAAAATCGAGTTGTGTGGCAAAACGGATGCCACGGATCATTCTCAAAGGGTCGTCGTCAAAGGTTTTATCGGGATCAAGCGGGGTCCGGATCAGTTTATTCTCCAGATCGTTCATTCCTCCGAATCTGTCGACCAGTGTCCCGTACTGTTCAGGATGCAGGGCCACAGCCAGGGTATTGATGGTAAAATCACGCCTCCTGAGGTCGTCTTCCAGGCTTCCGTTCTCCACTATGGGTTTGCGTGAGTTCCTGCGGTAGGATTCTTTTCTGGCTCCCACAAATTCAATTTCGGTATCGCCGGTTTGCACCATGGCCGTTCCGAAATTTCTGAATACCGATACCCGGGTTTTTCCTCCCAGTGTCCGGGCATATTGTTTTGCAAGGTCGATGCCGCTGCCAGCCACCACAATGTCAATGTCTTTGCACGGCCTTCCCAAAAGGGCATCACGCACATATCCTCCCACTACATATGCTTCCCGCTGTTCCCGGCCCAGAATACGGGAAATCTGCTCAAAAACAGGATGGTCAAGAAGAGATTTCACTGGCAGATGACTGACAAATTTGGACGTAACAGTGACAAAATTACAACTTATTTGTTTTTTTTTGGTAAGCAGAGATTCTTTTTGCAAATGGTACGTAATTTGGTATATTTGCAACGAATTTAATAATGAATTTATATACATATATTAAGATAATAGATCATGATTGAACATCTCACAAAAGAAACTTTCAAAGAGAAGGTCTTTGATTTCGAAAAGAACACGGAATGGGAATATGAAGGTGATGTTCCCTGCCTCATCGACTTTTATGCCGACTGGTGTGCTCCCTGTAAAATGGTAGCTCCCATTCTGGAAGAACTGGCGGAAGAATACGACGGGAAACTGAATATTTATAAAATCGATACGGAAGCAGAACGTGAACTGGCCGGTATGTTTGGGATCCAGAGTATCCCGTCGCTGCTGTTTGTTCCCATGAAAGAACAGCCCCAGATGGCCATGGGGGCCCTCCCCAAGGAAACCTTTAAAAAAGCCATCAGGGAAGTGCTGAAGGTGGAATAATATTTCTTCCCCGTTTAAAAACAGATCTTCCGTACCGGAAGATCTGTTTTTTTATGTACGTGCTGTTTGTATTAAAAATAATCCGGTATGTGAAGCCCGTCAATCTTTATAGATTGTTATGATTGATTCAGAGGAAACATAACTACGTAGTATTCTGGCTTTGTTATGATATAATCAGCAATTTCTTGTATATTTGGAAAAAATGCTG
>JBNGDI010000050.1:0-15967 GCA_049975425.1 Bacteroidales bacterium
GAAACTTTCCGTTATCATACTGTGGATATCTACGTAGAATGCAACGTATATAACTACGTAGTTGTTTTTACACATCCCATTCCCCGATAAAATGGGTTCAAAATGCCTTCACAGAGAACCCACTCTGAGTCTCTTAGTCCCGGAACCACCTGGCTGCCGATTTTATCTAAACTGCCTCCCTCTCCATCGCTCCATTACCCGATTACATCAAATCACCCGTTCTCTCCGGATATTTGTTAATTTTGCATTCCCGTAGAAGATATGTCTTATGGAAAAAATAATCGTCGGCCTGTCGGGCGGAGTGGATTCGAGCGTGGCGGCTTACCTTCTGAAACAGGAAGGCTACCGGGTAGAAGGGATGTTCATGCAAAACTGGCATGACACCACCGGGCTGCTGGCCGGCGACTGTCCCTGGGAAGACGACCTGCTGGTAGCCAGGCTGGTGGCTCATAAACTGAATATTCCCCTGCATTTTATTGATCTGAGCGGCCCGTATTACAAACGGGTGGTGGATTACATGTTCAGGGAATACCAGGCGGGCCGGACACCCAACCCCGACGTGCTGTGCAACCGCGAGATCAAGTTCGACCTGTTCATCCGGGAAGCCCAAAAACAGGGGGCCGCTATGGTAGCCACCGGTCATTACTGCCGGAAAGAGACCATCGGGAAAGACGGAAAGACAATCTACCGGCTGCTGGCAGGAACCGACCGGAACAAAGACCAGAGTTATTTCCTGTGCCAGCTATCGCAGGAACAATTGTCAAAAGTGGTTTTCCCCCTCGGTCAACTCAAAAAGCCGGAGGTTCGTCAGATAGCCGATTCCATGAAGCTGGCCACGGCTTTCAAGAAAGATTCGCAGGGCATCTGTTTTGTGGGAAAAGTCGATTTGCCCACCTTCCTGCAACAGAAACTGAAAGCCAAAGAAGGGACTGTGATCGAGATCCCGGCCGGCCTTTCACAATACAGGGAACGGACTCCCGCACAATGCAGGCAATGGGCAGAAAAAGGGGCATTCCACCTCATCACCCGCCCATGGACCTATGATGCTTCCATGGGGATTCCGGTGGGAGAGCACCGGGGCGCACATTTTTTCACCATCGGGCAACGCAAGGGGTTGAACATCGGTGGTAAGGAACAGGCTTTGTTCGTGATCGGCACCGATGTGAAAAACAATGTGCTGTACGTGGGCCAGGGGCAGGATCATCCGGGATTGTACCGCCCCGGCCTGTTCATTCCGGCCGCTGATGAGCACTGGATCAGGCCCGACCTGGCACTATCACCCGGCGGGCGGGCACCTTACCTGGTCAGGATCCGGTACCGTCAGCCCCTGCAGCAGGCCACCCTTCACAAAACGGCGGATGGGATCCATATTCTTTTCGATCAGCCCCAGCGGGGCATTACGCCGGGCCAGTTTGCCGCCTGGTACCGGGATGATGAACTGGTGGGATCGGGAGTCATTCAATAGGAACGCTGACGGAGGGCTTTCAGGGTTTCTTCGGCTGTTTCTTTCAGGAAGAGAAAGTCAATCCCCGCCGTGATCAGCGAATATCCCTGCAGCATATACTCCTTCACTGCCCGGGCATTCATGCCGAAAATCCCCACGGGGATCTTTTTTCTCCGGCATTTTTCATTAATACGGGCTATCTCGCGCTGTACTTCCTCATCCTCCACCTGCCCGGTTTTACCCACACTGGCTGAGTAATCGTAAGGCCCGATAAACACGGCATCGAATCCTTTCACTTCCAGTATCTGATCGATATTCTCAAAAGCCTCGTGATGCTCAAGCTGAAGGATCACCGTGAGATCGTCATTCGCCGTCTGCATATACGTTCCGAAAGCAAGGCCGTAGGTATGTGCCCGGGCTATGCCCACGCTCCGGCTCCCTTCAGGCGGATAGTGGCACATTTCCACAATCTTTTTCGCCTCAGCAGCCGTTTTCACGTTCGGCACAATGAGCCCCTCCACACCCAGGTCGAGCACTTTTTTGATCCAGGCTTCATCCGCTGCCGGGACCCTGACCACCCCGCTGCAGCCCGGCCTCAGGGCCTGCAACAGCATACCGATCTGCGGAACATTCAGGGCCGAATGTTCGGCATCGATAAACACCCAGTCGTAACCCAGGGAAGAGACGATCTCGGCCACTTCCGTAGAAGGCAGGGTCAGCATGGTGCCAATCAGGGGCTCATCGCCCTGAAGTTTTTCCTTTAATGTGAATTTCATATTGTTTCCTCCTGCAGATAATTAAAACAATGATCCATTTTCATGATTACCAGTACAGGTCCATCACCCCTGTCAGAGCATGGTCTTCCACCCTGCGGGCCTGGCGGTACAGGGCCTTCAGTTCTTCCGGGGCATCTTCCACCATATAGGCATGTCCGGCCCATTCCAGCATTTCCACATCATTGTAATCGTTTCCCAGGGCCAGGGTATGTTCCCGCTCAATTCCCAGGTAGTCTGACAGCCAGGCTGCGGCGGCTCCCTTGGAAACCCCGGGATGGAAAAATTCCATCCAGAACCATTCCCCGCTGATGGGGGAGGTAGACCGGATCACCCGTACCTCCTCGAAACGGTCTGCCAGCGCATCGAACTTCTCTGCATCGGGCGGCACAATGGCCAGCACCTGGGAAACCGTTTGAAAAGGGATATTTTTCCCGTCAAAAGGCCGGGCAAAAGGCCGGTACAGTTCACAACGCTTCTCAAAATCAGGATTCAACTCTTTTCCGGGAAAATATACAAAATGGTGGTTTTCCGGCACTTCCCTGTGAACCATAAAGCCCACCCCTTCCTTCACCAGATTTTCAACCACCGCCTCCGCCAGCGGCCGGTCGAGGTGGCAGGCATGTACCAGTTCCTTGTGCTTCCAGTCGTAGATTCCGCAACCGGTACTGAATATCAGGTAGTCGATGGGAAAATCATCTGGAATGAGCCGCCTGAAAGAAAAAAGGTTGCGGCCGGTGGCAATCACACGTATTATCCCCTCTTTTTCCATCCGGTGCAGGGTTTCAAGGTCACGGCTGCTCACGCTGTTCACCGGATGATGCAGTGTGCCGTCGAAATCGGTCAAAACCATTCCCGGTCGTGTCTCTTTCTTCATCATCAGTCAAGTATCTGGTATGATCCGTTATTGACAGGCATATTCAGGGTATTCAACACCCTTTCCAGCATGATCCCCTCATTGGGATCGTAATCATACCCAAAGGTGGTGCGAACCCCGCTGGAAATAAAATGAACGGCCCGGTCAAGGGCAACGGGCAGGCTGTCGCCCTGCAACAGGGAGCCCACCATCACGCTGGCGAAGCAATCGCCCGTTCCGGGATAATCGGCCGGCAGGTAATCACAGCTCACCCGCCAGAAACGGTTTCCATTTCGGTTGTATGCAATTACCGAAGTACGCTTGTCAGAATCGGGGTCGGGTACACTGGTCACCACCACCATGCCGGGCCCCATTTCCGACAGGCTTTTGATCCATTCTTTCAGTTCTTCGGTTCCGATCTGTGATGGAAGTTCTTTCCCGAGCAAAAAAGCTGCTTCCGTGAGGTTCGGGGTGATCAGGTCGGCCCGGCCGATCAACTGCCGCATTTCCTCCACCATTTCAGGCTTCATGGGGCCGTAAAGTTTCCCGTCGTCGCCCATTACCGGATCCACCACCACCAGCAGGTCGTCGTGACGGAAAGCGGTGATCATTTCCTCCACCATGCGTATCTGCCGGTGCGAACCGAGAAAGCCGCTGTATATGGCATGAAAACGAATTCCCAGTCTTTTCCAGTGGTCGATAAAAGCCGGTACATGATCGGTCAGGTCAACAAAATGGAATTCGTTATACCGGCTGTGCGCCGAAAGTACCGCCGTGGGCAGGGGGCACACCTGTATGCCCATGGAGGAAAGAATGGGGATCACCGCCGTAAGCGACACATGGCCTATCCCCGAAAGGTCGTGTATGGCAGCAACGCGTTTTACAGGACTCTTCATCAGAATCAATATTTCATATTTTCATTCAGCCAGTTTCCCGCCTCCTCTATCTGCTCAGGCTTCCCCACATCCATCCACACATCCTTGTTGTGCGGGTAAGCCATCACCCGGTGGTTGCGGGCCAGTTCCAGGTATACCGGAATGATGGGAAAAGAAGGCGTCCCCGCTTTATACAGTTCAAATATCTTTGTCGACAATACATGGATTCCGCTGAATGCCAGGGGGACCAGTTCTCCGTTTCCGGCCATATCCCCCATGATTTCCCCGGTACGGACATTCTTCCAGGCCCTTAACCTGCCACTTTCATCGAATAAAAGGTAACGCGACGCATCCCGTTCCCTTACCGCCAGGGTGGCCAGGGCGTTTGAAGCCAGGTGTTTTTCAATCATGCGGCTGAGGTTGATGTTGCTTACCACATCCGCATTATACACCACACAGTATTGTGCCCGGCTCAGAAAAGGAGCCGCCTTGAAAATCCCTCCGCCCGTATCGAGAAGCCTGTCTTCTTCGCCGGAGATTTCCATGTCGGCACCGAACCCGCCCTGCCGTTCAATGTATTCCCTCACCTGTTGCGCATGGTGGTGCACATTCACCACAATGTGTGTGATTCCATGGCTGACCAGCTTTTTCACAGCCTGCTCCAGCAGGGTATACCTGCCCACCTGCAAGAGGGCTTTGGGTTGATGCCGCGTATACCGGCCCAGGCGTGTTCCCATTCCGGCGGCCAGGATCATTCCCCTTATGTTCCCGTTCATTTCCATTCCTGCCAGGCGTTATCTGTTTCAGGTGTTTTTTCCCAGTTCACGATGCCACACCCTGACATCCACCGGGTAAGCCGACCTCAAACGTTTAGCCAACCTTTCAGCCATATACACCGAGCGATGTTGCCCTCCGGTGCATCCAAAATTCACCATCAGGTGCCTGAAGTCGCGGCCCAGGTATTTTTCTACAGCTTCCGACACCATCCGGAAGGCATCGTTCAGGTATTTTTCCACTTCTTCTTTTCCGTCAAGGAACCCGATCACTTTCCGGTCGAACCCCGTTTTGTTACTAAACTCAGGGAACCTTCCGGGATTGTCGAGAAAACGGCAATCGAACACAAACCCTCCCCCGTTTCCGGAATAATCGGCCGGAATACCGTTCTTGTATGAAAAGCTGGTGATCATCACCCGCAACCCTTCGCCTCCGGGATCCATATGGCGCAGTTCATCGGCAAAGGGAGCTTCCGACATACGGGGCAAAATATCTTTCAAATAAGATATTTCTACCGGCATCTCCCGGTCAGCCAGCAGAGCATTCAGGTTTTCCAGTGCCGGAAGGATGCTGCGGATAAAATGGGGCTTCCCTTCAAACCATCCCCGGTAGCCATAGGCTCCCAGCACCTGCATCATACGCAGCAGGGCAAACGCCGTGAACTCTTTCCGGAAGTGTTTTTCATTGATATTCAGGTGCCTGCCGGCTTCCCTCAGGTAATGCTCCAGCAGTTCGGCCCTTTCCTCGGTCGAAAAACCCGCGCGGGCCTGAAAGAGCAGTGAAGCGGGATCATACGCCAGAGGACCTTTTCTGCCGCCCTGATAATCGATGTAATACAGGCCGTCGGCACAGATATGGATATTCCGGCTCTGAAAATCGCGGTACATAAAATAGGAAGCATCGGCAGAAGCCAGGAAAGTGCACAGCTCACCGAAATCCTCCTCCAGTTTCGCTTCATGAAAAGGAACTCCTGACAGACGCAGGAAGAAATATTTGAAATAATTCAGGTCCCACATCATCGATTGCCGGTCGAAGCGTTTCACAGGGTAAGCCTCCTTCAGGTCCAGCTTCTCCCCTCCTGCCAGTTGAAACCTGATCAGGTCGGTCAGCGCCTGCCTGAAATAATCCATTACCCCGCTTCTTTTGCTTCCTGATTTTTCTGCCGCCAGCACCCTTCCGAACAATGTATCGTCGCCCAGGTCACTGATCAGGTAAAGTGACCGTTCCTCATCGCCCGCCAGCCACCGGGGAACCGGCAGGCCCAGCCGGTTGAACTGACGGGTAAAAGAAGCAAAGGCCCGGTATTCAGGATGATCGGGATGATACACCCCGATCGCCGTTTTCCCTCCGCCGGTAAGCCGGTAATATTCCCTGCTGGATCCTGAAGGCGGGAAAGCTTCCATACCGGTCGCTTCTTCACCCGACCAGGTTTTAAAAAGTTCCTGCAGAAGAGGTATAAAATGTTTCAACACTCAGTATTTTACCCGACAAAAATACAACTATTTACAAATAGGCATGAATTTCCTATTTTTAAAACGTAAATCGTCCGTTCATGCGTCTGGAACTATACAGAAAAGATATGAACAATGTGGTTGAACTGCATGTTCTGGAAGAAGACCGCCCATACCATCCGGGACTGCAGAATTCCCTGTTTCTCGATACGGAAGTATTCAACCTGCTGGTCCATTGTTTCGAATCCAGTCATTCCCTGTACGATTACCAGGAGCCCACCCGTTATTCAGCCCGGCAGATCGTGGCCCTGCACCGTGCCCTGAAAAAAGAACGGAACGTTCTGGAAGAAATACAGGAAGAGGCTTCCTTCATCTCTCTGATCAGAAGCCGGTTCATGGGCAACCTGTTCCTGTCGACCCTTGAGGAACAGGATGCATTGTGGGAGAAAAAATGGAAGTTCTACCGCGACCGGCTGGCAGGTGTGGTCCGTTCCCTGGTAAATTTAACGGAACTTTGTATGAATACCGGTAAAACCCTGTGGGTAACCGGTTATTAGGCCCTTCCCTTTCTTCGCCCGGTGCCCGCATCCCTCTCCTCGAAGAATTTTTTCACCCGGGCAATCATCTGGTTTTCTGTCATTTTATCGGCCTTTTCCACATGCACGGGGATATTCCGCAGGCTTTTGTTCCCGCGGATCTCCTTCCCAAGCTTTTTACCCGTTTCAGCCGGGCCGAAGAGATAAATCTCCTCCACCGCTTTCATGTGCGACATCAGGCGTTCAAAATACTCTTTGAACTGGTGTTTTCTCCTTTCCGTCCGTTTTCTGACAGGATTGATAAACATGCCTCCCAGGCGTGAGGCTTCTTTGGTTTCTCCTTCAATCCTTACCCTGCTTTCTACTTCTGAAGCGATGTGTTCCACCCTGACCCGGTCATCCGACAGGAAGATCAGGCAGGCTTTCTCGCAGTCAAGCCAAATACCCAGTTTTGTATCCATAAATTTGTGTTGATTTAAGAAGTATACCATCCACAGAAGTCTGAGAATCCATACAATCCGGAAGAACCATGGGGCCGGGAAACCCATATCTTTAAAGATAATCAATATGCGGTAAGATTTCAAGAAGAACCGGTACTTTTTATCCCCGTTTTAACAGAAAATAACAATGAAAAATTGGTTCGGACAGGGAAATGGCCATAACGAAAAAAGGGGGAACCGGAAACCGGATCCCCCTGAATGTTTTCTGAGGTTGTGCCCAGGACAGGACTTGAACCTGCACGCCCTTAACGAGCACCAGCCCCTCAAGCTGGCGTGTCTACCAATTTCACCACCTGGGCGGGTTGGAAGCGTGTATGGCGGGTTGGAACCAGTTCCATTCCTGTACCAAGACACGGCGGGAAGGATGGAAAGCTTTCGCATCCTTCCCCCTTCCCTGGTGCCCAGAACAGGACTCGAACCTGCACGTACTTGCGTACACTAGTCCCTGAAACTAGCGCGTCTACCAATTCCGCCATCTGGGCATTGATCTATCACTGCAATATTTAAAGAACCAATTACTTTCCTGCATAAAGTAACCCTTCATTGACTCATGCCCGGATGCCGGAATTGTCCCCCCTGCAGGCTGGCTCCTCCCGGAAATGGTCCACCGGACCATTTCTCCCGGCGGTCGGACCTGCCATCCGGGCATTGATCTATCACTGCAATATTTAAAGAACCAACGATTCGTTTCAAAAGGATCGGGCTGCAAAGTTAAAAATTTTGTAAAAATCATGCATATTTTCCAAATAAATTTTACCGCATACAATAAACCCGGAGCGAAAACACTCCGGGTCTGATTCAGGCAGGATGTCCATGCCGCTTTATTGTTCTTCCGGTTCCCTTCTGTACGGGATCTTCACTACAGGCCGGTCTTTTTCCACACGCACCGAGCGTATCCGGCGTTTCCCTTCTTCCAGGCTTTTCTTGCCGGACGGGTAGTAATCCACGTACAGGGTCCAGAGGTTCACCTCGTTCTCGGTCACGTCGATTTTCACGTTCAGCGGGTCCTCCAGCCCAAGCTGCTCATTATCATGGAATTCTTCCCAGATGTCCACATAATAGGGGCCGCCTTCCACATGGTAAAATTCCACCTCCCCTGCCTGGTTGGTCCATCCGGTAATTACCGGATCGATAAAGTCATACCAATCGTCATACGTGTAATACAGGGTCACCTCTGCCCCGGGAACTTCATACTCATCATAATACTCCAGCACCAGGATGTTCACCACGGTCTGGGGCAGTACGGTAATATCCATGAACACCCGGTCGGCCAGGTCGTCCCTTGAATAGGCCGTCAGGGTTACGGTATACGTCCCGGTGGCATTGTAATGATGCACCGGATGAGTTTCGTAGGAAATGTATCCATCGCCGAAATCCCATTCATAGGATACGGCATCCAGGGATTCATTGGTGAAGTATATATCCTCTCCTGCTTCCACAATCCGCGATTCGACAGAAAATCCGGCTTCGGGTTTTATCCGGCATCCGGTCATGATAAGCGCCACACCGGCATATAAAATGAATAGCTTTTTCATGATTCTGGTTATTGGTTTCTTTTAGCTTAACCAATCCAAATAATGTGCCATTTTTCCGGACATTCTCAGCCAGCCTACAGGTTTTCTTCTATAAAAGAAGAAATTTTCCGGTACAGGTGCAGGTTGGTCACTCCTCCCCTGAAGCCGTGCGCCTGGTCGGTATAAAAGTGCATATCGAAGGTTTTGTTCTCCTCAACCAGCCGGCGTACCAGTTCGGCCGAATTCTGGAAATGCACGTTGTCGTCGCCTGTTCCATGGATCAGAAGGAATTTCCCCTTCAGCTGCCCGGTAAAATGCAGGGGGCTGTTATCGTCGTATCCGTCGGGGTTATCCTGCGGCAGGCCCATGTACCTTTCCGTGTAAACGGTATCGTAATACCTCCATGAAGTAACGGGTGCCCCGGCCACCGCCAGGCTGAACACAGCGGGACTTTTGAACAGGCACGACGAAGCCATGAAGCCTCCGTAGCTCCATCCGAAGATACCGATCCGGCCGGCATCCACATAGGGAAGGCTGCCCAGGTTGCGGGCCGCCTCGGTCTGGTCGATGGTTTCGTATTTTCCCAGCTGCCCGTAGGTCATTTTTTTAAACGTTTCCCCCCGGGCGCCGGTTCCCCGGTTGTCGACCGAAACCACCAGGATGCCCTGCTGGGCCAGGTACTGGTTCCAGCCAAAATCCCACGAATCGGTTACGGTCTGTGAACCCGGGCCGCCGTAAACCCGCATCAGCACGGGGTATTTTTCTCCGGGGTCGAAGCCGGCCGGTTTGATCATCCAGCCGTTCAACTTCACTCCTTCGGATGTGGTGAAACTGAAAAATTCCTTTTCGGGAATGCCGTATACCCGGGTCTTCTCCTTCAGGGCGGCATTGTCTTCGAGCACCCGCACCAGCCGCCCCCGGCGGTCGTGAAGGGTTATGAGGGTGGGGTTATGGACCGATGAATGGTACATGATGTAATAATCGAACGAACGGCTGAACACGGCCCGGTTGGTTCCCGGCATGGTACTGATTTTTTCTTTCCGTTTCCCGTCAAGGCGGATGCGGTACACATCGCGGCGCAGCGGCGATTCTTCCGAGGCGGTATAATACAGCATGTCGCGGTTTTCATCCAGGCCCAGCAGGCTGTGTGCATCCCATTCACCCCGGGTGACCTGGTTCACGAGGTTCCCGTTCAGGTCGTACAGGTAAAAATGGTTGTACCCGTCTTTTTCGCTGTTGATAAGAAAACGCTTCCCGTCAGACAGGAACGTGAGGTAATCGTCGGTCACCTCGCTGATATACCTTTCGTTCTCTTCCGTATACACCACCTGGGAATAGCCTGTGCGGGGCACGGCCAGCAGGATGTCGAGCCGGTTCTGCAGGCGGTTCATCCTGATGATGCCCAGTACGCCGGGGTCATGGGTCCATTTGATGCGCGGGATGTACTGGTCGGTTTCCGGCCCGATATCCATTTTCACCCGGCGGCCTGTTTCGGTATTCACCACCCATATTTCCACCACGGCATTCTTTTCGCCGGCCTTGGGATACTTAAAGGTATAGTCGCGCGGGTACAGACGGTCTTCGTACAGGGTCATGTGGAACAGGGGCACTTCCGATTCGTCAAAGCGGTAGAAGGCAATGTGCCGGTTATCGGGCGACCAGGCGAAGGCCCGGGTAAAGGCAAATTCCTCTTCGTACACCCAGTCGGTATGCCCGTTGATGATGCGGTTTTGTTCCCCGTCGGAGGTAAGCTGTTTTTCTTCGCCTGTTTCCAGGTTTTTCACGAACAGGTTGTTGTTGCGCACGAATGCCACCGATTTTCCGTCAGGAGAGAAGGATGCCACCATTTGTTTGCCGTTCTCCGACAGGGGGGTCCATTTTTTGCTTTCCGGTTCCCACACCACATAATCGGCCAGGAAGGAGCGGCGGTAGATTTTCCGGAAGCCGGTGACCAGCAGCATGCGTTTCTCATCGGAAGAAAAGGCATAGTCGGTCACCCTTCCCACCGTACCGTCCACCCAGCCGGGATGAAAAAGGGTGTCGACGGGCAGGCCGGTTTCGTAGCTGTATTTCACGATGAGGTTGCCGTCGAAGGCCGTGTAGTGACGGCCGTCGTTCATTGAGCGCAGCCCGCTCACGGTTTTTTCCCGGAAAGCCTGGTGCAGGTATATATCCTCCAGGGTAATGCGGGGCGTTTCCGCGGCATGGAGGCAGAACGGAATACTGACAAGCAGCAGAAAAGAAAAACGTTTCATGGAAAAATGCTTTTTATCATTAAACATTCATGACCGGAGGGTAAATGTACAATTATATCCGAAAATACAGAGGATAAAAAAAGCCCTGCCGGGTAGACAGGGCTCAAGGATTACTCCTACGGCATATAGCCTTATTGTGATAAGATGTAAATTGGATAATAATCCTTTACAAATATAGAAAAATATTTTAATTTAGTCAACTCACCTTAAAACAAACTGGCAATGGCACGAATACTTGGTTTGGACCTCGGAACCAATTCCATCGGCTGGGCGGTGGTTGACAATGAAAATAAACAAATTTTCGGCACAGGAGTCAGAATATTCCAGGAAGGAGTGGAAAACCTGGGCCAGGGTGAACGGGAAATTTCACGCAATGCCACACGGAGGGAGGCCCGTTCGGCCCGACGGCAACATTTCCGCCGGAAACTGAGAAAAAAATTGATGCTGGAACTGCTGCGGAAAAACAACATGTGCCCCCCGGCAGAAGATGAAGCGGAGATGAAAGAATGGTTCAGAATGAATCCTTACGAGCTCAGAAAGAAAGCCCTGTATGAAGCAATCCGTTTATCGGAACTGGGGCGTGTTTTCTACCATATGACCCAGCGAAGAGGGTTTCAGAGCAACAGCCGGATTGTAAAGGAAGATGAGGGAAAAATTTTTGAAGGTAATCCGTCAGAAGGAAAAACCGGGATCAACAGTACAAAGGAAGGAATGAACTCCTATCCCACCCTGGGAGCTTACCTTGCCTCCATCGATACCCGAAAGGAAAGAATACGCAACCGGTATACCACCCGGCAGATGTATATCGACGAATTCGAGAAAATCTGGGAATCTCAGAGTAAATTCCACCCGGAATTGGATTTCTCCCTGCGCGAAGCCATCGGGGGAAGAAAACTGGATAAAGATAAATACGGATATACCAGAGACGGGGTATTGTTCTATCAAAGACCTTTGCGATCGCAGAAATACCTCATCGGCAAATGCCGGTTCGAACCCAAAAAGCACCGCTGTCCCGTCAGTGCCATTCCTTTTGAAAAATTCAGGACCTACCAGTTTGTCAACACCATCGAATGCAACGGGGAAAAACTCACCCGGGAAGAAAGGGAAAAAGCCGTTTCTTTCCTGTTATCGAAAGAAAAAACACCCTTTAAAAATATCAGGAAAATAATCAATAAGCTGGATTCATGCTACCATTTCAACTACCAGGACGAGGATAAAATTGCAGGAAGCCAGACCATCAGCCAGCTTTCATCCAGGAAATTTTTTGGCGAAAAATGGCATCAGTTCAGTGAAGAAGAACAGGATAAAATATGGCACATCCTTTTTTCATTCGACGACAAACGGTTACTGAAAGAATATGCCATGAATCACTGGGGCTTTGATGAGGAAAAAGCCCGGAAAATAGCAGGTTTCGGATTAAAACAGGGTTATGCAGGCCTGAGCCGGAAAGCCATCAGCAACATCCTTCCCTTCCTGCAGATGGGTTTTACTTACGATATAGCCGTGGTACTGGGTGGAGTAAAAAATGCATTTGGCGGGGAATGGAACCTGTTGAATGAAGACCGGAAGGAACTGATCATCGACCATATTCCGGATATAGTAAGAAAAAGCAAAAAAGGCGGGTTCATGAATGATGTGCGTACCTTTTTAACGGAACAGTTCGCCCTGGATGAAAAACGCCTGAAAAAACTGTATCACCACAGCGTGGAAACAGAAAACGGGGAAATCCTGGATAAACTTCCGGTAAATACAGATGCCGATCGTGAAATTCAGGCAATCCGAAACCCGGTTGTGGTGAAAGCCCTGTTTGAGGTAAGAAAGGTGGTCAACGAGCTGATCGATGAGTTCGGGCCTTTCGATGAAATACGGGTCGAGCTGGCCCGCGATATAAAAGGGAGCAAAGAAGACCGCCTTCGTATCAGAAGGGAACAACAGGAAAATGAAAAAGAAAACGACAGGATCAGAGGGATCCTGATGCAGCACAACCAGCCGGTAAACCATGAGAACATTCTGAAATACAAATTATGGGAAGAGTGCCAGCATATCTGCCCTTACACGGGCAGGCAAATTGGAATAGAACAGCTTTTTTCAGGCGAAGTGCAAATTGAGCACATTCTTCCCTGGAGCCGGTCCCTCGACGACAGCTACATGAACAAAACCCTTTGCTTTGCCGATGAAAACAGAAACAAGGGCGACCGGACCCCGTACGAATATTATACCGAAAAAGGAACCTGGGAAGAGGTAAGGCAGAGAGCCCTGACCCTCTTTAAAAATTCGCCTGAATTCCCGAAACGCTATGCAAAATTCAGACGTTTCACCAGGAAACAACTGGACGAGGATTTCGCCCGCCGGCAATTGAACGACACACGTTACCTCAGCCGGGAAGCACAAAAATACCTGAAAAAAGTCTGCCGGACTGTAAACGTCGCTTCCGGAGGCATCACGGCAAAACTCAGGTACATGTGGGGCCTGGATGGCATCCTGAATCCCGGGGCACAGAAAAAAAGCCGCGACGACCACCGGCATCATGCCGTGGATGCCCTGGTGATGGCCAGCCTCACCCTTCACCATGTACAGCAACTTTCCTACTGGAACAGGTACAGAAGGACCGGAACAGAACCCCGCTTCCCCGATCCGTGGGATGACTTCAGATTCCAGGCAAAACGTTCCATTGAACAGATCCTGGTTTCACATGAGAAGAAGAACCGGGTGGTTACCCGACGAATGTACAAAGCAAGAAAAAACGGAAAGGAATACAGAAACCTGGGGCTGGCTGCCCGGGGGCCCCTGCACAAAGAATACATTTATGGAAAAAGAACGGCCAACGGGGAAGAAGCTTTTCATATTAGGAAACCTCTTGCCAGCCTCGATACTCAGGCCCAGATCATGAAAATTGTCGATCCGGTGATCCGCAGCCTGGTTTTGAACCGTGTTGAAATGCTGGGTGGATTCAAAGGGAAAAAGGTACCCGAAAATACCTATGTTGAAAAAAACGAAAACGGGGAAACCCAATGGATGATCCACCTACCCGGCAAACAGGGTGAGCAGGTACCTGTCAAATCGGTCAGGATCAGGGAAAACCTGGGTTATGCCGCCCGCCTGAAAAAGGATATAAACCAGCACGTAAACCTGCGGAACAATCACCATGTTATGATTTATGAAGACAGCGGCGGAAACCTCAACGAGCAGGTAGTCACCTTCTGGGAAGCCGTGAGGAGAAAAACCAACAAAGAACCCCTATACCGGTTGCCACCTGACGGAGAAAAAATACACACAGTGATGGAAGTGAACGACCTATTTCTGATCGGGCTGGAAACAGACGACGGGATACAAAACATACCCCGGGAACAGCTTGCACGCCATTTGTTCCGGGTGCAGAAACTTTCTTCCATGGATTATACCTTCCGGATGCACACTGCCTCATCCATAGATAATCCTGAAGAAGAGATTAGAATAGTAAGTTTTAAAAAATGGAAAGAATTGAATCCTGTAAAAGTCCGTCTGACTATTACAGGCCATATTACAGGCATTGACAAACCATGCTGAAAAGAACCGTTTGCATTGAAAACCCGCACTACCTCAAATTCAAATTAAACCAGCTGGTGCTGGAAAACCGGGATACGGGCAGCACCCGGTCGGTACCGCTGGAAGACCTGGGTTTTCTGATGATCGATCACCCGCAGGTGGTGGTCAGCCAGGTACTGATGAGGGAACTGGCCCGGGCCGGGGTGGCGGTGGTTTTCTGCGATGAAAAACACCACCCTTCTGCCATACTGCAGAGTTTTGAAGGCAACAGCATCCAGACGGAACGGTACCGGCAACAGATTGCCGCATCAGAACCCCTGAGAAAAAACCTGTGGAAGCAAACGGTGGAGGCCAAAATATCAAACCAGGCCGCTCTGCTGGATGCACAAGGGAAAAAGAGCGGGTACCTGCTGGCATTTAGGAAAGCGGTAAAAAGCGGTGATACGGGCAACCAGGAAGCCCGTGCCGCCCAGGTGTACTGGAAAGAATTGTTCGGGCCAGGCTTCAGAAGGTCGCGCGAGGGCCTGCCGCCGAACAACCTGCTGAATTACGGGTATGCCGTTCTGCGTGCCTCCACGGCCAGGGCCATTGTATCATCGGGACTGCTTCCTTCTTTCGGCATACACCACCGAAGCAAATACAACGCTTTCTGCCTGGCCGACGACCTGATGGAACCTTACCGGCCCTTTGTGGATGCAGCCGTTTACCAATGGATGCATTCGCGCTCCGATTTTCACGTGATGGATTCGGAAACCAAATCCCATCTCCTGAATGTCCTGAACCACGATGTGCAGTTCACCAGGGTCAAACGGCCACTGGGAATCGGCCTGTCCCTCACCACTGCCTCGCTGGCAGGCTGTTTTGCAGGCAAATGTAAAAAGATCAGATACCCTTCTTTCTGCTGAAGCATGTCATTGAAAAGGATCAGCGCCTACCGTATCATGTGGTTGTTTGTATTTTTTGACCTGCCCACCAATACCAAAAAGGAAAGAAAAATCGCGGCAGGGTTCAGGAAAAAACTGCTGGAAGACGGATTCAGCATGATGCAGTATTCAGTGTATGTAAGGCACTGTGCCAGCAAGGAAAGCGCCGAAGTGCACCAGAAAAGGACCGTAGCCATCATTCCCTCGCGGGGGCAGGTCAGCATCCTGCAGATCACCGACAAACAGTACGAAAGCATTTTGAATTTCTGGGGAAAGGATGATCCCCCTCCCCCTCCGGCCCCAAAACAACTGGAAATGTTTTGAATGAAAAAAAACCGGCTCCGGGGGTAAAAACACCCCTGAGAGGCCGGAATTTTTTCTTCTGCAATTTCAGGAAAACCGGATAAAAAGACAGGTGTGTGCATCTGTCTTATATCCTATTCCAAATTTACATCAAATCACAACCGCCGTACCTTATCAAAATGTTGAAGCCGGCTTATATCCTATTCCAAATTTACATCAAATCACAACGAAAATTGCT
>JBNGDI010000051.1:0-15945 GCA_049975425.1 Bacteroidales bacterium
ACTCGCGACCTCCGGCGTGACAGGCCGGCATTCTAACCAACTGAACTACGCCACCCTGTTACTTTTGTTATTACTGCCTTCCGGAAGCAACCCCTGCTTTCAAAAGGCCCTGCAAAATTACATAAAAATGCATTCCCACAAAACAATTCGCAAAAATTTATTTTTTCATCTTCCCGCGTAACCACTCATAAAACAATTCCATCCCTTCACCCGTGCGGGCCGACATCTCAAATATTTCCAGGGAGGAATTTACCCGCAGGGCATTTTCCTTCAATACCTTCACATCGCTATCCAGATAAGGTAACAGATCGGTTTTATTGATCAGACACACCTGCGAGGTCTGGAACATGTCAGGATATTTCAGTGGCTTATCATCCCCCTCGGTTACACTGGCCACCAGAACCCGGAAATGCTCACCCAGATCGAAAAGGGCCGGACATACCAGGTTGCCCACGTTCTCAATCATCAGGATCCCGGGTCCCGAAGGGTTGAGCGACCTGGCCGCCTGTTGCACCATGGCTGCATCCAGATGGCATCCGCTGCCCGTATTCACCTGTACCACAGGAACCCCTGTTTTGCTGATCCTCTCGGCATCGAGCAGCGATTGCTGATCTCCCTCTATCAGGTAAAAGTTCATTTCTTTTCCCAGGGCTTCCACCAGCCTTTCCAGAATGCTCGTTTTCCCCGACCCCGGTGAACTTACCCAGTTCAGGGCCAGAACACCCTTTCCTTCAAAATACCCCCGGTTTCTTTCGGCCAGCAGATTGTTTTTCGAGAGGACATCCACTTCCAGCTCAATTTTCTTTTCAGTGTTGTGAACATGCCCGCGGGAAATCTCCCCGTGATGGTGATGATGTTCATGCTCGTATTCATGGTCATGTCCATCCTCATGGGAATGAACGTGGCCATGGACATGTTCATGGGTATGGCCTTCCCCTTGCCCCTCTCCGGGCAGATGTTCATGGCTTCCGTCCCGGTTCATCCGGGTGATCAGGAATCCGTTTCCGGGTTCACCGCATCCGCAGGTATCACACATAGTTATTTTTTGTTTTATGTAAATAACCTGTTAGCTCTGATAAACTATTCATTCCCTTTTCAGGGAACCCTTTTCCGCATCTGGCTGCTCCACAGTAACCGATTTTACCTTCAGCTCACGTCCTTTCACCAGTTCAGGGTTCATTCCCCCGCACACGGGGCAGGTTTCGCAGAACTGCTTCACCTCATAATATTTTCCGCATTCCCTGCAGCGTGCCGCGGCCGGTATGATATGCACATCCACCCGCAGATTTTCCAGCCCCTTTTCTTCCTTTACTGAAGAAAAAGCAAATTCCAGTGCATCGATCATCACACCCGATAGCTCTCCCACTTCAAGCTCCACACCGGTAATTTTTTCCGCGCCCGATCTGGCGGCTTCCTCCCTCGCTATCTCAATCACTCTCAAAGCAATGGACAGTTCATGCATGCATTTACCCGGGTTCCTTTTGATCAAATGTAAAAAAAATCAATGACATCCGGCATTTTCAGATTTTCAATTTTTTCTGGTGCGTAAAAAAATTGAAAATTTGATAACAGGGAGAAGATAAAGAACATGTTTGTTCCAACCGTGATTTTTTTTGTATTTTGAGGCGGTATTTCAAACGAAAAAAAAAGAGCGGATTATGTGCCTGGCCATACCCGGAAAAATTATCAGCATTGACAGAAGCAATCCCGACCTGGTCATGGCAAAAGTGGATTTTGCCGGGGTAAAAAAAGACATCTGCATTCAATGGGTGCCCGAGGCAAAGGAAGGTAATTTCATTCTGGCTCACGTAGGTACCGCCCTGAGCCTGATAGACGAAAAGGAAGCCCTGGAAACCCTGAATCTCTTCCGGGAAATGGACAACCTGGCCGGCGACCCATCATAACACACTGCCATTGAAATACATTGACGAATACCGCGATGCCCGGCTGGTGAAGGAACTGGCAGGCAGAATAAAAAGGGAAACACGCCATCCGTTGACCATTATGGAAATCTGCGGAGGGCAAACCCATTCCATTCTCAAATTCAGGCTGGAAGACCTGCTTCCCCCGGAAATTACCCTGATACATGGGCCGGGATGCCCGGTATGCGTTACCCCCACTGAAAAAATCGACAAGGCCATTGACCTGGCCGGCAGGCACGGAGTCATACTTGCCTCTTTCGGTGATATGTTGCGGGTTCCCGGATCGGAAACCGACCTGCTGTCGGCAAAAGCTACCGGTGGCGATGTACGTATGGTGTATTCCCCACTGGATGCCTTGAAGATCGCAGGAGACAATCCTTCCCGACAGGTGGTTTTTTTCGGGGTGGGCTTTGAAACCACCGCCCCCGCCAACGCACTGGCCGTAAAAGAAGCCCGGAACAGGGGATTGAGGAATTTCTTCCTGCTCAGTTCCCATGTACTGGTACCTCCGGCCATACGCTCCCTGCTCGACGAAGGCGGGGGACGGATCCACGCATTCCTGGCAGCCGGCCATGTATGCACCGTAATGGGATACGAAGAGTATATCCCCATAGCGGAAACCTACCGTACTCCCATCGTGGTGACCGGCTTTGAACCGGTTGATATTCTGCAGGGAATACTGCATGCAGTCCGTTTGCTTGCGAAAAAGGAATACCGTGTTCACAACGCCTATGCCCGTGCCGTAAAAAAAGAAGGAAACCCGGCAGCAAAGGCACTGATCCGCGAAATATTCCAGGTCACTGATCGCGAATGGCGGGGGATGGGCATTATTCCCGTGAGCGGGCTGGAACTGTCACCCGCCTGGGCGGATTTTGATGCGGAAAAAGCATTTGAGTTCAACAGGAAAACAGAAGCCGGTAACGGAAAATGCCTGGCCGGCGAGGTACTGCAGGGGAAGATACTCCCCTCTCATTGTCCGGAGTTCGGGAAAACCTGCACTCCCGAACACCCCCTGGGCGCTCCCATGGTATCCTCCGAAGGAACCTGCGCAGCTTACTTCAGATACGGTAACTACCAAAACAACCGGCCTTGAGAAAAAAAGAGGAAAATATCCGGAATATGCCTTCATGCCCTCTTCCCATCTGCGACTATGAAAGGGTTTTGCTGGCCCATGGGGGAGGTGGAAAATTGTCGGCGCGGCTGTTTGAAAAAATGATCAGGCCATGCCTGAGCAATCCCTGGCTCGACATGTCGCACGACGGGGCCATGATCCGCCTCGAAGGCCGGCGGATAGCCTTTTCCACCGATTCCTTCGTCATCCAGCCGATTATTTTCCCGGGAGGGAATATCGGCGAGCTGGCCGTGAACGGCACCGTGAACGACCTGGCCTGCTGCGGAGCCCGGCCCATGTATATTTCCCTGGGACTGATCCTGGAAGAAGGACTGGAAATGGAGGTACTATGGAAAATAATCCGCTCGGTGCGGGAAGCAGCCGACCGGGCCGGGGTAAAGGTAGTAACCGGCGATACCAAGGTAGTTGACCGCGGCAAAGCCGACCGGATCTTCATCAACACTTCAGGGATAGGGATCATCGAAAAGGAAACGGAGGTATCGCCAGCATCATGCCGACCGGGCGACAAAATCCTGCTCAGCGGAAAAATTGCAGAACACGGCATTGCCATCATGTCCACCCGCACCGGACTGGAATTCGATTCGCCAATAGTAAGCGATACCGCTCCCCTGAACCATATGGTGGAAAAGATCATGGCTTCGGGAGCCGGTATCCGGGTGATGCGCGACCCCACGCGGGGAGGTGTGGCCAGTGCACTGAACGAAATCAGCCGCTCATGCGGTTACCGGTTCATGATCAGGGAAAAGGACATTCCGGTGGACGGAGCCGTAAAGGGTGCCTGCGAAATCCTGGGCCTCGATCCCCTGTACATTGCCAACGAGGGAAAACTCCTGCTCATAGTCAATCCCGGTGATGAACAGAAGGTGCTGAAAATCATGCGGGCCGATCCGCTGGGGAAGGATACTGCCTGTATAGGTGAGGTGCTCGATATTCGCGACAAGCTGGTGGAAATGGAAACCATTATAGGAAGCACCCGGATAGTGGACATGATCTCAGGGGAACAGTTGCCCAGGATATGTTAGGGCACAGGAAAAATCTTCGGCCTGCCATCTTATAACATCCCGGCTTCCTTCCTGGCTGCAGCTATCACCATCTGGCCCAGGGCAATTCCTCCGTCGTTTACCGGAACCTGGAGGTTGCTGTACACTCTGATATTTTTCTTCTCCAGCTCCGTTTCCACCCCTTCCAGCAGTATCCGGTTCTGAAAGCTGCCTCCCGAAAGTAAAACGGGCAGGGGACCCGTAACGGCAAGGATCCTTTCCGTCACATCAACCGACATCCGGATAAGGGTATAATGAAACCGGGAAGCAATCCGGCCAACCGCAATGCCTTCCGCCAGCTCGCCGACCATTTCCCTGAACATATCCCTGAAATCGATTTCCTCCCCGTCCTGCCATGAATATGCCGGGCCTTCGGCCTTTCCTGCCGCATTTTCCAGCCGCATGGGGGCTTCGGCATGAAAACCGCTGTACTGACAGATTCCCAGCAGGGCCGATACGGCATCGAACAATCTTCCCGCACTGCACGACATAGGAGCATTCACCCGTTCCTGCCAGGTATGAATAATCATATCAAGGCGTTGCGAAGGAATCTCGCTGATCCAGGAAAGGGGAAGTTTCCGTGCCTCCTCCCCAAAAGTATCCAGAAGGTATGAAAGGGCCATACGCCAGGGCTCACGGGTTGCGGCATCTCCTCCCGGCACGGGAACATACCTGAAACGCGCCTTTCTTTCAAACCCGGTAAGGTCACCTATCAGAAACTCACCGCCCCATATGTGCCCGTCGGTTCCGTATCCCGTGCCATCAAAGCAGATTCCCAGGCAGGGTCCGGTAAGGCCGTGTTCGGCCATGACAGAAGCCATGTGTGCATGATGGTGCTGCACACCGGTCACAGGCACTCCCAGTTCCTGTGCATAACCGGTGGAAAGATAATCGGGGTGCAAATCGCATGCTGCCAGAGCAGGTTTCATCCGGAACAGGCTGCAGAAACGCTCCACGCTTTCACGGTAGAAATCGTAGGTAGGCGCATTTTTCAGGTCACCGATGTGCTGGCTCATGATCACCGACCGGCCCTTTCCCACGGCAAAGCAATTTACCAGTTCGGCTCCGGCGGCAAAAATTCCCTCAGTACTCCACTTCGTTTCAATGGGATTGGGCACATAACCCCTGGAACGCCTGATAATCCGGGTCTTCCCCCGCACTACCATCACCACCGAATCATCCGTCCGGTTGTGGATCTCACGGTTGTAATCAAGCACACCATCGGTCAGGGGCCCCATGATGCGGCGGGCATCCTCGTTAACGGTAAGAATGGGTTCGTCGGCAAGGTTACCGCTGGTAAGCACAATCACCGGTGTATTCAGTTTTTCGAAAAGGAGGTAATGAAGCGGCATATAGGGCAGCATGGCCCCGGTGGTGTGAAACCCGTTACTTACAGCCTTTGCCAGTTCCTTCCGGGTTTTCAGGATCACGATCGGGCGTCTCCAGGAGGTCAGGACTTCTTCCTCTTTCGTGTTCACCTCCAGGTATTCCCTGAGGGCCGGCAGATCACGGAACATAACGGCAAAAGGCTTGGCCTCACGCACCTTCATGTTTCGCAGGCGCAAAACAGACTGCTGATCCAGCGCATTACAGGCCAGATGAAACCCACCCATGCCCTTGACGGCCAGTATCCCTCCCCCGTCGATGATCCGGCAGGCTGTTTCCATGATTTCCTGAACAGCGGTAAAGGTTTTTCCGGGGACAATCAGTGAACAAACGGGTCCGCATTCCCAACAGGCCACGGGCTGTGCATGGAAACGCCTGTCGGTTATGTCCTCGTATTCCTTCCGGCAGGAGGAACACATGGAAAAAACATCCATGGTGGTTCGCGGGCGATCGTATGGCAGACTTTTCACAATGGTGAAACGGGGACCGCAATGCGTGCAGTTCAGGAAAGGGTAACCGATGCGTCCTGGCTGGCTTTTCATATCCGCCAGGCACTTGTCGCATACGGCAATATCGGGGCTCACACGGGTTACTTCTTCGGAGAGGTCGTCGCTGGAAGCAATCCTGAAATCACGGAAGATTTCGCCCGGAATATCCTTCCACTGTATATTTTCGATCACGGCTACCGGCGGCGCCTGCAAACGTAGGGATTCCGTAAACATATCCAGTTCAGCGGGAAAAGCACTGGCCCTGATCAGCACACAGGAATTGGTATTCTTTACATAACCACAAACACCGTGTGCCAGGGCCATTCGGTATACAAAGGGGCGAAATCCCACCCCCTGCACCAGTCCGGTAATTCTGATCTCCCGGGTTACCGGTTTGCGTTCATTCATAAATCCGCCTGTCATCTTATTCAGCAACTACGTAGATAACTACGTAGAATACTACGTAGTTATCTACGTAGTTAATTATTTTCCGTACACTTTTCAAAGACATTCCGTATCTGTCTATGTTTGTATTGCCACTGGAAAAGCGAATGATTCATGAGGAAAATAACTCAGCATTCCAGCACACCCAGATCATCCCGGGCATAGTTGGCACAATAGATCACACTTTCCAGCACATTGCACAGGTTAATGTTTTCAATTACCACGTGTTTGGGTGCTTTCAGCACAATGGGGGCAAAATTCATAATTCCTTTAATGCCTGCGTTCACCAGGCTGTTGCAGACTTCCTGGGCAGTAATGGCCGGGACTGCCATGATCCCCACAGTAATTCCGTTCTCCTTCACAAAACGTGGCATGACCTCCATGGGCAAAACAGGGATTTCATTGATCTTCCTGATTTTGGAGGGATCAATATCGAAACCTGCCACAATGTATTTCCTTCTCTTAAAGAAGCCGCAGTTGTACCTTGCAAGAGCCATTCCGATATTTCCCACCCCGATAAGTATGACATCCTGGAGTTCATTTTTTCCGAAAATATAGTTCAGTGAATCAAGCAGTTCACTGATCAGGTAACCTCCCCGCTTGTTTCCCTTGATGCCGAACCGGGAAAAATCCTTCCGGATCTGTTCGGGGCTTACGCCGGCTTCCCGTCCCAGACTGTAGGAATAGACCCTTTCAAAACCGAGCTCCCTGAAACGGATCAGGCACATGCGGTACTGAAGCAAACGGCGGATATTGTTCCGTATCTGCATATTATTGTGCTTATTTTCACATATTAATCAGGCCGAATTACTATCCGGATAAATATGTTCTGTAACATTTTTTGTTTTTTTTCCAAGAATAAGCATAATGTTTTAAATCACACAATATTTCTATAACTGCTGAATTTATTTTAATTACTTGAAAGATTTTTTTCTGTTGTTATTGTAACGAAAAGTACAAAAAACTTGACATGAGGCAAGTACCTGTTTAATTTTAATTGCACTTTTTGTGAAAATAATAACATAACCATGACCAAACATTATCTCATTTCGCATGAGAACTGGGATAAGGTCCTAAGCCGGGCGATCAGCAAATACCACCTATACGCACCGGTGATCAGGGAAAACCATCAGGATTACATACTGGTTGAGCAGGAACAGGACATCTCCCATATTATTTATAATACGGCCAAGCCGGCAAGTCCGCTAAAAACATTTTTTCTTCCCGTTAAGGAAAATGTGGTGAGGGAACCGGAAGGATCACCCAGGATCATCCTGGGGATTCCTCCCTGCGACCTGGCGGGGCTGGAAATGCTCGATACATTCTATCTGGAGGAGCCATACGTGGATCCATACTACAAGGACAGGAGGGAAAACACCCTGCTGATAGGCACAGACTGCTTTACAGCCCAGGAACACTGCCACTGTACTACTTACGGAGTCAGTCCCGCTGTTGAAAAATACGCAGATATCAGGCTCGCTTCCCATGAAGGGAATATGTATCTGACGGTACTTTCCGGAAAAGGGGAAGAATTTGTGCAGGAATACATAGCAGGAGATGCAAGGGAAACCGACGAAAGCCGGATAGCCCCGGTACGGGAGAAATCCGGGCAGCTGAAAAAGGAACTGGAGCAACGCAACAGCCGGCTTCCGGGATATGAGCGGACTGGTGTTCTCATCAGGAAAAGCGGAGAAGATATATGGGAAAAATATGCCGCCGATTGTGTTAGCTGCGGGGCCTGTTCCAGCATCTGCCCCACCTGTACCTGTTTTTTGCTGATTGACCGGCCGGAGTTTGAAAAAGTACGCAGCCTGGATACCTGTCAGCATCCTGCCTTCGAACGGGTAGCGGCAGGGGAAGACCCGCTGCATTCAAAACCCGCCCGTTTCAGGAATCGCTACCTGTGCAAATACGTGTGGAGGCCGGAAAAATACAACACCCTGGCCTGTACGGGTTGCGGACGGTGTATTGAAGCCTGTATAGCCAGGATCAATAAAAACGAACTGTTTGTTGAACTTAATACCTAATTCTTCCATCCATGCCGGAAGCAACTGCCAGAACCAGATCAAAAACCCGGAAGCCTGCCCGGAATATGTATACACCTTTGCCGGCCACGGTAGAAAAGGTAATTGATGAATCGCCGACGATCAAAACCATTGCCATGATCCCCGACGAGGAATTTTCATTCAAGACAGGCGAATTCATTGAGCTCACCATTCCGGGTGTTGGTGAAGCGCCCTTCACCCCTTCTTCCTCTCCCCTGGAGACAAAAAGGATGGAGGTAACGGTCATGAAAACGGGTTATGTAACCGATTACATTCACCGCCTGAAAAAAGGCGACCGGGTGGGCATCAGGGGGCCGTTCGGAAGAGGTTATCCCCTGGAAGATATGTACGGAAAAGAGATCCTGATTCTGGGAGGAGGATGCGGATTTGCCCCCATACGGTCGCTGTTGTATAACCTCATGGCTGAAAAGGACCAATTCCGGAAGGTAACCCTGTGTTACGGGTCGAAAACACCGGAGGAATGCATTTACAAGCCCTTTATCAACGAACTGCGAAGTGTGGAAAAATTCGAAGTGTTGCGAAGCGTGGACAAGCCCGATGAAACCTGGGAGGAGGCCGTGGGGGTGGTCACCGTTCTGCTCGATGAGATCCGGGTTGACATTCCGAATGCGGTAGCCGTGGTGTGCGGCCCGCCGATCATGATGAAGTTCGGGACATTCAAACTGCTGGAGATGGGATTCCCGGAGAATAAAATATTCCTTTCAATGGAAAAGAACATGTCGTGCGGCCTGGGCAAATGCGGCCATTGCACCATGGGAAAATACTTCGTGTGCAAGGACGGGCCGGTATTCACCTATGATGAGATCAAAGACCAGCCCGATATATGGTCATAAAATAATATGGTATAGGAATGAACAAGAAGATTCTGATTGACCTGATCAAAATACGCGACTTCCCCGCCATGGAAGTCGACGGAAAATATTCCCCGGGATCCGACCGGGAAGGACTCCGGTCTGTGAGGGAAGAAGCCATCTTCTCATTCACCTGCCGGCGCTGCCTGGAGGCCCCCTGTATAGAGGTTTGCCCGGCAGAAGCCCTTGAAAAAGACGATACCGGCAAGGTGGTCAGAAATGTCAACCTGTGTGTACGCTGCAAATCGTGCGTTGCCATATGCCCCTTCGGCACACTGATGGACGATTTGTTCGAGATGAAGCCTCCGGCACGCGTGTTCGACCTGAATAATGACAAGGAACTGGACCTCTTTATCAGGGCCTGCCCGGAAGGCACCGTGAGTTATTACAACGGGGAAGAAGACCCGGAGAATCATATTTACAAGCTGAATGACAAGGTAATGGTGAAGGAATATATCTGGAACGTTTAAAGTAACACACCCATGCTAAAGGACCTGTTCTTTTTTCTGGTTTATCCCGGGTTGCTTTTTGCAGGCGTTGCAGGAGGCTTTCTTTCCTGGTTCGACCGTAAGATCACCGCCATGGTGCAGTTTAGGAAAGGACCTCCCCTGCTGCAGCCTTACTACGATTTTCTGAAGCTCCTTCTGGTGAAAGAAACCATACTTCCGGCAAACGGTTCCAGGGGAATGTTCCTTCTGGCCCCGGTACTGGCAGTATTCGGAGCCACAGTAGCCTGTGTTCTCATTCTGTTGCCCATGCTCGGTTTTCACACGGGATTTGCGGGCGATCTGATCGTGATCTTTTACCTGCTGGCCATTCCCTCGCTGATGTATATTCTCGGAGCCGTATCCTCAGGCAACCCCCTGGCGGCCGTGGGAGCATCACGGGAGATCAAGCTCATCCTGAGCTATGAGCTCACATTTCTGCTGGTGGTGGCCGGCGTAATCCTGAAATCGGGGATGTCGATCAGAATGACCGACCTGCTGATGGCACAGGAAACCGGCGGAGCAGTGATCGGCAGTATATCAGGGATCCTTCTGTTCATCCCGGCCGTTTTCTGCATTCAGGCCAAGCTGGGACTGATACCGTTCGACATGGCCGAGGCGGAAACGGAAATCAACCACGGCTGCTTCATAGAATATTCAGGCATTTGCTACGCGCTGATCAAACTGTCTAAGTACATCCTGTTCCTGACCCTGCCGGCCTTCCTGGCCGCCCTGTTCATGAACGGACTGCACTGGGACGGGATCCAAATCCTGTGGTCGGTGCTCAAAATACTGGGTGTGGTATTGCTCCTGACCCTGATCAGGAATACCAACCCCCGTCTCAAAATCCATCAGGCCATGAAATTCTTTTTCCTGTATATGAACCTGCTGGTGATCATTGCCTATATACTGATTGCATTGGGAATTTAAAAAAATACTGCATTGGCATTCAAAGATTTCATATTCAGAAAATCGCTCTGGCTCTTCCATTTCGGCGGGGCCTCGTGCAACAACTGTGACATCGAGATCCTCGATTGCCTCACACCACGGTACGATGTGGAACGATTCGGCATGCTGCTGGTGGGGAGCATCCGCCATGCCGATGTTTTACTGGTCAATGGTTCGATCAACCATAAAGACAAGGAAAGACTGCTGGAACTTTACAGGCAGGCCCCCAAGCCCATTCTGGTGGTGGCCATCGGAGCCTGCGGCTGCACCGGCGGGATCTTCGCCGGAGGATACCCCTTTGCGGGGCCGGTGGATCAGATTATCCCGGTAGATGCCTATATCCCGGGATGCCCGCCCAAACCCGAGGCCATTCTCTCAGGGATTGTCCAACTTATTGAGAAGAAAAAAACCGAGAAAGCCCATGCTTGACACGAAAACTTTCATAGCCAGCACCCGGCAGAAATTCGGACCTTCCATCATGAATGTGGAGGTTAAGAGCGAAAAGCGGGCCACCCTGTCGATCGAACCGAAGGTCCTGCTGAACATTTCCAACTTCCTGTACAGCTACCTGAACTTCCGGTTCATCATTGCTTCGGCCATGCATACCCGCCGGGGATTTGAAATCTACTACCATTTCTCGAACGACCCGGCAGGGCTGGTCCTGAACCTGCATGTGGTGATTCCGGAAGACAAGCCCGAGATCGAGTCGCTGGCCAATACCTTCGAAGGAGCCAACTGGATTGAACGGGAAATGCATGAACTGTTCGGGATCACCTTTCTCAACCATCCCGAACCCGAACCACTTTTGTCGGAAGGCAACTGGGCCCTGGGCGTTTACCCGTACAGAAAAGATGCCAAGGAACTTAAAAAGGAATAACCATGTCCAACACCAAAATCATACCGGTAGGACCCTACCACCCGCTGCAGGAAGAACCCGAACTGTTCAAGCTTTACTGTGAGGGGGAGATCGTAAAAGACATCAAGTGGGAAACCGGTTACAACCACCGGGGGATCGAAAAGCTGGCAGAATCGAAAACCTTCGATCAGGTATTCTTTCTGGTGGAAAGGATCTGCGGGATCTGCTCCACCTCGCACCCGTTTGCTTTTGCCAACGCCATGGAAGAGATTGCGGGAGTGGATATTCCCAACCGGGCCAAATACATCCGGTCAATCATTGGCGAGCTGGAAAGGATACACAGCCATCTACTGTGGGTGGGGCTGGCCGGTCATTTTCTGGGATACAACACGGTATTCATGTGGGCATGGAAATACCGCGAACCCATTCTCGACCTTTTCGAAATGATCACAGGCAACCGGAACAGCTATGCCATGTTCAAGGTTGGAGGGGTACGGAGGGATATTCCCATGGCCCTGATCCCTGAAGTAAGAAAAGCCATGGACGGATTCAAACCCAAGCTCGATCTGCTGATAGGGGCGGTTATGGACGACCCCGTAATCCATGCCCGTACCAAAGGAGTGGGGGTGCTGACTCACCAGGACATTATCCAGTTTGCAGCGGTTGGGCCCACCGCAAGAGCTTCCGGCGTGGATATCGACGTGAGGCGTGACGACCCCTACGCAGCCTACGATATGGTCGACTGGAAAGTGATTGTTACCGGCGAGGGAGATGTGTTTGCCAAAGCCTATGTAAGGTTGCTTGAGATGGTGGAATCGGTGTCGATCATCGAGCAATGCCTCGACGGGCTGGAGAAAGAACCCGAGGGCGACACCGAGGTAAAGGTAAAAAACATACCCGAAGGAATGGGAACCGGCCGGGCCGAAGCTCCCCGGGGCGAGGTATTCCATTTTGTGGTTACCGACGGGGGTTATGGTCCCGTGCGGCACAAGATCAGGGCCCCCAGCTATGTGAACATTGCCACCTTCAAGAAATCCTGCATCGGGCAAACCATTTCCGATGCCACGATTTCCCTGGCCGCCGTGGATCCCTGCTACTGTTGCACTGAACGGATGGCTGTGGCCGTGGATCAGCGGACAGGAGACATGCTGTATTCGGGGGAAGACCTGCTGAGGCTTTCCCACATGAAAACCGAGGAAATCCGTAAGAAACTATAATACCATTCCATGACTGAACTGAATTATATCATCCTGCTGCCCATTGCTGCCGGGATCATCCTGTTCGCCTTCCCACGGGGAACAAGGATATTAAAAGGCATCCTGGCACTGATGACGGGCCTGGTCGCCCTGGTATTTGCCGTGAGGCTGTTTGGCCTGGAAAACGGCATTCACACCGCTGACCTGGTGCCGGCCGGTATGGCTGCCGGCAGTCTGTTTAACCGGATGATGCAGGGAATCAGCGAATTTTGCACCTTCAACATCGATCCGCTCAGCAGGTTTATCACCCTGTGCACCACGGTTTTCACGGTACTGATCACTGTATATTCCCTGGCATGCATGAAAGGGGAGCGGGAAATCAGGCATTTCTATCCCTATGTACTGCTGACCCTGGGGCTGACCACAGGAGCCGTTCTGACTGACAACCTCCTGTTTTTCATCACCTTCTGGGGAATCCTGGGAATCACACTGTACAAGCTGATCCCGGGGCATGACGAAGCCGGCTCGGCAGCAGCGAAGAAGACCCTGATCATGATCGGGGCATCTGACGGAATCATGCTGCTCGGGATCGGGATCATATGGAGAATTTACGGGACCCTATCAATGTCGGCCCTTGACATACCCACTACCTATCCCGTACTGGTGGCAGCTTTCCTTACCCTTGTAACAGGAAGCTTCACCAAAGCAGGAGCCTTCCCTTTCCACACCTGGATCCCCGATTATACGCAGAAAGCTCCCGCCGCCTCCTCGGCCCTGCTTCCGGCTTCACTGGACAAGCTGCTGGGGATTTATTTCCTTGCCAGGCTCTGTGTGGACATGTTCATTCTGGAAGGTTGGCTGGTATTCGTGCTATTGCTGGTCGGGGTCATGACCATTATTTTTGCCGTGATGATGGCACTGATCCAGCACGAGTACAAAAAGCTGCTGGGGTACCATGCCGTTTCACAGGTGGGCTACATGGTGGTGGGGCTGGCTCTGGGAACCCCCCTGGGTATTGCCGGAGGGTTGTTCCATATGATCAACAATGCCATTTACAAATCGGGATTGTTCCTGGTAGCAGGCAACGTGGAAAAAGCCACCGGAAAGAACGATCTGGACAACCTGGGCGGATTGTCGAAGGCCATGCCGCTTACATTTGTGGCAGCCCTCATTTTTGCCCTTTCCATCTCAGGTGTCCCGCCGTTGAACGGTTTCGCCTCGAAATGGCTCATCTACCAGGGGATCATTGATTTCGGCACCCAACCGGGAGCAGCAAACCAGATATGGTACATCTGGCTGGGACTGGCCGTACTGGGATCGGCCCTGACGCTGGCCAGCTTCATCAAGTTTGTTGCCGGCATCTTTCTGGGAAGAAAAAGCAAAACGCTGGACAAAGTCAGGGAGGTCAGTCCGCTTATGTGGGGTCCCGGGATCCTGCTTGCCCTGGTTTGCCTGGTTTTCGGAATTTTTGCCGCCTCATGGGTGGTTCCCAGGATCATCATGCCGCTGTACGGTTCTTTCGAGTACACGGGCATCTGGCAATCCACCACAGTCTCCATTCTGATTCTGGCCTCCATTGTGCTGGGTGTGTTAATTTACTGGCTGGCCGGGGGCCACCGGTTTCGCACCGACGAAATATTTATCGGCGGTGAAACCACAAGGGACCAGACAGATTTTCCGGTAACCGGATTCTACAAAACCATTCAGTCTTTCAGGTTTTTCTCCGTGATTTACAAGCAGGCAGAAAAGAAATGGTTTGACATCTACGATGTTACGGCAAAAATTGTGTTTTCACTGGGGAACCTTCTGAGTAAAGCTCATACCGGCGTTCTGACAGCCTATGCCATCTGGATCTTTGCCGGGCTGGTGCTGTTCATGCTGATCCTGTTTCAATTCATAATTCTCTGACCGCTATGGAAATCATTCTTTCTTTCATACTGATCTTTATGATTCTCGGGGCCATTTTTTCCCTCCATGCAAAAGATCTCCTGTCGGCCCTTGTGTCTATGGGGATTGTAGGGTACGGCCTGGTCATCTGTTTTCTGTTGCTCAAGGCGCCCGATCTGGCCATTGTACAGATTGTGGTGGAAACCATTACACTGATTATCATGGTGGCGATCGTTCTGGACAGCACCCGTCACGAGCTGAAGGAAAAGGCGGCCATAAGGCACGATGGCCAGTCGTTTATGAATACCCGGCTGGTTGGGAATATTTTCATCGCTGTTTTTCTCGGACTGGTTCTGTTTTACAGCTTCCGCCTGGCTTCCGCCCATCTCACGGAATTCGGTGAACACGGTTTGAGAATGGCAAGGGCCTATATGGAAGGAGCAGCCGGGAAGACAGGAAGCGTGAACCTGGTAACAGGTGTTCTGTTCGATTTCAGGGGATACGACACCCTGGGAGAAGCCACTATTCTCTTCACCGCGGTGGTGGGAGTACTTACTGTATTGAGACTGAAAGGAAAACATTCATAAAATCAGGTAATCATGCAAGGAATGTCCATCATTGTGAAAAAAGTGGCCCAGTTGCTGTCAGGGCTGATCTTCATGTATGGCATCTATATCATCACGCACGGACACCTGACTCCAGGCGGCGGATTTGCCGGGGGAGCCATCCTGGCAGGATCACTGATTCTGCTGGTGCTGGCTTTCGGAAGCGATGTGATGCGGCTCCAGAAAAGGGAAGCCGGATCGTCTATCATGGAAAGTGCCGCCATTCTGGGTTTTCTTTTGCTGGCTGCGGCAGCCATCATAACCGGCGCAGGGATATTCTTTTACAACTACATGCCCAAAGGGCAGCTTTTCCATCTGGTCAGTGCGGGGGTCATTCCCCTGTACAACATCATGGTGGGGATTGAGGTGGCGGCAGCCCTGTTCACCATTTTTCTGGCACTGGTAATCTATAAAGAAGAACTGAAACAATGACTCTGTACCTGCTTTGCTTCTTGCTTTTCCTCGTTGGATTATACGGGGTGCTCACCAGAAGGAACCTGATCAAGATTGTGATCGGATTGTCGTTCATGGAATTCAGCATCTTCCTTCTGCTGGTTCTGATCGGTTATGTAGAGGGGGGGGAACCCCCCATCCTGCAGCCCGGAATGCCTGCCACAGGGTTTGTAGATCCCCTGCCCC
>JBNGDI010000052.1:0-14909 GCA_049975425.1 Bacteroidales bacterium
GGATCGCGGCAGGCTTTCCCCCGCCGTAGTTTTTCCATAAAAGCATCAGCAGCCGAAGGATTTTTTTGCCTGCTTTTTTCATCCCTGAAAAAAGCAGGTCGTTCGCCATAGGGCGGCGAACGAAAACGGACTGAGGGGCGGGCATGAATGATAATGACTCTATATCGATAACACCTCATACTGCAAAAATTTATCCCGGGGACTTTAACATATCCTGACCGGATGAAGCAACCGCCGGAACCCCGGCCGGGAAAACGGAGACCACTCCCACAACCCAAACACACCCGTGCGGCCGGAAGGACACACGGGCGGAGACAAAGACTTGCAGATCCACCTGGAAAATCCCTCAAACCTGCAACAATCAGACTCCAGGCAACAGTCCGCAACACGCGGTATGTGTCAGGCTAACCGACAGGTATACATCACATTGAAATTTTTCTTAACTTGACCTTTTTTAAAAAAAACATGCCAGGCCAACCGCCCGGCCACATACCGTCGACCGATACCAAATATCAAAACAATAACCGTATGAAAAATTTGTTGATGCTTTTATTGTTTGGTTTCCTCCGGGTTACTGCAACGGGACAGGAACTTCCTCTTCTGACGGTTTCAGAGGATCAACGCTACATTGTAACTCAGGACAAGAAACCGTTTTTCTGGCTGGGAGGAACCGCCTGGGAGTTAATTCACCGGTTGACAAAAGAGGAAATTGACTTGTACCTGACAGACCGGGCTAAAAAAGGATTTACGGTTATTCAGACAGTCATTCTTGCGGAGCTTGACGGATTAAACACCCCTAATGCTTATGGTGTCAAACCTTTGATAAACAATGATCCTTTGGAATTAAATGAAAAGTATTTCGAACTTGTTGACTATGTCGTGAAAAAATCAGCGCAGTTTGGACTGTATGTCGGGCTTTTGCCTGCCTGGGGGGATAAATTCAACAAAAAATGGGGAGCAGGTCCTGAAATATTCAATCCACAAAACGCGGAAAAGTATGGAGAGCTGCTGGCAGACAGATACCTTTCCCATAACAACATTATCTGGATTCTCGGAGGAGACCGTGTGCCTGAAAATGAAAACCATTATGCAATCATTCGTGGACTGGCAAAAGGCATCAAAAAAACGGACAATCGCCACTTAATGACTTATCATCCTGCAGGTGGGAAAAAAGCAACAGATTATTTCATGAACGATCCCTGGCTGGACCTGGATATGTTCCAGAGCGGACACAGCAGAATGGCAAAAGAATACCAGTACGTGACCGCGAGTAAAAAGTCAGCAACGAAACGTCCGGTCATCAACGGAGAAGCACGGTATGAAAACATACCGGACAGGTTCTGGGAAAATAAACAGGATGTCTGGCTTGATGATGCAGATGTCAGGGTTTCTGCATACTGGAGCATCATGGCCGGTGCAGCAGGATATACATACGGTTGCAATGATATCTGGCAAATGTATGAAACTGGAAAAGAACCGGTCATATCTGCACGGACCGATTGGCAGGCTGCACTTCAGCTACCCGGTTCTTCTCAAATGGGTTATATGAAGGAAATTTTCGAGCTGATCCCGCGGCAGAGAATGCAGCTTGATCAGTCATTGATTTTAAATGATAATACGGAGAATGAATCCTATATGTTAAGCGCCATAGATTCCGGCAGACAATTTATTGTTGCATATACACCCACCGGAAATCCCGTAAAAGTTGATCTGTCAAAAATGAAATCTGAAAAAATAAAAGCTTACTGGTTTAATCCCCGGAGTGGTAAAATAAAATATACTGGTGATTTTAATACAAATTCACCGCATGAATTCAAACCATGGTCCCGCGGCCGGGGAAGCGATTTTCTTTTAATTTTGACCGCGGAAGATTGCCGGATTGATTTTGAGAAACTGAATGATTGACAATTTAATAATATACAGGACCCTGAAAGGGTTACCGGAGCCGGTGAGGAAACATTATTTCGTGTACCTTCTGCAATGGAGAAATACGGACAAATACCCGCCGCCACCAGACGCTATCCTTACCACACAGCTTCTTTCACCGGAAAATAGTGCCGCACAGAGAAAAAGTACACCAAAAACAACACAGCCACATGGAACCGGATGATTTGCAAAAATACATGGAACAGGTGATCCGCGATCGGAACAACCGGCCTGTCCCCGATTTCGAAGGATACTCCCCCGCCGAAATGTATCACCTGTTGTATTTCCCCTTCGGCCCCGTCAGCCCGGTAAGGTTGCAGAAAATGGCCGATACCGATTACCTGCAGATCCCCCTGCTAAAACAGGTCAAATACCTCGCCAGCCTGCTGGCCGAAAGCGGAGAGGTTAAACTGACCGCCAGAGGTTATCTTCCAACCGGACTGGTATCAGACCTGTATGCACAGGGATTCATAAAAGACGAGCTGATTGAATTGGGCCTCTCCAGATTATACAGGGAAACAGATTGCATGCCGGTTAACCTGACTAGGATACTGATTGAACTCGCCGGCCTGGCAAAAAAGCGGAAAGGGAAACTCAGCCTGACCACGGCAGCGGAAAAGATACTGCCTGACCTTGATGCCTTGTCAAGACTGATCTTCAGAACCTTTGCAACAAAGTTCAACTGGGCTTATTATGACAGATACGGAGACAACCAGATCGGGCAACTGGGAATGGGCTTTTCATTGATCCTTCTGTCCAAATACGGAAATGAGCGACAAACAGACGGGTTTTATGCCGAAAAATATTTTAAAGCGTTCCCCGATTTACTGAACTCAATAGAAACAATGATTGGTACACGGGAAGAAGAGGCAGCCCGGTGTTATTCACTCAGGACGTTCGAACGGTTTCTGGATTATTTCGGGCTGATCAGCCTGAAGAAAGAAGGCCAACGATGGGAAACGACAAAGTATGTGATGAAGACCGGATTATTTGACAAATGGGTACGATGCGTCCCCCACCGGCATGACTTATGATCGGTATCCCGGTATCAGGAAACTTACCTTTTCAGCTATAACCGCAATGAAAAAAATTTTAAGCAAGCTCACCGGGAATAAATCGTACCTGTTCCTGCTGCTGTTTATTCCGGCCACCGGGTTTTACCTGTTCCATATAGGGTTCAGCGACCTGTGGAGTGACGAGGTTTATACAAAAGCCATGCTGGAGGGTTCCTTACAGGACCTTTATGAAAAATTCAGGAACGATTTACACCCGCCGTTATATTACCTGGGGTTGAGGTTATTCACTGCATTGGTCGGTATTAACCCTATAACGTTGCGGTTGTTTTCCGTTCTGGGAGTGTTATCCACCCTGTTACTCGGGTATTTTACCGGCCAACGGGTTTTTGGCAAACAGGGCGCGCTGTATTTCTGCCTGATCCTGATATCCATCCCTATGCTGGCAGTATACTCCCATCAGGCCCGCATGTACACCTGGGCTGCCTTTTCCGTTACAGGGGTCTTTTTATATGCATACCTCTTCCTGACCACGGGGAAAAACCGCGATCTGCTTTTTCTTTTGATTTTTACCGTGATGGCCATGTATATCCATTATTACAGCATGGCAGCCGCCCTGGCGGGGAATGCCTTTGTGTTTCTGTACCTGCTTCTTACCCGAAACAGGAACTGGCTATGTCATGGAATTTCATCGCTCATCGCCGCCCTGCTTTACCTGCCATGGATTTTTATGTTTATTGTTCAGTTTAAAAAGGTCCAGCACGCATTCTGGGCTCCGGAAGTGAACCTGCAAACGATCCTTTCCTGTTTTACCATCCCTTTTACCGAACAATTCCGGACTACCGGTTATTCCACCGCATTGATGATCATAATGTATGGCCTGATCATCTTTACCTTTTCCGGGAGTTTTACAAAACGGTTCTCAGAGTACAGACTGGTTTTATGGCTGTCGCTGGCAGTTTTCCCGGGAACGTTGCTTGTTGTACTGCTCATTTCCCTGTTTTCACAACCCATATTGTTTTCCAGGTATGTGGTAACGATGGCCCCTTTGCTCGCAGTCCCCCCGGCGGTTCTTTTCACGGCAATGAAGGGAAAATGGTGGAAAATGATCATGATGGCGGTGATCCTGTTCCTGGGCATCAGGATTTCTGTTTCAACTTTCCGTTTTTCCTACGGGCCCTATCAACAGGCTGTGGATTACATTGCCACGCATCATCCGGAAATCAGCAAGATTATGCACCTGACAGAAATAACGGCCGGCCCCATGGTGGAATACAACGGGAATTCGGGGTTAAGCCATTACTGGCTCAAGGCAGAAATGTCGAATGTGGATGCCTTTCCGGAGATACACCAGTACACACATCCCGGAGAATTTCTCGAGACGGGGGAAACATTCTGTGTGGTAAGATTCAATAACCTGGAACTGAATACAGAGAATCTCGACCTGGTTTTATCGGAATCGGAACACCTGAAAACAGATACAGTATTCGACAACAAGGTGGAATACGGCAATATCATACAGGTTTATCTCCTGAAATACACAGGGAAGTAAATGGTTGAACGGATTCAATGAAACCGGTTGAAAGAAGGAAAAATTAAAAGCCAGACAAATTGAAGATAAAGGTTATTTCAGGTATATTTACATTATACAAATCCCTTAAAAACCAAAAAAATGGAAATCATTGTCACTATTTTAACCGGTGCAGTAGCCGGATGGCTGGGCAGTGTGATCTACAAAGGCAGCGGCCTGGGTATCCAGGGAAATATTCTGGTAGGGATCATTGGTGGTTTTCTGGGTTACTGGCTTCTGGGAAAACTTGGTATCAATCTGGGGTCAGGATGGGTTGGTGCAATTTTGACCGGGGCAATCGGAGCCATCATTATCTTATTCCTGATCAATCTGGTTGTTAAGAAACGATAGCCTGTTCCTCTTTCATCCGATCAAAAAAGCCATCAGACTGGAAAAGAAAGTTCCCTGAAGAGGGCCTGAAATTAATTCAGCCGCTGCAAAAACGAACCACAGAGGTAAGTGGTTGATGGATTATTGTTTGTGTTAAAAAGAATTTCTATGGAACCTGCCGAAGTCCGGGAATAAATGAAACGACATTTTTTCGGGAACTTTATTATTTGCTTTCCCTGAATTCCCTTAAAATATTTCCGAAAGTTTCTTTCACCGACAGGATTTTTGTTGCCCGGAAGGCATTGGATCCCGCAAAGGCATACCCGTTTTCGAAATTACCTTTGAGTGCATTGATAAGCGCCGTGATGATACAATAGGGACTGCTGGATATATCGCAGGTGCGGATGCATTTGAAGGGACATTTCAACGGCCTCTTTTTCCCTTCCGTCACCTTTTTGATGAAATTGCTGAAAATGGCCCTTCCCGGCATGCCAACCGGGCTTTTAATGATCATAATATCCTTTTCTTTCGCATCCAGGTAAGCCTTTTTGAAACCCTCTGAAGCATCACATTCAAGGGTAGTAACAAACCGGGTGCCCATCTGCACCCCCGATGCCCCCAGCCTGATGATATCGCGTATATCCTGCCCTGTGTAAATCCCGCCGGCCGCAATCAGGGGAATGGGTTTCCGGTACTTTTCTTCATAAGCATTCAGCTCGTTTCTGATCTCCGGCACCAGTTTCTCCAGAGCATAATCCTCATTTTCTATCTGTTCCTGTTTGAAACCCAGATGGCCTCCCGCTTTCGGCCCCTCCACCACCACGGCATCGGGCAGGTAATCGTAATTGGCCTTCCATTTGTCGCAGATAATGCGGGCCGCCCTGGCGGATGATACGATAGGAACCAGCCTGGTCACGCTTCCTTTTTTCAGGAATGAAGGCAGGTCGAGCGGCAGGCCGGCACCGGCAAAGATCACATCCACTTTTTCGGCAATAGACGTCCGGATCATATCGGCAAAATTCGTCATAGCCACCATCACGTTCACCCCGATCACCCCCCGGGTTTTTTCACGAACTTTTCTGATCTCTTCCTTCAGTCCTCTGATGCTGGCTTCCAGAAAATCGGAAGAAAGATCCCTGTAAAGCAGTCCGAGTCCGGCACTGGATATCACCCCCACGCCTCCCTCATTGGCCACGGCAGCCGCAAGACCCGACAGGGAGATGCCTACCCCCATGCCGCCCTGGATCACCGGTACGGCAATCTGCAGGTTCCCGATCTTTAATGCTCTCATACTATTAATCTCCTGGAAATCTTTAAAATACTTGTAACCTGTCAAAGGTATGCCAAACAAATGAGAAGTGATAATTTCTTTTACCTGTTTTCATTACATTACACTGGATATATACAATATCCGCATGTCCGGTCTGTTTCAGAATGATCCCGGCGAGTTCATCATCCGGGTTTGATCTGTTCAACATAGAATTTGCGGAATGCTTCTCTGATCCCGTCCCTCACCCTGCGGAATTCACTCCATATATATTCCTCGCTTCCGGTGGCATGTGTGGGATCTTCAAAACCCATGTGCAGGCGGTGTTTCACTTTTCCCGGAAAGGCGGGGCAGGTTTCATTGGCATGGTCGCATACGGTGATAACATAATCCCATTCATCCTTCAGGTATTTGTCTACCGGTGTGGGCTGGTGACGGCTGATGTCAATACCCGCTTCCTGCATCACCTGCACTGCTCGTGGATTCACCCCTGTGGCAGGCTCTGTGCCGGCAGAAGCTACTTCCAGCCTGCTGTCGAATGACTGTAAAAAGCCCTGCGCCATCTGGCTGCGGCAGCTGTTTCCTGTGCAAAGAATCAATATTTTCATATTTTACCGGATTTTATTCATATTACCTTAACAGGTTTTTTGTTGGAAAGTTTATTTTTTTTCTGCCAAAGGCGGGAACACTTTTTTCCATAAGTTAATCCTTTTCATCTGTTCAGAACAGTCCTCCGTAGATCAAACCCGATACGGTAGCCATTGCCACCACCAGGGATACATAAACCAGGGTTTTCCGGGTGCCCATCACTCCGCGGATCACCAGCATATTGGGCAGCGACAGGGAGGGTCCGGCCAGCAGTAACGCCAGGGCCGGGCCTTTGCCCATACCGGCAGCGATAAGTCCCTGCAGAATAGGCACCTCGGTAAGGGTGGCAAAATACATGAACGCCCCCACAATGGAAGCAAAAAAATTGGCGAAAACCGAATTGCCTCCCACCAGGCCGGCCACCCACTCATGCGGAATGATCCCTGCCATGGCAGTATCGTCGTGCGTTGACCCCAGCAGAAAACCGGCTATCAAAACCCCGATAGCCAGCAGGGGCATGATCTGCTTGGCAAAATCCCACGACGAAAGGGTCCATTCACTGTTTTCAGGCTCCCGTTTATCGAGCAGGGTGATGATGCTGAGTCCGGCAATACCCACAACCATGGGAATTAACGGGGAAGAACTCAGCAAAGCCGATGCGGCAGTCACCAGGGCCGCCAGGACCACATGCTTCCACTTCAGCTTCAGGATAAAGATCAATGAAAAAACCAGAACCAGGGCAAAAGCCGAGGTAATATACCATTTGTTGGCCCAGAGCCAGTGCCACAATCCGTCTGTCACATCATTGCCGGGCCTGCCCCAGTTGGCAAAAACCAGGATCAGCACCAGGGCAAAAAAGTGCAGGGCCGTTTGCCATACCGGCCTTTTTTCGGGTATATCGGGAAAGTTCATCTGCTCTTCCCTTTTGGCTTTTTCTTCTTTCCGGTATATGAGCGACATAGCCGAACCGATCACAATGGCAAAAGCCACCGCCCCGATGATACGGGCCACACCCATTTCAAAACCCAGAATACGGGCCGTAAGAATAATGGCCAGGATATTGATGGCCGGACCGGAATACAGAAAGGCTATGGCCGGACCCAGTCCGGCGCCCCGCTTATGGATGCTAGAAAACAGAGGCAGAATGGTGCAGCTGCACACGGCCAGAATGGTTCCCGATACAGAAGCCACCGTATAGGCCACCCATTTTTTTGCTTTTGCTCCGAAATATTTCATAACCGCCCCCTGGCTGACAAACACCGAAATCACTCCGGCTATAAAGAATGCGGGAAGCAAACAAAGGATCACATGTTCCTGCGCATACCATTTCGTCAGGTCGAACATGGCCATAATGGCTTCTCTGAACCGGTCGCTCTCCAGCGGCATGAAAAACACAAATACAAACACCACAATAATCCATGTCAGTATCTTAATTTCTTTTTTCCATTCCATCTCAGCTGATTATTTTAAGTAAATAAAACCTGATGATTTTCACATCTGTATTTTCTCCGTTCAGAAATAAATCACCAACACATAATAAATACCCACGCCGATAAAAACCAGAGAAACCACCCTGCGGAACCATACCTCAAAGGTCTTCAGGCGGTGGTACAGTTTGCCCACCCCCGATACGGTATAGGCCAGCAACCAGGCAAAAACAATGACCGGTATACCGGTGGCAATGGCAAAAACCACAGGCAGGTACAATCCTGATGCACTGGCGATGGTCATGGGTATCAGCATCCCGAAATACAGCACCCCGCTGTACGGGCAAAAAGCCAGGGCAAAAACCACCCCCAGCAGCAGAACCTCCCGGAAGCCGCCGGCTCCTTTCTTCTGAAAACGGCCGGTGACAGACCCGATGCCCGGCAGTCTGATCTTCAGCACATCGAGCATGAGTACGCCGATCACGATCAGCAGGGGACCGATGATCTTTTCTCCGTGTTGCTGGAACCAGCCCGAAATTCTGAACTGGTCGGCGCCGACAAAAATGATCACCGCCAGAAGAGTATACGACAGGGCCCTGCCCAGGGTATAGACCAGTCCGTTACGGAACACTTTCTTCTGATCTTCCACCTCCCGGCTGATAAAACCGATGGCTGTAATGTTCGTGGCCAACGGGCAGGGACTGATAGCGGTCATCAACCCGAGCAGAAATGCGGTAAGAAAAGGCAATGAATTATCGGCCAATAAGTTGCTTACTAATTCTTCCATTAATTAATGTGAGTTAAGAACTGCCCTTTTCATGTTTCCTTATTTCGTATTTCGTAAAATATCGAATATTTGGAACAAAATTTTTTACACACTCAAAAAGTGATTCAGAAGCTCCTGTGCCTCTTTCCATTTTTCCCGGTTGAGGCAGTACCTGATTCGGGGCGCTTCGATCTCACCCTGGATCAGGCCGGCTTTCTTCAGCTCCTTCAAATGCTGTGAGAGGGTGGATTTCACCACGGGCAGGTGTTCCGACAGGTCGCCGCTGTAACAACAGCTCTGGCCGGCAAGCAGTTCCAGCACATACACCCTGATGGGATGCGCAATGGCTTTGGCATAACGCGCTATTTTCTGTTGCTTTTCTGTAATAACTTCTGTTTCGGTCATAATTGTTCGTTAAATACCGAACAAAGATATATGACATTATTCAAACGGTAAAAGAATATCCAAAAAAAGATATTTCTCAAAACCCGGGTTTGAGCCGAACGAATCAATCCGGTTCGCTTCGCTCCCGGATGGATAGTCTCATTGAACCTTTAGCCTTTAGCCTTTAGCCTTTTCCTCCTTCACTCATCCACCCTCTCCCACTTCCCGCTTTTCTCCGAAGCCCGCACGGTATCGATCACCCGCATGTTGGCAATGGCATCGCTCACAGGGGTTGGAACGGGCCGATCGTGGAGCACGGCTTTCGCGAAAGCCTCAAACATCAGTCCGTACTGGTCGTACGGCCCGAAAGTCAGTTCACGAACCCCCAGGCTGTTGGTTATTGTGAGCCGGGCCGGCACATCGGTGAAGGTATTGAAGGGCTGGTGCACGGTGATGTCTCCGGAATCGCCGATGATCTGCACTTCCTGCCGGGGCTGCATCATGGTGGAAACGGTAAAGGCAGACCGGGCATCCCCGAAATCCATCATAACCGAGGTGTGCATATCGGTTCCGAATTCCGGGTGCCTTTCCACATGAGCCACCAGCCTCACGGGTTCTTTTCCAAGAATAAACCGGGGTACCGAAATGGCATAGCAGCCGATATCCATCAGGGCGCCGCCTCCGTATTCAGGCCTGTTCCGGATGTTTCCCGGATCGGGATTGTGGTAACTGAAATGGGTATGAATGGCGCGAACGTTTCCGATCTCTCGAATGTTCACCAGTTCCCGGGCCCGCAGCCACATGGGCTGGAACCGGTACATAAATCCTTCCATCAGTTTCATCCCTTTCTTTTCAGCATAGGCAGCCGCTTCACCGGCTCCGGCGGCATCCATGGCCAGGGGTTTCTCGCACAGGATGTGTTTCCCGGCATCGGCCGCTTTCCTGATCCATTCTGCATGCAGGTGGTTAGGCAGGGGGATGTACACAGCATCAATCTCCCGGTCGTTCAGCAGCTCCTCATAGGAGCCGTAGGCCCTGGGGATACCCCATTCGGCAGCAAAAGCTCCGGCCTTTTCATTTGAACGGGAAGCTATTGCCAGAAAGGTTACCTGTTCCAGATTCATTAAAGGAACCACGATGCGCTTGATCAGATGCCCGGAAACACCCAGACAGCCCAGTTTCATCTTTTCCATATCACTCATCCGTTAGGGAAGGAGGCAAGCCGGCAAACCACCGGTTATGCCACCCTTCGGTTTTTTATTAACCTTACAAGATAAAAAAATCGTGAAAAAGGAGGAAAGAATCGCGAATATGTAATTTAATCCTGTTACTTTTAGAATCGAAAATCTACACCAAAATGAAACGGCATATTCTTTTCGGCCTGACGGGCATTATGCTTTCTATCACCTTCCCTGCTTATCCGCAGGGACAGCCGTCAGAAACCATCCGCCTGTACTATCTTGGCGGCCAGTCGAATATGGACGGGTACGGGTACACCCGTGACCTGCCCGATTCCCTGAACCGGGTATTTGAGAACTGCTGGATTTTTCACGGCAACTCCACCCCCGACGGGGTTCCGGGCGGAGGAAAGGGCCTCTGGGCCCCCCTGCAGCCAGGCCATGGCGCCGGATTTGTTTCCGATGGGAAGACAAACCAGTATTCCGACCGCTTCGGGGTGGAACTGTCGCTGGCAGCCCGCCTGCAGGAGCTGTATCCAGGCGAAAAGATCGCCCTGGTGAAGTATTCCCGGGGTGGCACCTCCATAGACAGTTCCGGAGCGGCAGGTTACGGCTGCTGGGAACCCGATTTCGGGGGAGCCGAAGGCATCAACCAGTACGACCATTTCCTGGCCACGGTGCGGAACGCTCTGGCCACCCCCGATATTGACGGGAACGGAGTGAAGGACAAGCTGGTGCCATGCGGAATCCTATGGATGCAGGGAGAAAGCGATGCAGCCTTCACCGAGGAGATCGCCCTGCGCTACCACGCACACCTCACCCGGCTGATGGACCTGATCCGGGCCGCTTTCCGCACCGACGACCTGCCTGTGGTGGTGGGAAAGATTTCCGACTCGGGCCAGGTACCCGGTGGTAAAGTATGGAAGCACGGAGAGCTGGTTCAGTATGCCGAAGAAAAGTATGTCCGGACCGATGCCCGGGCAGCCATTGTAAGGGAAACAAAAAGTTACGGGTATTCCGATCCGTATCATTACAACAGCGAGGGATACATAGACCTGGGGCGACGGTTTGCCGATGCCCTGGCCAGACTGGAAGCAACCAAGTAATCATCAAACGTTCAATATTATATGGGAAGATCGAGGGAATCATTTCAAAAAAGAGAAGTACGAAACAAAAAGGAAAAGAAACGCAACCTGAAAGAGAAAAAAAGACAGGTGCGTAAGGAACAGGACAAGAAGAGCAGCCTGGAAGACATGATCGCCTATGTGGATGAGAAAGGACAGATCACCTCCACCCCGCCAGACCCGGATAAAAAAGACGAGATCAATCCGGAAGAGATCGAAGTCAGTGTGCCGAAAAACGACCCGTCCCTGGAACCTGATCCCATCAGGCTGGGAACGGTAACCTTTTTCAATCATTCCAAAGGATTTGGCTTCATCAGGGACCAGGAGAACGGACAGAGTGTTTTTGTGCACGTGAATGAATTGCTCGAAGACATTCGGGAAGGAGACAAAGTCACCTTCAAAACCGAACAGGGGCAGAAAGGTCCCGCCGCCGTGGGGGTGGAAAAGGTTAAATAAATCATTTCCGGCTTTTTCACGACTTCCGGGTATCGAATTCATCCACCCTGACGGCCCTTTGCACGCCTTTCAACTTCATCAGCCGGTGCAACACCCCTTCCAGATGCGATTTGCTGGTTACGAACAGGGTAATGATCCCCTCAAAAAATCCGTCTTTCGACTTCACACTGATCGACCGCATGTTCACCTTCAGGTCTTTTGACAGAACTTCCGACAGTTTATTGATCATCCCCAGCTCATCCACACCGGTTACCCGCACCACCGTCTGGAACGAGCTGCTTTCGTAATTCTTTTTCCAGGAAGCCTTTACCACCCGGTATCCGTACCTTCTGATCATCTCTGCGGCGTTGGGGCAGTTCAGGCGGTGGATTTTGATTCCCTCGTTCACCGTTACAAACCCGAAAATTTCGTCGCCGAAAATGGGGTTGCAGCATCGGGCCAGCTGGTATTTCAAGCCGTCCACATTGTCATCCACCAGCAGGAAATCCTCTCCTTCCATTTGCCGGGTAATGGTTGGCTGTGCTGCCTCCGGTTCCGGTGTTTTTGCAACAACCGGCACTCTCTCCGGTTCGGTGGGCTGCACAAACAGCTCCTTGACCTCGGCCAGGTCTATCTTTTCCGAGAAGATCAGGGCATACAGATCCTGTGCCGTTTTCAGCCTGAAACGGGCCAGCAGCTTTTTGATGTTCTCGTCGTTGTATGGGATTTTCCAGTTGCGGAAACGTCGCTGCAACAATTCTTTTCCGGCCTCAGCTGCCTTAAACTTTTCCTCATTCAGAGCCTGCCTGATCTTATTCCGGGCCTTGGTGGTCACCACCATGTTCAGCCAGTCGCGCTTGGGCTTCTGGGTGTTCGAGGTAAGGATGTGTACCTCGTCGCCGTTCACCAGCTCGTATTTCAGGGGCACGTTCTTCCGGTTCACCCGGGCCCCCACGCAGTGATACCCGATATCCGTATGGATATCGTAAGCAAAATCGAGCACGGTGGAGCCCGAACGCAGGCGTTTCAGCTCTCCTTTGGGAGTGAACACAAATACTTCATCGGCATACAGATTCTGCTTTAGTTCCTCGGCATAATCGGCCGGTTCTCCCGGCGGGGCTTCCAGCATCTCGCGCATTGAAACCAGCCATCCGTCCATCGCTTTTTCGCGGCCTCCTTCCTTGTATTTCCAGTGGGCGGCCACTCCTTTCTCGGCCAGCTCATCCATGCGTTCGGTCCGGATCTGCACTTCCACCCATTTGCCCCCCGGCCCCACCACGGTGGTATGCAGCGATTCATACCCGTTAGATTTGGGGATGGATATCCAGTCGCGGAGCCGCTGGGGGTTGGGCTGGTAAAAATCGGTCACCACCGAGTAGACATGCCAGCAGTCGGCTTTCTCCCGTTCGGGACGGGATTCCAGAATAATGCGGATGGCAAACAGGTCGTACACCTCGTCGAAATCCACCCCCTGCCGTTTCATTTTCGACCAGATAGAGAAAATGGATTTGGTGCGGCCGATGATCCGGAATCTGAATTGTTCTTTCCGCAGCCGGGCCCGAAGGGGTTTCACAAATTCGGCAATGTACAGCTCCCTTTCCGAGGCCGATTCCCTGATCTTTTTCTCAATGGAGGCATAGGTACGCGGTTCGGTGAACAGCAGGTAGCGGTCTTCCATTTCGGTTTTCACCGAGTACAATCCCAGGCGGTGCGCCAGGGGAGAATAGAGATAGAATGCCTCGGAAGCCACCATAAGCTGGCGGTCGAGGGGAAGCTCCGGCAGTTGCCGGATATCATAAAGCCTTTCGGCGATCTTGATCAGGATCACCCGGATGTCGGTTGTCAGGTTCAGGACCAGTTTCCGGAGGTTTTCGGGCTGGGAAAAGGTTTTCCGGGTATCAATGGCGGCGATTTTCGTCAGGCCGTCGACAATGAGCTGCACATGTGAACCGAATTCTTTTTTCAGGTAAATCTCATTAACAGTAGGATCGAGGTGGGAGAACAACAGGAGGGCCGAAGTGGCTGAAACCATCCCCAGGCCGAACTCGTCCACCAGGATCAGGGCGATGTGGAGCACCCTTTTCAGGTCGGTTTCCGTCTCCTCTCCTTTCTGCAGGCGGCATATCCGGTCGGCTACCCCAAAGGCCTTGCGCAGCAGTTCCAGGTCTTCCCCGGTCATCCGGTGCCGCGCAGCCCTCAGGAGGCGGCGGTAAAGGTTGCGGATCCCGGAACGCTGGTTTTCCTTTTCCATGACGGCTGTAAAGGTGTATTCCGGTAAACAATTCTTTTCCCAAACCTGTTCAACGGGCCCGGAAAAATACCAGTACAAATTTATAATATATAGCGGAATCTGTGTGGAAATTTCATAGATGAACCGGCGGGTCAATGTAAATCAGTTACAGTCCGCCCTGTTTTTCGATCTCTTTCTGCAGGGGTCCGTTCACCAGTGATGAGAGAATCAGGTTGTTGTCGCCCCAGATGAGTTTTTTGGTCCAGACCTTGAGTTACCTGCCCTGAAAATCGATGGCGAACAGGCCTCCCATCGTGCCTTCCGTTTGTTGTTCCTTTCGCAGTTCGTCAATGTGTTCAATGGAATGAAATGGCAGAACGGCGTTGGTTAGGGTTTCACTGCGCACGTTTCAGAACAGGAAAACGTCTTCGCCGTCGGCGTAGAGTTTGTAAATGGTTTCTTTGGGCAAGGGTTTGCCCTGTTTGATAGACTCAATAATCAGTTGCTTTTCGTTATCGTTTAAATTGAGTTGTGCCATATTATTCCTTCAATTTTTTTTTGAGATCTTTGCGGATTCTTTGTGTCATTTGCGGTAATTTTTTTTAACCACAAAGACCACAAAGGAGTCGCAAAGGTCACAAAGTGTTAATTACTCGTTTAATTCCATTTTT
>JBNGDI010000053.1:0-13999 GCA_049975425.1 Bacteroidales bacterium
AATAACAAATAATATATTATCTTTTAATAAAAACTTGCGAATTTGAGGACGTAGGAAACCTGCCTTGTTAAAGGATCAGTGATGCAGGTAGTAAAATATATAACATCATATTATCTCAAACCTGGTATTTATTCCTCTCTCACGGTTTCCCAGTAAAAACAGGCTCCCCCCTGCCGGTCGGGACGGGCGCCCCGGGCATCGGCCGAGCACAGGCTGCCGGCAAAGGGGTCGGCAAACAGGTAACGGTGCGTATGCAGCGACAACAGCATCAGATCGCCCTGCAGCATGTCCTCCCACTGAAAGGTGGAGGCCTCACCCTGGTCTTCAGGCTCGATTCTTACCTCGGCCAGGCTTCCCTGGCCCTTTACTGTAACATACCCGCCGGTGGCAACCGACTGCAGGGCCACGCGGCCGTTTCCGCGGTTGAGCACACGGAAAAGGGCAGCATCGCCCCGGGCAAAACGGCTGCCGGGCTCAACAGGCCGCACATGGTTCCTCCAGTTTACCAGAACGGTGCCGTCGGCCAGGCTTTTCAGGGTAATGACCTGATTATGGGGGATGGGACGGGTCAGGGGCCTGCAGCGGGGCTCAAGCACTTCAAAGCGGTTGAAATCGGCATACCCGCCTTCCTTCCCCCGGGTGTTGAAGTTGAACAGGGCATACCGCACGCCCTGGAAGGTCCTTAACTGATAGGGCAGGATAATATCACCCCCTATTTCCCTGAAATGTTTCCCGTTCAGGCTGTAGGCCAGCCGGCCCATGTCGGTGTCGAAATTGCAGTAGGCCCGCAGCCACACGGTGGAGGCATCGGTTGCCACACGAATTACCTTCTGTTCCTGCTGGTTGAAGAACTGCAGGTACCGGCTGTTTTCATCCACCACCACCCCGATCCAGGCATAGGGCAGGTTGAGCAGGGCCAGCCCGGCCGCATCGCCCGGCTGCAGCCCCGATACGTCCAGCTCGGTGACGGCATACGATTCCGGGCCGATGCCCCGCTGGGTAAGGGTGTTGCGGGCATGCCAGAAGGTTTCCGAAGGGAGGGAATGAAGCCGCAGGTATCCCTTTCTTTCGCTCAGCGACCATTTGTGATCCACCGGCACGTGGTTCCACTGCCACACGTTCTTCAGTTTCGGACCGCTGAAATCGTCGTCCCGCTCAAAGGGGGCGGTGGGAGGGGACGAGAAGCCGGTGTTTGGTTTGACCCAGGTGCGGGGCGAGCGGGTAAGGTTCCCCGGCAGGCCGAAATAAGGCCAGCCGTCGACCCAGGTCACGGGCGAGAGGCCCACCACCCGTCCTACCGAGTTGTAATCGAGCATGCTCCAGCCCCACCATTCGCCGGTCTGGGTCTGTACAATGCCTCCCTGGTGCATGGGGATGCATCCTGCATGGTTTTTGCGGGGAGGAACAAGGTCGTAGGGCGCTTCGCCGCGGGTGTCGGGCAGTCGCCATCCCGTACCCACGCCGAAATTCTCCCCGGCGCTTATCACGTTCACTTCATACGGGCCGTAAGGATGGTCGGCCCGCAGGCATACCTGGTAGCATACGGGGTCGTAGTTGGTGTTGGTGATATAGTATTTTCCGCCGATCTTGTAGATATGGCTTCCCTCGCCGGCGCCGCTGCCCCGTTCCACGATCACTTTCTCGGTGCCCGGCACCACGTCCATCAGGTCGTCGGTCAGCTGCACCATCCGTACCTCGTCGTAACCCCATACGGCATAGATCTTGCCGTCGTCGTCGAACAGCACGGTAAGGTCGTGCAGCCGGGCGTTCATGGTGCGGTGTTTCCAGGGACCGGCCGGATCGGTAGCCGAAAATACCTGGGTGCCGTAGCGGTTCACGTTCGAAAAAATATAGAATGTGCCGTTATGGTGGCGAATGCAGGGAGCCCAGATGCCCTGGCCGTAAAAATCAAGGCCGTCTTCCATACGCAACTCCGGTCCCAGGTCGAGGCGGGGAACGGCATAGCTGATGAGTTCCCAGTTCACCAGGTCTTTCGAATGCAGCACAGGAAGCCCCGGCATGGTGTGCATGGTGGTCCCGGTCATATAGTAGTCGTCGCCCACCCGGATGAGGTCGGGGTCGGAAAATTCTTCATAAAACAGGGGGTTGGTAAAGGTTCCGTTTCCGTTGTCGGCTGTCCAGGTGCAGCTGGCCGAATCGGCCTGCCGGGGGATGGGAGGGAGGAAAGGTTGCGCCCGGGAAACGGGCCAGCACACGGCAATCATCATTCCTGCCAGGGTTAGGCATCTCACAATGTTTTTTCTCCGGATTCCTTTTTTTGCCGGTTGGTTTTTCATGATTGTCTGTTTAATTCGTAGAGTTCGCCCGCAATATATGAAAATAAAAAAGTCATTCTTCTTCTTAAAAAAAGAAAGAGTATCATCCTTGTCATAGCCTGTTTTCAAGTGCCTGTCGAATAAATTCACTGTAAAACGGGGAGTCAAACCGGTTAGAATTGCAGTTGCAGCAGCAGGGAAAATCCTGACTGGAAATTTCCCCTTTCCGGTGCATACAGGTCGAAATTGAGCTGAAATCGGGTAAATCCGGAGAAGGCATGGTTCATTCCCAGGGTGAGCTGGTAATCGCGGAACCCCAATTCCCTGTAGCCCCACGACTGCCAGCGGGCCAGGAACAGGGTGTTTTCCGATGTCCGGTATCCGCCGGTCAGATAGTACCCGCTGATGTTTTCCGCTGTTTCGGGTATTTCCACTATTTCCACCCGCCCGGCCAGGTATTCGGCAGCCACCAGCAGCCGGGATGTTTCCATTTTGAAGTCTCCCCCGTACAGGGTCCGGTTTCCCCGTAGTGCCGGGCCGTTGCTTCCCAGGCGCACACCGGGGGAATGGCCTTGTGAACCCTGGATGGCCAGCTGCAGGGTGCCGTATTCCCATGAATTCAGTGAGTACTGCAGCCGCCCGATGGCATAGAATGCATTGTTATTGTTCAGAAACTGGCGGTTCCCGTTGAAAATCCCCGCATGGTAATACCATCCCCCTGCTTCCCCTTCGGCAGAAATTCCCAGTTCGCGTGACTGTACCAGCAGTCCGGTAATGTGGCTGCGGGTGATGAAATCAGTGGAACCGGGATCGGGTATATAATCCAGTGTTTGCAACGGTTTTTGTATGCCGGCCGTCAGGCGGAAGGCGTCGCTGTGGCGGTATCCCAGGTAGGCATCGAGCAGGGCGGGAGAAGGAACCGTATTGAAAAAAATCCGGTAGAAGAATTTGTTCTGAAAGGTTCCGCGGAAGCTCACCCGGGCGTTGTACACTTCAAAGGTACGTCCGCCCTGAAAATCATCATTCCTCAGCGAAAACCGGAAACCTGTCTGGATCAGGACATTGACCGTTAAGGGTTCGGAACGCAGGGTGACAGGAAAAGGAATGTTTGAAATGCTATCTTCCTGTGCCGGCAGAATGGCCGGGAAGAAAAAAGGCATGATGGCAGGGAGAAAAAAGACCCGCCAGGAAGCGGCTGCCCGGATAAAGTACTTCTTGATTTTCATGGTGAAAAGGATGAGATTGGACGGGTGAAATGACCTGTGAATTTATTATAGTTTAGATGTTTAGATGTTTAGATGTTTAGTGGGTGAGTTGGGTCAGCATTTTTTGTCATAGCATCACAGCCAGGTTTATGTAAAAGTATCTTTTTTATGCAGGCATTTTTCAGAAAGGGTTCGGAAAGATCAATGCAGGTCACCTCACAACCACTTTTTTTTCCTGAAACAGGCGATCATGCCGGCAAAGAGCAGGACAAAAACCGTCCATACCGCCGCATACCCGTATTTCCAGCCCAGCTCGGGCATGTGGGAGAAATTCATGCCGTAGATTCCGGCGATGAAGGTAAGGGGAATGAAAATGGTGGCCACGATGGTAAGGGTTTTCATTACCTGGTTCATGCGGTGGCTCTGTACCGAAAAGAACAGGTTTGCCAGGCTTTCCAGCGAAGCCAGCAGGCTGTCGCAGGTATCGAGCAGGGTGAGGCACAGGTCTTTGATCTCAAAGAAATACTTTACATGCCTTTTTTCGATAAAAGGGGTGTCTTCCCTTTCCACGGTCAGGGCGAATTCTTTCACCGGGAGGATGGCTTTCCGGATGATATGCACTTCTTTTTTTTTCTTTTCAATCTGTTCCAGAAGAGCGGGGGAAGGGTCGCGTTCTTCATTCACGAAATCAATTTCTTCCACCTCGCTGTCGAGATGCTGGAGGGTTTTGAAATAATTGTCGAGTATGGCTTCCAGCATGGTGTACAGCAGGTAATCGGGCCCCCTTTCCCTGAGAAAGCCTTTGTTTTCCCTGAGCCGGTGCCTGAGGTGTTCGAAATGGTCGGCCATTTTTTCCTGAAAGGAGATCAGGAAATTTTTTCCGAACACAAAGCTGATCTGTTCTGTTTTCTGTTCTTCGCCGGCAGGTACGGTCGATTTGATGGTGAGAAAGCTATACTCTTCGAATTCCTGGAATTTGGGCCGCTGGTTTACATCGAGAATGTCCTGGATCACCAGCGAGTGGATGCCCTGTTTCCGGCAGATGCCGGCTATGGCTTCCGTATCACTTAACCCGTAGATGTTCAGCCAGAATTTTTGCCGGCCCTCCGTAAATTTTTCGATATCCCCTGGTTTCAGGTCTTTTTCCTCCCGGCATTCGGATTCGTTGTACCGGAAAAGCTGTATGCTGACCTTTTCTGCCGGGCGGGCGCCGGTGAACAGGAACTGTTCGGGATCGGTTTTTTTTCGGTTCAGCAGCCGGATATTCCTGACATGTATCCTGTTTTTCATTGTCGGTTGGTTATTTGCCGGTTTAATTTACGCAATCCTGGGGAAAAAAATTAAAAAAAGCCCGGATATATCCGGCGGGAAACTACAGGTATGCACTTCCATTTCCAGCGTTTTTTATTATCCTCCTAAGCGTTTAATGATTATGCTTGTTTGGGTACCGGGGCATGCCCAATTTTTGTCCGGGAATATTCCCTGAATCCGCTTCCTTTTTTCTCCGGTTTTTTTCCCAACTTTATGCGCAAATTTCAAAACTGCACCTGACCATGTGGAAAAAACTACCACTTATCTGGAAAATCCTGATCGGAATGTTCCTGGGGGTGGGCTGGGGGCTCCTGGCTGTATTTGCCGGACTGGAGAAATTTACCTATGACTGGATTCAGCCCTGGGGGACTATTTTCCTGAACCTGCTGAAACTCATTGCGGTGCCGCTGATTTTCATTTCCCTGGTCAAGGGCATTTCCAGTCTTACCAACATCACCCGGCTTTCCAGGATGGGAATCAAAACCGTGTCCATTTATCTGGTAACCACTGTATTCGCTGTTACCGTGGGACTGGTTCTGGTGAACATCATACAGCCCGGGAATACCTTTCCGGAAGAAAAGAAACTGGCTTACCAGGAACAGTTTGGGGGGTCCATTACGGAAAAACAACTTCTGGCCGAACAGAAGAAAGAAGAATCGCCCCTGCAGTTCCTGGTGGATATTGTTCCGGAAAATGTGCTGGCTGCCGCTACCGATAACGCCAACATGCTGCAGGTGATCTTTTTCGCCATCCTGTTCGGTCTGGCTCTGGTTACCCTGCCCCATAAAAAAGTGCAGGTGGTCAAGGACCTGTTCAGCGGCCTGAACGATGTGATTCTGAAGATCGTCGACATCATCATGCTTTCCGCCCCGTACGGGGTCTTTGCCCTGATGGCCGCTCTGATCGTTGATTTTTCGGGGGATATCGACCTGTTTGCTGCCCTGGGACTGTATGCACTCACGGTGATCATCGGGCTGTTCTTCATGATCCTGTTGTTTTACCCCTCGCTGATCAGGCTGATCACCGGCATTCCTTACGGAAAGTTCCTGCGGGGGATTTTGCCCGCACAGCTGGTGGCCTTTTCCACCAGCTCAAGCGCCGCCACCCTGCCCGTTACCAAGGAGCAGGTGGAAAATGAGCTGGGAGTATCGGAAGAAGTCAGCAGTTTCGTCCTTCCCATAGGCGTCACCATCAACATGGACGGTACCAGTTGCTATCAGGCGGTGGCTGCTGTTTTTATCGCCCAGGTGTTCGGGGTGGAACTGAACCTGTCGGCCCAGCTTACCATTGTGCTTACAGCCACCCTGGCTTCCATCGGGTCGCCGGGCATTCCCGGAGGGAGCATTGTGATGCTGATCATTGTGCTTTCCTCGGTGGGACTCCCTGTGGAGGGCCTGGCCCTGATCCTGGGCATTGACCGGCCGCTCGATATGCTGCGTACCGTGGTGAACATTACCGGCGATTCCTTCGTATCCAGCCTGGTAGCCAAAAGCGAGGGAGAACTGGTTTTTCCCCCGCCTGAACCCACCCCCGGCCGGGAAGAGGAAGTGCTCTGATCTGCCGGGCGGATTTCTTTGAACTGTTATAAAATTAATTTATATTTGATCATTAAATGACTGCCGGTCATTTCATGATCAGATAGCATGGGAATACCCGAGCGAAAAGAACGGGAGAAAGAACGGCGGCGTCAGGAGATCATCGATGCGGCCGAAAAGGTGTTTTTCCGCCAGGGCTTTGACCGGGCCTCGATGGATCAGGTGGCTGAAGAGGCGGAGCTTTCCAAAGGCACCTTATACCTTTACTTTAAGAGTAAGGAAGACCTGCACTGGGCTGTTGCCGAACGGGGGATGCAGATTCTGAGGGAATCCATCCGGAAGTCGGTTGAGGGGATTAAAACCGGAGCGGAAAAACTGATGGCTATCGGCCTCTGCTTCATCGAATTTTCGGAAAAATACCGCGATTATTTCCTGTCGCTGCTGTTTTTCGAAGGGAAGAACCTGAAAAAGCTGAATCTGTCGCATGATCAGATTTACGAAGCTTTTCACGGGGATTCTCCGATCATGATCCTGCAACAGACGATTGAAGAGGGGATGAACGACGGCAGCATCCGTACCGGCCTGCCCGCGGCTTCCCTCACCCATACCCTGTGGGCCCAGACCCTGGGTGTGCTGCAGGTGATCCAGAACAAGAAAGAAGTGTTCGATCTGTTCGGCATTGACCGGAAGTCATTGATCCTCTCACACATCGAGATACTGAAAAACGGCCTGATCCAATGAACCGTTCCATGCTGAAAATCATCATGGCAGGTGCTTTCCTGCTGCCGGCAGCGGTGGGGATGCATACGGCAGGCGGACAGGAAAACCTGCTGGAGGCATACATCCGGGAAGGACTGGAAAGCAACCTGGCCCTGCAGCAGAAAGAAGCCGATTACCGGAAAAGCCTGCTGGCGCTCGACCAGGCGAGGAGCTATTTCTATCCTGCCCTTCGCCTGCAGGCCCGCTACACCCGGGCGGAAGGCGGCCGTATCATCGATTTTCCCGTGGGCGATCTGCTGAACCCGGTGTACAGCACCCTCAACCTGCTGACCGGCAGCGATCAGTTCCCGCAGATCGGCAACCAGTCGTTCCGCTTCTACCGGGAAAAAGAACACGAAACCAAAATCGGGCTGACCCAGCCCGTTGTCCGCTCGGAAATTGCGTATCAGTACCGCATCAGCCGGAGCCTTTCCCGGGTGGCACGGGCCGATATGGAGACCTTCCGGCGCCGGCTGGTGGCCGATATCAAAACGGCCTATTACGGCTACCGGAAATCCCTGAGTATGGAAGCCCTGCTGGCAGAGACCCGGGATCTGCTGGAAGAGAACCTTCGGGTAAACAGGAAACTGCTTGAAAACCAGAAAGTCACACTCGATGCCGTGTACCGTTCCGAAGCCGAACTGGCGGGCCTGGAGCAGAAAGAAGCGGAGGTGGAAAAAGAAAAGCAGATGGCGGCTTCTTACTTCAATTTTCTGCTGAACCGTGAACCCGGCTCTCCCATTGAAACCGATACCCTGCCGGCTGTTTTTCCGGTGCTGACCCTGGAAGAATCGGCTGCCCGGGCCCTGGAAACCCGGGAAGAAATGGAAATGCTCGATCATTCGGTTACGGCTTCCCGTCTTGCGGTAAAAATGCACCGGGGGAATGCTTTTCCCACGGTGACGGCCGTGGTGGATTATGGATTTCAGGGAGAGGAGTACCGTTTTACCCGCGACGATGATTTTATGCTGGCTTCCCTGGTGCTTAGCTGGGACCTGTTCAGCGGATTCAGGAACCGTTCGGAGATCAGGCAGGCCGTGGTGGAAAAGGAAAAATGGGAAGCCCGTCGTGAGGAAGCGGAACGGGAAATCATGCTGGAAGCAGAACAGGCATGGTACGACCTGGAAGCCGCCCGGAAAAGCCTGGAAGCTGCCCGGAAACAAAGAACCAGCGCGGCGGAGGTTTTCCGGCAGGTCGACCGCCGGTACCGCCAGGAAACCGCCACCCAGATCGAATGGATGGAAGCCCGCCACCGACTCACCACGGCCTTCGAAAACCTGGTGCAGGCCGAATTCGACCTGGCTGTGAGCTATGCCCGGTACGAACGGGCCACAGCTTCCTATATGTTTGATATGCAATAGAATAAGTAATAATGACATGACTATCTGTATCCGTCTCTTTTGCCTTCTCCTGTGTTCCGTTATCGGGTTTCTGACCCAGGGATGCCGGCATGCGCCAGCTCCTCCGGGAGAAGATACCCCTGTCAGGCTCAGGGCCACGATCCTTTCGGAAGAACCGGTGCATGAGCCTATCCGGACCAGCGGAACCCTGGTTTCCCGTCAAGAGTTTAAGCTAAGCTTTAAAACAGGTGGAATAATAAGCAGTATATCAGTTGAAGAAGGTCAACAGATAAAAAAGGGGAAACAAATGGCTTCCCTCGACCTGTCGGAAATAGAGGCCGAAGCAGGCAAAGCCCGGGCTGCCCTTGACAAAGCCTGGCGGGATTACACCCGGGCGGGGAACCTGTACCGCGATACCGTGGCCACCCTGGAACAGTTCCAGAATGCCCGCACGGCCCTGGATGTGGCACGGTCGAACCGCGATATTGCGGAATTCAACCTGGAGCACTCGGTGATCAGGGCTCCGGCCGACGGAAAAGTGCTGAAGAAGCTCACCGAACCGGGAGAGATTGTTGCCCCGGGCATGCCGGTGTTTCTGTTTGCCTCCACAGAAAGCGAATGGGTGGTGAGAGCAGCCGTGTCAGACCGCGACAGGGTGCGGCTGGAAACCGGCGATTCGGTGAATCTGTATTTTGATGCCTTTCCCGGCGAGACCTTCACCGGATGGGTTGTTGAGAAAGGTTCCGCCGCCGATCCGTATACCGGTACCTACGAAGTGGAGATTGCCCTGGACAGCCCGCCGCAGAACCTGGTACCGGGACTGGTAGCGCGGGCTGAGATCTATCCCGGTGAGCCCGAAAACCGTATCCTCATTCCCGAAAGTTCGCTGACCGAAGGAGACGGGATGGAGGGAATGGTCACGTTGATCCGGAAGGGCCGTCCCGTCAGGTGCCGAATTGTGCTGGAGCGTATGACCGATAAGGGGCTGGTGGTGAAAGAAGGCTTGCAGTTGGGGGATACGCTGGTGACAGAGGGAGCCGGATTTTTGTTGCCCGGCAGCCGTTTTGAAGTGGAATGGAACGGGGAACAGAACCGTAACAAATAAATTACCTGCCTATATGAACCTGCCCGGATGGTCCATACGAAATTACCAGTTCACCCTGGTGGTGTTTGCCGGCCTGATCATCATGGGGATCACTTCCTTTTTTACCATGCCCCGTACGGAAGATCCGCCCCTGAATCTTCCCGGGGCCAGCGTGTTTGTGGTATATCCCGGGGCCAATCCTTCCGATCTGGAAGAGCTGGTGGTCAATCCCATCGAAGAGGCCCTGAACGAGCTGAACGATATCAAGCGGGTGGAGACCAGCATAGGCAACGGGCTGGCCGTTACTTCCGTGGAGTTTCATTTCGGTCCCGATGAAGACCGGAAATACGATGAAGTGGTGCGGCAGGTAAACGGTGTGCGTGACGAACTTCCCGAGGAGATATACAGCCTGGAAACCTACCACTGGTCCAGTTCCGACGTGGTGATCATGCAACTGGCCCTGGTCTCGGAAGAATCGGGTTACCCCGCCCTGCAGAGGCTGGCGGAAGACCTGAAAAATGAACTTGACCGGGTACCGGGGGTGATGCGTACCGAGATACTGGCCGCACCGGGACAGGAGGTCCGTATCAGCCTTGATATGGAAAAAATGGCCCGGATGAATATTCCCCTCGACCGGGTAGCCGGGGCCCTGGCAGGGAACAATGCCCAGGTTCCTGCCGGAAGCATCCGGGCAGGGGATGTCAGCTTCAATGTAAAAACCAGCGGGAGGTACCATACCCTGGATGAAATCCGGCATACCGTGGTGGGATCCTATATGGGCCGCAACATCCTGCTGGAGCATATTGCATCGGTGGATTATGCCTGCGAAGACAACAACTATCTGGCCCGGTTTAACGGCCGGAAGTGTATTTTTATGACAGTCAAGCAGAAAGAAGACTACAACGTAATGGATATCACCGAAGGACTGAGAGAACAGGCCGGGATTTTCAGGGAAAGCCTGCCGCAGGATGTAAAGCTGGAAATGGTTTTCGATCAGAGCGAGAGTGTGCGCACGCGTGTGAACGGTTTTCTGGAGAACCTGGCCGGCGGGATCCTTCTGGTGGGAATCCTCATTTTTCTTTCCCTTGGCTGGAGGGCCTCTCTGGTGGTGATCATGGCCATTCCTTTTTCCATTTTCATCGGACTGGGGTGGGTTGACCTGGCCGGATTCGGTCTGCAGCAGATCACCATTGCCGCCCTGGTCATTGCCCTGGGGCTGCTGGTAGACAATTCCATTGTGGTTACCGAGAATATTGAGCGTTTCCATGCCCAGGGGTACCGGGGCGAGGAAGCCGCCGTGAAAGGAACCACCCAGCTGGCCTGGCCGGTAGTCAGCGCCACAGCCACCACCATGTGTGCTTTCATCCCCATCATCCTGATGCCCGATAAGGCCGGGAAATTCATCCAGAGCCTGCCCGTGACGGTCATTTTTACCCTCACGGCTTCCCTGCTGCTGGCCCTGACGCTGACCCCTTACCTGGGCAAAGTATTCCTGCGGCCCCCGCGCAGGGGGACCGATCCCGGGGGATTCAGAAAACTCATCAGGCGTGTGGTGGAAGGGCCGTACCGGAAAAGCCTGGGCTTTGCCCTCAGGCACGCATGGCTGGTGGTGGGGCTTTCCCTGCTGGCGCTTGGAGCGGCTGGCTGGCTGTTTTATGCCGAAGTTGGGCGCAGCTTTTTTCCCAAGGCCGAGAAACCACAGTTCATGATCCGGGTGAATGCGTCTGAAGGCGCCTCCCTGCAGGCCACCGACCGGCTGGCCCGGCGGGTTGAGGCCATTCTCGACACCCTTCCCGATGTCAAACGGTATGCCATGAATGTTGGACACGGCAGTCCACGCGTTTACTACAACATCTTTCCCAGGCAGTTCGACCGCAGTTATGCGGAAATTTATGTAGAACTGCATGAATATGAGGTGGAACGCTTCGATCAACTGGTTTCCCGTTTGCGCACCCTTTTCAGCCGGATTCCCGGAGCCCGGATCCACATCAAGGAACTGGAACAGGGAGCCCCCATTGAGGCCCCGCTCACCCTGAAGATCATGGGAGAAGACCTGGAAACCCTGCGTACCCTGGCTGCTGAGGTGGAAACCGCTATGCGGTCCACCGCCGGCGCGGTCAATGTGGAGAACCACAGCAGCAGGCAGGGAATGGACCTCTATTTCAACATCAACCGGGAAAAAGCCGGGATGTACGGTATTCCCGTTCAGCAGATTGATATGACCATCCGTACGGCTATTGCAGGGACCGAAGTCACTTCGTACCGTACGGATGATGGCAGGGAATACCCGGTTGTAATGCGCATGCCTGCAGGTGATTCCATGGCCCTGAGTCATCTCGACCGCATACACATCACCACCGCCACCGGCCGGCAGGTGCCGCTCAGGCAACTGGCTTCCTATGAACTGAAGCGGGCCCCGGGGGTGATCAGCCATACCGGCCTGGAACGCTGCGCCACCCTCACGGCCGATATCGAAAAAGGATATTCCCTCGACCAGGTGATTGCAGTCCTGGAAGAGAAACTGGAAGGGTTTCGCTGGCCTTCAGGGTATAGTTACAAGTATACCGGCGAGCTGGAAAGCCGCAAAGAGAGCTTTGCCGGTGTGGCCCGGGCCAGCCTGCTGGCCGTTCTGGCCATCCTGGCCATTCTGGTGCTTCAGTTCCGTTCGTTTACACGCCCCTTCATTATTTTCACCGCCCTGCCCCTGGCGTTTATCGGGGCCAGCCTGGGCCTTTACCTTACCGGGAACAGCTTTTCCTTCACCGCCGCGATCGGTTTTATCAGCCTCATCGGGATTGTGGTAAACAACAGCATATTGCTGGTTGATTACACCACCCTGCTCACCGGCGAGGGAAAAGGACTGAAAGAAGCCATCATGGAAGCCGGTGAGACCCGTTTCCGGCCCATTGTACTGACTACCCTTACCACGGTGGGAGGGCTGCTGCCCCTTACCCTGCGGGGCGGCACGTTGTGGGCTCCCATGGGGTGGACCATTATCGGAGGGCTTCTGGTATCCACATTCCTGACTCTGGTAGTGGTGCCGGTGCTTTACCTTTTGTTTACGCGACTGGAGCGGCAGGTTGGGTCAATTACCTCCGGTTAAGAGGAAAACAGGTGAAAAGGGCGGGTTTTCCACACATTTTGTTATTTTTGACCCGGATTGAATAAAAAATATTCCTTCAGCGAATGAACCGGTATCTGTTGCTGCTTTTCTGTATTCTGTTTCATGGTTTCATTGTTCATGCCGATGAACCTGTGGAAATGCCCGCTGCGGAGGTGATGGACCAGGTGATCGATCGCATTGGCCGGTCAGATGCCCTGGAGCTGTATATGAAATCGGCTTTCCGCGAGGGGAAGGAAATGAGAAACCGGGAAGGGTTTCTGCGGATGCAGAAAAACCCCCTGCGGATCTATTTCCGGCAGGACCAACCGGAAGAAGGCGTGGAGCTGCTGTACCGCGAAGGCAGTAACGGCAACAAAGTGCTGGTATGGCCCAACGATTTTCCCTGGATCAACCTGAACCTTGATCCCCAGGGCAGCCTGATCCGGAAGAACAGCAACCATTCCATTTTCGATGCCGGGTACTGGTACCTGGGCGATATGATCGGGCACATCCTGCGCACCGGCACCGGCAACCCCGTTCTCCGGAACGAAGGTCCGGTTGAAGCCGGCAGCCGGCACCTGCTGAAGCTGACCCTGGAGTTGCCCGGGTTTGGTTTTGAAGACTATACCGTGCGGGAGGGAGAGGACCTGATTGCCATAGCCTCCGGGCTGAAAGTATCGGAGTACATGATCCTGCAGAAAAATCCCGGTGTAGACGACCTGTGGGATGTAGAGGCAGGCCAGACCATCCGGGTGCCCACCTGTTATGCCTCGCGCCTGGTGCTGTTGATCGACACCCGGCTGATGCTTCCCGTAAAGATCGATATCTACGACGACCGCGGATTGTTCGAGAGCTATTCCTACCGGAACATCCGCCTGGATCCCGGTTTTAATGAACAAACCTTCAGTGCCGACAATCCGGAGTACGGGTTCTGACACCTGAATACCGGATAGAATCCATCCCTGGCCACAGGGCGGCGAACGAAACCGGCCTGCAGGGCCGGATAAACGGTTTATCAGGCCAAAATAAATGTACTGCCGTCCCTGCGGGACTGACCGCAAAATAATCTATCTATCTCAAAGTTTCACGCATAGCACGCTAAGAATCCGCCAGGCACGCGAAGTCTTTTGGTTTCACCTCAGACAATGGATCAAAAAATAATATTGTGTTTAAGAAGAAAAAGAGAATGTGGTACAAACGGAATGTCCACATAGTCAGTCTATTCACCCTCCCCATCACTCCCTCACCAGAACAGGCCTCTGAGGGTTTTATGAGAAAAACAAGGCGGGGGAAAAGGCGTTATGGCCTGAGCAGCGATCCTGTTTGAGCCACTGACGAGCGAAGCGCTGTCAGGGGCGAGTTTGGATCGCGGCAGGCTTTCCCCCG
>JBNGDI010000054.1:0-13987 GCA_049975425.1 Bacteroidales bacterium
GATTAAAAGTGATATTTTGTTGAATGAGAAAGGAAAAAGAGAATATGTTACAAACGGAATGCCCTCCTGGTCAGTCTGCTTTTCCTCTCCATCACCCCATCTCCCCATTACCCGATTACATCAAATCGTCCAAATACCCTACTAGGCCTTTGATTCACAGAACCTCTGAGCGTCCCGCTTTCACGGCAGCCATAATCTGTTTTCCCAACCGGTGCGTAGGGCAGATGAAAAGAGTCAGGAGCACAGGGGGCTTATTCCTGTAATTTTTGTTGATGGAGTTGTTTGAGGTAGAAAATGCGGCTGAGGGTAAGGCCGGCGAAAAAAATGATTCCGGCAGTTACCAGTGCATGCTGCAATGAAAGGTGATCGGTAAGCCATCCGAAGAAGGGGCCCAGTACGGCAAAAAGCAGGCGGATCACGAAATTTCTGACAGAAAGTACGGTGGCTCTGACATCCGAGCCGGTGAACCGGTTGATATATTCCTTTAGAATCGGAGTGGCGATTCCACGGATAAGGTAAAAGACCAGCAGAATTCCCAGTGCCCAGATCACTGGGAAAAGACCGATAAGGATAAAACCCAGCGGCAGCCCCAGAGAGAACAGCAGGAGGGTGCGGGAGGCTCCCAGAAACCTGGAAACACGGTAAGAATACAGTGCGGCCAGTCCCACACTCATGTTCAGAATGGTCCACAATACCCCGAAAAGGGGGACAGGAATATCCACTGCCTTGAAAAAAGGCTGTACAAACCAGGCCATACTCAGGGTGGAAGCTCCGGCAATGGCTGAGAACAGAATGGCCCATCGCAGCATGTGGTCATCCCACAGGGAATTTTTAAATATGCTCAGAATGTGGCGGAATCCTTTTTTGACCAGGATAAAATGACGCTCCGGCTCGGTGAGGGTGAGAGCGGCAGGTATGGCCATAAAGGCAACGGCTGCCTGAAAATAGAACGGTGTACGCAGACTGACCCCTGCCAGGAGACCTCCCGTTACACCGGCCACTGCTTCGGCAAAATTACCCAGAGAGATGACCCTTCCTTCGTACAGGGTATATTCTTCCCGGCGTTTTTTTTCCATAAGGGAATCGTACAGGATGGCGGAATCGGCTCCGCTGATCAGGCTCTGCCCGATCCCCAGGGTGATTTCGGCTACAATAAATCCCGGGAAACTGTATGAAAAACAGTATACAAGATAACCGGCCAGTCCGAGCACACTGCCCGTGACGAGTGTGGATTTCCTTCCCCATACATCTGCAAGGTAACCCGAGGGGATCTCCAGAATAACAATGGAAACCGAATATACCGCCTGTACAATAAATACCTGTTGCATGCCGAGTCCGTTGTCCTGGTAAAAAAGCACAATGATGGGCATCACCAGCATGAACCATTTGGCGATCTTGATCACATACAGCCTGGGTATATTGTGATGTTTCAGGGGTTGCATGGGCTATTCCTGCCGGGGGGCGTACCTTGTTTTAATATCCGTACAAATCCTTCCACCATTTTCTCAGCCGTTCACGCAGTTCTTTTTCGCGGGCATTGTCCTGCGGATCGTAAAGGATCCTTCCCCTGATTTCCGGCGGCAGGAACTCCTCCGGGGTGAAGTTGCCTTCGTAGCTGTGTGCATATTTGTAATCTTTTCCGTATCCCAGCTCTTTCATCAGGCCTGTGGGTGCATTCCGGATATTCAGCGGCACCGGCAGGTCGCCCGTTTTCCTTATCAACGACTGGGCATTTTCAATTGCCAAATACGCTGCATTGCTTTTGGGAGAGGTGGCAAGGTAAATAGTGGCTTCGGAAAGAATGATCCTCGACTCGGGCCATCCGATTTTGTGGATGGCATCGAAGGCAGCATTGGCCATAAGCAGGGCGTTGGGATTCGCCAGGCCGATATCTTCGGCTGCCAGTATCACCAGCCGCCGGGCAATGAATTTGGGGTCTTCTCCACCTTCCACCATTCTTGCCAGCCAGTATACCGCTGCGTTGGGATCGCTCCCCCGCACCGACTTGATGAAAGCCGAAATGATATCGTAATGCTGTTCGCCTCCCTTGTCGTACAGGGCCAGGTTTTCCTGCACCTTTTCCAGTACGGCTTCGTTGGTGATCACCACCTTTTTGTTGTTTTTTTCTTCTCCCTGCAGAGCGGTTACTGTGATTTCCAGGGCGTTAAACAGCTTGCGGGCATCTCCTCCCGAATACCTGAGCAGGGCTTCATCTTCCTCCACCACAATATCGAGTTCCTTCAAAACCGTATCTTCCTTCAGCGCCCTGGTCAACAGGCGAAGCAGGTGCTCCTTTTCCAGGGGTTTCATGATGTATGTCTGGCACCGGGAGAGAAGAGGGGAGATGACCTCGAACGAAGGGTTTTCGGTAGTGGCGCCGATCAGGGTGATTATACCCTGTTCCACCGATCCCAGAAGGGAATCCTGCTGGGATTTGTTGAAACGGTGGATCTCATCGATGAACAGAATGGCATTGGGCCGGTCGAAAAACTGCTGCTTCTTTGCTTTTTCAATGGTTTCCCTGACATCTTTCACCCCCGAGTGTACGGCGCTCAGCGTGTAAAAAGGTCGCTCGTGCCGGCGGGCGATCACCCGGGCAAGGGTGGTTTTACCAACGCCGGGCGGGCCCCAGAACAGCATGGAAGGGATATTCCCAGATTCGATAAAGCGGCGAAGCACCGCTCCCTGCCCCACCAGGTGCTCCTGCCCTACATAGTCATCCAGGGTCAGGGGACGCATGCGTTCAGCCAGGGGTACATTTGGTTTGATCATACATTGGCCTCCTTCAGAAGGCAAAAATACGGCTTCCGGCAAGATAGTGAAAGGAAACGGGAAAATATATTGCGGTTGCCGCATAAGCCCATTGGATTCTCCGGCATGACCATGATAACATAACCCTATTGCCCGTTCTTCCGTAAAAGGAATGGTTTGAAATTTCAATTTATATGAATTTCTTATATCTTCGGGTTAGTTTTTTATCAAGAAAAACGCTTAAACAGCTGAATATGAAAACAAAAAACAGCTTCAGAAAGATTATTGCCCTGGCTTTTACCGGTATGCTGTTCTGCCAGGTGGGACTGGCACAGCTCAACCAGGTGGATTTTATCAAAGGCGGGCTGGAAAACGGTGAACTTATGCTGAAGGAATATGTGGCGCCCTGGGCCAATTCCCTGGGAGCCAGCTTGAACGGCGGATGGTACAACACAGCCAAACCGCACAAGCTGGGTGGATTCGATCTGACCATTACGGTGAATACCACGGTGGTGCCCGATGCAGCCAAGTATTTCGACGTGGGTGCCCTGGATTTCACCGGAGGATTGGAGCTGACCAATCCTTCCGACAATATGGCTTCCACCATTGCCGGTCCGAAAGGGGAAGGGCCGGAGTTAAGTTATGTGGAAGAATACGGAGGAACTCCCTATACCCTGGCCACTTTCAATACTCCCGGCGGTACAGGTGTGGGGGTATTGCCGCTGCCTATGGTGCAGTTCGGACTGGGATTGGTGAAGGGAACGGATGTAACCGTGCGTTACCTGCCCCGGTTGAATATTTTCGATGCCGGTTCGGTAGGTATGTGGGGTGTTGGATTGAAACACAGTATCGTTCAGTGGTTTCCGGGATCCGCCCTGATACCCTTTGAGCTTTCCCTGTTCGGGGCCTATACCGAGCTGACTTCCCTGGCCGATGTGAATTTTCAACCCTCGGCCTACGGGGTGCCGGTGAATCTGGAATCGTATACCGATGCCGATTTTGATGATCAGATGATCGGCCTGGATATGAGCGCCTGGAATGTGAACCTGATTGCCTCGAAATCACTGGCCATACTGACAGTATATGGCGGCGGCGGGTACAGTTCCACAAGTGCCAATCTGTATATGGACGGTAACTATCCCCTGACCCAACTGAACACCGACGACCCGGGCAATCCCTATGTGGAAGTGGCCGATGCCAGCATTGTGGAAGACCCCATTAATATTGAAGTGAAGAATTTCAGCGGGCTGAGGCTGAATGCCGGACTGCGGCTCAAACTGGCCCTGTTGACCCTTCATTTCGACTACACCTGGGCCGATTATTCGGTGTATACCGGCGGTATCGGGATCAGTTTCAGGTAAGAGAAAAAGGAATATTTCTGCATTTCAAAAGCTATCCGCAAGGAGGGCTTTTATTTTGCTTACTGGTGCGCGTACCTGGTAAGTGTCATGGTGTGTTAGGGTTGCGGAGTAATGGAGATGGCGAGTCAGTTTAGCATAATGTCGGCAGCCAGGTGGTTATGGGAATGAGAGACTCAGGGACTCGGAGACTCAGGGACTCGGAGCAGGTTTTCTGTAAGAAATTATGAACCAAATTTAGCCGGCGAATGGGATGTGTAAAACAACTACGTAGTTATCTGCATTGCATACTACGTAATAATATTACACAGTATGATAATGGTAACGGCAGTATTTATTTGTTCTGATAAAACGTTTACCCCAACCCTGCACGCCGGTTTCGTTCGTCGCCCTGCGGCGACGTCAGCTGCTCAGACAGGTGCTCAGACAGGATTGCTGCGAAGGCCGTGGCGCATTTTTCCCTGCCTTGTTCTTCTCATAAACCACTCAGAGACAATTCCTTTTGAAGAAATTCGAGGAAATCAGGAAACATAGTCCCGCACGAGCGGCCTGATTGTAAATGCTGGTGCCGGTAAAAAAAGATCCCCGCACATCCGGTACGGGGATCTACCCATAGGTTCAGGGTCAGGTTGGGTGGTTTAATCAATAAATCCTCTGTTACGGAGAAGAGCCTCGATGCTGGGGTCTTTTCCCCGGAAGTTCCTGTAAAGTTGAGCCGGATCTTCCGAACGTCCTTTTGAAAGCACATGCTCCCTGAAACGGGCGGCTACTTCCTGATTGAAAATGTCGCCGGTTTCTTTGAACGCCTCAAACGCGTCGGCATCCAGCTGTTCTGACCAGCTGTATGAGTAATATCCTGCGGAATAACCGCCGATGATATGGCTGAAGTAAGTGGTTCGGTATCTGGGGAGGATTTCATCGATCAGTCCCCATTCGTCCATGGTTTTTTCTTCAAATGCCAGCACATCTTCCAGGGTTGGTTCTGTGAGGGTATGGTATTCCATATCCAGGATAGAAGCCGCCATGTATTCCACGGTGGCAAAACCCTGGTTGAAGTTACCGGCTTCCCTGATCTTTTCAACCAGTTCACCGGGGATTACCTCACCCGTTTCATAATGATGGGCGTACATTTCCAGCACTTCGGGCTCGGTTACCCAGTGTTCCATGATCTGGCTGGGTAATTCCACAAAATCACGCGGAACACTTCCCAGTCCGGGGTAGGGAACATCATTGAACAGGGAATGCAGGGCATGGCCGAATTCATGAAACATGGTTTCCACTTCCTCGAAGGTGAGCAGGGCCGGTTTGTTGCCGGTGGGCCGGGAAAAATTACCCACTACGGAAACTATGGGGGTGATTTTTTTCCCGTCGCGGTAATGGGCCCTGCGAAATCCGGTGGTCCATGCACCCACCCTTTTCCCGGGCCGGGGATGCCAGTCGGTATACAGAAGTCCCAGGTGCGACCCGTCTTTGTCGGTTACCTCAAACACTTCGGCTTCTTTATGATAGGTGGGTATATCGGTGCGTTTTTTAAAGGTGATTCCATACAGTCTGTTGGCCACATCGAACATCCCCTGCTGGGCGTTTTCCATCACCAGGTATGGGCGGACCATCTCGTCGTCCAGGTTGAATTTTTCCTTTTTGATCTTTTCGGTATAATACCACCAGTCCCAGCTGGCCAGTTCAAAACCGCCTCCTTCCTCATCGATGAGTTCCTGCTGGGCTCTGGCTTCCTCTTTGGCAACCGGCAGGGCGGCATCCCATACCTGTTCCATAAAATGGAAAACAGTTTCCGGGTTTTTGGCCATGTTTCTCTCCAGCACGTAATGGGCATGGGTGGCATACCCCAGCATCCGGGCGCGTTTCACGCGCAGGTTGATGATCTCCTTTACGATTTCTTTGTTGTCGTATTCGTTATCGTTGTTGCAGCGCATGAAATAACCCCGGTACAGTTTCTCCCGCAGGTCCCTTTTTTCTGAATACTGCAGGAAGGGGATCATGCTGGGTTTTTGCAGGGTGAATACCCATTTGCCTTCCAGCCCTTCGGCAGCGGCAGTTTCGGCAGCCGCGCTGATCACATTTTCCGGCAGTCCGGCCAGGTCTTCTTCGTTCTCGATCACCAGTTTGAAATTGTTGGTTTCGGCCAGCAGATTATCGCTGAACTGTACACTCAGTTCCGAAAGGCGCTCATTGATCTTTCTCAGTTCGGCCTTTTCTTCCTCGGGAAGATTGGCACCGTTGCGGACAAAATCCTGGTAGGTTAATTCCAGCAGAGTCATCTGGGGGGCGGTCAGTTCCAGCTCATTGCGCTTTTCCCATACCTTTTTTACCCGGTCGAATAATTCCGGATTCAGGCTGATGTTGTTGAAATGTTTGGTCAGCAGGGGGGAAACTTCCCGGTTTACAGCCTGCATTTCCGGGTTGGTGTTGGCTGAATTGATGGGAGAGAAAGTGCTTCTCACTTTGTCGAGCATCTGACCCGACAGGTCGAGAGCCACAATGGTGTTCCCGAACTCCGGTTCTTCCGGGTTGTTGATAATGGCTTCGATCTTCTTGTTGTGTTCTTCCATGGCGGCTAGGTAAGCAGGCATATAATGCTCTACCTTGATCCTGTCAAAGGGAGGGACCCCGAAAGGGGTATTCCATTCCTGGAAAAAGGGATTGATCTCTTCCTGCTTACAGGCGTTCATAACCAGGAGTAAAACGGCGAATATAAATAAATACTTTTTCATAGGTTATTGATGGTTTAGGGTTTGATGTCATGGCATAAAGGTAATGATTTCATAGTACTATTCCCTGCTGGAGAACAGGGAATGCATGTCAGACGGAAGGGATATTTTTCAAAAAGAATATCATGCTTCAGTATCCGGCCCGGAGTAGCCTGCAGAACCAGACGGATTTTTTCAATTTCCCGCAGGATATACTTTTTGTTCCATTTTTTTGCAGAATCATGTATTCCTACACCAGGCCCCACAGCACATGCCACACCATATCGGCCCAGAAATGGATGCCAACGGCGGTCAGGAACCCGTATTTTCTGAAATACCAGGCGGCAAATACGGAAACTACCCCGTTCAGGAGGAATAATTCACCCAGAAGCATGGGAGGGATCTCAGCCAGGGATTCCATCCTGAAAAAGATCATTACGGACGGCAGGTGACCGGCTCCGAAAGCCAGGGCCGAAATCAGGGTGACGATCCAGAAAACGCCGTTCTGCCACTTTCCTTTCAGTATGATTTTCGACACAAGCCATACCCAGAAAGAGATGAAAAACAGGCGGAAAATGATCTCCTCGCCTATGGCCGCAGTGGCTGAAGCCACCAGTGAGGTGGGGAAGGGGGGATGCGGCAGTGGCCCCAGGGAATGGAACCCGCTGATCACTTCATCGCAGAGAATGATGAACAGGCCGATGAGCATGCCTGTCAGCATGGGTGTCAGATACCTCTGACGGGGTGACACTCCGGGGTCGAGCATTCCGGCAAATCCCAGCTTCCGTGCAAGGATGAGGCCCGTCAATCCCAGCCCGCCGTACAGTACCAGCATGGTGGCGGCATTGACCAGTGCCAGCACCCACCGGGGCGCCGGAAGCCCCTGCTCAGGCATTACTGGGGCAAAGTCGCCCTGAGGCAGGAATACATTCACAGCTGCCAGGAGGGTAAGGATAAGAACCAGGAGGACGTACAGCCTCATATCAGGATACCGGCTGATAACAGACTTTTGATCCGGCATGGCGACAGGTTTTTTTTGTTTACCGTGCAAGGCCTTACAAAAATTGTACCGTAAAATATTCCCGGTGTCTTGTCATGGTGCTGGGAAATCCCTGCCCGGCCGCCTGCTTATTGCTGGATTTTACGTCAGTTTCTTCATTTTTTCCTCCGTCAGCCGGTAAACCACCCAGTCGCTCATGGGCGCCGCGCCCAGCTTTTCATAGAATTTCCGGGCAGGATTCCAGTGCAGCACCGCCCATTCCATCCGTCCGCATCGGCGTTTCCGGGCAATCCTCACCAGTTCCATCATCAGGGCTTTGCCGATGCCTTTGCCACGGTACTTTTCCCTGACGAAAATATCTTCCAGGTAGAGCCCGGGTTTTCCCACAAAAGTGGAAAAGTTGTGGAAGAACAGGGCGAACCCGGCGGTTTCGCCTTCCCATTCTGCCAGGAGCACTTCGGCGGCAGGATGTTCGCCGAACAGATTTCGTTTCAGGATCCCGGGAGTTGCCACGGCTTCCTCTTCGAGTTTTTCATATATGGCCAGTTCTTTTATAAGCTGTGCGATCAGCCCGGCATCTTCCGGCCGGGCATGCCTGATATGTAACGGAGCGGAAGGTCTCATGGGTTTTGCTGTTTTTACGGAAAATGTTATCCGGGTATTTCCGACAGTACCTTATCGATACGGGCCAGTTCGTCCGTACTGAATGCCGGTTTCTCCAGGGAGGCCAGGTTTTCCAGCAACTGGTCCCTGCTGCTGGCTCCCACCAGCACCGAAGTGACCCTTTCGTCGCGCAGCACCCAGGCCAGGGCCATCTGGGCCAGAGTCTGGCCCCGTTCATCGGCCAGGGCCTGCAACTGGCGTACCTTGCTGATTACCTGGGGGGTAATGTGCTCTTTCTTCAGAAATCCGTGGGGTTTGGCGGCCCGGGAATCGTCGGGTATTCCCTGCAGGTAGCGGTTGGTGAGCATACCCTGTGCCAGGGGGCTGAATGCGATGCATCCGGTTCCTTCTTCCAGGAGCACATCCAGGAGTTCCTCTTCCACCCACCGGTCGAGCATGGAATACCTGGGCTGGTGGATCAGACAGGGGGTTCCCTGTTTCCGTAGCCAGGCAATGGCCTTCCGGCTGGTTTGTGCATCATAGTTGGAAATACCCGCATACAGAGCCTTTCCCTGTTTTACTGCATGGGAAAGGGCCCCCAGGGTTTCTTCCAGGGGTGTTTCCGGATCGGGGCGATGGGAATAAAAAATATCCACGTATTCCAGTCCCAGGCGGCGCAGACTCTGGTCCAGGCTGGCCAGCAAATACTTGCGCGAACCCCGGTCGCCGTATGGTCCGGGCCACATGTTATAACCCGCTTTGGTGGAGATGATCATCTCATCGCGGTATGCTTTCAGGTCCTGGTGCAGGATCTTTCCGAAATTTTCCTCGGCCGCACCGGGAGGCGGACCATAATTGTTGGCCAGATCGAAATGGGTTATTCCGGCATCAAAGGCTGTACGAATGATTTCTCTGGCGGTTTCGAAAGAATCGACATGGCCGAAATTGTGCCACAGGCCGAGGGATACGGCAGGCAGCAGGATGCCGCTTTTTCCGCAACGCCTGTATACCATGTGATCGTACCGCTGAGGATGGGGAAGGTGGTTCATAATATGTCATTTTTTAATGGTAACACATCCATTTCAGACAGCGGGTTTTGAACTTTTAAAATACGATGGAGGCTCCTGCCTGTTGATACAAAATAAATAATTATTTGCCGGTTTACCGGTCAGATTAAACAAGAATGAATTAATTTTGATGACATGTCCACCACGTTCACACCTGATTCCGCTTCCCTGCGTGTTTACCGTGCTTCCGCCGGATCGGGAAAAACATTCCGGCTGGCCGGCGACTTCCTGCAGATGGTTTTCCACGACCCGGCCCGTTACCGGCATATCCTTGCCGTAACCTTCACCAACAGGGCCACAGCAGAAATGAAAACCCGCATCATAGGAGAGCTGCATGTGCTGGCGTCGGGAGGAAAATCGGATTACCTCGGTGAACTGTGCCGGGAAACGGGGTATGAGCCCGGAAAAATACGGGAAAGAGCAGGGGAGATTCTGAAACGCCTGCTTCATGATTACAGCCGGTTTTCGGTGGGTACCATCGACAGCTTTTTCCAGCGGGTGTTGCAGCAGTTTTCCCGCGAGATAGGCCGGGCGGGAGGATACACCCTTGAGCTTGACACAGTTCATGTACTGAATGAGGCCATTGACCGGATGATGCGTTCACTGGGAGGGGACCCGGTGCTGAAAGACTGGCTTGTCCGTTATTCACTTGACACGGTGGAGGAAGGAAAAAGCTGGAACATTCTCTCTTCCATCCGGAACCTGGGGCAGGAACTTTTTAAGGAGTCATACCAGGCTGTCGATTCCGGCTGGTTTGAAATATACCGGGATAAGGATGAACTGAAAAAGGTGGTGGCCAGGATGAGAAGTGTGAAGGCCCGGTTCGAACAGGAAATGATGGATATTGGACGGGAAGGCCTGAAAATCATGGAGCAGCACGACCTGGTGCCGTCTGATTTCAAGGGCGGCAGCAGATCATTTGTCAATTATTTTGGCAGGCTTGCCGGGGGCGAGGATTTTGAACCGGGGAAAAAAGCCCTGCAGGCGTGCGACCGGGAAGAGGAATGGTTTACAGGAGGAACGGATAAGGAAGAAGCCATCCGGCATGCTTTTGAAAGCGGCCTGAACAGCCTGTTGAAAGAAGCTTTGGGAAAGTACGAAAAGGAAATTGTTCAATACAACAGCGTTTGTCTTGTTCTGAGAAACCTTTATGCAACGGCCATTCTGGGGGATCTTGCCCGGCATGTGAGGGATTACCTGATGGAGGAAGACCTATTCCTTCTGACCGATGCCGGCCGTTTCCTGAGAAAGATCATTGGGCCCGGCGACGCCCCCTTTATTTATGAAAAGATCGGGAACCGCTATCTGCATTTTATGATCGATGAGTTTCAGGATACTTCCCGCTTTCAATGGGAGAATTTCCTGCCTCTTGTTCGCAACGGTCTGGCACAGAATTACTCCAGCCTCCTGGTAGGCGACGTAAAGCAATCCATCTACCGCTGGAGGAATTCCGACTGGCACATCCTGGCCGGCGAAGTGGAGGAGCAGTTTCCGGAAGGACAGCTGCACTTCGATACACTGGATACCAACTGGCGAAGCCATGAACATGTTGTGGCTTTCAACAATGCTTTCTTTGGAATGGCTGCTGAAAGCATGCGGGAAAAATTCAGGCAGGATGCCGAAGAAGCAGGTTATCATGATCCGGACGCCGGGGGACTGATTACGCGGGCCTATGACAGGCTGGAACAATCGCTTCCGCGGAACCATGAAAAACCCGGCGGGTACGTGCGGATTGAATTTGTGGATAAACAGGATAAGAACGAAACGGTGCCGGCTGCTATTCCCGGCTGGCTGGAGAAGCTGCAGGATCTGGGCTACCGGCCGGGGGAAGTGGCTATTCTGGTAAGGAAAAAGGAGGAAGGAGCCAGGGTGGCGGAAGCAGTTCAGCAATATGCGGAGAGTGGCCGGGCGAAGCCGGGTTATTCCTACTCACTGGTTTCCGGCGATTCCCTCCGCCTGGAACAGGCTGTTTCCGTAAGGTTTATTCTCACTGTTTTCCGCTGGATGGTTTACCCTGACGATGCCGTCAACCGGGTTCAACTGTACCGGCTGTTCTACCGGTATATCCTGAAAGGGGAAGAAGATACGGACAGCATTCATGGTATTTTCCGTGCAGCGGGGAAACCTGACGAGCATGCCGGAGGGTTGGTGCGTGAGGTGCTCGAAGACCTGCGCCGCCGCCTGGACGAACCGGGAGGATGGAACCTGTTTGAAAGGACCGAACGCCTGATCCGACGCTTTGGCCTGCACCTGTTCAGGGACGAACAGGCCTATCTGCTGGCTTTCCAGGATACCGTGATGGATTTCCAGGCCAGGTATTCGGGCGATGTCACCGCTTTTCTCCGCTGGTGGGAACAGAACCGGCCCGCCCTGCAGCAGACCGATCAGGAAGGTTCTTTCCGTGTACTCACCATTCACAAAGCCAAGGGACTGGAATTTGAAGCTGTGCTGCTTCCTTTCTGTACCTGGAATATGGGCGACGGATTCTCCCGCCTGTGGTGTGCCGCCGGTGAATCCTTTCCCCTGTTCCATGGGGTGGTGGCCGTTGACAACCAGAAAAAGCTGGGGCAGTCGCATTTTAGCCGTGAGTACCGGCAGGAAAAACTGAATGCCTATGTGGATAACCTCAACCTGATGTATGTGGCATTCACAAGGGCAAAAAAGGCTCTGCTGGTATGGTCGCCCTATCCGCCACAAAAAAACAATCTGACCACGGCGGGCAATCTTCTGTGGCATGTTCTTGAAACGGCTGCAAATACCGGGGAGAAGGAGAATCTTCAAAATGTCCTCTCTGTTCCTTTTCACCGGGAGAAGGGAATATACGAATATGGGTCATTTCCGGCCGCCGAACGGGAATTGTTTGCCGAACCTCCGGTATTCGATTACCAGGCATCTTTTTCGGCTGAAGGCGGCTTACCGCAACAGGGGCTCCGCCTGCGGCAGGAAAGCCTGGAATATTTCCGGCTTACCGGTTCGGCGACGGGACAGAGGGTTAACAGGGGCAGGCTGTTGCATGAACTGTTTGAAAGGATTGCCGGCCCGGAAGATGTGAAAAAGGAACTTGACAGGATGGTGCGGTCGGGGCGTGTGCCGGCCGGTGAAGCAGATAATCTGGAAAAACAGGTTGTGCGGTGGCTCGATCATCCCACGGTGCGTGAATGGTTCGTTCCCGGCCGGGAGGTGAAAAAGGAAGCCGGCATCTATTCACCCGGCGGACGGGAAAAACGCCCCGACCGGGTCCTGATCGATGGGAAATGTGCAACCGTGGTGGATTACAAGTTCGGGGAAGCCGAAGACGAACGGTACATCCGGCAGGTGGAACAGTACACCGCGTTGCTGCGCGATATGGGGTATGCACCTGTAAAAGGATACGTATGGTATGTTTTCCTGAATAAAATCGTGAGAACCGACGGTAAGGAAATCATTGCATGACGATGGAGTATCACTGGGGACATCAGCGGCGGTTTAACGACTATGCCGGGTATTTCAGGAAACAATTCGGTGAGCGTGTGCAGAAAGTGAGCATCGACGCGGGATTTACCTGCCCCAACCGCGACGGTACCGCAGGAACGGGCGGATGCACATACTGCAACAACAATGCGTTCAAGCCATCATACTGCTCAGTGGAAAAAACCGTTACCCAACAGATACAGGAAGGGATTGCATTCCATAAGAAACGTTACCGCAGGGCCATGAAATACCTGGCGTATTTCCAGGCCTATACCAATACCTATGCGGAATTGCCTGTGCTGAAAAGCCTGTACGAGGAGGCTTTGTCAGTGAAAGAAGTGGTGGGGCTGGTGATCGGCACGCGGCCCGACTGTGTGGATGAAGCCCTTCTGAATTATCTGGCCGGTTTGAAAAACCGGGTGTACGTGATTGTGGAATACGGCATTGAATCGTGTTACAATCAAACCCTGGAAAGGGTGAACAGAGGCCATACCTTTGAACAGACGGTACGGGCAATCAGGGAAACCGCCGCCCGGGGTATCCGTACCGGCGGGCACCTTATTTTCGGCCTGCCGGGCGAAACAAGGGAGGAAATGCTGAATGAAGCCGTTATTCTTTCCAGGCTTCCCCTCAGTAACATCAAATTCCATCAGCTTCAGATCATCAGGAATACCCGGATGGCCGACGAATACCGGAAACATCCCGAGCGCTTCCGGCTATTCGGCCCGGACGAGTATGTAGAATTTATCTGCGATTTTCTCGAGCTGCTGAACCCGGCCTTTGTGGTGGAGCGGTTTGCCGGCGAGGCTCCCCCGGATTACATTTCCGGTCCCCGATGGGGATTCCGGTACGACACCCTGGTGAGAAAGGTGGAGAGCCGCCTGGCAGAAAGAGGCAGCTGGCAGGGGGCAGGATATACCGGCTGAAGCTCAGTTCTTTTCAATAATATTCATGAAAGTATTTATGTTTACCGGTTGTTATGAAAAATTCTGACTATTCTTCGTATCTACGTAGTGAGCTACGTAGTAAACTACGTAGTAGTCTACGTAG
>JBNGDI010000055.1:0-12714 GCA_049975425.1 Bacteroidales bacterium
CATTAAGCTAAAATTTCTATGTTTTACAACACATTGCAGAAAACGGTCAGGCAGATTGCTGAAATGAAAACATTTCAAAACCATAACAGAAATTCAGCCCTTACGGTAATTTCAAACGCCACCGGAAACCCGGCAAACTCCATTTATATTCCTGATCATGGGTTTGAAGAAATAAAATCACGGCATAAAGCATTTATCTGGCTACCCAACAATGAATTTCCAACTACCCTGATCATATTGTTTTCATCCATAAAGAAGGGTTGAAATCTTTCATCAAAGGGTTCAAGACCATTAACAGACAAAAAATTATTTCTTAACTAATAAGACAGATCATAATATATTAATCCATGCTCTTCTCGGGGGAAAATGCAACAAGCTTTTGTCTGTTACGGTCTATGGCAAAAAACTGGACACGCCTATCCGGAACGATTTTCGCTTCCGGAGTCCCGTAAAGCACTGTCAGGCAAACATATCAAAAAATGGTTTTTTAGGAAAACATTGATAAATATCTTTCCTCCCAAGGGATAAAAAGAAAATGAGCTTACAAATTCTGTTTCTGATGGCCCTTTGCCTCCTGGACAAAGTGATCTGAGTAATTTTCCGCTATGAATATTGAATATTTTGATAAAGCAGTCCTCCGGCCAGGTGTCCACCACCGGCAGAAATGAATCTACTACTTCCAGCCGGCCCGTTTTCATGATATAATCTACCGGCAGCGGTGAAGAATGAAGACTAATCTCTTCAGGGAACCGGCTAAATACGATTTCATTTGAACGCTCCCGGGCAGGGTTGCATGACAAATTCATGGTAAGTCCGGCAATAACAAGGGTGAGACCCCATGGAATCCGAAGTGGATTAAATCTTTTCAAATACAAAATAACGCGTATAAGGAAACCCATCAGCAATAATACTTGCGCCAGAAGTCCTGACAGGATAAGAGACATACACATAAAGAAGTGCACAGGCAGGCTTCCCTCCTGAATCAATGGTCATGTAATAGTCAGATGTATGCTCAAGCTGAAGCTCCCCCATGCTCGGCCTTTTGTCGCCGGTGGGGTCACTGAATTCAAGAAGGAGCACATCGGGCACTTGTTCATCCGCAGTTTTACCGTCAATGATCACGTTGTACCTTCTGTATATTTTGAATGTTACCACTCCGCACTCCTTAGAAAGGGCCATCAGGTAAAAACGGAAAACCGGCCCGCCCCGAAATGCAAACCGGCTATTGCTTTTAGATGCTGGTTGTACTCCTGCCTTCTGATCAAACAGACAGAGAGTCATGGCATTATCTCTGACGAATTTATTTTCGTCCTGCACCTGCGACCGGTGGTAACTCTCAATGGTTCTTCCCATGAATGCAGTATCACAGGGGGTCTGAGCATATACCTGTTCAATGCTCAATAAAAGCAGGCCAATTAACAATTTGTTTCTACTGAGATATTTCATGGGTGCAACGGATATAAAGTTGTCTGATGTTATCATTTTTAACCGGATTCCCCATTAACTGTATTCTGTTTGAAGTATCAAGAAAAAATGTAGACATCTGATTCCCGGAAGGAATTTCATTGTGTTCATGCATCCAATAATCTGAGTCAAAAACAAATAATAATCGATCGTTCGGGGATAAAGCATGATTATTTAATAGAAAACCTTCAGGCGAAAGGTTCAAAATATAGACCAATCCAATTACATTGCTCCCAGTTGGTATTTGATTAATAAATTCATTCCATTCTGGTATATCATAAATACATGGATCACAATCTCCATGTATAAAAGTTATTATTTTGTTGTTCTTTTCCAAATGGCTTTTCGTTAACAATATTGTATCTGATTCGTAATTTATTGCATAAATGGTATCTGGGAAAAAAATCTTCTTCCCGAGATTTTCTTTTAAAAATCTTAACATTTCCCGTTCATGGCTGCTCCTGCAGCTAACAGAGCAAAATATTCCCATATAAACCATTAATTGGACAATGGCAAACGGCACATTGGCAAAATGCCAGCAAAACCAGTTTTCAGTGCAGGTCATAATTCACGAGGCATTTCATAGACCACTAACCGGGCATGGTCAGGAGAAAAAGTTACAATCCTCCTTTTCTGATAATCCGGGTAAAATGAAGATACGCTGAATTCGAAAAGAATATCGAACAATGCATTACCATCCCAGTCGAAAATCAACAATCTCCTGGGAAATACCGGAAGATAATAGCCCGATTTGTTTTCAACCCGGGATTTTCCAAGGTAAAGGCCGTAAATGTATTTTTTGTCTGATTTCAATCCCCAGAAAGTGGATTCAGATTCAATATCCAGGGCGGTTATGTCAGCCATGATTTTCCCGGGCCCAACAAGTTTTTTCAGCAGTTCCCCTTTGCTTCCGGCAATGTATAATACATCGCTGAACCTGTCGCAAACAGCAATCCTCTCTCCGTACGGATTTATGGAATAAAGGAAAGTAACCTTACACGGATTCCGAGGGTCAAAATAACCTTCATGAATCAAATCGGGAATGTTCATTTCTTCCCTTACTCTGCCACAGAAATCAAAAAAAGACACAAGGATGTCAGGATCGCAGGAAAAGAAAGAAAACAGGCTATCATTAAAAGTTTGATAACTAACAATGATGTACTGAACATCGGGCAGGGGAATATGGACTTCAGGTAAAAAGGAGGGATCTGCAAGCAAGCTGTCAAGAGGATAATACAGCAGTTCATTCCGTCCCCGGTCCATGCACCATATACCTTTCCCCGCAGCATCAGGGATGGCTGCAAAGGGATTGATGATCTCTCCCGGGCCCTGACCTATGATCCCTCCGGAACCTTTGTAAGTAAGATCAGAATACCCGAAAAAATGGAAATATGAACTTCCTGACACCGCATTCGTTAGCACGAATGTGGTATCTATGAACAGAAGGGTCCCGCCTTTCAGGGGTATCTCATTGTCCCCCATGACATGTGCTTTCAACTCAACCTGCCGCAGAAAAGTATCGAAAGAAAATTCTATTAAACGTTTGTCTTTATTTTCACATGAAGCAATTACGCCACACAATGCGACCAGAAAAAGTGGCCATCTGTTCATATCCAAATATTTAAACCAGCTTCCTGCTCAGGTTATAAAAATATCAGCTGACTATTTTTTCGATAAAAAACAATCAAACAGGCTCCACCGGACATTGATCTGAAATTCCGAAAGGCTCTCTCCCTAAAAAATCATAACAGCGGCCTTCACCACACAATGTACAAAAATCACAAGCGCACCCTGTAGTGATACAACCCCAATTACATGACCTTCCAATCGGATCGATTACTGTAATTGTCTGAAGTGCTTCCATGTTTTCTAAAAGGTACGACATGTCACATGCAGACGCTTTAGAACCATCCTCCTGATGAACAAATAATGTAACTAACACAATAATTGTCATCAAAGGAACTGTACTTTTTATTTTTTTCACTTTGACAGTGTTTAATGAGAATATCTTATACCTGCCAATAATACATAATTATTTTAATTATGTCAATACCCTTATCCGTTCAGAGAGAGAGAGAGAGAGAGAGAGTATCTGTTTGATTATGTGTTGCATACATTAAGCTAAAATTTCTATGTTTTACAACACATTGCAGAAAACGGTCAGGCAGATTGCTGAAATGAAAACATTTCAAAACCATAACAGAAATTCAGCCCTTACGGTAATTTCAAACGCCACCGGAAACCCGGCAAACTCCATTTATATTCCTGATCATGGGTTTGAAGAAATAAAATCACGGCATAAAGCATTTATCTGGCTACCCAACAATGAATTTCCAACTACCCTGATCATATTGTTTTCATCCATAAAGAAGGGTTGAAATCTTTCATCAAAGGGTTCAAGACCATTAACAGACAAAAAAATATTTCTTAACTAATAAGACAGATCATAAAATCCGTACTCTTCATCGGGAGATTATCAACAAGCTTTTGTCTGTTACGGTCTATGGCAAAAAACTGGATACGCCCATCCGGAACGATTTTCGCTTCCGGTGTCCTGTAAAGGCTGAATACCAGAATGCAGGGAGGATCATGGAGCCGGAAAATCAGCATGCTGGTGGAATTTTCTGTAAAGCTGTTTTTTGGCAGGGACAGGGCCGGAGGTTTCTCCTATCTTTGTATTGAACCCAAACAGAACCTGAACCATGAACATTTACTTTCCCAAAACGCTCAATGAGTTCATCATTGAGCGGCAGGCAGAATTCCCCTATGCCCGGGGCGAATTATCGCGTCTGCTGCACCACATCGGCATCGCTGCCAAAGTAGTAGGTAAAAAAGTAAACAAAGCCGGGCTGGTCGACATCCTGGGGCATGCAGGGAACATGAATGTGCAGGGGGAAGACCAGATGAAGCTGGATGTGTTTGCCGACATCCAGTTCCGTGCCGCCCTGAAAGCCAGCGGGGAATGCTGCGGCATTGCCTCGGAGGAAAACAAGGGCATCGTGACTTTCGACACCGACCTGGCACTGGATGCCAAGTACATTGTGGCCATCGACCCGCTGGACGGTTCGTCGAACATTGATGTGAACGTATCCATCGGCACTATTTTTTCCATTTATCGCCGCCTTTCCGAGCGGGGTACCCGGGCGGTGATGGACGATTTCCTTCAGCCGGGAACCGAGCAGGTGGCCGCAGGCTATGTGATCTACGGCTCATCCACCGTACTGGTCTATACCACCGGACACGGGGTGAATGCCTTTACCCTGGACCCTTCGATCGGGGAATTTTGCCTCTCGCACCCCGACATACGCACTCCCGAAGACGGAACCATCTATTCCATCAACGAGGGAAACTACACCCATTTCCCCATGGGAGTTAAAAAATACATCAAATACTGCCAGGAGCGTGACGAAACCACCAACCGGCCTTACACATCGCGTTACATCGGATCCCTGGTGGCCGATTTTCACCGCAACCTGCTGAAGGGAGGCATTTACATCTACCCGCCAACCGAAAAAAACCCGGAAGGAAAACTCCGCCTGCTCTATGAATGCAATCCCGTTGCCTTTGTGGCGGAGCAGGCCGGAGGGAAGGCCACAGACGGTTTTCAGCGGGTACTGGAGATAAAACCCGTTTCCCTGCACCAACGTCTGCCTTTTTATACCGGCTGCGAAAAAATGGTAGATAAAGTGGAAGAATTTCTTCGTGCATACCCCGAAGCTTGATATCTTTGTGGGCCCGAACGTATGCACTCTGTGTGGAAAAGACCAACGAACCGCTGAGCATTCTGCTTCAGGAAGCAGAAAAACATCCCGTTTTCCGTGAAGAACCCCCCGGGAAACTCCTGGAAAGAAAGTATCTGCATGTAAAGGGGCTCGCGGGTTCATCCCGCAGCCTTTTCATAGCCCGCCTCAGCGCCTGCAGCACGGCCCCCACCCTGGTCATTGCCGACGATCCCGAATCGGCCGAGTATCTGTTTCACGACCTGCACCAGCTCTGCCCGCAGAAAGAAGTGGTGTATTTCCCCTCTTCCTTTAAGCGTTCGGTGCTGTACGGAAAACCCGAACCCGATTACCTGGTGATGCGCACAGGAATGCTTGACCGCCTGCTTTCGGAAAAAGATCCGCCGGTGGTGGTCACCTGCCCGGAGGCGCTGGTAGAAAAAGTGCTCCCCGGCAGGGAAGTGGAGCAAAACCGGATTGTCCTGCGCGCCGGAGAAACGCTGGCCATGGACGACCTGCATTCCTTCCTGCACGGATTTTCCTACCGGCAGGTGGATTTTGTGCAGGAACCCGGGGAATACGCCATGCGGGGATCGATCATCGACGTATTTTCCTATTCCTCGGAAGATCCCTACCGCATCGACTTTGCCGGAAACCGGATCGAAACGCTGCGTACCTTCGACATAGAAGACCAGCTTTCGAGGGAAAAACTGGTGGAGATTTCTGTGGTTTCGAACCTGCACGATGCGGGACGGGGGCACGAACGTATTTTGTTCACCGAAACCCTTCCTCCGGAAACCCTGGTATGGAGCACCGGAGTAAAGTTTCTCGCCGGACGCATAGACGATCTGTACCAAAACACCCCCCCGGGGGTACTGGAAGAATGGACGGGCGATCCCGAACCCGACCGTTCCCGGTATTTGTCAACGGGGAGTGCGTTACTGGAATCACTAAAAAAATTCAGGATAGCCGAAACCGGTCAGCAGGGTTATTTCCCTCCCGACCGCGAACTGAGCTTTCATACCGAACCTCAGCCTCCTTTCCGGAAAAACTTTGAACTGCTGGTCACCGACCTGATTGACAAGCAACTGAAGGGATACCGGCTGTTTTTCCTGACTTCCAATCCCAGGCAGGGAGAAAGGCTGGATCAGATTTTCCGGGACATGGGGTATACCATTGATTTCAGCACCCTGTTGGGCACCCTGCACGAAGGATTTGTAGACCATGACCTGAAGATGGCCTGCTACACCGATCATCAGGTATTCGACCGTTACCACCGGGTCAGCCTCCGGCGCAACGCCCCCAAAAAGGCCGCCCTCACCTTGCGCGAAATCGGCAGCCTGAAACCCGGCGACTATGTGGTGCATACCGATCACGGGATCGGGATATTCGGGGGGCTGGAGACCATTGATGTGGGAGGCAAGAAGCAGGAAACCGTACGTCTGGTATACCGGGACCAGGACATCCTGTTCGTCAGCATCCATTCCCTGCATAAGATATCGAGATACAAGGGAAAGGACGAATCCCCTCCACGCATCCACAAGCTCGGCACGGGTACCTGGCAGAACCTGAAAAAAAGGACCAAAAGCCGGGTCAAAGACATAGCCCGCGAACTCATAGCCCTTTATGCCCGGCGCCGGATGAAAAAAGGGTTTGCCTTTTCTGCCGACACCTACCTGCAGCAGGAGCTGGAAGCTTCGTTTATTTACGAGGACACCCCCGACCAGCTGGCCGCCACCCGGGCCGTAAAAGAAGGAATGGAATCGCCCTCGCCCATGGACAGGCTGGTCTGTGGTGATGTGGGGTTCGGCAAGACCGAGGTTGCCATACGGGCTGCCTTCAAGGCCGTGGCCGACAGCAAGCAGGTGGCCGTACTGGTGCCTACCACTGTGCTGGCCCTGCAGCATTTCACCACTTTCACCGACCGGCTGAAAGATTTTCCGTGCACGGTGGATATGATCAGCCGGTTGAGAAAGCCTGCCGAACAAAAAAAAATCCTGCAAAGGCTGAAAGAGGGGAAAATCGATATCATCATCGGCACACACCGGCTGGTAGGGGCTGATGTTACATTCAGGGACCTGGGCCTGCTGGTCATCGACGAAGAACAGAAGTTCGGCGTGGCGGTAAAGGAAAAACTCAAAGCCATGAAGCTAAATGTAGACACCCTGACCCTTACGGCCACCCCTATACCCCGCACCCTGCAGTTCTCACTGATGGGCGCCCGCGACCTCTCGATTATCAATACCCCCCCTCCCAACCGGTATCCCATTATTACCGAGTTGCATACATTCAATGAGGATCTGATCAGGGAAGGCATCGGGTATGAAGTGAGCCGGAACGGGCAGGTTTTCTTTATTCACAACCGGGTGGAAAACATCCAGCAGGTGGAAGATATGATCAGGCGCATCTGCCCCGGGGTAAGCACGGTGGTGGCCCACGGGCAGATGGAGGGATCGAAGCTGGAAAGGATCATGCTGGATTTCATCCGCGGCGATTACGATGTGCTGGTATCGACCACCATCATCGAGTCGGGGATGGACATCCCCAATGCCAACACCATTTTCATCAACCAGGCGCATCATTATGGGCTGAGCGACCTGCACCAGTTGCGGGGCCGTGTGGGGCGTTCGAACCGGAAAGCTTTCTGTTACCTTCTGGCCCCTCCCCTCAGCACCCTGACACCCGAGGCACGCCGACGCCTTAAAGCCATTGAAGATTTCTCGGAGCTGGGCAGCGGTTTCAACATTGCCATGCAAGACCTGGACATCCGGGGGGCCGGAAACCTGCTGGGAGCAGAACAGAGCGGTTTTATTGCCGAAATTGGGCTGGAAACCTACCAGCGCATTCTGGATGAAGCCATGATGGAACTGAGAGAAACCGAATTCCGGGACCTGCCTGCCAAACCGGTGAAAAGCCGGGAAGAGCCGGAAACAACCGAAGAGCCCCTTTATGTCACCGACTGCCATATTGATACCGACATGGAACTGCTTTTCCCGGAATCGTATATCGGCAATGTGAGCGAGCGGATCAGGCTGTACCGGGAAATGGACAACATCGGCACGGAGGAAGGGATCCGGCAGTTCGAAGCCGCCCTGACCGACCGTTTCGGCCCTACGCCGGAACCTACCCGGGAATTGCTGAATGTGATCAGGTTGCGTCAGCTGGCCATCAGGCTGGGATTTGAAAAGATCATCCTGAAAAACGGCCTGATGGTGGTCCATTTCGTATCCAATCCCCTGTCCCCTTATTATCATTCGCCCGTTTTCAACCGCATCCTTTCGTTCGTACAGAAACAATCAAAAAAATACCGGATGAAAGAAGGAGAGAAGCGACTTACCCTGACCGTATCCAACGTACAAACGGTAAAAGAAGCCATCCAAACGTTGAAAGACATGCTTCCTGCCCCCTCCCGGATAGAGGCCGGTTCCTGATACGGCCACCATACAAAAGGAATATATCGTATCTTTGCAGGGTATGCAGCATCTGGTAATCGACATAGGCAACACCCGCATCAAATATGCCGTAATGGATAAGGGAGAAATCGGCGCAACAGGAAATTTCCCTCATGGCCGGGCATCAGAGATATTGAAGATAGTGAAAAAGGAAAAAGGCATTCGCCGGGGAATCGTGGCATCGGTAACAGATGTTGAATCAGCCTGGCTGAATAAGATGAAAAACGCCCTGAATCTTTTTGTGGTACTTGATGCATCCACTCCATTGCCTTTCAAAGTATTGTACCGCACCCCCGAAACCCTGGGCCCCGACCGTCTGGCCGGGGTGGCCGGTGCATATACAAAATTCCCCTTGTCTAACGTTATGGTATTTGATCTGGGCACGGCCCTCACAGTAGATATCCTGAATGCTTCCGGCGAATATGTGGGAGGCAATATTTCGCCCGGTATGTCCATGCGATTCAGGGCCTTGCACCAGTTCACGGGCAGGCTGCCCCTGGGTAGACCCTCCGCCGGTGCTCCACCCATCGGCAAAGATACATGGGAAGCCCTGACAGCCGGCATACAACAGGGAATGATCCATGAAATGGAAGGGTATATAACCTGGGGGCGGTCACAATTCATTGATATGAAGGTAATTTTAACCGGGGGTGATGCCGATTTTTTTGCAAAAATGTTAAAAAGTCCCATCTTTGTGGACCGTAATTTAGTATTTACCGGGCTGGACCGTATTTTACACCATTATGCAGAGCATAAGCAAGCTTAGTTGTTCAGTGTTTTTTCTTCTTGTAATGACAGGATATGGCGGATATGCACAGAATTCGGTGAATTCGCCCTATTCAAGGTTCGGCCTGGGTGACATTCACCATCAGGGTTTTGTGCGGAATATGGCCATGGGAGGCATTTCATTCGGTCTGCGGAATCCGAAGTCGATTGACTATGTCAATCCTGCTTCCTTTTCAGCCCGCGACACCATGTCGTTTCTTTTTGATTTTGCCATGCAGGGGAAAAGGAACAGCCTGAACACCGGAGAGCTGAAATCGGCCAGCAGCGATTTCAACTTCCGGCATCTGGCTCTGGCATTCCCTATTACCAAGTGGCTGGGCACCAGCGTTGGAATCACCCCATACAGCACCATGAGTTACAGCCTGCTGGAACAGGAAACTGTGGAAGACCTGGGGCAGGTTAATTTCACTTACCGGGGAGAAGGGAACCTGAGCCGGTTCTACCTGGGAGCAGGGGCCCGGCTGGGTAAATATTTTTCGCTGGGCCTGAGCATGAATTATCTTTTCGGGAACCTGGAAAGAGGAACCCGGGTAAGTTTCCCCGATGATGATTATGCGGCCGAAACCCTCATCAGTTACAAACTTCAGGCCAGGGGGATTTACATGTCGTATGGGGCTCAGTTCATTCTTCCTTTGCCCGAAAACTACTTTTTCCATGCCGGTGCTTTATTTGAGAATGAAACCGGGATTTCCGGTAATCTGACCCATTTCAACCAGTACATTCTGAGCCCGGGAGAAGGAAGCGCCACCTATGACACCCTGATCAATGAAACCTCGGAACGGGACCTGTTGCTTCCCACCCGAATGGGTTTCGGAATATCGGCAGGTAAGACAAATCACTTTACGGTGGGAGCAGATTATTCCCGTGAAAACTGGTCGCCTCACGTACTGCCTGGCCTGACCGATTCACTGACAACTAGTCAGTCGTTCAGGGTTGGGCTGGAATTCATACCCGATGCCTCGGGCATTAACAGCTACTTTTCAACCGTACGTTACAGGCTGGGAGGATACTATCACCGGGGCTATTTAAAGATCAGGGAAGAACAGATCAAGGATTTTGGCATAACTTTTGGACTCGGTTTACCGCTGCCAAGAACAAACAACACATTCAATGTGGCATTTCAGCTTGGACGGCGCGGTTCTTTGAGTCATGAACTGATCCGTGAAACATACGGAACCATCAGTTTCAGTCTCACTTTGTACGATTTCTGGTTCATTAAATATAAATTTGACTAAAATAACTTAAATAATGAAAGCGAAAATTACATTTCTCACATCAGTTCTCCTGACAGTAGTCTGGGCATTTTCCTTCGGGCAGAAGGGTGTTGAAGACGGGTCCCAGTGGGGGCACGGAGAAGACAGCATCAACTGCCTGAGAAACTACAGCCTCTACAGGGAGTATGCCCGGCTGGACAATTACAAAGATGCCTATCCTTTCTGGATAGTTTGTTTCAATGAATGTCCGTTGGCCAGTAAGAACCTGTATATTGACGGGGCCAGAATGTTCAAGGAAAGAATTGAAAAGGAAACCAATCCTGAAAAACAGCAGGTCCTTATAGATTCACTGATGCTGGTTTATGATCAACGAATACAATATTTCCCTGAAGACGAGGGGCGAGTACTCGGATACAAGGGACTCGATCTGCTGAGGTATCAGCGGGACAACCTGGATGTCATCGAGAAGGCAAATGGATTACTGAAAAAGTCCATTCAGCTTTCGCAGCATGAATCATCGGCAGCAGTGCTTGCCACCTTTATGACTTCCAGCATCACTCTTTTCCGTTACGAGCGGATACCGGCAGACCGGGTAGTGGAAGATTATGCCCTGGTTTCCGAAGTAGTTGACAAAGCCATTGCCAGGGATCCCGACGACAGGGATCTTGCCCTGGTCAAGAATAATGTTGACCAGAATTTTGCCGCCTGCGGAGCCGCCAACTGCGATGCACTTATCGAGCTTTTCGGACCACAGTACAAGGCTAACAAAACAAACGGTGAGTTTCTGAAAAAAGTAACCGAGTTGCTTTCAAACACCGGATGCAAGGATTCGGAGCTTTACAGAAATACTTCCGAAAGCCTTCATACGCTTGAACCTACGGCAAGGTCGGCCTATGAACTTGCCAGGCTTTTCAAGGAAATCAATCAATTCGACAAAGCCATTCGCTATTACAACCAGGCTATTGAAATGGAGACCGACCCAAAAGAACGGTCAAGGTATTATGTTGAACTGGGCGACCTCACTTTCAGGGAAAAGAATGATCTGCCAAAGGCCAAGCAATATGCCATGAAAGCCGCAGAAGAAGATCCTACCAACGGAGTAGCTTATCTGCTGGCAGGTAACATCATTGCTTCCGCAAAAAATTGCGGGGAAAATGAACTGGAAAAGAAAGCCATCTACTGGCTGGCTGTGGATTATTTTGTCAGAGCCAAGCAGGTAGACCCCTTGCTGGAAGAAACCGCGAACCAATACATCAATACCTATTCCCAGCATTTCCCTGATATCGAAACCATTTTCTTCCATGGCTACAAGGAGGGTGATGCATACACCATTGAATGCTGGATCAATGAAAGAACCAGGGTCAGAACCCGGTAATTATTTTCTGCAAAACCGGAAAAAATACATCCGCAATGCCATTCCCCTGATCCTGGGAATGGCATTGCTATTTTCGTGCAGGAAAAATGATATTGAAGTGATCAACACCCTGACGGGGATCAACCAGTTGCCAAGCCAGTCGGCCCGGGATATTGAAACCATTTACACCGATTCGGCCCGTATCCAGCTTCTCATTCGCGCTCCCTTACTGAACCGCTACGAAGACGAGCAGCAACCCTATTATGAATTCCCGGAAGGGCTTTATGTTGAATTTTACGGGGAGGAAGAAGAAGTGGACTCACGACTAACGGCCCGTTATGCCCTTTTCCATGAAGCAGACGAACTGTGGGAAGCACGCGACAGTGTTCTGGCGATCAACCGTGAAGGGGAAATTCTGAGCACCGATTTGCTTTTCTGGGACCAGAAAAAAAAGCTGATCTATACCGACCGTTTTGTAAAGATCACCACGCCCGATGAATTGATTTACGGGGAAGGATTTGAAGCCGATCAGGATTTTTCAGACTGGAAGATAAAAAAGGTAACGGGAACCATTTATGTCGAACAGTAGACTCAGTAACAAGGCCGCCAGGATACTCGAAACCCTCTGGCTGGTCCTGGCGCTGGTATGCCTCATCACAGGGGTAATCAGTTGGCTATGTACTAATATAAGGCGCGCCCGTTTTTAATTTTTCCAGGTCAGCCAG
>JBNGDI010000056.1:0-12472 GCA_049975425.1 Bacteroidales bacterium
GAGAAATGAAATATAAAGCCCGTAGCCGCGTCAGCGGCCGGGATGGGGAGAGGTGAATTCCCCCATCAACGTATCATGCCAGGTTTTTTCCGAATTTCCCTCAGCCAGCTAATCAACTGCGATACTGCGGTTTACCGGCACAGCAGTTTTTGAATTTTTTCCCGCTTCCGCAGGGGCAGGGATCGTTCCTTCCGGGAAGTTCCTGTGACACCGCCTGATTTTCCCGGTTCCTGATCCAGTTCATCACATTGGCCGGCGGGCGTTTGGCTGTCAGTTCCCCGGCCATATAATCCATATAGGGTTTTACATGTCCGAAAAACATTTTCAGTCCGATACACAGGTAATTTAAACCCGTTTCCCCGTCGGGCGTGACACTGATCCGGTTTTTGGGACATTCGCCATGGCATGCAAAGCGGTATTCGCAACGCAGGCAGTATTTCGGAAGGCTGTTTCTTTTATTGATGCCAAAATCAAACTGCTTTCGGGATTTGACCATTTCCAGGAGGGGTTTTTCCATGATATTCCCGAGGTAATTTTCCGGAAACACAAAATGGTCGCAGGAATAAAGGTCGCCGTTATGCTCCATCACCATGGCATCGCCACAGGTTTCCGAGAAAATACAAAGGCCGGGCATGGCGCCCACCCAGTTGGCCAGAGTTACATCGAACATCTGGACATAATATTTCCCCACATCATTCCTGACCCAGTCGTCGAAAATATGGATCAGGAATTTCCCGTAATCCTCAGGGTTCACCGACCACTCCGCCACCGGCGCTTTTCCGTTGTAAGCCGGAGCCACCAGCTTGAGAAGGCCGGGGTTGGCATCTTCGGCTATTCGTTCCACAATGGGGATAAACTGCATAAAGCCGCTTCCGATATTTTTCAGGAACCGGTAAGTTTCCACGGCATATTTTGCATTGTAGTCGTTCACACAGCTCAGGGTATTGAATTCCACTTTCTGCCGGTGGAGCACTTCAATGCCTTTCATCACCTTTTTGAATGTACCCCTGCCGTGCTTGTCTTTACGGTAGCGGTCGTGGTTGTGTTCGGCCCCGTCGATGGAAATGCCGATCAGCATGTTGTTGTCGTGGAAAAATCTGCCCCATTCGTCGTTCAGCAGGGTGCCATTGGTCTGAAAAGCATTCTCAATGGTCTTGCCCCCGGCATATTTTTTCTGCAGCACCACTACTTTTTTGAAGAAATCCAGTCCCAGCAGGGTAGGTTCACCCCCCTGCCAGGTAAAGGTCACCACCGGGACCTCATGGGCTTCGATATACTGTTTAATGAAAGTTTCAAGCACCTCATCGGAAATCCGGTAATTTTTCCCCTTGCCGTAAAGAACGTCTTTTTCCAGGTAATAACAGTAGGCGCAATTCAGGTTACACACCGGCCCGATGGGTTTGACCATCACATTGAAAGCGGTGGGTTTTCTTTGCTTTATTGCGTCGGTATAGAGAATGTCCATACAGAAATATTTATTTCTGTGCTTTCCGGTTATCTCGCATGAACAACACGCATTAAAAAAAGGGGGAAGGCCAGAGACCTTTCCCTTCCGCTGAATTAACTATCATGGTTAATTACCTGTCACCTCCACTCCTCCAGCGATTCCCCTATGGCACGGCAGAATACGGCCAGGTCGGCAGGCACCCGGGAGGTGATCAGGTTCTGATCGGTCACCAGCGCCTGGTCTATGTATGTGGCGCCGGCTTCTTCCAGTTCTTTACGGATACCGGAATAACCCGAAGAAGTCATGCCCTCCATCACACCCGCTGTGATCAGCACCTGCGGGCCATGGCAAATGGCCGCTACCGGCTTCCCGGTTTCAAAAAACGCTTTTACAAAGTCCACCACCGCCTGATCTTTCCGCAACGCAGCCGGAGCATGCCCTCCGGGAATGATCAGCACGGCAAAATCATCCGTTGATACTTCATCCATATCCCTTTCCACCACAATGGTAAAGTCGCTGTTATATGCTTTTACCATGCCCTTTTCAGGACCGATCACGGTAACATCATAGCCTTTGTTCACCAGGTATCCCAAGGGCATGTAGGCTTCCGCATCGTGAAACCCCCCGGTGAGCAGGATGGCGATATTCGAAACCGGCTCCTCCTCTGACTTGCCGGTTCCCGGTGAACAGGCAGTAAATAAGGTTCCCAGAGTCAAAACAGTGGTCATAATAACAGATAGTTTTTTCATCGTTTCAGATTCTTTTGATCAGGATAAAATTAACACATTTTGCATTAACCGGGCAAATCATTATTTTGCTCCGCTGATGATCACTTACCCGGCACGTTTGTAAAAATGAACCGATCCCGCAAGCTTTTCCCTCCCCGGCCTCCTTCCTCCATGCCCTGCCTGAATGATGCCTGTCATCCCGGAACAGAAATAAAGGTCCGCCATCTCTCCGTTTCACCCGGTATCCGGTTGAGGGTGATCCATTTTATCCCTTCCGGGGAAACAGCATTTCCTCCCGTTCTGTTTGTTCCCGGACTGGCTTCGGTAACAGATAATTTCAGGAAAACATTGCACGAAATGACCCGTTATTTCCGGGTCTTTTACCTTGAAACCCGGGAGAAGAGCACCAGCCTCATCCGGGGGAAAGCCGGTTTCTCCGTCAATGATCTGGCCAACGACCTGTGCGAAAGTATCCGGCTGCTGAATTTCAAACCGGGAGGCTACCTCCTGATAGGCTATTCCCTGGGCGCTACGGCCATTCTGGAATCCCTGGGCCGGATGCCCGTAACACCCTCTGCCCTGGTGCTGGCCGAACCGAATGCCTCCTTTCCCTTCCCGGGCTGGCTGCTTTTCCTGGCGCGTTTTGCCCGGCTGATCTACCGGCCGGTGAAACCTTTCCTGAAATGGTACCTGCGGAATTTCCGCATCGATATGGAAAACGACCGGGAAATATACAATCTGAACTGCCGGATTCTGGATGCAGCCGATCCCAAAAAAATTGCCGCAACGGTACGTACCATTGCTTCCTACCGGTTAAGTAAAAAACATCCGTATCCTCTGCCACCCGCTCTGGTGATCGGTGCCTCGAAGGATACCTTCCACAGTTTTGATGACAGCCGGCTGATTGCCTCCTCACTGCCCGGAAGCCGGTATCTTGACCTGCAAACCAATAAAAAGACACACGGTCCGGAAATCGTCCACGCCCTGATGGATTTTTTAAAGAACACTGGCCATGCCGAAATGGTTCCCGGTTTACACCAGAACATATCCCGGTAATTTCAGAAGCAGATAATTGGCGGCCTTCACGACCCGGAATAAGGAATAACCGGTCATTCGTTTATCCCGGCCGGAGCCGTTTTTATTCATCGGGTATCAGGTTGCGTGCCCGGCGGTCGGGGTCGTTCTTTACCTCACACACATCGTTCAGAATCATTGTCTCGCCGTTTTCTGCCGTATATTCCGGCCATTCAGGCATCGAGGGAGTATTGGGATCGCCGGTGCGCATAAACTGCAGCAGGGCATCGGACATTTTTTCCGAAAGCGCCCGCGGACGTTTTCCCCCGCCCGTATGGGTCAGCATCACATCTGTATTGTAAAACCAGAAGCAGATATCCAGACAATGGAATGCCCTCATGCGGCCGTTGAACAACGGCGGCTCCCAGCCGAACCAGGCCAGGTACACCGGAGCCTCCTGCTGTATTTTGGCGTTGGCCGTGCTGATCACTCCCTTGCGGTTGCCGGAAATCATGGTGACCAGTTCAATCGGGCTGGCATCGGGAAAAGCCTCCGCATAAGCATCGTAAACCTTTCCCGCCGCATCTCCCAGTCCGCCGATGAATCCGGCCCGTTCGGCCAGCATTTGCTTTGCTTCTTCGGGTGTGATCTTTTCCAGTTCCGGATTGTTACGGCTTATCGACCATTCGTGGAAGGTGGTGGAAAGCAGCATGGGCACACCGGAAGAAATTCCCCGGGGATCGCTGTAAAACGTTCCTTGCGGCAGGTTGATTCCGTCAGCAACCGGGGCAAACCCGCTCCCCATAACCCCGCCGAAACCCGTTTCACGCGACATGCGAGCCGCAGCCCGGCCGGCTATCCCGAGGTATTCCCGCCACGGAATATCCTGCAGGCGTCCGATCTCTTCCGGTTTCAGTCCGGCTTCTTCCAGTACATAGCTGCCCAGCCTGCGGCTGTATTCCTGGTCCAGAGCCTGTGTCGCGGACCCGCTCAGGGCAACAGCCCTGTGGAACAATCCCTTTGCTTCCGGCATGGCCGTAAGAATGCACACCTTTGCTCCTCCGCCCGACTGGCCCATAATGGTCACATTCCCGGGGTCGCCTCCGAAATTTTCAATATTTTCCTGCACCCACTCCAGGGCTGCCACCATATCCAGCGCTCCCACATTGCCCGAGTGTGCATATTTCTCCCCTCCCACACCCGACAGGTCGGTAAAACCCATGGGGCCCAGGCGGTGATTGATGCTGACGAACACGATATTCCCTTTCCGGCTCAGGTTTTCACCATTATAACCGTCCTGCTCGATACCATTCCCGTTGATGTACCCGCCTCCGTGCAACCATACCAACACCGGCCTCTTTTTGCCATCGGCAATGCCGGGCGTCCACACGTTCAGCCGGAGGCAGTCCTCGCTCACATCATCGTAATTCCAGTGATCCACAAACGATGCCCAGGGGTTGGCATACCTGCCTTCCATATTCTGCGGAGCAGAATTCCCCCACCACACGGCCGGGAATACCTCATCCCAGTGCTCCGGTTTCTGCGGTGGCATGAAACGATTTTCACCGCCGGTGGGAGCCCCGTAGGGAATTCCCCGGAACTGGTAAATCCCGCGCAGCAGGAAACCCTGAACTTTCCCGTACACGGTACTGGCAATGGCAACATCGTCACCAACATACAGCACCTGGTTATCGTATTGCATATTTCCGTTATCCTTTCCCGAACAGGCGGACATGAACAGGGCAACAACCATTACCAGGTTCATTGATTCTTTTTTGAACCAATGGCAGCGCTTCATTCTCTTTTTTTTCATTTCTCTATTGATTTATTTCAATTTTATGAGACAGGCGTTTGGATATGTATGATGCTGTGTTGTTCAGAATGCAGGCAACATATAAACTTCCGTTGAAATTGAAAGTGTTTGTGCACTTCTTCTCTTTTTCGATACAGCAGGTGCGTTCTGTATCAAATGTACGTTCCCGGGCGGCAGGATATCAATGGACCCGTTTACCCCTTCAGATAATTCACCAGCCCCTTTTTCTCTATGATCTTCATCAGCTTTTCGGGCAGGGGTTCGAAACGGAATGTCCTGTCATTCAGCCTGACCATACCTTCGGTAAAGTCTATATCCAGTTTATCCCCCGGCCGGTAGGCTTCCACCACTTCCGGCAGCACCACCAGCAGCAGTCCCTGGTTGATGGCCGAACGGTAGAAAATGCGGTTCACCGATTTTACGATCACAGCCCTCACTCCGGCCGCAGCCAGTCCCACAGCCGGATGCTCACGCGAACTGCCGCATCCGAAATTGTCTCCCGCCAGAATGATATCGCCGGGCTGCACACGGCCGGCAAATGAGGGATCGAACCCGGCAAACAGGTGGGGAAGGATGGCTTCGCCGTCCGAGCTGAGGATATTGTAGGTTAGGTTCCCTGCAAACATCTGATCGGTATTCAGGTTATCCGCATCGCTGTAATTCCAAACCCCATTGATCCGCCGGTCGTCGCCCGCACCGATCTCCACGGTGGCACTCTGCTGTTTTTTGTAAGGGAAACGGTCGGAATGCCGTTTACCCCGGGGATCACTAATCACCCCCGAAACAGCCGACATGGCCACCGTGGCCGGAGAAGCCAGGTAGATGGATGCATTCGGGTTCCCCATGCGGCCCTTGAAATTCCTGTTGGCTGTTGAGATCACCGTGGTTCCGTCGGCGGGAATGCCCTGGCCGGTCCCCAGGCAGGGTCCGCACGAGGGGCTCAAAATACTGGCGCCGGCTCTGATCAGAGCGGGCAGCGTGCCATCCTCCATAGCCTGAAGGTAAATCTGCTGTGAAGCCGGTATCACCAGCAACTGAAACCCTTCCTTCACTTTTTTGCCCTGCAGCACCGAGGCTGCTATCTGCAGGTCATCGAGCCTTCCGTTCGTGCAGGTACCCACCAGTCCCTGCTGCACCGGTGTTCCCTCCACTTCCGAAACCGCCAGCACATGATCCACATGATGGGGAGCAGCCACCAGGGGAACCACCTCGTCCAGGTTGATTTCGATTTCTTTTTCATACACGGCGTCTTCATCGGCCCAGAGACCCTTCGCATTTCCTTCACCGGTAAATTCTTTCAGGATATCATCGGCGGGAAAAACGGCATTCTTGGCTCCCATCTCCGATGCCAGGTTGGCCAGGGTCATCCGCTCGGAAATACCCAGGCCGGCAACCCCTTCTCCATGGAATTCCATGGAAAGGTAATTGGCCCCGTCGGAACCGATCATCCCGATGATCCAGAGCGAAACATCCTTGGCGTATACGCCGGGTTGCAACTGCCCTTTCAGGGTCACCTTCATGGAACCGGGCACCCGGAACCAGGTTTCTCCGGTTTTCCAAATGCCGGCCGATTCCGTGCGGTCGATCCCGGCAGCCAGGGCATTGAAGGCTCCTGCCGTGCAGGTGTGGCTGTCGCTTCCCACCACGATCATCCCCGGCCGGGCGTGGTACGACATGATCTGATGGCATATCCCTTTGCCGGCATCGTAAAACTTTCCGATTCCCTGTTCACTTACAAAATTACGGATTGACTGGTACTGTGTTGCCAGCGCCGCACTCGTTGGCGGGGCGTTGTGGTCAAGTACCACCAGCAGGCGGTCGGGGTTTGCCACCCGTTGCCCCCCCATTTTCTGAAAGGTTTTGTAAATGCTGGCGGTATTGTCGTGTGTCAGGACCAGATCGGGTTTCCTGAACACAATGGCACCGGCAGGTGCTCCCAGAATTTTTTCCACAAAGGTTTTTCCGGCCATGGCAGTATGTTTTTCAGATGATTCGTTAAAATAACCCTCCGTTGCGGTAAATCTCGAGCTGCACTTCCGAAAAGGGCCTGATACGTATTGATTTCCCATCGGCAACCCGTGTCACCTCCCCGGTCTCCACGTTCACCCGGATGGTATCGCCGTTTTTCAGCTTCAGCTCATCAAGATTTTCATACACCAGAATGGGCAGGGCGGCGTTGATGGCATTTCTTTCGTAAATAGCCCCGAACGATTGAGCCAGGATAGCACTTATTCCCAGCGAAAGGAAACAATCCACGGCCTGCTGCCGGGAGCTTCCTGCACCAAAATTTTTTCCTGTCACCACTATATCGCCGGGACGTGCCTTCCGGGCAAAATCTTCATGCCCTTTCAGGTTGCCGAAAGTATACTGCCCCATTTCAGTGATATCGGTAATAGACAGATAGCGGTTGTGGTAAATCATATCGGTATCGATGTTGTCTTCCGGGATGAGCCATACTCTTCCTTCCAGAACCAGCGGTTTCTCTCCGGCATTCTTTTTTCTGGGCCGGGAAGTTTTTTCTCCGGCCTCCGGGTGAGTCCCGGTTCCGACCGGGCGTTGCACCGGCTCACCGGGCATCTTTTCAGGGGTGGTAATGTATCCTGCCACAGCCGAGGCAGCCACAACAGCCGGGGATGCCAGGTAAACATCCCCTTTGCCCTGCTTGCCCGGAAAATTCCGGTTACCGGTGCTGACGGTCACCTCACCCGGGCCGTTCTGCCCCACCTGACCGGCAGCACAACCGGCACATCCGGCATTCGACACCAGGGCGCCGGCATCCTTGAATATCTTCAGCCAGCCCTCTTCCAGGCAGGTATTCCATACTTCATTGGTGGAAGGGACGATTTTCATCACCACCCAGGGCGCCACCTTCCTTCCCTTCAGTATCTCCCCCACCACACGCATATCTTCCATCCGGCCGTTTGTACAGCTCCCCACAAAAGCCGAATCGATCCATATCCTGTCAAGCTGCTCCACCGGAACCGTATCGTGGGGTTTGCCCGGCCGGGATACCCGGTGGGTAAACTCTTCCAGGTTCAGGTCGAATGTCTTTTCATACACGGCACCGGGATCGGCTGTCACTTTCTCCAGTTTTCTTCCGGTACGTTTTTCGCTGTAACGCATGATTTCATCATTCGGTGTGAACAGGATGATAATGGCGCCCATTTCCGTTCCCATGGAGGCGATAGTGATGCGCTCGTCCAGTGTCATCCGGTCCACTTCATCTCCGTATATCTCAATGGCATACCCCAGCAGGGTATTGGCTCCGAACCGGTCGAGCAGGTTCAGCACGATGTCCTTGGCCATCAATCCTGCCGGCCGTTTTCCCTGCAGGTTGATCCTTACCGAAGGCGGCACCTTGAACCAGATTTTCCCTTTGGCCCAGGCTGCGGCAATATCCTGGTCACCCATTCCCTGCCCGAAGGCGCCCACCGCACCCAGGATGTTGGCGTGCGAATCGGTGGTGACCGCCGTGGAACCGCTGTAAGCCAGTCCTTCATGGATCATGATGTGTGTGCCGATTCCCTGATCGATATCGTATACCCTGATGCCGTTTTCCCTGGCATAATCGCGGCAGATCTGCTGGTTCACCGCATACTTCTGGTCCGACCCGGTGGGATTGCAATCGAAGGTGAAAAAGGTACGGGAAGGATCAGCCACTTTGAGACCGTATTCCCTCATATTCTTCACCACATTGGCCCCTCCGAAATCGCGTGCAGCCCTCACATCCATGAATACATCGACGATTTCGCCGGGTTTGACCGTATCACGGCCCGCATGCCGTGCCAGAATTTTTTCAACCAGTGTTAAGCCCATGTTTTTTTACATTTTTTCTCTTTATACAAAAATATACGGAAAATTATGAAGACCCAGTTTGACGGCGCCAACTTTTTGTTATACCAACATATTATGCAACATATTCCATGCAGTGAAGTACTATTTGTTTTTCACCAGGATGGATATGGAAAAATATTCTGTATTTCACTGATAAAAGGGTTTGTCAGGCCGTTATCCTTCGCTCCATCACAAAGACTTCCGTGGAATTCATTATCTTTGTGCGGTAAAACCATGCAAGAAGTTATCTATATATGATAAAAATTACATTCCCCGACGGCAAGACGAAAGAATATCCGGAAGGGATCACGGGAAAGGAAATAGCTGCCGGAATTCATCCGGCGCTGGCAAAGGAAGTGTTAAGTATTTCGGTGAACGGGGAAATATGGGACCTCACCCGGCCCATTACCCGCGACGCCAGCATCCGCCTTCACAAATGGGAAGACGAGGAAGGGAAGCATGCTTTCTGGCATTCCTCGGCCCATCTGTTGGCCGAAGCACTGGAAATCCTGTATCCCGGTACCAAATTCGGCATTGGCCCGGCCATTGAGAATGGTTTTTATTACGATGTGGATCCGGCCGGTGGAAAGGTCATTACCGAAGCCGACCTCCCTGAGATTGAAAAGAAGATGCAGGAACTGGCCAGGGAAAAGCAGGCATTCCGTCGGGAAGAAATCAGCAAGAAAGACGCCCTGCAACTCTATCGCAATAAAGGCGACGAATACAAGGTGGAGCTGATCAGCGAACTGGAAGACGGAACCATCACCCTGTACCGTTCCGGACAATTCACTGACCTGTGCCGCGGACCCCACCTGCCCGACACCTCCCCCATCAAGGCCATCAAGCTGCTGAATGTGGCCGGCGCCTACTGGAGAGGAGATGAAAAACGCAAACAGCTCACCCGCATTTACGGGATCACCTTCCCGAAACAGAAAATGCTGGATGATTACCTGGAGATGCTCGAACAGGCAAAGGAACGCGATCACCGCAAACTGGGGAAAGAACTGGAGTTGTTTACCTTTTCCCAGCGGGTGGGGCAGGGATTGCCGCTGTGGCTGCCGCGCGGCGCCAGGCTACGCGACAAGCTGGTGGATTTCCTCAGGAAAGTGCAGGACCTGTACGGGTACGAACCCGTGGTGACTCCCCATATCGGGCACAAGGACCTGTACATCACTTCAGGGCACTATGAAAAGTACGGCAAGGATTCATTCCGGCCCATGAAAACCCCTCAGGAAGACGAAGAGTTTATGCTCAAGCCCATGAACTGCCCCCATCATTGCGAAATATATAAAAGCAAGCCCCATTCGTACCGCGACCTGCCTGTGCGTTTGGCCGAATTTGGCACCGTATACCGGTACGAAATGAGCGGGGAACTGCACGGGCTGACCCGGGTACGCGGGTTCACCCAGGACGATGCCCACATCTTCTGCCGCCCCGACCAGTTGAAAGAGGAATTTATCAAGGTGATCGATATCGTATTTCTTATATTCAACTCCCTGGGGTTTGAGGATTACGACGCACAGATAAGCCTCCGCGACCCATCAGACAAAGAAAAATACATCGGATCGGACGAGAACTGGGAAAAGGCCGAGCAGGCCATTATCGAGGCCTGTGAGGAGAAAAAGCTGCAAACCAGGACCGTTCGGGGAGAAGCGGCTTTCTATGGGCCAAAGCTCGACTTTATGGTGAGGGATGTGCTGGGAAGGAAATGGCAGCTGGGAACCATTCAGGTGGATTACAACCTGCCTGAACGGTTCGACCTGGAATACATCGGAGCCGACGACCAGCGCCACCGGCCGGTAATGATCCACCGTGCCCCTTTCGGTTCGCTGGAACGATTCGTTTCCATCCTCATCGAACACACAGGAGGTAAGTTCCCCCTGTGGCTGGCACCCGACCAGGCCATCGTGCTGCCCATCAGTGAAAAAACCCAGGATTATGCAAAAAAAGTTTTGTATTTTCTAAATAATTCCGATATTCGCACTCTGATTGACAACCGTAACGAAAAGATTGGTAGGAAGATAAGGGACAGTGAGTTAATGAAGATCCCCTACCTTCTGATTGTGGGTGAAAAAGAAGCAGAAAGCGGTACGGTATCGGTACGCAGGCAGGGCGAAGGCGACCAGGGAGTAATGAGTCTGGAAGCATTTGCCGGCCTGGTAAAAGAGGAAATCAGAAAACAAACCACCGCTCATACGGTAAATGTTTAACCAAAAAAGGAGGTATTAACCATAGCATTACACAGATCAAACAGACCGTTCGGCAGAAAAAACGAACCATCTTTCAGGGTGAATGAGCAGATCCGGGCACGCTCGGTAAGGCTCGTGGGTGACAATATCGATGAGCCGGGGGTGTACCCCATTGAAGAAGCCCGGCAAATTGCCGATGAACTGGAGCTCGATCTGGTGGAGATCAGCCCGAATGCCGATCCTCCGGTATGCAAGGTGGTCGATTACCAGAAGTTCCTGTATCATCAGAAGAAAAGGCAGAAGGAGATCAAGGCCAAAGCGGCCAAAACCGTGATAAAGGAGATAAGGTTCGGGCCCAACACCGACGAGCACGATTACAATTTCAAGCTGCGTCATGCGGAAAAATTCCTGCAGGACGGAGCCAAGGTGAAGGCGTTCGTGTTTTTCAAGGGCCGCTCCATCCTGTTCAAGGAAAAAGGGGAAATCCTTTTGTTACGGTTTGCCAGCGACCTGGAAGAATATGGAAAAGTGGAACAGATGCCACGCCTGGAAGGAAAACGGATGACCATGTTTATCGCTCCCAAAGGCGGACCGAAAAAGAAAGGATAACGTTACGTTTGTTGAATATTAAAACGAAGGAGAAGAAATGCCCAAGATGAAAACCAATTCCGGAGCAAAGAAAAGGTTCACCCTTACCGGAACAGGAAAGATCAAGAGGAAACATGCCTACAAAAGCCATATCCTCACAAAAAAGGAAACCAAACGGAAAAGGAACCTGACCTATTCCGGCCTCGTGCACAAGGCCGATGAAAAAAACATCAAGCTGCTGCTGGGTTTGAAATAAACAGGATTGTATAACAGAATGGCTTAGCTCCCAAGTGTTTTCGGAAGGAAAACCGCTAACCATTAAAAAAACAAATCACCATGCCAAGATCAGTAAACACCGTTGCTGCCAAAAGAAGAAGGAAAAAAATCCTGAACCAGACGAAAGGTTATTTCGGGGCCAGGAAAAATGTTTTCTCGGTAGCCAAGAACAGTCTGGAAAAAGGGCTGCTGTATGCCTACCGCGACCGCCGGAAGAAAAAAGGCAATTTCCGGTCGCTCTGGATCCAGCGAATCAATGCAGGGGCCAGAATACATGGAATGTCGTATTCCGAATTCATGGGAAAAGTCCATAAAAAAGGGCTCCTGCTCAACAAAAAAGTACTGGCCGACCTGGCCATGAACCACCCGAACGCTTTTGAAGCCGTGGTGGAAAAGGTACGTGATGTAGAATAAACCTTTCTTTCATATGTTAAAAGAGAGCTTTTCCGCGGAAAAGCTCTCTTTTTATTGAGGTAATTTAAAAGAACCCTGAATATTCCGATAGCTACTAAGTTTGCAACGTAGTTTTCTACGTAGTTATCTGGCTATGTACTAATATAAGGCGCGCCCGTTTTTAATTTTT
>JBNGDI010000057.1:0-12439 GCA_049975425.1 Bacteroidales bacterium
AAAAGAAAAAGGGAATGTAGTAAAAACGCAGGACCATCATAATCAATCCACTCCCCCTCTCCATCAGACGAAGGGAGTCATAAACACATGTACCCCTCCCGGCTGCACCCCTTCAGTCACTTCCCTGTTTCCACCACCTCGAACATCTCATCCCTGTCCCATTCGGCCCAGTATTTCAGGGCCAGTTCCCTGATCAGCTTCCAGTACCCTTCGGTAAGGTTTCCGTACAGCAATATACCCCGGCTGATGTCGTCTTCCACCTGCCGTTCGTATTCCGGCTTTAACCTCATATCCAGGCTTTTCCCTCCGGCACGGATCACCGCCCGGGCAGAAAGGCCTTCACCTTCAAATACACTGATGGTACCCATTCCCACCGTAGCGCCCGTACTCACCTGCAGGCCGTCGTTCAGGCAACTGAGGGGCGGCAGGCTGCCGGCATAGCTCAGCACTTCCACTTCGTCCACAGCCGCACCCAGCAATTCCCTGGCTTTCAACCCCATTTTGGCACCCACAATGGAATAGATGCCCAGGTGGCCATGTATCTCGTTGGTCAGTACCCCCAGCTTCCATTCTTCCCTGCCGTGTTTTTCGAGAATCTCCTGCATCTGTTCTCTCACATCATAGGCATACAGTTCCGGATCCACGGGGAACACATCGAACACAATATTGTTTTCGCGGGGATAGCTGCCAGTAAGGATTTGTACGATACGATCCTGCACTCCCTCAACCAGGTAATCCCTGCTGACCGCCAGGTGGGGCCTCTTCCGGTCGGGTTCCATATCGAACAGTCCGGGATAGATAAGGTAAACCGGTATCAGTTCATCCCATATCCGGGTGCCGGCTTCTTTTCCCTCCCGTCCGGCTGTAAAAGCGGCTGAACGGAACAGGGCGGCCACACGCCTTGCCGGGAGGGTCTCTGTATTTTCCAGAGTACTGATCATTTCATCCGTCCACCTGATCTCCTGGTATTTTGGGACCCCGATCACATCCATGGGGATTCCGGAAGACAGCACCCGCTCTGCCGCTTCGCTGTCCAGTGCATAATTGGTGAGCGGCAGGTACTCCAGCCCTTCATTATACCACACGATCTTCCGGATATTTTCCCTGCTTTCGGGATAAGCTTCCAGCAGGTCCGACACCGTTGTCAGGCTTCCCAGGCAGATCAGTACGACCCGTTCCTTGCTCCGGTTCAGCCACCGGTTCATGGACGGGGCCGCCTTCGGGGGTTTTTCCGTTCCGGCCGGGGAATCATCTGCCCAGGGTATTGAAGCACAGAATTCTCTCCATGGCGGAGGATCGGCAATATGCTCCCGCCCTGTTGCCAGGGGAATATGAGAAATGTCTGCAGAAGCAAACAATTGCCGGACCTTTTCGTATCCTGTGAGCGGATCCACGGCCCCGTCGGATGCCGCCACTCCGAGCAGCTCCACCTCCTGCACAGACAACAACATACACAGGGCCCGCATGTCGTCGGGCGCCCCGTCGGTATCGACTATGACGTGAATAACCGAAGGATTTCCCTGTGCCTGTGCTGTGAAAGGCATCAGGGCAATCAGGCTGATCAGAAAGAACCGGCTGGTCATATGTCGGAATTTTTTGTGAAGGTAAAAAAAATGACGGAACCGCTTACCCGCTCCTGTCGCAGCCGGAAAAAGGCTTTTATTCTTTTCCATAAGTTCTTATCTTCATCCTGAAAAACGAAGGGTTTTATGCAGTACAGAACATTCGGCCGGACAGGGGAAAAGGTATCGGCGCTGGGATTCGGGTGCATGCGGCTGCCGGTGGTCAGCAACCGGCCCGGGAAAATTGATTTTCGCTCGGCATCGGCATTGATCCACGAAGCCATCGGACTGGGTGTGAATTATTTCGACACGGCCTATACTTACCACGAAGAAACTAGCGAAGCCTTTCTGGCCAGAGCTCTCCCCCACGGCAAGCGGCACCGGTTGCTGATCGCAGACAAGCTTCCTTCCTGGAAAGTGCAAAAACCCGGTGATGCGGAAAAACTGCTGAATGAACAACTCAAGCGGCTGGGTACAGATTATATCGACTTTTACCTGCTGCATTCCCTGAAGAAAAGCTGGTGGGATAACCTGCTGAGGAACAACATCATGCGTTTCCTGGAAAAAGCCCGCAAAGATGGGAAGATCCGGTATACCGGTTTCTCTTTTCACGATGAATACGAAGTGTTCAGGGAAATAGCCGATTCAGCTGAATGGGACTTTTGCCTTCTTCAGTACAATTACATGGATGTGGAAGAACAGGCCGGTGAAAAAGGAGTAAGGCACGCCCACCACAAAGGGATGGGCGTGGCGGTAATGGAGCCCCTCAAGGGGGGATACCTTACCCGTTGTGTACCTGGTGAAATCCAGGAACTGCTCAAAAGGAAGCAACCCGGCTGGTCTCCTGCCGAATGGGCCCTGCGCTGGGTATGGAATCACCATGAAGTATCGGTGGTGCTCAGCGGGATGGGAAGCCGGGAAGAATTGCTGGAAAATGCAAGGATTGCCGGGGAAGCCCCTCCGGGAAATCTGGATTCATCGGACCGGAACACCCTGGAAGAGGTAAGAAAAACCTACCTCTCGCGCACGGTCATTCCCTGTACCAGCTGCGGATACTGCATGCCCTGCCCGGAAGGAGTGGACATTCCGGGTATTTTCAGCATTTACAACCACATGAAAATATTTGAAAACCCTGAAGATGCCCGGAAAAATTACGCGTTTCTGAAAAAGAACGGAAAAGGGGCCGAGAACTGTGTGGAGTGCGGAAACTGTGAGGACGTCTGTCCTCAAGCCATCTCCATTATCGAAAAGCTGAAGGAATGCGAACGAGCCCTGGGATAAACCGGCCATGAAAAACCTGCCCGCAAAACAACGGACTTTCCCCCGGCCAGGATCGAGCAGATTCAGGAAAACAGCCGGGAAAGATTCCCGGAAATTCATGGTTCTTACTCCCTTTCAGTTCTGGAGCATTCTGGTGCTGATCCTGCTTTTTCCAGTTTCCATGAACTGGAAACTCATTTTACAGGGAGAAGTAACCACGGGAACGGTGGTGCCTGATCCTTCCCTGCCCGAAATCCTTCGGCAGCAAACAAACATCCCCTTAATGCAGGTGGTGGAATACGAAGTGAACGGCACTTTGTATGAGGCCGCCCCTCCGGAGAATGTGCATTACCGGCCCGGCAGGCAGATCCGTGTGCTTTACCATCCGAAAAAACCGGAAAAATACGTCCTGCTCTGTTTCTCGGGGATTTTCCTTGATTTCGAGCTGGCCTGGACCGGACTGTTCCTTCTCTTCTGGCTTTCTTTCTTTTTCAGTTTCGGAAAGATCCGCCGCCGGAATAAACAACCCTGAACGTTAGCCACAGGTCGGCGAACGAAACCGGCCCGGGCAGCTTGCATGGTGTTTATATCCAATATTTGAAAAAAGTAAGAAAGGATTTTTTACCCGACTGGTAATGGCTTATTTCTGTAATGGAATGAATAGCAGCCAATATTCAAACTTTTAAAATCATGTGATTTTAAGGTGCGGATTCTACGTAGGATACTACGTTGGATACTACGTAGTTATATGCCATATACGAATTATGATTCAAGGATATATGGATAATTGGTTTATCTGATATATCGTAAATGTTTAAAAGATTTATATTTCTTGTTTATTAAGTATGGATTATTTATTTTAAAAAGGGAAAAAGGATCGAATTTGCCTTCCTTATTGAAAATGCCCCGATATTTTTTATATATTTAAGAAATATTTATAAATGTGTATTTTACACGGATAATCTTTCCTCTGTTTGTTAAATCAATCCGCCTTATTATGAAAAATATTGTTTTAAACCTTGCTGTGGCATCTTTCCTTTCAACGGCTTTCATAGCCTGTTCCAGTCCCGGTAGCAACATCCATCCGGCAGCGGATGAAATAATAAACTCCGGGTACAAAACCCTTACCGTAACCGATAATATTCCCTACCGTGATGGAGACAGTCCGTCCTGGGTGCTGGATATGGCCATGCCGGCCAATTATGGCAGCGAATTGCGTCCGGCCCTAGTTATTGTGCACGGCGGAGGCTGGGCCGCCGGTTCAAAGTCGGTCGATGTTTACCAGAAAATGATGCTCGATTACGCCCGCAAAGGCTATGTCACCATCAATGTAGAATACCGCCTGACCGGAGAAGCCCCGTTTCCGGCCTGTATAGAGGATGTAAAATGTGCCGTCCGCTGGCTTCGGGCACACGCCGACCAGTACCGGGTTGATCCTGAGCGGATTGGTGGTTACGGCCATTCAGCAGGCGCCCACCTGGCGCTGATGCTGGCCATGTGCCCCGATACCGCAGGCCTGGAAGGCGACGGTGGCTGGGATGAATACTCAAGCAGGCTCAATGTGGTCGTGGGCGGCTCCACCCCCACCGAACTGGGCCGGGATGTCCCCATGGCCAAACCGGAATGGTGGCCCATTGGTTACATTGCTGCCGACCATCCACCCATATTCATTATTCAGGGCAGCGACGACCGGATTGTGAGAGCCGAGCTGACAGAGGATTTTGTTGAAAAAATGAAAGCAGCCGGAGCAGATATCGAATACCTCAAAATCGACGGAGCAGGCCATGGGGTGGCATACAACGAACGACTGGAAATTACGGAATCTGCCATTGAAGAGTTCTTTGCCAGACACCTTCATCCTGAGCTGTAAATGGCAGGGGAAGAAGAGGTTAATGATTTTTTTTAACCATAGCTTACCCAACTTCCTTTTTATTGCCTATGTTTGTGCCCGGAACGACACCTGTGGGTATGAAGCGGATTTGTATGGAGGAATCAGCCACCGCCCGACATTCAAATTATCTGTAAGATGAAAGAAAAGATCCTGAATAACCTGAACGATCCCGGACAGCTGGAAGTCATATACAGGGACAACAGATCCTCGTTCAGAAAGGCCTTCATGAACCTGTACCCTGATATCAGGCACCAGCCGGTGGCACAGTTCTGGTACGAAAGGTTGAATTACGAAAAAGAAGAAATCTCCTGGGGCTTACCGAATGAATGGCTCATTGTATTGGTTCTTGCCGTCCTGGCGGGTGTGGTGGCCAAAATCCCTGCATTTACCGGGATCACAGAAGATTATTTTTACCCAAGGAATGTGGCGTTCATTGTTTTCCCATTCCTGGCTGCATTTTTTATCTGGAAACATAAACAACAGGGAAAGGAACTGATCATTGTCCCGACAGCCCTGATTGCTTCGGCAGTTTACATTAATCTCCTTCCCCGCAACGACAGCAGTGATACCCTGATCCTGGCCTGCCTTCACCTGCCGTTCTTTTTGTGGTTTGTGCTGGGCTACGCCTATGTGGGAAAGGACATCCGGAATCATCAGAAACGACTGGACTTTTTAAAGTACAACGGCGATCTGGTTGTCATCACTTCCCTTATTCTTGCTGCGGGGGGGTTGCTCACAGGAATAACCCTGGGGTTGTTTTCCCTGATCGATCTGGAAATTGAAGAGTTTTATTTCCGGAACATAGCAATATGGGGCATTGCAGCCTCTCCGATTGCGGGAACCTGGCTGGTTCAGAACAACCCCCATCTGGTGGGCAAAGTCTCCCCGGTTATTGCCAGGGTCTTCACTCCCCTCGTTTTAGCCACACTGGTTATTTACCTGGGAGCAGTGATCTATACAGGAAAAGACCCTTACAATGACAGGGAATTCCTTCTGGTGTTCAACCTGCTGCTGGTTGGCGTAATGGCCATCATTTTTTTCACTGTGGCTGAAACATCGCAAAATGCAGCCGGCCGGGCCGGACAGATCCTGTTGTTTGCTCTTTCGGCTATAACCATTATCCTAAACGGGATCGCGTTATCGGCCATTGTTTTCAGACTGTCGGCCTGGGGCATTACTCCGAACCGTCTGGCCGTTCTGGGAAGCAATATTTTGATACTTATTAATTTACTGATGGTAACTTACCGGCTATACCGGTCTATTGCTCAGCCCGGGGAAACCGAAAGGGTGATGCGAAGCATCACAGGGTTTTTACCCGTATACGGTGTATGGTTTATGATAGTAACCTTTGGTTTCCCGGTATTGTTTCTGTTTCAGTAAGTATTTCTATAAACAGGCCCCTTCTGCAGAACTCTGTTGCCTGATTTCCGCCTAATTCTTCAGAAGGATAGGCCTCTGAGGATTTTTTTACCTGCTTTTTTCAGGGATAAACAAAGCGGGTTGCTTGCATTGGGGCGGCGAACGAAACCGGCCTGAAGGGCGGGTTAGGTAAATGGTAAAAAAATAGAAGTGCAAGCTGATTATTTCAATCTACTCCACTCCACTCCAATCCAATCCAATCCACTCCTCCTCTCCATAACTCCATTCCCCGATAACATCAAATCCCCCATTTCAGAACAGCTCACCCCTTCTCTCCGATCAGTTCCAGCCGGTCTCTGTCGGTTATCTGAATATCGCGGCCCTGCACCCGGATGAGTCCATCTTTTTCAAATTCTTTCAGGTAACGGATGGTGCTTTCATGCGAGATGCCCGCAAAACCGGCAATATCCTTCCGCGAAAGCCAGGGAAATACAGGTTGTTTATCCTGGTCATACGAGGCCAGATACAGTAAGGCAGAGGCCAGTTTCCCACGCATATGCCGGGAGGTAATGTTTTCAATGATATGCAGTAAATGACTTTCATTTCTGCAATTCTTGCTGATCATACGCACGCCGAAATCACTGTTTCTTTCCAGCAGATGCATCAGTCCTTTTTTTTCGATCATGCAAACAGTGGATTCTTTCAGGGCCACGGCCGAGCAGTTATATACATGCTGCCCGAAAAGAGAGTGTAAAGCCAGGAACTCCCCCGTGCCCGCCAGACGAATGTTCACCTGGCTGTTCCGCCCTGTTTGCAGAAATACCCTGGCCAGTCCCTCTGCCATGTACATGATATTAGGCGAAAAAGCCCCCTGCTTGAACAAATTTTCACCTTTCCGGTAGGTCAACTGAATTTTCCGGCTATTGATAAATACCAGTTCTTCAGGATAAAGATGCTGAAAACACTCCGATGCCCTGTCACATTCCCTGCAGTTGATATGTTTTGGTTCTTCCATGTATGCAGTTCTCTGGTCGGCCGTCATTCAGAAACATGTAACTACCGAAACACCGGGATAAAGATAACATTCCTGCCCGTATTTTCCTTCAGAAAATCTCTACTGTTGCTTACGGCTGGTTTTGCGAAGGGAAGATAACCTGAGCTTAGGATGCGGCTGACATTTGTCAGTTCAGATTATGAAATATTTCAGCTTCCCAACCGATATCCTCGTCCCCCCGTTCCGTTGCTACCGGAAGGAATGGGTTATACTTTTGAACAAGAAGATTTTCCATCATGAAAAAAGTTGCTATTCCAGTGGTAAAAGGAAAACTGGGACAGGATCTCGACCGCTGCACCCGTTGTATGATATTCGAAATTGAAGGGAAGAGCATCCGCAGCGCCATGATCCGGATTCCGCCTCACCAGAGAAGGAAAAACCTGCCCGAATGGGCCTCGAAACAGGGAATCACCGATATCATTGCCCACCGGGCCAGCCTGGGATTGCTGGGCAATCTTGCTTCCCGGAAAGTACACTGCTTCGTTGGCATTCACATCCAGGCCCCCGGGGATATTATTGAAAAATACCTGAACGGGGACCTGAAACCCGATCCGGATCATCTCTAAAACCTTTTGGCATGTCTTTAAAAATTCTGCGTTTTGCACTGGCAGTAAGCCATTCCGGTTGTTTTGAAAAACAACATTTCGGCGATGCCGATAAATACCTGATCTATGAACTGAATTCCCGGGGATGGATTTTTTTGCATGAAAAACCCAATATTTACAAGGATTACGATGAAGATCACCGCCACGGTTTGCCGGATAAAGGCCTGGGGGTGATGAAATATCTGGACAGTTCGGGTGTACATGTACTGGTATCCCGGCAGTTCGGCAGGAATATCCGGTTGGTTAACCAACGATTTATACCCGTTGTGGTACACCACACTCACCCTGAACAGGTTCTGGAAATTCTGCAGAAACACATCCGGTGGATTTATGATGAGCTCTCATGCCGGCGGGAAGCGTATCGGCTTTTTATCGTAAAGAAAGGCTTTTTAAAAACGCGGGTCAGCGCCTGAAGGTTGTGTTGTATTATGCTTTAATCTACCTGTCTTATGCCAAAACGATATATCCTCATGCTATTTCCTCTTTTTTTTGCTATTCCGGGTGCTTTTGCACAGAAACGTCCGCAACCGGTGGTGTATTATCCCATCGGGGTGTTTCACTCACCCTATACCCCTTCCACCGGAGCACCCCGTCAGGGAATCCTGCGGCCTGAAACCACTGCCACCATCGAACTGTATCCGGCCTATCATGATGCCCTGAACACACTGGGTCTGTTTGAATACATTATTGTGCTGTTCCACTTCCACGAAGTGGAACGCTGGCAACCGGTGGTCAACCCGCCCGCGGCGGATCATACGCATGATTTCGGCCTGTTTTCCACCCGCAGCCCCAAACGGCCCAATCCCATCGGTCTTTCCATTGTAAAACTGGAAAGAATTGAAAACGGAGTACTGTATGTTTCCGGAGTCGATGCTTTTGACGGAACCCCTGTACTCGACATCAAACCCTACCTGCCTTCGGTCGATTGTCCGAAAAGTATTCTGAATGAACTAATGGAAGAAGAGCTGGGTCATCACGATGAAGATTTTATTCGCGACTCCACCTTTTTCAAATGAAAAATTGAACCAATAACCATAAACAACATGATTTATTTAAATAATCCATTCATTATGGCGCCCCTCAAGCTGGGCTATGCGACCGACGGAACGGTCAATACCAGGCATCTCGAATTTTACGAACGGAGAAGTCACTACCTGGGGGCAGTGACACCGGAGCCTCTTTACCTGGATCCGGGACTTCGGGAAATCCCCACCCAGCTAGGAATAGATGACGATAACAAAATACCGGGTCTTTCCTCCCTGGTGGGTTTACTGCATGAGAACGGAGCCCGGGCCATAGCCCATCTGAACCATCCCGGAAGGATGGCCAACCCGGCTATTCCGGGGAATTATTTCTGGTCTTCTTCGGGAACCGCCTGTGAAAATGGGGGCGCCACTCCCGAACGTATGGACCGTGAAATGATGGATTATGTGGTGGACCTTTTCAGGGAAGCTGCCCGCAGAGCCGAAAACGCCGGTTTCGATTTCATTGAACTGCAATTCGGTCATGGGTACCTCCTGGCCCAGTTTCTTTCTCCGGCTGTCAATGACCGGACCGATGAATACAACGGGAACCTGGAAAACCGGAGCCGGTTTCCACTGGAAGTGCTGAAGGCTGTAAAACAGGCAACCCCACTGCCCATTGTTGCCCGTATCAGCGGAGATGAAATGATGCCCCGCGGATTTCACCTGGAAGAAATGATCCGCTTTTCCAGAATGTTGGAAAAAAACGGCGCGGCAGCCATTCATGTTTCGGCCGGTTCCACCTGTTCCACACCCCCATGGTTTTTCCAGCATATGTTCGTACCCAAGGGAAAAACATGGGAACTGGCCGGACAGATCAAAAATGAGGTAAATATACCGGTCATTTTTGTGGGTCAGATCAATGACCGCCACGATATTTCCTGGTTGCACAAAATATACGGCGCCGAATACATGGCTGTGGGAAGGGCACTGGTAGCCGATCCCGATTTTGTTGGAAAAGTCAGCGGAAAAGTGAAAGGGAACATCCGGCCCTGCCTGGCATGCTCGGAAGGATGTCTGGGCAATGTAAGAAAAGGAAAGGGATTGAGCTGTGTGGTCAATCCACGGGTTAACCATCAGCTCCCTGAACCGGCCAGGACCACAAAACCTGAGCATATTGCCATAATAGGAGGCGGGTTGGCCGGCATGCAGGCGGCCATTGTACTGAAAGAACGGGGACACCGGGTTACCCTTTTCGAGAAAGACCGTCTCGGGGGTCAGTTCAACCTGGCCTGGCTTCCCCCCGGAAAAGAAAACCTGAAAAAGATCATCGAATATTTTGAGAAAGAAATCAAACGCCTGAATATACCGGTTGAATACAGGGAAGCCACGGAAGAAGACATCCGGCAAGGAGCATACGACCAGGTATGTATGGCTACCGGGGCGGTTCCGGTTATCCCGCCCGTAAAAGGCCTGAAGAAATATTACTGGACAGAATTTCTCAACGATAAACAGTTGCCTGAAAATGAAACCGTACTGATCGTCGGAGGAGGATTGATCGCCCTGGAAGTAGCTTCCAAATTGATCGATGGGAACAATCAGGTGATCATTATTGAAATGCTTGGCGAGGTTGGCAGGGGCATGGAAATCATGGAAAAGAAATACACTCTGGCCCGACTGACCAGCAAAGGGACTCAGATTTATACCAACCACCGCGTGGTAGAAATCAGGAATAATCGGGTGATTATCGAATCAGACAAACACCTGAAAACCACCATTGAGGGTATTGATAAAATCATTGTGGCAGCCGGAATGAAAAGCTATGTCCCTTTTCATATTTCCGACGGGATTCCGGTGCATACGATAGGCGATGCCCGGACGGTAGGCAAAGCCGAAGACGCCATCTACAGTGCCTGCGAATGGGCTCTCAACCTGTAACAAAAGGACCGGTTCACATTTGCTTACCCGGAGAAATCCTAAATTTTCCTGATTTCAGGGATCCGTGTTGTACGGGTCGATTCGGCTATTTGTTTGATCTCCCGCAGCATCTTTTCTGATATTGGGACTTCCCGTTCTTCCGGTAAAAACCGTACCCCTTTCATTCTGTTGATCTGAAGGAACAACCGCATGGGCTTTTCCATACGGGTGAACATCAGGTTATCGGCTGCTTCTTCCAGAAGTCTGATCTTGTCTTCATACACCGTGGTACTGACCGCAAAAAAATACGAACGTTCTTTATCATCACGCAACAGGTCCCGCATTTTTTTAAGAATAACCTCCCCGTAGGTAGGAGAAAAAAGCAGCAAATTCAAGGCAGAACCAAAAACCATGGTTCCCGGGCCGCTGGTGTGGCCAAGCAACTTTTCAGCCGTTCGAATGGTTTCGTCCCATGCTTCCGGATCCAACAGATTGGCCATCAAAGTATGATCTTCTGCCTGGCGGCAGCTTTTTTCCCCGGGATCAAACTGCACCATCACAACCCGATCCCTGAAACGATGAATATCCAGTCCATACAGATTATGCAGGGATTTTCTTACCAGTTCACCGGTGGGATACTGCAGGGGGATTCCGATCAGGGAACCGCCGGCCTCCAGCCAGGATGTCACAAATGCAAATTCAACCAGGGGTTTCCCCGTCCCTCCAGGACCGCTGATCAGGGTGGAGCCGGGAATCAGAATGCCTTCGGGTAACATTTCTTTCAGCCAGGGTACATGCAAATCCAGTCGTTTCATATCATACTCCTCCTGTCCTTTTTCATGAATTACACGAAAATGGAATTACCGGATAGGAATTCTGTTCTTCTATCCGCACATGTTATCTTCCGGAAGCAACCATTGATTACTCCCCGTGAAGACGTTTCTTTTTAGCCAGCAGCTCTTCTTTTGTCTCCTGGTGTTCCGGATCAGGAACAATCGCATCAACAGGACAAACCTCCACACACTGCGGTGTGTCGTAGAAACCCACACATTCCGTACAACGATCGGGATTGATCACAAAAATGGGATCGCCCTCCGAAATGGCTTCATTCGGACATTCGTCAACACAAACACCACAGGCAATGCATTCATCATTGATTATTAGAGCCATAATACACCTCCTTTTTTTATATTAAACAAAATCAACCTTTTTCTTTTATAATCCAGCCTCCCTCCTGCCGGCTTCCTCTCCGGCCGGGAGCCTGGCTATCACATTTCGATTCACTTTTACCCGGTCACCCAGCTTCACCACTACCGTGGAAGAAAGCGGCAGGAACAGATCCACCCTGGAACCGAACAGGATAAAACCCAGCTCACCGCCCTGCTGCACCCTGTCGCCTTCCTTCAGCCGGCAGATGATCCTGCGGGCAATCAGACCGGCAACCTGGCATACCTTGATCCGCGTCGTTCCGGTATCGATTGCCACGGAAGCCCGTTCATTCAGCAGGCTCGATTTAGGGTGACAGGCTACCAGGTTTTTGCCGGGATGATACCGGGAATAAACCACCCGGCCAGAAACCGGCAGGCTGTTCCAATGTACGTTCAGTAGCGACATAAAAATGGAAACCTGCATGCAACGCATGTGCAAGCATTCCTCTTCCATTACTTCTTCCAGCACTACAACAATTCCGTCTGCCGGGGCATATACCAGCTGGTTATCGGGCGGAGGCTTCCTTCCGGGAACACGAAAGAAAAACCATATAAAAAGAAAACCCGCCATACTCAAGCCTGCACACCACCAGCGGGTTGTTGCCGAAACATCCGGAAACA
>JBNGDI010000058.1:0-11986 GCA_049975425.1 Bacteroidales bacterium
CCTGATTTTACATCAGGGCGTCAGGACCAGTGAAGTGGGACGTACTGGAATCGAACCAGTGACCTCATGCCTGTCAAGCATGCGCTCTGAACCAACTGAGCTAACGCCCCCGAAAAAAAAAGAACGATAAGAGCATGCGCTGCCAAAAATACAAAAATTTTATTTTAAACCTGTATCCCCGGCAAACCACCTTCCCCGGCAGGGAACACCCTACATAACCGAACGGCCCCTGCGGTATTCACCCAGAATACCCAGCTCACTGGTGAAAGGCATGGCTGCTTCGAGCGATTGCCGGTACCTTTCATACGAATCGTATTCCAGATCTACATAGAACTGGTATTCCCGGTCCTTCCCCACGATGGGCAGCGACTGGATCTTCGACAGGTTGATGTTGTGAAAGGAAAAGATCGAAAGAATCTTGGACAGGCTGCCGATTTCATGCGCCAGGGCAAAATGAATGGACGACTTGTTGGTTTCTTCGGGAGGTATCGAGTTCCCGTTCTCTCCCAGAATGAGAAAACGGGTGTAGTTCATCTTGTTGGTCTCGATGCTTTCCGCCAGGATATCCAGCCCGTAGGTGGCAGCAGCGATTGTGCTGGCGATGGCTCCGGTGCGGGACAGTTGTTTCTCACGTATATCCCGTGCCGACAGGGCCGTGTCCATGCTTTCGATCAGCCGGATGTGCGGGTGCCGGTCGAAAAAATCCTGGCACTGAAGAATGGCCATGGGGTGTGAATACACTTCTCTTAAGTTTTCAATTTTTTCTCCTGGCAGGGCCACCAGGTTTTGTTTAATACGGAGGTAAATCTCTCCCACAATGAACATGGGCGAATCCTGCAGCAGGGCATAATTGGGCAGGATGCTTCCCGCCAGGGAATTTTCAATGGCCATGATTCCGTAATCGGCCTGCTGGTGCTTCAGGGACCGGATGACCTCACGAAAGGTGTTTCTCGGAAGAATCTCAATGGGGCCATCTCCGAAATAATGCTTGGCAGCCATTTCATGAAAGGCTCCGTATCCTCCCTGGATAAGAATTTTTATGGGTTTCATAGGCAAACAAAAAAACCCGCCATCAGGCGGGTTGGTTCATAATAGATTATATCACAGCCTTCCCGCCTGGCTCAACCGGTACGAAAAAAGAAAAAGTTAAAATTGCGGAAAAGGCTCATATGCTTCATTGAAGCGGTAAACTTAATAAAAAAAACAGTTCAGCCAGCCTGTGTAAGTGCATTTTATTTATTGTTCCCGGTTTTTCCCCGGAAAACCTTCCTGCATGGGATTCATCCGGAAGGGCATCTGCCGGCCGGGTTTGAAACTCCTCAGATCGTAACTGAAAGTGAGCATCAGGTAACGGGTCAGCACCAGCGAAGAAACATCTTCGGTATAAATATCACTCACCCTTCGCACAAGGTTTTTATTTTCTTCCAGCAGGTCATATACCGAAAGGCTGAGCTCACCACGCTGATTTTTAAAGAGTTTAAAACCCATTCCAAGGTTCCAGAGTACCGATTGGTTATCGAGTTCCTCAGACAAACCTTCGTAGAGTTCATGGTTCAGGGTTGATTGTACAAAGAATCCCCCGGCGATGATCCATTTCATTCGCAGGCTGGTGGATTGTATAAAATAATTGTTGTTGCGCTCCGGACTTGCCGAATACCTCAGAATGGAATAATTGGAACGGGAAGAAAGGGTAAAGTCAAGCTTTTCGCTCACATTGCTGCTGAGTACCCATCCCAGGGTAGCGGTGCTGTTGTTTGAAAAGCTGAAGGTTTCATTCAGGTATCCCGGTCTCCGGGTATAATTCAGTTGCATGTTGAGGTTGAGGGTGGACTTCAGCCATCCCACAGGAAATCCGTAATTGATAAAACTTCTTACGTTCCGGTATCCGCTGATGTTCTCCGGCCGGGTCAGCTGTGTTCCGGCTGTCAGGGGAATGGTTCCGAACAGCAGGGTGTCGGAGGTGGCTATCCAGGTGCGGTTGGCAACGTAGTCCTGCACAAGGTTCCCTGAAAGCATCAGGAAGAATACCCTTGATTTTTCGGGTTTGATGGAAGAGTATCGCATCACCAGCTGGTGCTGGTAGGAAGGATCCAGGGAAGGATTTCCGGTAGTGAGCTGAAGGGGATTGGTATTGTCCACCACCTCCTGTAACTGGTCGAGCGAGGGTGGATCGGTATAGGTGCGGTAGGTAATGTTCAGGGTCTGCTGCCTGGCGAACTGGTAGCGTAGCATGGCATTGCCCACCAGTTTGAGAAATGAATGTTCCAGGTTTCTTTCTGACGGAAACACTTCTTCCCTCAGGAGGGTGGATGATTCCAGTGCCAGGCGGAAATTGGCCACCCAGTTGTTTTTCCTGAACAAATATCCTGTTCCGGCTTCGTGGGTAAGATAATTGCTTTTATACGTGCTTGAAAGCAGGCTGTCGATAAGGGTATAAGTGCCATTCAGGGTATCCAGGTCGTAGGTGCGCCTGTCGTTGGTGCCCGGCCGGATTCCCAGGCGGTAATTCAGCTGCACCATGCCAGTATTCCCTGCAGGCTCTGTGTATACCACATTGGTGCTGAAGCTGGAGCCGGTATTGTCGAGAAAGGATTGTTGATCCAGGCTTTCAGTGAAGGGGGTTCCGGTATAAAATTCAGTTTCTGAGATCAGGTCGCTGGTTCCGTATTTGTCGTTGTAGGAGGCATTAAAATTCACTGAAAAAGTGCGGCCCCTTTTTGGGAAACGGTGCCTGTACAGAAGGAAGCCCGAGTAACTTCCCCCCTTCAGATCAGAGGCATAATCATTGGCAGCCATGTTCAGCAGGGCGCCCTCCAGCCAGTTTTCTCCGGTCAGGAAGGAGGATCCGGCATTTTGCTGAAAGGTTATCCGGGGCCGGAAGGTAATTGAATTGGCAGAATCTATCCGGTAATCCAGCTTCAGGTTGAAGCGGTGATTGATGTTACGCGAGTTGGCCTCCTCGTTTTCCAGGTACCACTGGCTGGTTTCCTCCGCGCTGAGGTATTCCCGGTAAAGTTCTGAAACCGATTGGTTGTCACTGAGGTTGAAGAAATAACTGGCGGTCAGATCCAGATTTTTCCCCAGTGCATCGGAATAATTTATCCCGAAGGAGTGCGTATTGGTAATTCCGGGCTGCTGGTCCACCAGGAAATCGCTCACATCGGCCGGTCCGCCCTGCATTGCCCCTGCTCCGCCCATCATGCCTCCACCCCGGCCCATCCCTCTGCCCCCTCCTCCGGCCTGAAGCAGGCCCCTGCCTACCCTTACACCGGAAGACATGACCCCCAGCAGGTCCTCAGAAGAAAAATTTTGCCGGTTAACATTGTTGGTCTGACCCACCAGGGAGATGCGCTGATCCTGGTTGAAGAAGTTCAGGTTGCCTCCGGCCAGGTAGGTGCTTTCTGTCCCGTAGCCGGTGCTTCCCTTTCCGAATGTGCCATTTCGCATTTCCACCCGGGTAATGATGTTCATGGTTTTGCTGGTCTCTCCGTCGTTAAACCCGGTGAACTCGGCCTGCTCGCTCAACTTGTCGAAAACCTGGACCTTGTCGATGATCTCTGCCGGCAGGTTGCGAAGGGTGGCCATGGGGTCCTGCCCGAAAAAGGGTCGCCCGTCTACGAGCACCTCACGTACATCTTCTCCCTGCGCCTGAATTTTGCCCCGGTCCACAATAATACCCGGCATTTTGGTCACCAGGTCCTCTGCCGTGGCATCCGGGGTGGTGCGAAAGGCTGCCGCCTGGTACTGAGTGGTATCACCCACCTGTACCGCCATGGGGACCCTGCCGGTGACCGATACTTCGCCGATCTCCACTGCATCAGGCTCCAGGAACAGGGTGATCTGGTCAGCGGTTAGTCCTGCGGGAGATACATTTCTGCTCAGGGGGTGATATCCGAGATAACTGATTTTAACTACTAATGTATCGGCGGACAGGTTCCTGAATTCAAACCTGCCCCGGCTGTCGGTCACCCCGGTGCGGATGGTTTTCCCCCAGGGTGTTTCTACAAGTACATGTGCCCCCGGCAGAACCTTGCCGGTCCGGGCATCCTGCACTATAACGCTCACACCGGTCTGCGCAGGCAGGAACTGAAATGCCAGTGACAACAAAAAAACAGTTAATACAGGCTTGCAGAAAGAATATCTGATTCCCATTGAAATGTTGTTTGAGTGTGTTTTCCTGGGGCCGTAACGGCCTGGATTTATTTTTATTCCCCCATCCGGCTTTATCCGGCACATACCTGTTGGATCATGGTTGAAGAAAAAGGTTTAAGCCCGTATTGTATTGTAACCGGACAGCGGTGTTTGATTTTGATGGAGATACGCGGCAGGAATAAGAGAAATTTTATTGTAACAAACACAATAACAAATGATTATGCTTCATGGTATGCGTTTTGGCTGATAGTTCCCTGTCAGATCAAACTGAAACAGCATGTTCCGGAACTGCCTTCCTGTTACATTTCGCAACATTGGAAAAGCAGGATCACAACGCTGATTAATGTGGTTTGCCTGTCCATCGGGAGTGCCACCAGCATTCTGATCTTCATTTTCGTGAATCACGAGATCATTTCCGATACATTCCATTCGAATGCCGACAGGATATACCGGGCAGCGGTCAGGGGGAAATTCACCGGCAACGAATTCGATCAGGCCATTACCGCCCGGCCCATGGCGGCAGCCCTGCTCAATGATTATCCCGGGGTTGACAAGGTGGTTAGGCTGAGGAAATTGGGCGACTGGCTGTTTGCCTGTCAGGATAAGAAGTCCATGAAGAAAACTTTCTTATTGCAGATTCCACTTTCTTTGAGGTATTCGATTTCAGGATAATTGCGGGAGATCTGCATACGGAAAGCCATGGGTTCTTCTTCACGTCGGATTGTATACATGTTTTTCAGGGAAACCACCCTGCTGGTCCACACCGGTACCCTGCTGGCCACGCCTATCTGCTTTGCCATTCAGTCCTGGCTGCAGAATTTTGCTTTCCACATTCCATTCAATCCGGGCATATTTGCGGGCCTGATACTGGGTGCCGGCTTCCTGACACTGATCCTTTCCCTGATTTCGGTAGGCGGCATTGCCATACGGGCCAGCCGGAATAATCCCGCTGAATCGCTCAGGTATGAATGAGAAACGTACTGGGCGGAATGTTCGGGCTTTGGAAAGGGGATCGGGGGTTTACCTGCCGTACTTTTTCATAATCTCCAGGACCCTCTGAACGGGAATGGCTTCTACCCTGTTTCCGTTTCTTCCGGTAGTGGTAACGGCCCTGAACAGGGAATTGTAAACGGCTTCTTCCGTGGCTTCTTCCACGGCCCGGAATAACAGGGTCATGCGATCGTTTTTCACCAGAGGGGGTAATGGATATGTGGGATTGGTACCGCCATGCGGAATACGGTAGGCCGTGCTGAAAGCAATGGCATAATCGCCCGAGCCGTTAGAGGTATGCGTGGTGGTCCGTCCCATTCCAATGAAAGCCCGGTGGGCCAGGCGTTCCAGGTTCCTGGCCGAGAGCGGGGCATCGGTGGCGACCACGATCATGCACGATCCGCCCCGGTCTTCTTCCATCCGCTGCTGCCGGAGTTCCCTTCCTACAGGAACCCCCAGCATCACCAGCTCGTTTCCGAAATTGGTCTGTACCAGCACCCCCACGATATACAGGCTGTCGCCCAGGCGTACCTGCCTCGAGGCTGTTCCGATGCCCCCTTTATATCCCAGGGCCCGTGTGCCCGTTCCTGCACCCACACATCCTTCTTCCACCGGTCCGCCGGCAGCCCGGTAGATGGCCTGCCATACGTCTTCCCGGCTCACATGCAGGCCGCGGATATCGTTCAGGTACCCGTCGTTGGTTTCACCTGCCACTGCATTGACCGAGCGTACTTCTTCATTCCCGGGCTGACGCAGCGTATATTCCACCACCGCGGTAACCGCCGTTCCCACACTGAGGGTATTGGTCAGAATAACCGGAGTTTCCAGATTCCCCAGCTCTTTCACCTGCGTATACCCTGCCAGCTTGCCGAAACCGTTGAATACCTGAATGGCAGCCGGCACCTTTTCCATAAAAAGATTTTCTCCGTGCGGAAGGATAGCCGTTACTCCGGTACGTACCGAATCGCCTTTTACCAGGGTAATATGTCCTACCCGCACCCCGGTTACATCGGTAATGGCATTCCGGGGACCGGTGGGCAAAGTGCCGGTAACCATTCCCAGATCACGGGGCCGCGGCCTTTCCTGCGCCGAAACAGAAAACGGCACGATAAGCAAAAAAAAGCCGGTAATAGATACAGTATAAAACCATTTCATTTTTTTCGGGTTAAATATCCATTTTCATCTTTTAACTCCACAAGGTACAAAGAAAATCCACCGGCCCGGTTCCCCTTCCTTCAAATTCCTGCCTTACCATCCCCCCACTTTTCCACTGTGTGACCATTGTATGACTATCGTTTTCATTTCAATCACTTCCATTATCTTTGCGTCAATTTGAGAAAACCTGGTATGAAAAGAAAGTGTAAACCGGGGGCCTGTGTAATGACGACACTGTTTTTGGCCGGAATACTGAGTGTGGTGGGATTGTACGCCGGTATTTTCCATGATGAACAGGAAAGACCGGCTCCCTTCCCGGTTGATGAAAACGGGTTATTGCTTTTTGCCCACCGGGGGGTGGACGAATATTTTCCCGAAAACAGCCTGAAAGGATTCCGGGCAGCCGGGCAACTTGGTTTTCCTGCTGTGGAGCTGGATATACGGATGACGGCCGACAGCCAGATTATTGTTTTCCATGACCCGGATGGGGAAAGATTGCTGAAAAGGGACCTGGAGATCAGTGATACCGGGGCGGACAGCCTTCGGCAACTACCACTGCATTTTATGGGGAAACCCACTGATTCCCGTCCTTTGCTTCTGGAAGAATTCTTTTTCCGAATGCCCGATAGTATATTGGTATATATAGATATCAAGCCGGTCCGGGATTTTGATAAAACACTGGTTACGGATGAACTGGTGGAAATTGTCACCGACCATGATGCCGGCGACCGGGTGATCATGGCCAGTTCCGACATTTTATTGCTGCAACGGATACGGAGTGAAAACCCGCAGATCAGGACCGCCCTGGAAGGTTTCAATGCCGGCAAGGAATGGGTATATCTGCTGATCCCCAGGGTATGGCGGCCCGATTACCTTTCAGGCTTTGCTTCACAGGTTGACAGCGCCCACATATCCTGGCTGAAGGAAAACGGTTTGATCGGGAAGCGGATCGTGTATGATGTGGACAGTACAAATTTCCATACCCTGCGCGAACAGGGAATTTGCTGTATGATTATCGATTATGGCAGGTACCTGGATGAAATACTGCTCGTTCCTTCCGCCTGTGCGGGCTACATTCTTTACCCGGAAAGGAACTATAAACCGGAAAGTCATGAGTGATAATAAAACGCTGCGTATTCGCATACCTTTTCACCTGAAATACCTTTTTAAGGTATACCTGGCCGGGGTAGTAGCTTTCACATTGTTCCGCCTGATACAGTTTATAGCAGAATCCGGACGTATTCCCACCGTTCCTGAAGGAGAACGGTTCCTGATTTTCCTCCGTGCTTTCTGGATGGGCATTCGCTTCGACACAGTGATCCTGGCTTATATCCTGTTGATCCCTTTTGTTGCACTGAGCCTTTTCTATGCCTTCCGGATCAGGATTGTCTGGCCGTACCGCTGGGTGAACGGATTTGTTTGGTTCTTCTATGTGCTGGGTATGGCGGTGTATGCCATTGACATCCCCTGGTTCCATCAGTTCCAAAGCCGTCTGAACCATGCGGCTTTCCAATGGACCGGCGACGGGGGGTTCATTTTCCGGATGATCGTACAGGAGCTCAGGTATTTCTGGACCGTGATTCCCCTGGCTGTGCTGGCATCGGGGCTGCTTATTCTGGGGAAACAGATTTTCCGTTCTTCTTTGAAGGAAAAGCTTCCCGACTGGACAGGGCCTTCAGGCTGGAAAGGCTGGCTGAAGTTTACTCTGTTTCATGGGGTGTTTTTCGGCCTTCTATTTATCGGGGGAAGGGGCCGGCTGGCACAGAAATCGCCCATCCGGGTGGGAACGGCTTTCTTTTCTTCTTATGCTTTTCCCAACCAGCTGGGGCTGAACCCTGTTTTTACCCTTACTCAAAGCATGATAGAAGCCTCGCAGGAAAGAAACCGACCCATTGCCCTGATGGACCCCGAAGAAGCCCTTTCCCTGACCCGGGAGTACCTGCATATTCCTGTGCAGGACAGCTCCGGCAGTCCCCTGGCCCGCCGGATCATTCCTGCAGAGGCTCCGGAAGTCAGGCCCAATGTGGTGCTGGTGCTGATGGAAAGCATGACTGCCGCCAAGATGGGGAGGTACGGGAATCCGGCCCATCTGACACCGCATCTCGACAGCCTGGCTTCCCATGGATGGGTTTTCGACAGCATTTTCACGGCCGGGATCCACACACACAACGGGGTGTATTCCACCCTGTTTTCCTATCCGGCCCTGTTTGAACAGCATCAGCTCAAGCAGGTGAACATGCTGAAGTATCACGGCCTGCCGGCTGTGTTGAAAGAGCATGGGTACCAGACGGCCTATTTTACCACCCACGATGACCAGTTTGACAACATAGGGGGTTTTCTGTCAAATAACGGAGTGGACCGGATCATTGCCCAGAAAGATTTTCCCCCGGAGTAGATTCGCTCTGCACTGGGTGTTCCCGATGATTTCCTGTTCCGTTTTTCTGTTCCTGTTCTCGACGAAATGGCCGCTTCGGGGGAACCTTTCCTGGCGGTCTTCATGACAGCCAGCGACCACGGGCCGTATGTGATCCCGGAATATTTTCATCCGCGGAGTAGCCAGATCCGGGAGCAGGCGGTGGAATACGCCGACTGGTCCATCGGCCGGTTCATGGAAATCTGTGCCCGGAAGGAGTGGTACAGGAGCACCCTGTTTGTGTTTATTGCCGACCATGGGGCTCCGCTGGATGCCATTTATGACATGCCCCTGAACTATCACCACAGCCCGCTGGTGTTTTTTGGTCCCGGCATTCTGCAAGGAACGCGGGAATATACCTGTCTGGGCGGGCAGATCGATGTGTTTCCCACCCTGATGGGCCTGCTGAAGCTTCCCTATTTGAATAACACCCTGGGTGTGGACCTGCTGCTGTGTGAACGGCCGTATATGTATTTCTGTGCCGACAACAAATACGGGGTGCTGGATGATGAGTTTTTTCTGGTGGTGAGGAAAACGGGTGGGGAAAGCCTGTACCGGCATCCGGAGCGTGATTTGCATGATTACCTTGAGGATTATCCTGAAAAGGCAGCTGCGATGAAACGGTACGCTGCGGCCCAGATGCAGGCTGCCCAGTGGATGATCACCAACCGGAAGACCGGAATATAACACCAGCTCCCCTCCTTCCCAAGGAGGGGTGCCCCGCCTTCGGCGGGGCGGGGTGGTTGGTTGGAAGTTTCCCATTTTTTCATTTACAAAAAGGACAGAGGTATTACCAATCCCGGCTTTCCCTTCCAGCTCCCCTCCTTTTCAAGGAGGGGTGGCCCCCGCCGGCAGGCGGGAGACGGGGTGGTTGGTTAGAAGTTTCCCGTTTTTTCATTTACAAAAAGGACAGAGGTATTACCAATCCTGGTTTCCCTTCCAGCCCCCCTTTTCAAGGAGGGGTGGCTCCCGCCGGCAGGCGGGAGGCGGGGTGGTCGGCGGCCCCCCAACACCTCATTTTTATTATGATCCGCTCCAACGAAAAGTGTTTCGTATCGATTGCTTTTACCCCGAACTTTCCGATATTTGAGATATGAAAACACATCGAAACATACAGGTTCCGTTCTTCTGGTGGATCGTTTCCATGATCATCATCACCGGATTGATCTATCTTCTTACAAAAGACGTTATCATTACCCTGATGGTGGGCCTGGCCGACCTGGGTATCAAAGGGCTGATCTATTCCGTTTACCGGGCCGGATGGAAAAAGAAACAGCAGCAAAAACAACAGCCGGCGGTAATCTGGTTCACGGGTTTGCCTGGTTCGGGGAAAACCACCCTGGGCAATGCCCTGGCGAAAGCGCTGAAGGAAAGGGGAGCAACCGTTGAACGGCTCGACGGGGATCTGATCCGGAATATTTTCCCCGGTACAGGATTCAGCCGGGATGACCGCGACCGGCACATCCGCCGTGTGGGATACCTGGCAGGCCGTCTGGAAGCTTATGGTGTGACGGTTGTTGCCTCGTTTATTTCTCCCTACAGGGATTCCCGGCGATTTGCCCGTTCGCAGTGCCGGCGCTTTATCGAAGTATACCTTTCCACACCCCTCGGGGTGTGCGAAAAACGCGACCTAAACGGCCTGTATGCCCGGGCCAGGAAAGGCGAGATACAACATTTCACCGGAGTGGACGATCCCTACGAGGCTCCGGAACATCCCGAGATTCGGATCGATACCTCTGATATGGAAGTGAGCGAATGTGTCAATATGATCCTGTCTTACCTGGAAAATACCACCGGAAATCCGGAGGAAAGTGAAAAATAGTATGTCCGCGCAGAAACAGGCCGGTAAGAAGAATCTATCCGACAAATGACCCATTCCGTTGCAATAAGTAACTCCTCTTCCGGGCAGGCCCCTCAAAAGGAAACCACCCCGACTGTTTTACTGACCGGAGGTACCGGACTGGTGGGCAGTCACCTGCTGCTGGAGCTGGTCAGGAGGAAGCGGTCCGTGCTGGCCCTGAAACGTCCCGGATCCAATACGGAACAGGTAGAACGCACCTGGAGCCATTACGGCGATCCGGAACAGGTAAAGGAATGGCTGTTGCAGGTGCACTGGGTTGATGCCGACCTGCTGGACGAAAACAACCTGCGTGCGCATCTTAAAAATATCAGAACGGTGGTCCATGCGGCGGCTATGGTGAGCTTCCTCCCCGGGAAAAGGAACGAGATGATCCGGTTCAATACGGAAAGTACCCGGTTGCTGGTAAACCTGTGCCTCGAAAAGAAGGTGGAAGCTTTTGCGCATGTAAGCTCGGTTTCCACCCTGGGAATCCCGCTTTTCAACCGGCCGGCTGACGAATCGCTGATCGGGGCCCCGGATAAAAGTAAATCAGGATACGCCCTCAGCAAGTTTTTTGCTGAGAATGAAGTATGGAGAGGCATAGCCGAGGGTCTGCCGGCTGTGATCGTGAACCCCTCGGTGGTGCTGGGTCCCGGCGACTGGAACCGCAGCAGCGGCCGGTTTTTTCAGGCGATGTGGAACGGATTGACCTGTTATCCCGAAGGAGGCACCGGCTTTGTGGATGTGCGTGATGTGGCACGTATAGTGGTCGATCTGGCGGACAGGAAGTGCTTTGCCGAACGGTTCATCCTGTCGGCAGGCGAATGCTCCTACAGGGAATTGTTTGAGATGATTGCAAAAGCCCTGGGAAAAGATGCGCCCCGCAGGAAAGTGTCCTCAGGGATCCTGGAGATCCTGTGGCGACTGGAAGCGATCCGGTCTTTCCTTACCGGAAGCGAACCCCGCGTCACCCGCGAGACCGCGGCCATCAGCCGGCGCTTCAGCCGTTTCTCCTCAGAGAAGATCAGGAACCTGATGGGGGATTCTTTTCGTCCTCTGGAAGAGACCATTCAGGATACAGCCCGGTTCTTTCTGAAAGAAAAGAGTTGAAAAAACGGATAAGATATTTCCCGGTGAGTCCCTTAGGGACGACAGTATATTTTTTGGGCCTGATGAACCGTTTACCCAACCCTGCAGGCCGGTTTCGTTCGCTGCCCTGTGGCGAACGACCTGCTTTTTTCAGGGATGAAAAAAGCAGGCAAAAAAATCCTCTGGCTGCTGATGCTTTTATGGAAAAACTACGGCGGGGGAAAGCCTGCCGCGATCCAAACTCGCCCCTGACAGCGCTTCGCTCGTCAGCGGCTCAGACAGGATCGCTGCGCAGGCCATGGCGCATTTTCCCCCGCCTTGTTTTTCTCATAAAACCCTCAGAGGCC
>JBNGDI010000059.1:0-11662 GCA_049975425.1 Bacteroidales bacterium
AGCCGGAGGATTTTTTTGCCTGCTTTTTTCATCCCCGAAAAAAGCAGGTCGTTCGTCATGGGGCGGCGAACGAAACCGGCCTGCGGGGTGGGGTAAACGGTTTCTCAGAACAAATAAATACTGCCGTTCCCGTTATCATACTGTGTTAATCTACGTAGTATGCAACGTAGATAACTACGTAGTTGATTTTACACATCCATTCCCCCGATAAAATAGGTTCGAAATACCTTCACAGAAAACCCACTCTGAGCCTCTGAGTCTCTGGGTCTCTTAGTCTTTTACTCCCAGAACCACCTGGCTTCCGATATTAAGCCAAACTGCCCCCTCTCCATCACTCCATTACCCGATAACATTAACACCCGATCAACTATCCTTTCGGTCATTCAGCAACTCAGCCTCCCGGTTGCCTTCAGCCATGTCCCCTGCATTCCGTAAAGCCCCCGGCCAGCCGGAATGCCTCTGTTTTTTAAACCCCTTCATTCTGTTATCTTTGCAGAAATGCCGGCCGCGTAGCCGGTACGCAATTAAAATTTATGCTACGGGGTTATTTTATACGGAAAAACGAACCCATTCCCGACGGGATCCGTCGGATTATGGCGTATCAGCTAAAATATGCCTCTGTGCAGGCGGAAAAAATGACCGGGCACCCCGACCGGCCGGTGCATGAATTCCGTAAATGCATGAAAAGGATCCGCTCGCTGCTGAAGCTCATACGTGACGAAACCGGATATTACCAGTACAGAATTCTGAATGATGCCTTCCGGAATATTTCACGGAAACTTTCCACCCTGCGCGACCTGTATGTTTTACGGTCGCTGCTTCAGGAAATGAAACATGAAACACCTCCCCTGCCCGATCCTGCAGTACGGCAATCCCTCGACCGGCATTTCAGAAAACGGTATAGCGAAGCCATGGTAAATATACTGACTAACAGGGCATTGCCCGCAGAACTGAAACAGGATATCGGCCGCCTTGAAACGTTGCCCGGGGAACTGAATCTGGTGCAACAGGAATTCCTGCTCATGAAAAACGGATTGCAGCGCATGTACCGCAGGGGAAGAAAAGCCTTCTTTTATGCCCGTGAATTCCCTTCAACTGAAAATTTCCATTCCCTGCGCAAGCGTGTAAAAGACCTGTGGCATGCCAGCCTCATTTTATACCATGCCTGGCCCGATATGATGATCCTGATGAACCATGTGCTGAAACAAACCTCCGATGAGCTGGGAAAGGAACACGATCTGGCTGTTCTGCAAACCTATTTGAATGAAAACTCCGTTCCCGGCATCGGTCCCGCCCGCCTGAGCAAGCTGAACCGACAGGTTATGACATGCCGTTTCAGGCTGCAGTTTTCCATTCTCGAACAGGCAGCCCGGATCTATGCCGAACCACCCTCTGTATTTGCATCGAGAATACAGAAATACTGGGAAGTCACCCGGAACGGACCCGACCGCTTGTCCGGATAAATCGGCAAATTATTTCATAACCCGCTTCACATAAAAAAAAGAAAATATATATTTAAACAGATAAACCAGTAATACCAAACCATGAAAGAAAAACACCTCCTGAAATTCAACATGTTCAATCGTGTTCATGAAATAATGGATGCCAACCGCAACGTATGGAAAGACCTTCCACAGGCCGTCAGGGCTTACGAAAACCTGAAAAGCAATCTGAAGGAGATCCATACCCTCAACATACAATCCGACCGGAATGTATCGCCCCTGCTGGCCCAGCTGGTTGCCAACAGAAAAATACTCACAGGCCGCCTGCTACCGGTAGCCAGCATCCTTCAGGTCATTGCATGGGAACTCAGAGACGGGAAAATGGCCACCCGGGTCGATCTGGGAAAGAAAAAACTGAAAAAGTCCGATGACCGGAAACTGATACTCCGGGCTCATCAGGTCGTGGAAGAAGCCCGGCGTATCACCGACCTGGCGGAATCCACCGGAAGGAAAGCTGCCGACCCGTCCCTGATCCATCCGGTGGTAAAAACAGAAGAATACGGGCTGACATCCGATAAAACAAAAGCCCTGGAAGAATCCCTGAAAGATTTTGAAGAAACCTACATGGAGACCCGGGATTATCTTGAATTCAACAAGAAATGCCGGAAAAGGATCAAACAGCTGGTAAAGGAAACCAACCGGCTTCTGAAAAACAAGCTCGACCTGCTGATGACGCTGTTCGAATCCGACCATCCGGATTTTTATGCTGCCTATCTTGAAAGCAGGCAACTGATGTATCCTGTCCCCCCCTCCGAACCCTCCCCTGCTCCGAAGAAAAAAGGAAGAAAACGTGGCCGGCCGCCGGGAAGCGGCAACACCAAAAGCAAAACCGCAACAGGAAAGAAAAAACGGGGCAGGCCCCCCAAATCCACCGGGAATAAGCGGGGACGCCCGCCAAAAAATGCCGGAACGGAGAAAAAAACAGCCGCAGATGCCGGAGGAAAAGCCGCCACGCAGGAAAAACCCAAACGGCGCCGGGGACGTCCGCCAAAAAGGGCAGCAGCGAAGAAAACGGAAGAGAACACGGTGAAAGAGGCGCAGGAACCCCCCACCGAAACAACAGGAGAAAACACCCCGGGCCATGAATAAATACATAGGCATACTCACCAGCGGAGGTGATACTCCCGGTCTTAATGCAGCCATACGGGCCATCGGCAAGGCCGCCATCAGGGAGTACGGTATGACCGTGATCGGCTTCCGCGACGGATTCAGGGGGCTGATGGAAAACCGCACCATGCCCCTCGACAGGAAAAGCCTTTCGGGCATCCTCACCATCGGGGGGACCATACTCGGCACCAGCCGGCACAAGCCGCACAAAATGCCCGTCGGTGGCAAGATCATGGATATGACCGATGTGATTGTGGAGAATTACCATAACCGCCACCTCGACTGCCTGGTGTGCCTGGGAGGTGGCGGCACCATAAAAAATGCCTGGCACCTGGCCAAACACGGGCTCAATGTCATTACCCTGCCCAAAACCATAGATAATGATGTGGCCGGTACTGAGATTACGTTCGGGTTCGATACGGCCCTGGGGATTGCCGTGGATGCGATTGACCGTTTGCACAGCACGGCCCACAGTCACCACCGGATCATTGTGGTCGAAATCATGGGGCACCGTGCAGGCTGGCTGGCCCTGGGAGCCGGTGTGGCCGGCGGGGCCGATGTGATCCTGATCCCGGAGATCCCCTACGACGTGAACATCGTGGCCGAATCGATTCTCGAACGCAGCCGGAAAGGAAGCCCGTTCAGCATCGTGGCAGTGGCCGAAGGGGCCATATCCAGAGAGGCCATGGACCGCATCACCGACCTCAAAAAAAAGGCAGTGGAAACCGAAGACAAGGAAAAAAGGGAAATACTGCGGCAGGAAATGAAGGAGATCGATAAAAACAGTACGGGAAAAACCCTGGAACTGGCGAAAAAACTGGAGGAAATGACCAAGCTCGAATCGAGGGTCACTATCCTGGGGCATCTTCAGCGGGGCGGCACACCTTCGGCTGCCGACCGCCTTCTGGCCACACGCCTGGGAACCGCCTGTGCCGATTACATCAAACAGGGGAAATTCGGAATCATGGTGGCGGCCAGAAACGATGAAACGGCCCCCGTGCCCCTGGAAGAGGTGGTGGGCAAACGCAAAATGGTACCGCCCGACCATCCATGGATCCGCAGCGCCCGGCTGGTAGGCACCTGCCTGGGCAACTGACCCCCGATACCATCAGGAACGCCTGTTCCCACCCGGCTGAAAGGATAAAATACACTCCACCACCTCCGGTAAGCGGGCCTCCACCTTCACCGAAAGAAGTTCTTTTTGCATGCTTTCCTGCAGGCCACGCGGCATTTCCAGCTCCGGCACCACACGCGCCACATCGTCGTAAAACTTGCCGGGATGGGCTGTTTCCAGAAAGAAACCCTGCAGGTTGGCATTCAGTTCCAGCCATGGCCTGAGGCCGGCCCAACCAATGGCACCGTGTGGGTCTGCCACGTAACCGCATTTCCTGTATAACTGCTCAATCGCATCGAGGATCTCCGGATCGGAATTCAGGGAAAAACCGTGTATGCGGGCGCTGATCTCCTCATGGTTCCAGGAGAAAAGCGACAGGATCCGCTCCACATTGCTGGGATGCCCCACATCCATGGCATTGGCCAGGGTGGAGACGGAAGTACGGGGTTTGTATTCGCCGGTTTCCAGGTATTCGGGGAAAATCCGGTTCACATTGGTGGAAGCCACGAACCGCTCCGCCGGCATTCCCGAACGCATGGCCATGAGCCCCGCGGTAAGGTTCCCGAAATTCCCCGAAGGCACCGAAACCACCAGTCCCTTTTCCTGCGACGGCATGTTCAGCCAGGCATACAGGTAGTAAACCATCTGAGGCAGCAGCCGGCCCACATTGATGGAATTGGCGGTGGTCACCCGGAATTTTTCCGTCAGGCCGGGATGTACCATCGCCTCCTTCACCAGCCTCTGGCAATCATCGAAGGTACCATTCACCTCCAGGGCCAGGATATTCCCGCCCAGGGTGGCAAACTGCTTTTCCTGCAGGGGGCTGACTTTCCCGGAAGGGTAACATACCGCAACACGTATACCCGGCACACGGTGGAATCCCTGCGCCACAGCGCTGCCGGTATCGCCCGATGTGGCTACCAGCACCAGGGTTTCCATTCCTTCTTTCCTTGAAAAATAACCCATGACCCTTGCCAGAAAACGGGCGCCGAAATCCTTGAATGCCAGTGAAGGCCCGTGAAACAGTTCGAGGACAAACAGGTTATCGTACAGGTGCACCAGTGGCACCGGAAAATCAAAGGCATCGCGGCAGATCGACAGGCTATCCGATTCGCATACATGGCCTTTCATGTATGGTTGCAGAATGGCATGGGCCAGCTCGTGATAGGGAAGACTCCGGAAAGGCCTCAGCTCGTTTTTTTTCCATACCGGAATGCGTTCGGGCATATACAACCCTCCGTCGGATGCCAGTCCCGACAATACAGCCTCACGGAATGAAGCCCTGTCCTTTCCCCGCGTACTGACAAATCCTATCATAAGCTTTCCAGAATACGGGCGCCGGTGGTATTGGGAGCGGATACAACCACCGTACTATGTACCCCCTGTTTCTTAAAAGCTTTTTGCATGGCATTTCCCGCTTTTTCGGCCGTTTGCCGGTTATCACACAGAGCGAATACCGAGGGTCCGGCGCCTGAAATACTGCTGTTCAGGGCCCCGGCTTTCAGGGCAGCTTCCTTCACTTCGCGGAATCCTTTGATCAGCGGAGACCTCTGGGGTTCGACCAGTTCATCTTCCATTCCCCGCCCGATCCATTCTGCATTGCCGGCATACAAACCGGCCACCAGCGTCCCCACCCTGCTCCACTGGCGGGCGGCATCCGCAAGCGGGACCTGCTTCTTCAGGATACGCCGTGCCTCAGAGGTCCTGACCATAAGAGCCGGATGCACCAGGCATACATGGAGGAAATCCGGCACAGGCAACGAAATAACCCGTCCGGGATCGTCGGGATCGGTCAGGCAGATGCCTCCGAACAGGCAGGGAGCCACATTGTCGGCATGCCGGCTGCGGCTGGCCGCCTCCTCCCCGTCGAGGCAGAAAGGCAGCAATTCTTCCCTTGAAAAAGGTCTTCCCAGCAGCTCGTTCACCGCAACCACCGAAGCCACCGCACTGGCAGCACTGGAACCCATTCCACCCCCCGGGGGGATTTTTTCCTCGATAACAATCTCCAGCCCCTTTACTCCGCCCTTCACCCGGCCAATCAGGTTCATCACCCCTCGAGCCGCAGCATTTCGTAAAGGATTCGATGGCAGTTCATAAGAAGTCTGATTGATAATGGAAATCCCGGGCTTTTCCCTGAAACGTGCCGACACCACATCCACCGGGCCCTCCAGGGCCATCCCCAACACATCATAACCGCTCCCGATGTTCCCCACGGTGGCAGGGGCGGATACCCTGACCACACGCTCACCTGTTTGAATCTCCATACAAAATATTTTAAATCAGCGCATTTTCCTGATATCCCAGCCTCACCAGCTCAATCCGGGCCGGATCGGCCGTACCCAGACCGAATTTGGTGTCGGCCACCATAATGTGTTTGGGAGGTGGGTTGATGGGGCGGTCTTCGCCGAAATACTCCCGGCGTTTAGCCTGTATGATGCGCACTCCGATGGCATCAACGGCCACCGGATCGAATCCCACCAGCAATCCCCCGTAATTCCAGGTATATTCCCGGTTGAAATGATGGGGCCCCACACCGTGGAACAGGGGAGTCAGCATCACCAGGATATTCAGCCGGGTTTTCCCTTTCACCTGGGGATAGAACCATGTTTCGGCCAGATCGGCACAGGAATCGGGGTGCAGGTCGGAAGGCCTGCTGGTGAACATGATATAGTTCTTGATCAGGGTTCCGACACCCGACCAGGAATGGGTACGCATGGGCCGCACATTGATCAGGGCGGTGGCCCGTTTGAAAACGGGATCGTTGATCACCCCCCGGTCGAGGATACAAATATCTTCTTCCTTTATTCCGATCTCCATGGCATGCCGCCGTATTCCCTGCTCAAGTTCCACGGGAGTACGCAGGCGGGCCCACACGTTGGTTTTGATGCCCAGCACATCGACGGGACGCAGGATAACCGACCAGGCTTCATGTACCGTTGACCGGCCCGTAAGTTCCACCATAGCCTCGTCAAGCATTCGGTTAATGACCTCTCCATCGGTATCCCCGTTTTCCTTCACTGCGTGAGGATCCCTGATCAGAACCACTTTCGAACGGTTGTTTCCGCCTGCCATCAGCGCAGCTGGCAGGTTCATAAACAGGGTGCCGGCTATCGCCGCTCTGGCCGTATCTTTCAGCAGTTTTCTTCTGGAAATGGGTTTTGTCTTCATGTTGCCTGGTTTTGGTTATTCAGAAGCAAATAATTCAGCTATCGTTTTCAATGCGGTATCGCGGTCAGGTGCACGGAACACCATGGCCATCCTGCTTCCTTCCCGGTGGCCGGCATGCCAGCGGTCGCCCTCCTGTTCCGTCAGGGGGGAAGGTTCGCCGCCCCGTTCTTCCCAGTATCCTTGCCAGGCAACATCCACTCTTTCCCCGGAAGGGAAATCCATCAACAGGACATAATAACTTCCCTGAGGGCTTGTATACCTGCCCAGGCAACATTGAGTATCGTTTTCTATCCCGAACACATTGCCGTCGGCAATGTAATAATACCGGTTAGCCCATACATAATGCCTGAAATAAACCACACTTCCCTCATCCAGCCCGTCGCGGGGCAAAGCGCGCACAACGGCCGGGATTTCACCGGTGGAAGAAATGCGGCTATCGATATATGCCGCCAGCCAGCGGATCATTTCTTCCGATGCGGGAGTCTCATATTCGGATATAACAGAAATATAAAACGGACCCTTCCAGAACAGCACGGCTCCCGGAAGCACCTGCGATCCCTGCCCGTATTCATTCCCTTCCTCTTCCCGGGTCTGTGTATAGATCCCAAAGGCGTTGGCCGGTTCGATCATATCGAAAATTTCCACCTGGATGCAGGGATTGCCCGGACATTCGTAACGCCGGCTGAGCACTTCCCGGAAACCGTACGAAAGATACAGCTCGGCCCCTCCGTTGATGTAATCGAACAGATTGTCAGGATGAAAATACCGGTCGGGCTCCACCGGTTTCCATTTGCCTGCGCGCGGCGGCAGGAATTTTTCGGGCCCGTTATCCGATGCAAACGCCTGCATTACCAGAATGAAACTGAAGAAAAACCATAAACTACTCCTCATAATGAAACGTTGTACAGATCATATAAACCATAAATATAAAACATTCGTAAGGCAAATGAAAGACCGTGTTCCAACTCCATGCAAATCATCCGGATTGTTTTCTGCTCTCCCGTCTTTTGCGTATTTTTAGGCCTGCATCCGTTAAACGCCCTTTTCGCTTATGAAAATCAGTGAAAAAGGTATTTTTTTTCTCAAAAACCTGGGAAAAGGGCTGGGATGGCTGGTTTTTCTCCTGCTGGTATTTTTCTTTCTAAAAAAGAATGTGGGGGAACACAGCCTCGATCCTCTGGCGTCTGTGCTCAACCGGCCATGGCTGATCCTGCTTATTTACGTGGTGTCGGAAGTGGCCTTCGGGATCATTCCACCGGAAATATTTATGCTGTGGGGCCTGAGATCCAGTTCTCCCACTGCCTATGCAGGCTGGGTGGGTATTTTCGCTATGATATCCTATGCTGCCGGAATGATCGGGTATGCCATAGGATACACCCTTCAAACCACCCGTTTCTTCAGATATGTGAGAAGATACCGGCTGAGGAAATATGAAGCACACCTTCAAAAATTCGGGTCCATGCTGGTCATTGTGGCTTCCATGACCCCCCTCCCCTTTTCCGCTATTTGCATGCTGGTGGGTTCGGCCCGGTACTTCTTCCCCCGGTTCCTGGTCATGGCCCTTGCCCGTTTTGTCCGTTACGGGCTGTATGCCTACCTGATATGGGAAGCTAACGTGATGGTGCCCGCCTGAGCTTATCGCGGAACACTTCCCTGAACTTTTCCATCTTCGGACGGATAACCACCCGGCAATATGGCTGGTTCGGATTGTTAAGGAAATATTCCTGGTGGTATTCTTCGGCGGGGTAAAATACGGTAAACGGAGATATTTCCGTTATGATGGGTTTTGAAAAGGCCCCTGAATTATCGAGCCTCGTTTTATAGCGTTCCGCCATATCCCGCTGTTCCTCATTATGCCAGAAAATCACCGAGCGGTACTGGGTGCCCACATCGGCCCCCTGGCGGTTCAGGGTGGTGGGATCATGAACCGACCAGAACACCTCGAGCAGATCGTCATACCCGATCACCGCAGGATCGTAGGTGATCTGTACCACTTCGGCATGGCCGGTACGACCGGTTGTTACTTCCCGGTATGATGGATTTTTCACCTTGCCTCCCGAATAACCGGAAATCACCCGTTGCACCCCCTTCAGTTCCTGAAAAACGGCTTCCACGCACCAGAAGCACCCGGCGCCAAACGTTGCTGTATCCATATTCTGCTGTATTTCCTCGTTAATAAAGAGCCGGTTTGATCCCCCCGCCGTGATGGATTGCCGGCCTGACAGGGCCATGACCAGAATAATCAGGGCTGATATTTTCATGGCAACATTATTTACACCTGAAACAACCGGGCACCCGAAAGGTTCAACATTCCGTAAAGAACAGTTTTTCCTGACCTGAACCGGAAAGATATTCGCCTGAAAATCCAGGGTACTTAACGCAAAGTTTTTACATTTTCTTATTTTGCAGCCGTTTTCATCATCATGCACAGGATATGCTCATCGCCGTAACGGGGGCCACCGGACACATTGGCAACAACCTGTGCCGGGAACTGAACGGACAGGGACACCGCCTGCGGGTTCTGGTGAGGAAAGACCACCGGCCACTGGAAAGGCTGGAATGTGAAAAAGTGTACGGGGACCTTTCCGACCCTTCCAGGCTGAAGCTGCTTGTGAGGGGAACCGATGTGGTATTCCACCTGGCGGCCACCATTGCGGTTAACGGCGCCTCATGGAAAAAGCTGGCTGCTGTAAATATCAACGGGACAAGGAATGTAATCAGGGCGGTGCGTGAGGCAGGCCGTCCCCGGCTGATCCACTTCAGTTCCATCCATGCACTGGAACAAAAACCCTACAACCTGCCCCTGGATGAAACGCGTTCCCTTGCCCTGAATGACCGCATGCCTTACAGCAGCACCAAAGCCCGGGCTGAACAGCTGGTCCTGGAAGCCGCATCCGAAGGGCTGGATGCCCTTGTCCTCCACCCCACTTCGGTTATCGGCCCCCACGATTACAAACCTTCGCTGATGGGTGCTTTCCTGTGGAGGATAGCCCGCAACCGATTGCCACTTCTGGTTCCCGGCGGATATGATTTCGTGGATGTGCGGGATGTGGTTCGGGCGGCCGTGGAAGCGATTTACCGCGGCAAAAAAGGAGAAAGATACCTGCTGGCAGGCCGGTGGGCTGCCATCACAGAACTGGCGGAACTGATACAACAGGCTATGCCCGGTATCCGGGTGCCGGGTTGTGTACCCATGTGGGTGGCACGGGCCGGACTGCCCCTGATCAGGCTCTGGTCTAAAGTGCGGAGGGAACAGGTGCTTTACACCTGCGAAGCCCTGCGGACCATTGAAACCGGCCACCGGAATATCTGCTCGGAGAAGGCGGAAAAAGAACTGGGGTTTATGGCCCGGCCCCTGGAACAAACCGTTGCCGATACCCTGGAATGGTTCATGAATCATTTTAAAGAAGCAAGATAATGGATATATATCTGTTCACCCGGCTGGTGGTTTGCTGGACCCTTTTTGCCGTGATGCTCTTTCCGCTGCTGCTGAAAGTCACGGCCCCCTACGGCCGGCATACCACCACAAAATGGGGGCCGGTGATGAACAACCGGCCGGCATGGGTGATCATGGAGTCCCCTGCCCTGCTGGTTTTTGTTTTCTTTTTCCTTGCCGGAACCGGGCAGAGAAACACCCTGCACCTGGTGTTTTTCCTGACCTGGGTGGTGCACTATACCCACCGCAGCTTTGTGTATCCGTTCAGGATCAGGGACCGCCAGCGGAAGATGCCCGTCGTGGTGATGCTGATGGGCTTCTTTTTCAACCTGGTAAACGGATTCCTGAACGGCTGGTACCTGGGGAATGCCGCCGTCTATGATTTCCCCGCCTGGCTGTTCGATGCAAGGTTTCTCGCAGGCTCAGTGCTTTTCCTGGGCGGATTATCACTCAACTGGTGGGCCGACAGCCGGCTGCTGAGTCTGCGGAAAGTGGTAAAATCCGGGGAATACGTCATCCCCCGGGGAGGCATGTACCGGTTTGTTTCCTGTCCCAATTTTCTGGGAGAAATGGTTGAATGGGGCGGATTCGCCCTGATGACCTGGTCGCCGGCGGCCCTGTCGTTTTTTGTATGGACCGTGGTGAACCTGTTGCCACGTGCACTGGATCATCACCGGTGGTACAGGAGTAAATTCGCGGATTATCCGCCTGAGCGAAAGGCACTGATCCCGTTCATCCTGTGAGAGAATCCCTGAAACGTATGGAGCGGGCAGGGTATCAGAAGCCCATCATCTGGCGGATGCGGAGCAGGGCCAGCTGGGAGTAGGCTTCATTGAGGGATTGGTTGATCATTTCCAGCCGGATACGGGTTTTCATGCAGCACGGCCTGTTGCTGTCGGCCCTCTCAGAATGCAGATGGGCCTGAATCCTGCTTTTCTGCCTTTCCAGCTTTTCCAGTTTTTTTTCCTGCTCTCTGATCATGGAGACTCCCGGCGACATAGATGTGTTTTTTGAACACCTTTTCATGATAAAGACGACGAATAAATCCGTTTGTTACAAATAAACGGTAAAAATTCACCGGCTGATGTCAAGAACAGGTTAAGATTTCTTAATGTTTGTTAATGGGAAATGGGAAGCAGCCGGTTTGCAGAAACTCGAAACATTCACCGCCTTATTGAAATCCGGAAACTGGGCGCAGCAGGAGTGGTCTGTTTGCATAACACGGGAGAATGATAAAAACAATCTGCAAGGGCCCACTGCATCGGACAACTACGTAGCTACCTACGTCCTCAAATTCGCAAGTTTTTATTAAAAGATAATATATTATTTGTTATT
>JBNGDI010000060.1:0-10831 GCA_049975425.1 Bacteroidales bacterium
AATATACAAAAAATTGCCGATTATATCATAACAAAGCCAGACAACTACGTAGTTACCTACGTAGTTGTATTAAACCGGACCATTTTTATTCAATGTGTCAGGATAGCAAAGTAATCCAACCCGATTATTGTTTTGAAATCTTTTCTCCTGATGTTTGTTTTACTCCGGGTACAAAAGATACGGTTTCCTCCGTTCCCGGAACGCATCCAGAGCCTTCTTCCAGGTATATCGGATCTGGTATTTATCCTTCCCCTCCCTGATCAGGGCCTGTAATTCTGCTGTACCGGCCAGGCGGTCAAAATAAGGCGTGAAAAACGTGGTATCATTCCCGTATTCCTCCCGGGCGGCCAGCAACCAGTCGAGAATTATACAGGCCTGGTCGTGCAAAAATTCATCGGGTACTTCCCGCAGATCCACTCCGTAGCAGGTTTCTCCCTCAAGCGGCGGATGGTCGCTCACCCCGGGAATGGCAGCCGGCGTAAATTCCAGGGGATAGCCCTCAAAATCCGGATGTCCGAAAACCTGAAAAGGAAAAGCCGTGCCCCTTCCCACACTAACCACAGTACCTTCGAACAGGACCAGCGAAGGATACAGGTATACCGCTTTCATATTCGGCAGGTTGGGTGAAGGGGAGACCGGGAGTTCGTAAAAGGTTTGGTGGGTATAGTTCTCACAGGGAATCACCGTGAGGTTGCACTGCACACCTTCTCCCAGCCAGTTTTCCCCGTTTATCATCCGGGCCAGTTCGCCCAGGGTCATGCCGTGAACAAAAGGAATGGGGTGTATGCCCACAAAAGAACGGAATGCCGGTTCCAGAACGGGACCGTCCACAAAATACCCGTTGGGATTGGGGCGGTCCATTATCACCAGCTTCACCCCGTTTTCCGCACAGGCCTCCATCACATAATGCAGGGTCGACAGGTAGGTATAGCACCGCACGCCCACATCCTGCAGATCGAATACCACCATATCCAGCCCCTGCAGGTCTTCTGAACGGGGTTTGCGCTTTTCTCCGTACAGGGAAATAACCGGGATTCCTGCCAACTCCTCATTTTCATCCACCACAGCGCCGTCGGCATGGTTGCCATAAAAACCGTGCTCCGGGGTAAATATCCTGTACAGGGCAATCCCTTCTTCCCGGAAAATATCCACCAGGTGCCGGTCGCCCACCAGGCTGGTATGATTTGCCACCAGGCCCACTCTTTCCCCCTGCAACAGGGGCAGGTATACTTCCGTACGTTCGGCTCCCGTCCTTACCTGGGCATAACAGCCAACAGCCAGTACCTGAAAAAGGACAAAAACCAGAAAACCATATTTTCGGATCATACAAAGATCATTTTGTTGCGGAATAAACCGGCCTGTTCTTCGGTCAAATTTACTACTTTTACGTCATCATCAAAATCAGACGCTGCTGAATACAGAATGGTTCATAGCACGCCGCATCCTGGTTGATCCGGAAAGCCGCAAATCATTTTCCAGGCCAATCATTCTTATCGCCATTGCCGGTATTGCCCTGGGACTGACCGTCATGATCCTGTCGGTGGCCATCGTAACCGGCTTCAAACAGGAAATACGCGACAAGGTGGTTGGTTTCGGATCGCATATTCAGATCATGAATTTCGACAGCAACACCTCGTACGAAACAGTCCCCATCAGCAGGCAGCAGCCTTTTTTACCGAAAATTGAGAATTTTCCTGGAATCAGGCACATTCAGGTGTTCGGGATCAAGGCCGGCATCATCAAAACCGAAAACGATATCGAGGGCGTGGTTCTCAAAGGAGTGGATCCGGATTTCGACTGGTCGTTTTTCAGAGAGAACCTGGTAGCGGGAGCCGTTCCGGCAATCACCGATCCGGCCCGCACCAACCAGGTGGTGATCTCCAGACAGCTTTCATACCGGCTCCGCCTGAACCTGGGGGATGATTTTGCCATGTATTTCATACAGGAACCACCACGCGTCAGGCGATTCACCGTGCACGGCATTTACGAGACCAGCCTGGTGGATTTCGACGAAAAGTTCATTCTGGCCGACCTGCGGCATATCCAGAGTCTGAACAACTGGGAAAGCGATCAGATCAGCGGATTTGAGATCCTGATAGATGATTTTGACGAGCTGGACTTCCTTACCTGGATGGTTAAGCAGGAAGTGGGACTGCAGTTCCAGGAAAACGGGGCCCTTTTAAAGGTAAGCAGCATACGCGACCGATATCCGCAGATATTCGACTGGCTGAACCTGCAGGACATGAATGTGGCCATCATCCTCATCCTGATGTTTCTTGTGGCCGGATTCAACATGGTTTCGGGACTCCTGATCCTGATCCTGGAACGCACCCGGATGATCGGAGTCCTCAAATCGCTGGGCGCCGAAAATGCCCGGATCCGTCGCATATTCCTGTACCAGGCAGCATTTCTCATTTCCAGGGGCCTGTTCTGGGGAAACCTGCTGGGCATAGGACTCTGCCTGCTGCAATACCATTTCGGTATCGTCCGCCTCGACCAGGCTTCCTATTATCTCGACAGGGTCCCCATCCACTTCAACCTGCTCCACCTGCTGGCACTGAATGCGGGAACCCTGCTCCTTACCGTCCTGATGCTGGTGCTCCCCTCACGCGTAATCTCAGGCATCAGTCCGGTACGTGCCATCCGTTTCGATTGATACCCGGCAAAAATCCCGCCTTCACGGTAATTGCCTCAACCGGACGATTTTCAGCATACATGTTTAAAAGTATAGAAATACGTATTTGTTAACTGGGCAAACCCCATTATCTTGCGGGTTATCTAGCCCCTGTTTATGAAGAAAAAGTTCAGCGCGGCAAAGCAATACGAAAAAACCCGGAAAGCCATCGGGTATGTTCCGCGCAGGAAAGCCACCCTGAAAGATTATCAACGCATCGGATTTCTGTCGGGGCTGGAAGTACACCAGCAACTGAAAACCGGGAAAAAACTGTTCTGCCGTTGCCCCGCCGGCATATACCACCATGACGATGATTTCAGCGCCGAGGTGATAAGGCACATGCGCCCCACCCTGAGCGAGCTGGGCGAGTATGACGGCACCGCCCTGATGGAATTCAAAACCCGCAAGGAAATAGTATACCGTATCCATAACGATACTGCCTGCACCTACGAAATAGACGACACCCCTCCCTTTCCCATCAACCGGGAAGCCCTGGAGATTGCCCTGGAAATATCCCTGCTGTGTAAGCTCAACATTGTAGGCGAAGTACATATCACACGGAAGCAGTATCTTGACGGCAGTATCCCCACCGGTTTTCAGCGCACGGCCATTCTGGGGGTGGAAGGAGAGATCCGGCTGAAAAACAAGAAGGTACGTCTGCTGCAGCTCAGTATTGAAGAGGATTCCTGCCGTGAAATTTCGGATGTGGGTCACCGGCGGATATTCAAAACCGACAGGCTGGGCATGCCCCTGATTGAAACCGTGACCTATCCCGATATGTTCACCCCCGAAGAGCTTCGCGAAGCGGCGGAATACATCCGCTTTCTGAACCGGAGCACCGGCAGGGTGCGAACGGGCATGGGAGCCGCCCGGGAAGATGTGAATGTGAGCTGCCGTGGCGGAAGCAGGGTGGAGATAAAAGGAGTGGCTCACAACAGCTGGATACCCGAACTGTCGCACAACGAAGCCTTCAGGCAGTATGCCCTGCTGAACATCCGCAGCATGCTGAACGAAAGGTTCCCCGAAGGCAAGGGATGGAAGCCCGCAGTAAAGGAAATATCAGGTCACGATTATCCGTTCAAAACACCCCTCATTGCGGAAGCCTGTGAAAAATTCGGAAAAGTGCTGGCAGTAAACCTGCCCGGGTTTAACGGCATTCTTTCGCATTTTACCCAGCCCGGAAAAGGATTTGCCAGCGAACTTTCCGACAGGCTGAAGGTCATTGCCTGCATTGAAAAGCCCAATATGATCTGTTCCGAAGAGCTGGAAAATCCCATGGCCGAAACCGACCTGGAACAGGTAAAAAGCTTGCTGGATGCCGGGGATAACGACGCCCAGCTGGTGATATGGGGACCCGGAGATGACATTCCCACTGCCCTGGAAACCATAGGGGAACGTTGCCTGATCGCGTTTGAAGGGGTTCCCCGGGAAACCCGGAAATCCATGCCCGACGGTACCACCCTGTTCGAGCGGGTACTACCGGGGCCCGACCGGATGTATCCCGATACCGACTCTCCTCCCATCCCTCTGGAAGACGATTACATAGAAAAACTGAAGCAAAATCTCCCCCCGGATGTGGCCGACCGGTACCGCCAGCTCACGGAATGGGAAGTGCCCGAAGATACGTACTTTTACCTTCTGAGGAAGAACCTGGTCCCCCTGATGGAGAAGATCCACCGGAAAACGGGCATTTCTCACCGTTTCATTGGCACCTTTCTGGGACACACCCTGAAACACCTGGAAGGGAAAATTGCCTCCCACCCGCATTTCGGTTATGAAAAAATATACGGGCTGTTCAGTTACCTTCACGAAAACGGGCTGGATCCCGCACTGGCCCGTTATATGCTTCCCGAGATCATGAAGCACCCCGGCATGCAGTTCGGGTCGGTGCTGACCACGATTAGTTTCAAAAAGAAGGCAGAAGAAGAACTCCTGGCCCCCATCGGTTTTCTGTACGAAAAATTCAAAGATACGGCCCGGAATCCTACCCCGGAAAATGCCATACACTGGCTGATGGGACAGATACAGAAGCAGGCGGTGGGAAACATACCCCTGGCCGTGTTACGGTCGAAAATAGAGGAAAGACTGAAAAAAATGAAAGCCTCAGGGTAAAAAAAATAACAAACAAAAACCGCATCATGGCAGATGACATTTTCCAGGGATACAAAGGCAGGGCACTGGAGGTGCTAAAGGAATACCAGGTCAGGGTGTGGGGTCAGGCCGTGATACAAAGTACACGCGGGGAATTCCGCGGCACCGTACTACCCAGGTCGGAAAACGACGACGACAAGCACATTGTTCTGAAGATCAACACAGGTTACAACATCGGGATTGACATTTTCACCATCAGGCACATGGAGGAAGTGGGATACCGGAAAGCCCACTACAAAATTCCCGAAAAGGAGTTTCCCTACACCCCGGATTTACCTTCGGTCAAACTGTTCGGCACCGGAGGCACCATTGCTTCCCGCCTGGATTACCGCACGGGAGCCGTTATTCCGGCATTCTCACCCGGAGAATTATACGGGGCGGTGCCCGAACTGGCCGATATCTGCAACCTGAGCACAGAAAAGCTTTTTGCTGTATTCAGCGAGAACATGGGCCCCGATCAGTACCTCGACCTGGCCAGGGCCATCGGGAAGGAGATCAGTAACGGCATTGACGGGATCATCATTGGCCACGGCACCGATACCCTGCACCATACGGCAGCGGCCCTGTCATTTATGGTACAGAATCCGCCCGTTCCCATTATTCTGGTAGGTTCGCAGCGCTCTTCCGACCGGCCTTCTTCAGATTCCACCCTCAACCTGCTGCATGCGGCATATGCAGCAGGACACGGCGACATTGCCGAAGTGCTGGTATGCATGTTCGGGCCTACTTCCGATGAATACGGTTTTCTTCACCGGGGCACCCGGGTAAGAAAAATGCATTCTTCCTACCGTTCCACTTTCCGCACCATAGGCGACACTCCGGTAGCCACCGTAACCCGCGACTCGATACAACCCATCAAAAGTGGCTTCCACATCCGCAGAAAAGACCGGGATGTAACCATCATGCCCTACTGGGATCACCGGGTTACCATGGTATACTATTATCCGCACATGGATCCGGAGATTATCGACATGCTTGTAGACAGGGGATACAAGGGAATCGTAATTGTGGGTACCGGCCTGGGACATGTGAACCGGGAACTGTATCCTGCCCTGGAAAGAGCCACCCGGAAGGGAGTGGTACTGTACATGACCCTGCAAACCATCTGGGGATACGTGCATATGTACGTTTATGAAACCGGAAGGGACATGCTGGCCAAGGGGGTGATCCCCGCAGGAAACATGCTTCCCGAAGTGGCTTTCATCAAACTGGGGTGGGCGCTGGGACAGACCAACGACCCGGAAAAAATCCGGGAAATCATGCTGACGCCGGTAAATGACGAGATCACCGACAGGGAGCCCTACAACGGTTACCTGGTTTACCAGGGCGGGGTTCCGGAAGTGGAGGAGTTCATCCGCCGGGTACACAAATAATCAGCAAGAAAGCGAGCAGGGTTTTTCCGCACAGAATCGCTATTTTTGCGAACGGTATGGCGGAAAACAGATGAAAGAGCTGATTGATACACTTTCCCGCGAGTTAAATAAACCGCTTCCCGGGCTTTCGGGCCAGAACCGGATGGCCCCTTCCGACCGTACCCGGCTGAGGTTTCCCTCCGAACCCGGGGAGAACAGCAGGACGGCCGCCGTATTGCTGCTTCTGTACCCACGCATTGGCAAAATCCATACGGTATTCATCCAGCGCCCTTCCTATCCCGGGATACACGGGGGGCAAATCAGCCTTCCGGGAGGGAAAAGTGAACCGGGAGACCTTACGCCGGAAGATACCGCTTTGAGGGAAACCAGGGAAGAGATCGGGATCACCCCTTCTTCCGTGTTCTTACTGGGAAGGCTTAGCCCGCTTTACATCCCGGTAAGTGATACCATGGTACAACCGGTGGTGGGAGCCGTACCCGAAGCACCTGCATTCCGGCCCGATCCCACAGAGGTTGAATTTGTTATTGAAACAGCTTTGAAAGAGCTGCTGGATCCGCTGTCGATGCACAAAAAAACGGAAACACGGGATGGATATAAACTGGAAATTCCGTATTATGATCTGATGGGGCATCATGTGTGGGGTGCCACAGCCATGATCCTGAGCGAATTTACTGAGCTTTTTCAGCGATCCGGTCTTCGGCTTCCCGGGTGATATTCAGATAATGCTCGTACCGTTCAAGAATCTCGTTGACAAAACGATAGGGTTCCTCGCCCCGGCAGTAACCGTATTCCACCACAGGATCCCGGTAATATTTTGGAAGGCTTTTATTCAAAAGGAAAAAATCCACATTCCCATCCCATTTATCTGGATCATGCCCGTATTTTTCTGCCAGCCGGCGGGCATCCAGCACATGCCCCACACCCACATTATAGGCGGCCAGTACAAATTTGATCCTCTCCTGCGGATCTTCCACCTTGTCTGCAAAAATGTTGTCAAGCCATCGGATAAATTTTACCCCGGCTTCAATGTTCTTCTCAGGGGATGACTGATGTCCCACTCCGTACCGGGCAGCCGTGGAAGGCATCAGCTGCATGAGTCCGAAGGCTCCGGCCCATGATTCCACATGGGGATCAAACCGTGATTCCTGGTAAATGAGCGAAGCCACCAGGCGCCAGTCCCAATCGATCATTTCACTGTATCTCCTGATAGCCTCATCGTAGGGAGAGATCTTTCCGCTGCTCAGGGTAAAAAAATCGCTCCGGATAATATCGGCCGAACGCTGATTCCTGAAATATTTGTTATAGATCAGGGCGTACGAAAGGGAAGAGCGGTAGCTTCTCAGCCACTCGTCGATCTCCTTTTTCAATTCATGGGAGGTTTTCCGCACGGCCCAGGCCAGGTTCTGGGGAAAGCTGATGGCTGTGGCCACATCAATTTCGGGGTGATATGTCTGGTTCACCAGGGCCACATTCTCGTCGCTTACGGTATAATCAATTTCGCCTTTGGCCACGAGGGAAATCAGTTCTTCCGCTTCCTGGGGAACCTGCCTGATATCAATGCTGTCGCCAATTTCTTCGGCCAGGTTTCTGAGCCGGGAAACAAAAGCCGCATTTTGCTGGACATAAACCGTTTTACCGGCCAGTTCAAGCTGGTTTCTGATCAGCTCCCGGTCCAGTTCCGAAGGGTGCATTGACCGCCAGTTTTTCGGTTTACGTTGCACCAGCACCTGCCGTGTTTGTCCGATAGGGGAGGTGAAATCCACCTTCTTACTTCGTTCCCGTGTAATAGTCAGGTTATTGGCAATCAGGTCGCATTCGCCCCGGTTCAGGGCATCAAAGGAGGCTTCCAGGTCGTTCTCCACCACCAGCTCCAGCCTGATTTTCAAATGGTCGGAAAGATCCCTGAGCATTTCGTACTGGAATCCCATGGGTTCACCCCGGTAAATAAAATAGTTGATCGAATTGTATTCGGTGGAAGCAATCAGTTTCCCCCTGTCCCTGATCTCCTGAAGATCGATATCGGCAACATATACATCGCCTGAAACCGGTGCGGAATTTTTTCCTTTACAGGAAACGGCACCTGCCAGCAAGCTTAGCAACAGGGGTACGAACCATCGAACCGTCTGTTTTTCAACCATGAGGCAACGGTTGGTTATTTAAATATATAAAAAACCCCTGAGTTAACGAAGCCGCCTGAATTATTTAGACCGGAAACAAGTAAGGCATCAATCGTAGAATGTCCAGGCCAGCCCGAACTTGAACATCCTTTCGTTCATTGGGTAATGCAGAACGGTAAAATAACGGGCAGGCATCAATCCGGAGTGTACATGCTCAAATTTCAGAAAGAAGCGGGTTCTTTTAATCTTCAGGTTCAGGAAAACATCAAGGTATGGATAGTTCCCGGTCTTTTTCTCCCGCTGGTTATAAAACAGCCCTGTGGCGGGAATGTATCCCGGGCCGTAATAGGCCGTATGGTACCACAGGTCGAAGCCCAGCTGGTAGTAAAGGGTTCCGCCGGTAGACCGGAAAAAGATGCGATAATCGAACCATGTAGACTGGTAATAGCTGATCCCGGGCAGAGGTATGACGGCATCGTTGGAGGAATATTGCAGAAGCAGCCTGTGACGTGAACGGAATTTCCCAAACTGAAATGTTTTGGAGGCATCGGCTGAGAGAACGGAAACAGGTGAAGCCTGTTGCCGCGGGATACCTGCGGTATCCAGATATACATAATTATCTGTCAGCACATAAGTGCCCTGCAGAGAAAACCTTCTTTCATGGCTGTACAGTTTCCCCGCCCACCGGGTATTGGTGATATTGCCAAACGATTGCGACCAGATATAATGGTTGGATTGATACCCATTGAGGAAGTACTGCGGTTTCCGGTTCTCCAGACTTCCTGAAAGCAAAAGAAAAACAGGCTCTCTTTTTCCGAAGCGAAATTGCATATTGCCGTTCAGCAGCAGGTCGCCCTGCTTGTATCCGTTCAGGTACACATGGCCTCCTGCATTCCAGCGGAACAGGCGGGTCAGGGCATTTTCCACATAGAAATTCATCCGTATGTTCTGCACATCATTGGTTCGTAGTTCTCTCAGAGTGGTATCATTAACCGGCACCCCATTCACCGTGCGGGTGGTTATCACGGTATCGGTGGGCATTCTGTTGGCAAAATGTTCCCATTCATGGGTGGCGCCTGCCCGCAGGAGGAGGCTGACTTTCCGTGTGGTATCAGTAAGAAATTCGAATTGCAGGGTATTTCTGAGCGACCGGAAATAAGCCGAATCGTATGTCTGTGTCTGATCGATATAGGCTGTATCATAGAATCCCGACCCGGGGTTGTTATCGTTGTAGGTACGGCTGGATTTTTCATATTCCAGCAAGTGCGAAAAAATTCCTGCCAGTTTAAGTTTTCTTTTACTGTTTGCCGTACTGTCGGTTTGCAGCGTGGTGGATCCGGTCTGTCCCACCACATAGGTCTGCACCAGGCTTACATCGGTATGATGAAGCATCGATTGGGCATTGCTCAGGGCATTGGGAAGACGGATGGCAAGATCTTTGGGTTTTGCGGTACCCAGGTCATCGTCATTAACCAGCCCGCCATTTTCCTGCACTTCCATTTTATTAATATTCAGGGAAGCATGCAGGTTGTATTTATCTCTTTCGAAACTGGAAAAAAAGCGAAAGAGAGGCAGCCGGGTTTTTTGCCAGGTATATTGTCCGTTGGATGAGATCAGATTGTAGCTTATACCTGCATTGAATCGGGGGTCAATATTCTGTGTATGCAACACACGCAGGGTTTGTTCCTTGTTCACCTTGGACCCGGCGGTGGAATACTGTAGTTGGGTAAAGGGGCGTTTGGTGTTGTAATATCGGGTATTCCTGCCCAGGTTGAGATAGGGCAGATAATGATTCAGAAAGATAAATTCCCGGTTACGGGCTCTTGCCAGGAAGTCCATACTGATGACGGGTGCCCCCAGGTTTCCCGTGGTAGCCGGGAAGTCGGGTTTTTCGAGTGCAGGATGTATAACCTGGAATCCTGCCAACAGGGTATCTACCGGGGCACGTTCTTTTTTCAGGTAATCGTCAGTAAGTTCCCAGCTATGGATTATCACGGAATCGGGCACCTGTGCAAAAACAGGGAATGCAAACAGGAGCATAACCAGGGGCCATATAGAGTAAAGCCGGGATTTCATGTGGGATAAAGATAAGAATAAGTTGGAAGATAAGAACCCTATTCTTTTAGCGTCTGGCGGGGGGAGACGGAAGGGGTAAATCCTTCCCCTCCCAGGGGAAGGTGGCTCCCGCCGCCTTTGGCGGGGGGAGACGGGGTACGCACAAAAAAACCCTTTCCGGAAAACCGGAAAGGGTTTATTAAAAAGTCGGCGACGACCTACTCTCCCACGAATGCAGTACCATCGGCGCTGACGGGCTTAACTTCTCTGTTCGGAATGGGAAGAGGTGGATCCCCGTCGCTCAAGTCACCTTAAGCCTTTGTCCACCGAAGCTCTGGCAAAGGTGGATACAATATTTTTGACGTATTGGCATATCAATTGTATGGAGTCACTCTGCAGAAAGTTCACGGGTAATTAGTACTGCTCGGCTTTGACATTACTGCCTTTACACCTGCAGCCTA
>JBNGDI010000061.1:0-10310 GCA_049975425.1 Bacteroidales bacterium
TGTAAAACATAGAAATTTTAGCTTAATGTATACAACACATAATCAAACAGATACTCTCTCTCTCTCTCTCTCTCTCTCTCTCTCTCTCTGAACGGTGGTTGGTATTGACTTTTTTAGATGGGTATAGTAATTTTATAAATGGAATAGGTCAATCTATCTGAAAATGTTTTTTCTGAAGAAAATATTTGATCACAATCATATTGTTCAAGAATAAATAAGTACTTTTTAAATAATTATGGTTAAATAAAAAAATAAGAAAAATGAAAAGACGAGTGATTTAGTAATGGCATTGCTGTTTATTTTAGTCATTGCTTTTGTTTTTTTAACAAAAGCTAAAGCTGATCCTGAACCACCAACAAAATATTGTTGGTACAATCCAATTATAGAAGACTGTGATACAGGTGGAATGTGTGTGTGTTATGACATATATCCACCTAATTGCCGTCAGGAATCCGGATTACCAACAAATTGATTTTTTTTTCGAGGTCATGCCGGAGCCATGCAGTGAAAACAATCCTGTTATATACTGCTGCAATGGAATTCTGATATGGCCATTGATAACATGATGATTAAATTGAAGAAGATACTGTATGTTTTAGTCAGTATCCTGCCGTTGCTTTCCACTGGCTGCCACCGGAAGGATTCCCCGCAGCAGGAGCCCAAAATGCGCCTGGTGGCAACCGACCGGGTGATGGAGTTTGACATAGATCCCCGTACTTACCCGCACAGCGACTGTGTCTTTGCACACCACACCGGCACCGGAGAACGGTACCTGGTTTACCTCAATGAACAACTGAACCGTATCCAGTTTTACCTGATTGATTCCCTGCGGTTGAGTCATACCATTGAGCTTCAGCAAAAAGGGCCCCATGGCGTGGGTTTGGTTATTGGATACTATGTTCAAAGCCTCGATTCGGTTTTTGTTACTCCAAAAGGAAGAAAGCAGATTTTTCTGGTGAACCGGAAAGGAGAACTCATCGGTACATGGGATTACAGCAGATACCTTAGCGGGTCAGGGATGTCTGTCATGGCAACCTATTCCCGTCCTGTCAGTCCTCTGGTTATAATAGGTCATGAGCTCTACATTGACAATTACCCTGAAGGCAACTGGAACCTGCTGAACCGGGACAACATGAAGGCCTTCCCGTTGATGATGAAACTGGACATGGAAACCGGTACTGTAACCGAATTCGACCTCAGGTATCCTTTCCCTTGCTTTGAAATGAATGATATAAATCATAGCAGGATATGGGACGGGGAACGGTTCCTGTGGTCGTTTCGCAGGGATCCGGTGATTTATGCCAGTAAAGACCTCCGGACCATGCAGGAATTTCACCGGGAGAGCCGTTATATAAAGAAGCTTGTGCCCGACCTTTCCAGCGGGGATTTTATGGAACTCATACGGTACGGGGCTTCAGCCCCTTCCTATGAAAAACTGATCCATGATCCATTCCGGGGTTTGTATTACAGGGTAGTATACCCGGGAACAAAGGTGGATAAGGATATGAATATATCGTCACTGATGAAGTTCAAGCCTGTTTTTTCCGTGATGATTCTGGACAGAGATTTGAACACCATGGGAGAGACGCTGGTATTGCCTGAAAATCATTACTATATGAAAGAAATGTTCGTTTTGAAAGAGGGCCTGTATATATCGGAAAACCATATTCAAAATCCTTCATTCAATGAAAACAAACTCCGTTACCGGCTTTTTCATGTCGAACAGTTATTTTAAATGGACCGTATTTTTATTGAGTATTTTTATTGGAAGTCAATGTAAAACGTATAAGAACCAGGATAAGGCAATTAGAGATTACTTTTCAGGTCAATGCATTGATTTTAATTTTGAACATGGGCTAATAATCATAATCCCAATGGAAGGATGCAGTGACTGCATTGAAAGTACTTTATCCTATGTTAGAAATAGTAACATATTGGGGAAAGGAAATGCAGTAGTTATTATTTCTGATTTTTATGGATGGAGCATCAGAAAAAATTTCCCGGACTTTGAAAACAGTAAAAAATATCTTATTGCTGATTCAGTGGGGATGATGTATTCCCTCGGTCTGGTATTTAATAGTCCGGTTGTATATTATTACGAAAATGGGACAATAATTAAAAGAATTGTAATTCATTCTGTAAATATAGATTCAATATATAGAGCAATTCAAGCCTTCTAGCGGTTACATATCATTTTGAATTCAGCGATGCCAGAGTGATAACTGACACGGTATGAAAAAATCCCACATTTTGAATAAGTTTTCAGTTATTCTGCCTGACCGTTTCCAGCAATGTGTTGTAAAAACATAGAAATTTCCCATTTATGTATGCAGCATATAATCAGACAGATACACACTTGAAGTCAATCAAATTGTAAGAGAAATGAGGGGGAAAGATCTGAATGAACACATGGAAAACCTAAATATATAAGAAATCGTTTTCATAAATACATGAACCTATCATGGCAAACAATGAATTGATTGAGATGGATGGATCATTTAAGAAAAAACTTTCACTCAGACCGTTTGGCAACTGAAAATTTATTTCTACATTTAAGAACACAAAGTGGTACATCCCGGTAAACCATGTGGGGAAAAGGATATATAACCATCCTGCCTGTATGTGTGATTCTTGTTCTAACGGCTTCCTGCAGGAACCGGCAGGAACAATCCCTGTCGCCTCTTCCTCCTGCCGCAGATTCCGCCCGTATCATCGGAGTGGAAACGGAAAGGTTATCTCCTGAACCTTTCAGCCTGGAGATCGTGAGTAACGGAAAAATCCAGTCAGCCCGAAAGGCAGTGATCCCCTTCCGGGTGGAAGGCATAATCACCGGCGTATTTGCGGAAAACGGCCGGCGGGTCACCGCCGGTCAGCTTCTGGCCACCCTGGAAACGGAAAAATACAGGCTGGCTCTGGAAAAAGCCCGTAACGAGCTGGAACGTACCGCCCTCGAAATGGAAAACCTGCTGCTGGGCTTCGGTTATACCCTGTCCGATTCGGCCAGGGTCCCCCCTGCCCAGTGGAATACGGTGCGTGTTCAGAGCGGATATAACCAGGCCCTGACGGCTTTCAGCGAGGCGGAATATAACCTGTCGCATACCCGCATCGCAGCCCCATTTGAAGGCGTGGTAGCCGATCTGTGGGCCGAACCTTACAACCATACCTCGGCCTATGATTTTTTCTGCACCCTGATCGATGTACAGACCATGAAAGTTGTTTTTCCCTTGCTGGAATCGGAAGCCGGCGGGATAGCCCCCGGCATGCCGGTGAGGGTCGTTCCCTATGCAGGTGGAAAAGGGATCAGGGGCCGTGTGACCACGGTCAATCCACGGGTAGATGAACACGGGCTGGTAACCGTTACCGCACGCCTGGAAAATACCGAAAATAGGCTGATGGAGGGAATGAATGTGCAGGTGATGGTGGAAGAGGTGCTGCCCGCCTGCCTTTCGGTACCGCGAAATGCCGTGGTGCTGCGGCAGGGAAGGCAGGTGGTGTTTACCTTCCACAATGGCCTGGCCCTGTGGAACTATGTGGAAACAGGACCGGAAAACAGCCGCCGGATCGTCATAACCAGCGGGCTGGAGGAAGGCATGGAGGTGATCGTTTCCGGGAACCTGAATCTGGCCCATGAAACGCCGGTGGTAAAGAAAAACGGCACGGACAGATAGCCGGTTCCGCAAAGAAGCGGCATAGCTTATGACGCGTTCATCATCATACGGATTTTCGGCTTTTACTCTCAATGTAGTACTGGTTATTCTGGTTATTGCCGGGCTGTCCGTCATCCCTTTCCTTTCCGTCAAGCTGAACCCTTCAACCACCCTTCCTTCCGTTACGGTGGCCTGTACCTGGCCGGGCGCTTCATCGAGAATCATAGAGGCGGAGGTTACTTCCCGAATGGAAGGAATGGTCAGTACAATGAAAGGGGTGCGTCGGGTGACCTCCCGATCGGAGAAAGGCAGGGGAACCGTAACGGTGGAGTTCGACCGGTCAGCCGATATGGATTTTGCCCGGTTCGAAATATCAGGAAAGATCCGACGGGCTTTCTCCGGTTTTCCCGAAGGGGTAAGCTATCCCGTGATCAGCATGAATCGCCCCGATGAAGAAGCCGAAATCCAGGTCCTGGCTTATACGCTGAATGCCGGTGCCAGCCCGCAACACATAGGCCTGTACGCAGAAGAGCATTTCCGCGTGCCGCTCAGCCTCATCGAGGGAGTGCACGAAGTGAGGATATACGGGTATACGCCTTTTGCCTGGATCGTTCGGTATGACCCCCGCAGATTGCATTCGCTTGGCCTGCAGCCTTCCGGCCTCAGGCAGGCCATGGCCGGAACGGTGGAAAAACACGATGTGGGATTTGCCCGCGATATGCCCGGCAGACAGGAGTTTCTTGTTCTTACTTCCGGACAGTCTGATTCCATTCAGTGGGAAAATATTCCGGTAGCCGAAAAAGCAGGAAGGATTATCCGCCTGGGCGATGTGGCCGATGTACGGTATGCCTCTGTACCGCCATCTTCGTATTTCCGTGTCAACGGCCTGAACACGGTTAATCTGGTGATCTATGCGGAAAAACAGGCCAACCAGCTTGCCCTGGCCAGCCGGGTGAAAAAAAGGATGGAAGAACTGTCGGGCCGGCTTCCTCCGGGGTATTCCCTGGTTAACCTGTACGATTCGACCCTCTTCCTGAAACAGGAACTGAAAAAAATAGCATACCGCACCCTGTTCAGTGTCCTTTTTCTGCTGTCTTTTGTTTTACTGGTTACCCGCCGGTTCAGGTACATGCTTATCATTGCCATCAGCCTTTTCGCCAACCTGGCTGTCGCATGCTTTTTCTATTACGTTTCCGGGCTGGAAATCCACCTGTACACCCTGGCCGGCATTACCGTATCGCTCGGTATCATTATCGACAATACCCTGGTGATGGCCGATCACATCCGATACCACCGCAACCGGAAAGCATTCATTGCTGTGCTGGCGGCCACCCTGACCACCGTGGCGGCCCTCACGGCCATCTTTTTCCTGGAAGAAAACATCAGGCTGAACCTGGTTGATTTTGCCCGGGTGGTTATCATCAACCTGATGGTTTCCCTCACCGTGGCCCTGGTATTCCTGCCGGCCCTGATGGAAAAGATACCTGTGTGCGTTGCAAAAAACCGGAGGCGGATCAGGCATCTGAGGCGATCGGTCGGATGGAACAGGCGGTACAGGCGTTTCCTGCAGTTTGCCCTGAAAACCCGGTGGGTATGGATCGTGCTGGCTGTCCTGGCTTTCGGCCTGCCGGTGAATCAGATCCCCGACAGGCTGGAAGGGGACAGCAGGGTGGCAACATGGTATAACCGCACCCTGGGTAGCACTTTCTTTGTGCAGGATGTGAAACCGTTGCTTTACAAACTGGCGGGGGGCTCGCTCAGGCTCTTCTCACAGTATGTGTTCGACAGGTATTACTATCAGACCCCCGAAAGGACCACCCTGTATGTAAGGGTGTATATGCCGGAAGGGGCTACACTGGGGCAGATGAATGAGATATTCATTGATCTGGAGAATTTCCTGTCCCGGTACCCCGGGGTGGAACAGTACCAGTCGCATATCAGCAGTGCACGAAGGGGAACCATGATCATTTATTTCAGAAAGGAATATGAAAACGGTCCGTTTCCGTATCGCCTGAAGTCTGAACTGGAACAATATGCCGTGTATTCCGGGGGGGCCGATTTTTCCATTTTCGGCGTGGGGCAGGCTTTCAGTAATGTGTACTATACGGGGTTTACCAATTCTTCCGTGGTACTCACCGGTTACAATTATGATGAACTGCTGGAATATGCCCGGAGCATTGCACAGATGATCCTGGAACAACCCAGGGTAAGGGAGGTGCTGCTCCGGGCAGGCGACGGCCGGTACCAGGGCAATGTGGAAGATCTGCGCTACCTGGATATCGATCCTTCGCACCTGCCGGGCGGTCCCGCTTCGCTGCTCCCGGTGTTTGCAACCCTTGCTGAATACGGAACCGGCAGGGAACCTTTCCTGCATATTCCCGGCGAGGTGTCCTGGGAACCGGTGGTGCTCGAACCGGATGGGGCGGAAAATTTCAGCACCTGGGACCTGTTCCACCAGCCACTGGAAAGCGAACCGGGGAAAATGGTGCGGCTGGCCGGTTTCGGAACCCTACGGGTGGAAAAGGGAGAAGACCAGATCATGAAAGAGGACCAGCAATATCAGCTGACCCTGGCGTATGATTATATCGGGCCCGACAAGATGGCCAGGATAGCGGAAGATTCGGCGGTTGTCCGGGCCAACCGCATGTTGCCCATGGGGTACCGGGCTTCCCACCGCGACTGGTACTACGGGTTCGGGCAGGATGGGAAACCTTACCGGCTGATCCCCCTGATTCTTCTCATGGTGTATATTATTTGCGCCGTCCTGCTTGAATCGTTTACCCTCCCCCTGGCTGTGATCGCTACCGTACCGTTTTCATTCATCGGGGTTTTTCTCACTTTCTACCTGTTCGGGCTGAGCTTTGACCAGGGCGGTTTTGCTTCTTTTTTGCTCCTGAGCGGACTGACGGTGAATGCTTCGCTGTATATATTGAATCAGAAAGCGGTACTGGAAAGGAAAGGACTCCGGCTTCCGGGGATCGACCTGTACCTCAAAGCCTTTCAGGCAAAAGTAATCCCGGTGTTCCTTACTACCCTTTCCACCGTGGTGGGCCTGATCCCTTTTCTGATGGGCGGCCAGTCGCAGGTGTTCTGGTTTGCCCTGGCGGCCGGAAGCATCGGGGGACTGGTGTTTTCCGTTCCGGCCGTGTTGCTCCTGCTGCCCCTCCTCATGGGGAATATGAAAAATGTAGCGAAACCTGCCACAGGAAAATGACCTTTATCCCATTGGAACCAACGGCAAAATAACATACGGCAAATGGTCAGATTCCTGATACACCGGCCCGTGGCTGTGGTTATGACCTATGTGGCCCTCTTGCTTATGGGGCTGGCCGCCCTTACCCGGCTTCCTGTGGCACTGATGCCCGATATTGATATACCCGGCATCACCGTCAGGGTGGAATGGAGAAACAGCTCCTGCGAGGAACTGGAAACCACCGTGGTCACCCCCATCCGCCGGCAGCTTCTGCAGGTGAGCGGCCTGGAGAATATCACCGGCCAAACCCGGAACGGATCTGCCGTCCTGCGACTGCGTTTCAAATACGGCACCCGGGTCAATATGGCTTTTATCGAGGTGAATGAAAAAATTGACCGGGCCATGGCCGGCCTTCCACGAGATATGGAACGCCCCCGGGTGATCAGGGCCTCGGTGACCGATGTGCCGGTTTTCTACCTGAACCTGTACCGCGACAACCTGCATGCCGGTGAGGAATTTCTTGAGATGAGTGAATTTGCCGATGAGGTGATCCGGAAACGCATCGAACAATTGCCCCAGGTGGCCCTGGTGGATGTTTCGGGCCTGAGTTTTCCCGAACTGGTGATTATCCCCGACGGCCGGAAGCTGCATTCCCTGGGAATGGGTTATGAGGAGATCAGGCAGGCCCTGGTGAGGAGCAATTTCAGCATGGGGGACATGACGGTGCGGGAAGGACCCTACCGGTTCATCATTCGTTTCTCCACGGTTCTGCGCTCGGTAGAGGATGTGAAAAATATTTTCATAGAAGCCGGTAACAGAGTGATGAAGCTGGGAGAACTGGCAGAAATCCGCCTGTCTGCGAGGGAAAGGGAGGGAATGTTCTTAACGGGCGATCATCCCTCGGTCAGCATGGCTATTATCCAGCAGGCCGATGCCCGGATGGCCGGTTTGAAAAAGGAAATGGACCGGCTGATGGAAAGTTTCAGGAATGACTACCCCGACCTACGGATGGAACTGGTGCGCGACCAGAGCAGTTTTCTGGAATACAGCATCCGGAATCTCCGCTCGAGCCTTATGATGGGAGCCCTGCTGGCCTTCGTTGTCATGTTCCTTTTCCTGCGCGACCGCCGGTCGCCCTGGCTGGCCGGGATCAGCATTCCCGTTTCGGTGGTCATCAGCTTTCTGTTCTTTCACCTGGCCGGTATTTCCGTTAACCTGATTTCCCTCTCGGGCCTGGTGCTTGGCGTAGGGATGATTATTGACAATTCCATTATCGTAATCGATAATATCCTGCAGCACCTGGCCAGGGGAGACACTCCCGAAGAAGCCTGCGTGGAGGGAACAAACGAGGTGATCAGGCCGCTGATCTCATCGGTGCTTACCACCTGTGCGGTATTCATCCCCCTGGTGTTCCTCAGTGGAATGGCCGGGGCTCTGTTCCGCGACCAGGCCATAGCGGTAAGTATAGGCCTGGGAGTGTCGCTCCTGGTGTCGATCACCCTGCTGCCGGTGCTTTTCTACGTTTTGCGCAGGAAGACATCACCCGCCCGGTATGAACCCACTCTGGCGGAGAAGAAATATGAAAGAGGGCTGGCTGCGGTATTCCGGAACCGGCATAGATGGCTCGTGGCATTTGCCCTTTTGATTCCCCTGGCAGTTGTCCTTTTCAATATTCTTCCTATGGAGACCATGCCACGGCTCTCGCGAAACGATGTCATGGTGAAGATCGACTGGAACGAGAACATCAGCCTGGACGAAAACCTCAGACGGACACAGCGCCTGCTTCATGAAATGAACGAGCCCCTGGTGGTGGCGAATAGCTGGGTAGGCGAACAACAGTATATGCTGGATGAAGAGGAAGAGGAAACCGCGGCTACGGTGAAAATATACCTGCAGGGCCAGGATGCAGGCACCCCCCGGCGGGTGAGGCATGAAATCACGGTCTGGCTTGAAAGAAATTACCGCGGTGCGCGGGTGTCGTTCGGTCCACCCCTCACCGTTTTCGAGCAGCTTTTCGGGGGGGAGGATGTCACCCTGGAGGCCCGGATCTCATTAAAAGAAGGGGAATCTGTTCCGCCGGTGGAAACAATGTATGCCCTGCTTGATACACTCGGAAAGAAGCTCCCCGGCGTGAGGTTCCGCCCCCTTCCCGTGCAGGAATATACTCTTCTGCGCATGGACACGGAGCGGCTCTTGCTGTACGGGGTTTCGCAGAATGAGCTGGTGAACCGGCTCAGGACCCTTTTCAGGGGGCGGGAAGTGGAGACCCTCCGCACCGGTTCGCGGCTTATCCCGGTAGTGATACATGAGAACAGGAAACCTGTAGGGGATGTGTTGAAAACAGCCCTGATCAGGGCGGAGTCGGGGGCAATGATCCCCCTGCAGGCTCTGGTATCGCCGGAAAAGCAAACCGGTTACCGCATCCGCTTTTCCGACCAGCACGGGAATTATTTACCCCTCATCCCTGTGGAGGGAACCGGCCGGGTGGAAGAAACGGTCAGGGTAATCCGCCGGGCGGTTGCCGAAAGACCCGGTTTACGCGTGGAATTTACAGGCGGTTATTTCCGGGCCAGGGGCCTTTTTTCCGAAATGGTATGGGTGCTGCTGGTATCCCTGCTGCTGCTTTACTTTATCCTGGCTGCCCAGTTCGAATCGCTTACCCAGCCCCTCATTGTTATGCTGGAGATCCCCCTCGACCTGGCGGGATGCTTTTTCATGCTCTGGGTTTTCGGCGGAGGGATCAATATCATGTCGATGATCGGTGTGGTGGTGATGGCCGGGATCATCATCAATGATTCCATTCTGAAGGTAGATACCATCAACCACCTGCGAATGGAGGGATTGCCCCTTGAAGAAGCCATCAGGGAGGGAGGGCTCAGGCGGTTCAAGCCGATACTGATGACCACCCTAACCACCGTGCTGGCCCTGCTTCCCCTGATGTTCGGCCATGCCCTGGGTTCAGAACTGCAACGCCCACTGGCACTGACGGTTATCGGCGGGCTGATCCTGGGTACGGCCGTGAGCCTGTATTTTATTCCCCTGGCTTACGCATGGCTTTACCGGCACAAAAAATAAAGAAAAACGGAAAGGGCTCAGACAGGATCGCTGCACAGGCCATGGCGCATTTTTCCCCCGCCTTGTTTTTCACATAAAACCCCCAGAGGCCTGGGCGGGTGAGGGAGTGATGGAGTAATGGAGTAATGGAGAGCGGGAGTGGACTGATTATGAGTACATTCCGTTTGTGCCACATTCCCTTTTTCTTTTCATCTTAAACGCAATATCATTTTTTGATCCATTAACTGAGATAAATCGGAAAATCTCGGTTGAAATAATGGCTAAATATAACCCGATAAGTCCCGTAGGGACGACAGTATGGTAGAAATAACTTAAGCTTGAACTTAAACTACGTAGGTAACTGGCTTTGTTATGATATAATCAGCAATTTCTTGTATATTTGGAAAAAATGCTGT
>JBNGDI010000062.1:0-10184 GCA_049975425.1 Bacteroidales bacterium
CATCAGCAGCCAGAGGATTTTTTTGCCTGCTTTTTTCAGGCATGAAAAAAGCAGGCAAAAAAACGGAAAACCGGGAAATAAATCCTATATTCACCAGTCTGTTGATCTTGTTCTGCTGCCCGGGAACGATGAACCGGTGTGGGTGTTACGTCAGATAAATCAAAAAGCCAAAAAAAATCATTCTCTGTTTTGATACGCCTTCAAAAAACCCGAACCATTCTGTTGATCTGTTTGTTGCTGTTTCTGGCCTCCTGCCATTCCGATTACCTTTCCCTGAGCTATAAGATTCACCACAGCGCTGCCTGGAATGATGACCATTCCCGGATAGCCTTTTTTATTACCACCAGAGCATTCAGAGCACCCAGAGGAATCGCCCGCTTTCCCGATGGCGGAATATCCAAAACGGTATTTACAGAAACATCCCTTTGTCTGTTTGATCCTGAGACAAAAGCCATTTATAAAACAGACGGCCTGGAAAACTTTCCTATCCGGTGGAATATAAAAATTGCTTTCCCCGATTCCCTGGTGTACTACTCCGTTTCACCGCCGGCAAGCTGGGAACAGCAGTTGAAAAATGCCACAACAGAAGCCGATTCGCTCAGGATCTGTGAGCTGAAAAAAACCTGCTCCCACCCCTTTGTATTTAACCCGGGAACAAAGGGTATTAGCCGTGCAGACTCATCCACTTTTTCCGGGCTGTATTCTGAAGAAAAGAAAGCCGATTTACAGACACTTTACAATCAGATAAACGAAGTCCCTCTTTCTGAGCTGGGCCTGGTTCTGCAGGAGATTTATCCCAAACCGGACGAAGAATACATCAACGATTTCATATCCTCATCAAAAGGCGGGTCTTCGTTGACCAGTCGTGCAATAGCCGAGCAAATCATCGCGCCTCTGAGCAAAAGTGAAATCAGAAGCATATTGCAAAGCATAAACGACCAGGGGGATAATCTGGAAGGTTTTGAAAAGCAGGAATACGAATTTTATTCGGAAGACAAAATCAAGCTGCTGAAAAAGCTGCTGTAAGCCTCTCCTGATAAGGGTAAATATCTTTTCGTAAAAATCACCCGGAAAACCGGAAATATATCCACTGATCCACAACCTGCAGGCGGGTATCGGTATGTCAGCTTTGTGAAAAAGTGGTGCAACTGATGATGACTGGTTTCTGCACTTAATGAACGAGCTTGATCATCTGTATGAGGATCTGTTGAAAGAGGGTGCTGAAGAGCCCCCCGATTACAGCATCAAGGCCGGCGTTTGTCGGGTTCACACAGTCCGGGCTTTTTAACCCTTGCAGATATTAACTGCCGGCATCCGTTTTAAGCAGTTACCTGCCTGCCGGCAGGGAATGAAGCAAAACGGTTCTGGTTTTCCTTTTCTGAATTGCCAGACGGATCGTTTTTCTTTGTCAGGAATTATTATTTTTACTGTTGAAAACCGGTACCTGTAAAAACATCCGATTATGTCTGTTGGAAAAATCTCCCGCCTGGTGGAAAAAGGGATCATTTACACCCTCATCGGCATGATGGCCATCATCCTGGTCCTGGCTACCGTGGAACTGGGGTATTACCTGTTCAGAAACATTTTCTCTTCCGAATACCTGCTGATCGATCTGGACGATCTGTTGGACCTGTTCGGGGTGTTCCTCCTGGTGCTGATCGGCATCGAACTGCTCGATACCATCAAGGTGTACCTGCGCAACAATGTGGTGCATGTGGAGGTGGTGGTGCTGGTAGCCATCATTGCCCTGGCACGCAAGGTGGTGGTGCTTGAAATCGAGGAAATGAACCCCATGGACCTGCTGGGCACCGCCGCCCTTATCCTGGCGCTGGCCGTGGCCTATTACCTGATCAAACGGGCCGGGCTGCTGGTATGCGACCTGGATGACAAAGAGGAAATCAAAAAAGAGCTGTCAAAGGAAAACACCGAATAACAAAGGATAATCCACCGTCATGAACCACCTGAAACAAATCCTGCTCTTTTTCCTCCCGGCTTTGCTCCCCGTCAGCGGACTGCCGCAGGCGGCAAGCCGCACCGACACCCTGCCTTCAGGCGAGCTGATGCTCCGCCAGGAAATCCTTATCGATGCGCCGGTGGCAAGGGTATGGGATGCGTTCACCCGCCCCGCCGACTGGCAGCAATGGGTGTCGCCTGTGGTGGAGATGGATATCCGGAACAACGGGTACATCCGTTCGCATTACAGCAAAGACGCCCGCATCGGCGATCCCGGCACCGTCGTGATCCGCATCCTGACCCTGGCGCCCGGCGAGCTGCTGGTAATGCAGGCGGAAACGGGAGATAACTTCCCCGCCTTTATCCGGGAAAAAGAAAAAGACCTGTACAGCATCTTCCGTTTCGAACCGGTGAATGAAGAAACCACCCAGGTGGTGCTATACGGTACAGGTTACCTGAACGAGCCGGGCTGGACCGAATTCATGCAGTTCTTCATCCATGGCAATGAAAGCACCCTGAACAGGCTGAAAGCCTACCTGGAGCAACGTGTCCCCGGAACGGGCCCGCATGAACAGTAACTTTTTCTGAAAAACAAATGATCATGGTATACCTCAAATTCAGCCTTTTATTTTTTGTCATACATTTCATTTGCTACATGGCAGCGGGGGTGACCGATCTTCAGGCAATAACCCCCCTATGCGGAGGGTGCAGCTTTCAAAGCGGCGACACATCCCCTGCCGCTTCCCCCGAAAGACGCCTTCCGGCAGACACCGCCCCTGTCCTCCTGGTATTGAACATACAGGATCATTTCACCCGCAAGGTGCTGTCCGATACCACCGCCTCCCGGGTGCTTGACCAGGTCAATGCCCTGATCGCACAAACCCCGCCCCACCGGGTTATCTATATCCGGTCGGTCCTCACCACCCTGGATATTTCCTTCAGTGGCATACGGGTGGACACCCTTCCCGGACTGACCTTTGACGAAAGGCTGATCCGGGTAAACCGCTCAGAGGTGGTTAAGGATAAATCAAACGCTTTTGCTTTTCCGGAATTGCATGAACAACTGGATCAACTTGGCGGAAAGACCGTTACCGTGGCAGGGGTAATGGCCGGGCACTGTGTTTACAACACCTTGCTGGGAGGGAAAAAGGCAGGATATGCCATGCAGGTGGCCCCGGCGGCTGTGGCCGGGAAACATGCAAAAGAAACGAAAAGAGCTTTCCGGAAACTGAAAAGAAAAGGAATCGGCTTCATGCAAAATAAAATCCCGAGATGAAAAAACAGCACAAAGATTTTAACAACCGGGACTTCGCCCTAAGGTATATGAAAAAGCATAAGAACATCCTGACCAAACTGGGCCATGCTTATGCCAGCCGGTTGTCTGCACGGGGATTTGAGCAGGGAAAAATCCTGGATGCGGGTTGTGGATCCGGAGATATGGCCCTGGCCCTGGCGGAAAAGCTTCCCCGCTGTGAAATAATTGGTACTGACCTTTCCGAGCCCCTACTGGAATACGCCCGTGCAGAAGCAGAAAACCGCCGCCTGCACACCCGGGTAAAATTCCTGAAAGCCGATGTACTCGCTCTGCCCTTTGAAAACAACTCGTTTGATGTGGTTTTCAGTATCAATATGGTCCACTGGGTAGGCAATCCCATCTCCATGCTGCAGGAAACCGAACGGGTGCTGAAACCCGGCGGACACCTGTATATCAAGGACCTCCGCCGGTCATGGCTGTGGTTGTTTGAAAAGGAGATCCGTTCGTCTTTTACCCTGGAGGAAGCCGGAAAAACCATCGAAGAAGCCGGCCTCAGGCAGGGAACTTTATCGAAAAGTCTTCTGTGGTGGACTTACGAAGTATAGGAATCTCCCGCCTTTCTTTGTGCAAAAGGAAATCATTACTTTCCAAAGGATTCTTATCTTTATTTTGTGAAAATACCAGAGGGCAGCTGCAGAAAACAATGGTTCACACCATACCGTATGACATTCCGGAATAAAAGACACACCGGCTAATATGCCACTCTATGGAACACTTACCGCATGAAGACCGGCTGGGCAGGGAGCCCTGGCATGCCTTTGAAAGAACCCGTGTATACAAAGAGCTAAAAACCTCGGAAGAAGGCCTGACCCGGCAGGAGGTAGAAAAACGGCTGAAATTTTACGGCAGGAACCAACTGCCGGAAGGGGAAAAAACCACCCTGTGGCAGATCATCCTCCGCCAGTTAATCAACCCGCTGATTTTCATTTTGCTGGCAGCAGCCGTTGCCTCCCTGGTCATCGGCGAAGCGAAGGACGCTGTCTTTATTTTCATGGTGATCGTCATCAACAGTGCCCTGGGAGCTTACCAGGAGTTCAACGCCGAGAAAAGCGCATCGGGACTGCAGAAGATGATGAAGTTCAACGCCCGGGTGAGAAGAGACGCAAAAGAAGAGCAAGTGGCTTCGGAGGAGGTGGTCCCGGGAGATGTGGTGCTGCTGGAGTCGGGCATGAAGGTGCCGGCCGATATGCGGCTGATGGAAACTTCGGGCCTGGAAATCGACGAAAGTTTTCTCACGGGCGAATCGCTGGCAGCCCAAAAACAAACGGGGGTACTGCAGAAAAAGCTCGGCGTGGCCGAACGCACCAACATGGCCTTTGCCGGGGCTACCGTAATGAAAGGACGGGGATGGGGCGTGGCAGTCTGCACGGGAGTGGATACCCAGGCAGGGAAAATCTCGCAGGACATTACCGAATCGGCTTCAGCCAAGCCCCCTCTGGTGCTGCGCATGGAAAAATTCATCCGGCAGATCAGTATCCTGGTCATTGCCCTCAGTGTGATCCTGGCCGTGATCCTGCGCTGGCAGGGCATGGACTTTACCGCCATTTTCTTCTTCGTGGTGGCGCTGGCTGTTTCGGCCATTCCCGAAGGATTGCCCGTGGCGCTGACCGTGGCCCTCTCCATTGCCACCAAACGCATGGCCAAACGCAATGTGATCGTTCGGAAGCTCAACTCGGTGGAAAGCCTGGGCAGCTGCACCGTGATCGCCAGCGACAAAACCGGCACCCTCACTGTAAACGAACAAACGGCGCGGATCATCGCGCTGCCCAACGGAAAGCATTTCCGGATATCAGGTGAGGGGTATAATGGCAAAGGCAAGGTAACAGAAAAGGAGAATAAGGTGGCAGAAGTCGATTTCCGGGCAACGAATGAACTGGAAAAGATCGGCCGCATTTCTGTGTATGCCAATGAGGCCAGCCTTACACAAGAAAACGGTAACTGGAAACACCACGGCGATGCCATGGATGTGGCCTTGCTGGGCATGTGCTACAAGCTGGGCATCGATCCGGTAGCATGGCGGGAAGAAAAGCAATCCTTCGGCAAAATCCCCTATGAGTCGGAACGTAAATTTTCAGCTGCTTTCTGCCGCATTCAAGATACGGAGTTTATCGGCCTGAAAGGCGCTGTGGAAACCGTACTGGCTTTCTGTGAAACCATGTCGGTGACCGGAAAAAATGAAAAAACGGACAAAGGCCGCATCCTGGAGGAGGCAAGTGCCCTGGCCAGGCAGGGATACCGTGTGCTGGCCTTCGCCGGCGGGGAGTATCCCGGTTATGAAAAGAAAGAAGTGTATGAAGACGAAGACATCCCCCCGCTGACCTTTTACGGGCTGGTGGGGTTTATCGACCCTCTGCGGCCCGAAGCAGTAAAATCGGTGGAGGATTGCCACGACGCGGGCATCAAAGTGATCATGATCACCGGCGACCATCCCGAAACCGCCGGAAGCATTGCCAGGGAGCTGGGCATAGCCGATGAAGGCACCCCCGTGGTAACCGGGCAGATGCTTTCCGAGGCGGGTTCCCCCGACAGTCCGGCCTTCGAGGAACTGGTATCTTCCACCACGGTATTCGCCAGAGTTTCCCCTTCCCAGAAACTCGATATTGTGGATGTGCTGATCCGTGAAGGGGAGTTCGTGGCCGTGACCGGCGACGGGGTGAACGATGCCCCGGCCCTCAAAAGGGCCCATATAGGCGTGGCCATGGGATCGGGCACCGATGTGGCCAGAGAAGTAGGCTCGATGATCGTGGTAGACGATAATTTTTCGTCCATTGTGGCCGGAGTGGAAGAAGGGCGGTTTGCGTATGACAATGTGCGCAAGGTAATCTTCCTGCTTATCTCCACGGGAGCGGCCGAAGTGCTTCTGTTCCTGGCATCGGTGCTCGCCGGACTGCCCCTGCCCCTGCTGGCCGTGCAGTTGCTGTGGCTGAACCTGGTTACCAACGGCATACAGGATGTGGCCCTGGCTTTCGAAGGGGGCGAGCCGGGAGCCATGAAACGCAAACCCCGCCATCCCGAAGAGAAGATATTTAACCCCCTGATGATCAAACAAACCCTCACATCGAGCATCGCCATGGGGGGCATTGTGTTCGGCCTGTGGTACTGGCTGAACCGGTATGCCGGTATGGATGAAACCCATGCCCGTGACCTGGTTCTGCTGCTCATGGTGTTCATGCAGAACTTCCATGCCTTTAACTGCCGTTCGGAAAAGAATTCAATCTTCCGTATCCCGCTGAAAAGGAACTTCATCCTGCTTTTCGGTGTACTGGGAGCACAGGGGCTGCATATCCTCAGCATGCAAATTCCGTTTATGCAAAACATTTTACGGATCGAAACCATTACTTTTACCGAATGGCTCTATATTCTGGCCCTGGCGGTGCCACTGGTGCTGATAATGGAAGTGTTTAAACTGATTAACCGGAAAGCAACAAGCGAATAACACACAACCATGACAGACAAAAACCAGGGTATTACCATCAAAAAAGCTTCGGGAGAAACAGAACCGTTTGAAGCGTCCAAGCTCATACAATCGCTTCAGCGGGCCGGAGCAGATGAGAAAGCAGCACAGGAAATCACCGGTGATATAAAAAACTGGCTTACGGAGGGTGTCAGCACGAAAAAGATCTACGCCCGGGCTTTCCGGTTGCTGCGCCGTAAAAATAACCTCCACGCCGTACGGTACAAACTGAAAAGGGCCCTGTACGAACTGGGCCCCACCGGATACCCTTTCGAACACCTCCTTGGGGAGATCCTCAAACGGAAAGGCTACCGGGTTGAAGTGGGGAAAGTGGTCGGGGGCCGGTGCATCACCCATGAAATGGATGTGATCGCTACCGGAAATAAAGAACAGCTCCTGGTGGAGTGCAAGTACTCAAAAGACCAGGGAAAGCATGTCAGCATCCAGGTCCCCCTGTATGTCCGCGCCCGGATTGACGATATCGTGATGAAAAGAAAGGAAATGGAGAAATACCGCGGCTATTCCTTCTCGGGCTGGATCGTTACGAACACACGGTTCACATCCGATTCCATAGACTATGCCCGGTGCAGCGGCCTGCATATCCTGGGCTGGGATTATCCTTCCGGAAACGGACTGAAAGAGTGGATGGAAAAGGAAAAAATCTTCCCCCTCTCCATCCTGACCCAGCTCACCCGGAACCAGAAAGACCGGCTCATGGAAAAAGGCCTGGTAACCTGCCTGCAGTTGCACGAAAACCTGCATGCCCTGGATGAATTCGGCCTGAGCGATAAAAAACTGAAACCCATCCGGAATGAATTGGAACAGGTACTGAATGACTAACCTGCAATAACCCCCATTATGAATTCTTTCAACGCAAAAACCGGAATCTGGAGCGCCGTCGGACTGACCCTGAGCATGATCACATGGATGGTCTGTTTCGCTGGTATCGCCCTGACCTCTCCCCTGTTTACCTGGACCGGCATGTCCGATTACCTGGAGTATGCTGCCACCTATCCCCAGACCTTCCAGCACCTGTCCCGCTGGGTGATGCTGTTATTCGGCCCCCTGTGGATGGTACTGATCCATGCCCTGTACGAGCGGTCCGCCGGAGCAGACAGGTCCCGCGCCCGGCTGAGCCTGCTGTTTGCCATCATGGTGGCTTTATTGACCGGTGTGGCCTACTTCATCCAGATGACATCGGTACGCTTTCAAATAAATACCGGGGAACCGGCGGGCCTGGAATTGCTGGTCATGGCGCATCCCCACTCCATCCTGACATCCATCCTTATGCTGGGCTGGAGCTTTTTTCTCGGTCTCTCTTCCCTGTTTGTTTTCCCCGTCTTCCGCGGAGGTAAACTGCAACGGGTCCTCCGGTATGCTTTTCTGGTAAACGGATTGTCAGGACTGCTGGCTTTCACCGGGTATGTGCTGCAGGTGGATGTGCTGACCTTCCTGTTTTCCAGTGTGGTCACAGGAGGGGCGGTTACGGTCATCTCCGTCGCCTCGGTGGTCTTCTTCCGGAGAGAAGCGATCACAACCTAACCGGTTATTCCGGACAACCACGATCAATTCCGTTCCATGGAATACCTGATCGAAACCGACAGCCTCTGCCTCAACGGTTCCACCCACCCCTATTTCTGTTTACCCTGACAATCCAAAGGATTCGTCAGCGGTTTACCCTGACAATCCAAAGGATTCGTCAGTGGCGAACGAAAACGGCCTGAGGGGCTGGTGGAGTGAATATGTCAAATATAAAGATGCGAGGTGATTATTTCAATCCACTCCTCATCTCCATTACTCAATTACCCGATTACATCAAATTATCCACCCCTCTCCATCACCCGGTTACACCATGTCGTGCACACCAGAGCTGCGCAGCGTCGACCCGTTTATATTACAGGGAGGTCAGTAAAGGAACCCAAAAAGCCATAACGGAATTTTATTTTTCAAACCGTATTCAATGTCGTCGGCAGCAACATAAGCATTTTGTGATCCCTGTAACTGACGGGTGCCTTTGTTTTTGCCGCCTATCTCAAATGTAAACTTTTCATCCACACGGAAATCCCCTTTTGGGGTATACTGCAGGCGGTGCGATTCTTTTACCTGGTTGGCAAAAAATGTCTCCCTGACATTTCCAGGCTGCACAGTTTTTCCTGAAAGAGCAAACATTAAATTCGTGTTTTCAAGAAAAACCCGTTCGGGCTTTTGAAGTTTGCTGATACCTCCAACCTGTTCATACAGGTGAATCGTCAGGTGGCTTTCCGCCAGTGCATAAAGGTAAGTCAGTAATGATTTCCGGGTAATTCCTATTCGTTCGCTGAGTTTTGAAATGTTCGGCACAAAAGGGACCGATTCTGAAATAATTTGCAGCAGTTGTTTTACCCTGGGCACAAATGCCACGTCCACTCCCCTGAGCATGGGCAGCTCAATTTCCATCGTCATGCTGATGATTTCGTTGATGCGTTGATAATACAGGGCCGGTGATTCATTGTAAAAAGGGTAATAGCCATTTTTCAGATAACCTGGAAAATGTTCAAATACTTTGATTTTCGACAAAATATTTTCTGACAGCTCGATATGGTTTGCCAGGATATCATCCAGAGTGACGACCGGGAAATCGGTTTTAAGGTTCCGGTTCAGGTATTCACGAAAGGAAAAGCCCTGCATTTCGTAGACAATGGCCCTCCGGCTCAGATCGGCCCGGGCATTCAGTATTTCCAGCAGGGAAGACCCTGTAAAGACAATTTTCAGCTCCGGGAAATCATCGTACATATTTTTTATTTCCTGGGACCAGTTGGGGTATTTATGCACTTCATCGAGAAAAAGGTATTTCCCGCCCTGTTTTACAAATGAGTCGGCAAAATCGTATAATTTATGCTCAGCAAACCAGATGTTGTCGAGACTTACGTAAATAACGGTATGGTCGCGGGGCAGGTTGAGCCTGATGTATTGAAGCAACAGGGTGGTTTTCCCTACGCCTCGTGCTCCCCTTATTCCGATCAGACGTGCATCCCAGTGTATTTTATCCATGATGCCCCGGATGAAAGAGATAGGGGTGTATCGTATTTTCTGTCTCGATCGCTCGAACAAAATTTCCATAAGCCTGTTTCTGTATGAATACAAATATACGATATATTGTTTACTAAATGAAGCATTATCAATATAAATATGTTTAATACAATAAACATATTATGGTTGTTTTCTTTTGACTGTCCAGTGACCGGGTCCGGTCTTTTTTTTCATGGTTTCATCTACCCGACTTCCCGAATTACCGGCTTCTTGCCAGGGATACATTCGGTCACACCGGGATGGATAAGCCGGAATGAACTCTGACGATGGCTGCGCCATGTGAGTGTTGCGCCTGTCTGACGGCCCGGTTTCACACAGAGCCCGCGAAGAATACGCCAGGCGCGCAAAGACTTTCCGTAATATTACTGTGGATATCTACGTAGTATGCAACGT
>JBNGDI010000063.1:0-10076 GCA_049975425.1 Bacteroidales bacterium
CCTGTCTGAGCCCCTGACGTCGCCATGGGGCGGCGAACGAAACCGGCCTGCGGGGCCGGCGGAATGAATATATCATAGATAAGCAGGCATAATCCCCCATAAACTCTCTACCCCTGAACCCCTTAACCTTTCAACAATTTTTATTACCTTGTACCTGCTTTTGAAAAAATCCTGATCCCCCGCCCATGTCCAGGTCTGCCAGAATCCTTGTCCTGTTTCTGTTCCTTCTGCCTGCAGGCCTGAGGGGGAAAAACCCTCCCCCGCAGGCCGATACCGCACTCATCAACCGGCAAACCCGCGAAGCATACAGCATATCCCGCAGGGATCCCGCCCTGGCCATCCTCACCGCCCGGCGTGCCCTGTCGGTTTCGGAAGAAGAAGGCTACACCCGGGGCATGGCCGATGCCTCCCTGGCCCTGGGAATGGCCTACCTGGCCAAATTCCGCCCGGGCGACAGCGCCTTTCTTTACAACCACCGGGCCCTGAAGCTTTACACACAAACAGGCAACTTAACAGGCATAGGCCGGGCCTGTTATGCCCTTTCGTACGTGCACAGTATCCGGGGTGACCTGGACAGTTCGGAAGTATACAGCGAACGAAGCCTGGATTGTTTCACCCGGGCAGGCGACAAACGGGGCATGGTGAACGCCGCCGGTACCCTCATCTACCTCACCAGGCAGAAAGGCAACCTGCAAAGAGCCCGTGAACTGGCTCAGGAAGCCATTGAAACAGCCCGGTCGATCGGCGATACCCTGCTGCTGGCCGATGCCCTGAACAACCTGGGCAATATCTACAAGGACATGGCCCTGTTCAACCATGCCATCGATTCTTATTTCGAAGCGCTGGAACTGTGGGAGCAGAAGGGAGATTCCGCCGGCCTGTCCATTGCCTACGGGTCTATCGGGCTGATGTTTTATTACCAGAAAGAATTCGGCATGGCCCTGGATTACTACCGGAAAAAACTGGCCATTACCGGAAAAACGAACGACCTGTGGGAGGAAAGCAAGACCCTGAACAACATGGCCCTGATCCATAACGAACGGAAGCAGTACGACAGCTCGCTGGTGTGCCTGCAGGAAAGCCTGCTGCTGAATCAAAAAATGAACTACCCCGCCGGGATAGCCGATGCATACTACAACCTGGCCAACACCCTGCTGCTGATGACCCGGATCGACTCCGCCTGTCAGTACATTACCCGGGCCGTGACCATGGCCCGGGAGAGCAGCAACCCTTCCCTGCCCGATTACCTGCTGGTGCTCGCCCAGGTGCACCGGGCAAAGAAAGAGTACCAGGCAGCCCTGGGCCATGTGCAGGAAGCATACCTGCTGGCCGGAAGGCAGAACAAACCCCTGCTGCGGGCACAGGCGGCCGTTCTGTTAAGCGACCTGTACAGCATCACCGGCAGGAAAGACCTGGCCTATGAGTACCTGAAGGAATATAAAGAAATCAACGACAGCATCAGCAGCCGGGAACTGCTGAACCGGATCAACCGGATGGAAATAGAATACGAATACCGGCGGAAGGAAGAAGCCGCCGAATACGCCAGGATGCAGGAACGAACGGCCAACGAAAACCGCATCCGCCAGCAGCGGCTGTACCTCAGGGGACTGGTCATCCTCATCATCCTGCTGGGGGTCATTTCCCTGCTGTATTTCCGGCACAGCCGCATCAAAGCCCGTTATGAAAAAATTGATCTGGAGCAACGGTTGCTGCGGGCACAGATGAATCCGCACTTCATTTTCAACTCCCTCTGCGCCGTCCAGGAAATGATCCTGGAAGGCAGACCGGCCGATGCCCAGGTTTTTCTTGCCCGGATCGCCCGGCTGATGCGGAACATCCTGGAAAACACCATGGAAGAGTACATTCCCCTGGAAAAAGAGATAGAGACCCTGCGCCTTTACCTGGAAGTGCAGGAGATGCGCTTCGACCCTGGATTCGATTACAGTCTGCAGGTGGAAGAAACCATCGATCCGGGGAATTATTCCGTGCCCCCCATGCTGGCCCAGCCCTGTGTGGAGAATGCCATTGAACACGGTTTGCGGCCCATGCAGGGAAAAGGCCGGCTGAACATCTCCTACCGCCTGAAAAACGGGTTCATGGTGCTGGAAGTGGAAGACAACGGGGTGGGCCGGAAAGCCGCCGGGGAAAAACGGCAGGGAAGTGTCGGAAAAGAACCTGTTTCCACCCGGCTCACACGGAAACGGCTGGAATACTACCGGAAAACCCTGCGGAAAAGGCAGATCGGTTTCCGCATCATCGATCTGTATGAAAACGAAAAGGCCACCGGCACCCGGGTGGTGATCAGGCTGCCTTACAGAAAAATATACTCCTGAACCATGGAAACATCAATGCAAACCGGTATGCCTGTGGTGGTTGTGGATGATGAAGCCGCTGTAAGAAACACCATTGTCCGGCTTCTCGAAAAGTATTTTCCGGAAATTACCGTGGCCGCCACTGCAGGGAGTGTGGAAGAAGCCCGGCGGGCGGTGGAAAGGCACAATCCCCGCCTGCTGTTCCTGGATGTGGAGCTGCCCGACGGAAACGGCTTCGACCTGCTGAAACAGATCCCCGGCAACGATCTGCGGGTGATTTTCATCACCGGGCATCAGGAATACGCCCTGGCGGCCATCAAGGTGAGCGCGGTGGACTATGTTCTGAAGCCTGTCGATCCTGATGAGTTCAGGCAGGCCGTGGAAAAAGCCCTCCGCGGGATCGACCGCCGCGCCGAAAAACTGAAGCTGGAAACCCTTTCCGAAAACCTGAACAACCGGGACGTGCTGAAACGCATCATCCTGCCCACGGCCGAAGACCTGCACGTGGTAGAGGTACAGCACATCATCCGGGCCGAGGCCGACAGCAACTACACCACCTTCCGGCTTACCGGAGGAAAACGCATCATGGTTTCGAAAACCATCAAGGAATACGACGAACTCCTTGCACGATCGGGCATGATCCGCGTACACCAGTCGCACCTGGTTAACCTGGCGTATGTGGAAAAATTCGTGAAACGCGACGGAGGCTACCTGGTGCTGAAAGACGGCTCTTCAGTTCCCGTTTCACAGGGCCTTCGCAAAAAAGTGCTGGAAGAGATCAAACGGTTCCTGTACCGGTAACCAACCTCCCCTGCCGTTTTCCCCCCGGTTTCTTCCGGATTCTCATTCCCTTCAGGCAAATTCTCATTCATACCCCCTGCCGGCTCATTTGCTCTTTTCCGGCAACGATTTCAGACGTATTTTTTTGCTGAATTAAAAGTTTATTTGTCATGAAACATTCAGTTTTTTACGGAATCCTGATCCTCCTGTTCGTTGCGGCAACAGCAGACGGATCGGCCCAGGTAAAGATCAACCTGAAAAAAAAGATCAACAAAGAAGCCAACCGCCGGGCCAATGATAAAACCAGCAAAGCGGTGAAGAAAGGGTTCGACGAACTGGAAAAAGGCGTCAAAGCCGCCGTGGAAGGCGAAGAAGAAACGGAAGAAAAAACAGAATCCGCCGCCGTTAATAAAGGGGCGGATGAAACCGTCCCCGCCGCCGCGAACCCCGTAGCTGCCGGCCGGGAAAGCCCGGAAGAGGCCCTGACCCTCAGCTGGAGCAAATACGATTTCGTGCCGGGGGATAAGATCATCTTCGAGGATAACCTGACCGGGGAAGAAAACGGAGAATTCCCCTCCCGGTGGGACCTGGTTCAGGGAAACACGGAGGTGGCTGTTTTCGGAGGCGAAAATGTTATTATGTTCAGGGATGGAGCCCCTTCGATTGTCCCTTATCTGAAAAACCCCGGGCAGGATTATCTGCCGGAGGTATTCACCATAGAAATGGATTTGTACCACCCGGGGGACGGGAATTTTCATATTTACCTGTATGACAGGAAAAATCAGAAAGATCCCAGCTCCACCGGCTGGTCGTATCTGGATGTTGAGGAAAATCAGTACCGGCTGGGTCAGGCCAGAAGCGAGCATCCCGATAAAAGCCTTCTCAGAAAAGCAAGGTGGATGCATGTTTCCATTGCATACACTGCAGGGAAACTGAAAGCCTATATGGATGAAATCCGGCTTATCAACATCCCGCATCTCGGATTCAACCCTGCAGGCCTTACACTCTATACCTATCATGCCTCAAACAACAACAACTATTATGTGAAAAACATACGCATTGCGGAAGGAGGGGTCAAATACTACGACCGTTTCCTGCAGGACGGCAAAATCGTGTCCAACGGCATCCGCTTTGACGTGGGCAAAGCCACCCTGCGACCCGAATCCATGGGGGTGCTGAATGAAATATGCACCATGCTGAAAGAACATCCGGAAATAAAGCTGAGCATTGAAGGCCACACCGACAGCGACGGCGATTTCGACCTGAACCGGAAACTGTCGGAAGAACGGGCCGAAGCGGTGATGAACCGGCTGATTTCCATGGGCATCGACCCCGGCCGGCTCACCAGCAAAGGATTCGGCGAAAGCAAACCCGTTGCACCGAATGATACCCCTGAAGGAAAAGCCAGCAACCGCCGGGTGGAGTTTGTGAAAGCCAGCTGAACCGGTATTCTGTCAAGGCCATTCTTACTCCTGTTAAAAACACTTTACAACTGTCGCCATGAATCATTTTATCCGCACTACCGAAGGTTTCGCAGATACCTGCCGCCGCTCCCGCCGGCCGTATATTCAGAAGATAAACGGGCACATCGCCTTCCTGCTCTTCATCGGGCTTTCCCTTTTCCTGATCAAAGGCTGCTCGGAAAAAACCGATCCCCTGGGAGAAAATGATATCACCACCTCGGCCGATATCCCTCCCGAAGGCGGCATCCTGCAGATCAGCGATCAGCTGGGAAATAACATTACCGTTACCTTCCCTGACGGGGCGCTTACTGAAACTACAAACATCACTCTGTCTGCTGCGGCAAACGACCCCAACCTGCCCGTTGAGGAACGCAGGCTGCCGGTGTTCGGGATTCGCCCGGCCGACCTCAACCTGTACAAACCGGTGGAAATCAAAGTAGAATACCATACGGCCGTGAATGAAATTGAAAAAGTGGCCCTCTACCGGGTGCGTTCCGATGACTGGCTCATGCCACTGGCCGACCACACCTGTTCAGCCGGCAGCCGCACCGTCACAGCCACCACGGTATTTGCAGGCGACTTCGCCGAGGGCAGAATGAGCCTGGAGCAGATAAACACCCAGATCGACCGGCTGGTAACGGCCATGGATATTTCCTGGGAAGGGATCACCCCGGGCCGGAAAAACACCGAATGCGACACACGCATCCATAAAGCTATCTGGGACGACTGGAAAGAAACCACGGCTGCCTTTCTCAAATTCTTTGAAATGCGCATGCTGCTGGGATACTACGATAACCTGGAACCCGGCCAGAATACCTTTGAAGAAGAGGTGGAGCTTCTCTGTGAAAATGTGATGAGCAAGGGTGTGAACCAGGTGCTGGACCAGTGTCAGCCCGAAGACCCGTGCGACCGGGATTACACCCACACCATTGCCGAAATGATGCAGAACATGATGCTCCTGGGATGCGAGGGAAGCAGTGCATACAGCCGGCTGAGCCAGCGGTTCGAGGAAATGCTGATCAACTGCAGTTCCTATCTGACCATTACCTCCGATTTGAGTATTGAAGGAGGTGAAATGGTGGTCAGTACAGGCGGGGTAGTAGGCCTAACCATCTCACAGGGCAGCGGAACCACAGTGCAGGTGACAGGAAACGGCGTGCTTGCCGTGAGCGGTTCGGTGGAAGGAGAAACTTGCTACGGCGTGATCAGCGGCACCACCACAGCCAGTGTCACAGGAACACGCGACGGGGATTACACCTATACCCTTACCCTGAGCCTGGCACAGATGGCCGTGCTTACCACCATCTGTCCCGATTTTACCTATGAAGTACCCCTGACCGGGGGGGACTCCAGGCAGGTGGTGCTGAGCAATGGAAACGGATACCACGTGGTGATTGAAGAACCGGTTGACAACGGGTCTTTTACCATGGACATAACGCTTGAAAACCCGTACATCGATATGCCCGGAAAGTAATGAAAAAAACTGAAATCCTTGCCTTTGCACAGGAATGCCAGTGGACCATTGATTCGCTCTCTTTAACTTATATTCAAACAAATATGTTAACCAAAAAAGATTAAAATTAAAACTATGAAAAAATCATTGATGCTTTCAATCCTGACTGTTTTTGCCCTGACACAACTTTCAGCACAGGATCCCACTTTTGTCAAAGGCGACAAAGTATTGAATTTCAGCCTGGGACTCGGTTCCACTTTGTATGCCGGAGGTTTTTACACAGGTCAGATACCCCCTGTATCGGCTTCGCTCGAGCTCGGATTGCTTGACGAACTCATTGAAGGCAAGGGATCTATCGGAGTGGGCCCTTACCTGGGCTTCTCTTCCTATAAATGGGAATACATGGACTGGGGATGGAAATACACCGACATCATCCTCGGTGCCCGGGGAAATTTTCATTACCCCTTCATCGATAAGCTGGATACCTATACTGGTATTTTACTGGGTATCAGCATTGTATCGGCTTCGGAATACGGAACCCCCATTCCGGGCTACAATTATTCCGAGGCTTCAGGCGGCCTGGCCGGATCGTGGTTCCTCGGGGCCAGATATTATTTCACCGAAAACCTGGCTGTCATGGGAGAACTGGGATACGGCATTGCCTGGCTGAACATCGGTATCGCTTTGAAATTTTAAGGTAATCAAAAGATCATGAAAAAATTCTCGTGTAACGGATGGATCATCTGGTTCCTGGCGGGATTCATCGGATGGAGTGCCTCCGCCGCCTCAATCCCCCAGGAACCCGATTTGCTCTCCCTGGTGAGGGCACGGGATACCCTGGCGGTAAAAAAGCTCATTGCCGGAGGAGCCGATTTGAATGTGCAGGACGAGATGATGGGAAACACCCCGCTGAGCCTGGCCGTCACTTCAAACCAACCGGGTATGGTCAGAATACTGATCGATGCCGGGGCCAACATCAATCACCGCGACAAAATATACGGCTACACCCCCCTGATGCAGGCCCTGAACTCGAACTATACGGAAGTGGCAAAAATACTGCTGGAGGCAGGAGCCGATATCCATATCCGGGGAAACAACGGAGCCACCGCCCTGATGGTGGCAGCCTTGAATTCACAGGAAATGACCAAACGGCTTCTGGAAAAAGGAGCCGATATCACCACACGCAGTGAAAACGGAACGGGTGTGCTGACCAATTGCGTGATGGGCATTATCAGCGGCCGCGTAACCCCCGGCCTGGCGGAATTCCTGCTATCCCACGGCGCCGAAGTGGATGAAGTGAATACCACGGATTATTACGGAGGGTATACTCCCCTCTTCTGGGCCGTTGAAGATCACCACGAAGAACTGGTCAGGCTGCTTATCAGACACGGAGCAAACGTCAATGCCCGGGCAGCTGACGGAAAAACCCCCCTGTCCATTGCCCGTGAGGCCGGGCATACCGGTATGGTCGATATACTGAAAACTGCCGGCGCTGTGGAACAGTGACCACTTCCGGATGTGCCGGGCGGAAAACGGAAATAAAGGTACCATCTGACAAACAAATCCATGAAAACAACTGTCCGTTTAGTATGCTGCATACTTCTGCCCGGCCTGTTGCCGTTGCACACCCGGGCACAGTGGACCCACAATCCCGGGGTCAATACCCCCGTAACCCTGGCGGAAAAAGACCAACGGGAACCCTCGGTTGTAACCGACGGAAACGGCGGAGCGATCATTGCCTGGCGCGATTACCGGTATACCGGCTCCATATATGGAGGTGAAATCTTTGCCCGGAGGCTGGACAATGAAGGCGTTGTTATGTGGGCAGCCGATGGGATTGGCGTCAATGCCGCCGCACTCAACAAAGGGCAATTCAGCCCGGTAATGGCGGAGGACGGGGATGGCGGGGCCGTCATAGCCTGGGGACGGTCGCCGCTATCCCTTTACAACTACGACATCCTCACTCAAAAAGTCAGTCCCGGCGGTGAACGCCTGTGGGCTGCGAACGACGTGACCGTTTCAGATGCCCCCGGGACAGAAAGCTTCCACCGGATGATCCCCGACGGCACGGGCGGCGCCATCCTCACCTGGACGCATCTGCCCGGCACCCCGGGTTCCACCGACATCTACGCGCAACGGGTTGATTCAGAAGGAGCTGTTCAGTGGACCGAAAACGGAGAAGAAATATGCATGGCGGCAGAAAGCCAGTCGAACCCCGAACTCACGGGCGACGGCGCCGGAGGGTCCATCATCACCTGGCGTGACAGCCGCGAGGGTATGGGAACATCCGACATTTACGCGCAGAGAATAAACGCGGAAGGAACGGTGCAGTGGACTGCCGGCGGCGTGGCGGTATGCCTGTCGGCCTCTTTCGAAGAATGGCCCGTTTTGGTGAGCGATGGAACCGGCGGGGCCGTCATAGCCTGGCAGGATGCCCGGGCCGGTAATGCCGATATCTATGCCCAGCGGATCAACGATGCCGGGGAACCTCTGTGGAACGAAAACGGGATACCCGTATGCAGTGCCGCTTCCGATCAGCAGATGCCCGATATCGTAAGCGACGGCGCCGGAGGGGCCATCATGGTGTGGCAGGACCTGCGCAGCGGAAATGCGGATATTTATGCCCAGCGTGTCAATGCCTCGGGCGAGATGCTCTGGGAAGCAAACGGAGCGGCTGCCTGTCAGGCCGCCGGTAACCAGATGCAGCCGGTGGCCCTGCCCGACGGAGCCGGGGGAGTGATCATTGCCTGGGTCGATGCGAGGGATGACGGACAGGGAGATATCTACGCACAGCGGCTGAATGCTTCTGGCCAGGTTTTATGGAATACCGGCGGAACGGCCGTATGCACCGCCACCGGATACCAGGAAGCACCCGACCTGGCATCCGACGGCAACCAGGGAGCCATTATCGTGTGGGCAGATCAGCGCAACGGAGAACATTACGACATTTACGCCCAGCGGATCGATAAGAACGGATACCCCGGCGTGTTTGCCGATGAAGACCTGGACGGCATAGGCGATACAGAAGAACAGGGAGCAAATGGTGATGATCCCGGTTACGACGGCAACACCGACGGGCAGCCCGATCATCAGCAGGCCCATGTGGCCTCGCTCAGCACCTTCGACGGCCAGCAGTATGTCACCCTGGCCGTCCCCGATTCGGTGGTGCTGGAGAATGTGCAGGCAACCGGCCATCCCGATCCTGATGCCGCCGGAGCGCCGGATGAAGGCAGCAGTCCTTACGGCTTTTTCAGCTTTTCCATCACCGGCCTCACCCCGGGAAGCCATACCGTGGCCACCCTGCTGCTCCATAACGGGCCAGGAGTAAATACCTACTTCAAATACGGGTCGACACCGGGAGAAAGCACCCACTGGTATGCGTTCGGTTACGACGGCACCACAGGGGCCGTGATCAGTGGAGATACCGTTTACCTTTACCTGACCGACGGGTTGAGGGGAGACAATGATGCAACGGCCAACGGGGTAATCGTGGAACCCGGGGGGCCGATTTTCACTGCCACCCGGGTGGAATCGCATATTTCAGAAGGGTTCAGCCTGGACCAGAATGTGCCCAATCCCTTCAGTAACGAAACAGAAATCGCCTTCAGTACGGCAGTCCATACACCGGTGCGGGTGGAAATATTCGACCTGACAGGCAGGCGTGTGGGGATTTTGCTGAATGAAACGGTGCCCGAAGGCCGTCATGTGGTGACCTGGAATGCCTCCGGGATTCCTGACGGGATATATATCCTGAAGCTGAGTGCAGGACCCTGGTCGGTATCGCGTAAAATGATCAGATGCAGGTAAAAACACATCCCTAGCCCGGGATGTTTGTCCCTTTTCCACAGGCCGCGCCGCAGCGGCCTTTTTTACGCCTGATACCATGCAATGGTAAAATTTACATGAACCATTTCCTCTTCCCGGCCTGTTTCCTGCACACCTGCTCCGTTTCTCCCTGAATCAGAACCTCCGGCCGCTTCATCCCCTCCCTCCATTTGCAGAACAAACAATCAACTGGCTTTGTTATGATATAATCGGCAATTTTTTGTATATTTGGGAAAAATGCTG
>JBNGDI010000064.1:0-9902 GCA_049975425.1 Bacteroidales bacterium
ATACACAATACCCCATAAACAGAAAAGCTGCCTGCCGGCAGCTCCTGTGATGGAGCGGGAAACGGGGATCGAACCCGCGACCCTCAGCTTGGGAAGCTGATGCTCTACCACTGAGCTACTCCCGCATCTATATATGTCATCATTCCAGAGCCTCTCATGGGACTCGAACCCACGACCTGCTCATTACGAATGAGCTGCTCTACCGGCTGAGCTAAAGAGGCAATCCGGGCCCAAAAATAAGCATTTTTTTTCATTCGGAACGACCCTGTAATCTTTTAATCCTTTCCAGCAACGGAGGATGGGAATAATGGACGAAAACATACAGGGGATGCGGATTCATATTGCTCAGGTTTTTGACCGACAATTTCTTCAATGCGGAAACCAGGGCATCCCCGTCGTAGTGTTCCCGGGCGAAGGCATCGGCCTGAAATTCGTGCTTACGGGAAAAAATATTCATAACAATACCCAGCAGCATGGATACCGGGCTGTACAGCAGGCCGAATACCAGCAATCCGGTGTGGAATCCGTGTTGTTCAGTACCCAGCACCCCGGCTGTTACCGGTTCGTTGACCAGCAGTGAAAGGAGGAAAAGCGTAAGCCCGGTTTGTGTCGTACCGGCCAGCAATCCCTTCCATATATGGCGCTTTTTATAGTGGCCCACCTCGTGTGCCAGGATGGCCACAATTTCCTTCTCGCTCATTTCATCGATCAGGGTATCGAACAGCACAATCCGCTTTTTCCGGCCAAGGCCGGAAAAATAGGCGTTGCTTTTGGTCGAACGCCTGGAACTGTCAATGACATAAATGCTGTCAAGGCGGAACCCCGCCTTCTGTGCAAACGACTCAATGGCGGTCCGCAGGGAACCTTCTTCCAGTGGCCTCTGTTTGTTGAACAGGGGGACGATAAGGGTGGAGTAGAACATGGTGATAAACAGGGAAAAGAGGGTGATCAGTCCCCATGCCCACAGCCAGAAATTGGTGCCTGTAATTGTCCAGAACCACACCACCAGGGCCAGGATCCCTCCTCCGATGATTCCGCCCAGGATCCACGATTTGACCCGGTCGGTTACGAAAGTTTTTACCGTGGTCCGGTTAAAACCGAATTTTTCTTCGATCACAAAGGTATCGTATGCCTCGAACGGTATGTTGATCAGGGAAAAACCCAGCATCAGAATGGCGTAGAAAAGCAGCGTCACGCTCACCGGGTGTTCTGCCAGCAGATGTGTCCAGTGATCCACCAGGGCGAATCCCCCGAAAACCAGCATGCCGAGTATCAGCAACAGGTGGAAACTGGCAGTGACCCTGGAAAAACGGTGATTCGTTACATAGTATTCCCGTGCCTGCCGGTATTTCTCTTCATCGCAGATTTCCCTGAGTTCACGGGGAACGGTGGTTTGATAATGGTTCAGGTTCAGCTGACCAAGTATCTGTTCCACCAGATATTCCATAAGCAGAATGCCTATGATCAGGTAGAAAATAAAATCTTCCATGGGGTTTCAAATTCATTCGCCGGGGCAAAGGTATAAGAAATGAGGAAAAGTTTTTAATAAAGCCCGGAAGGCTATGGATCAGCAAAAAAGGTAAGCCGGGCAAACAAGAAAAACACAAACAACCAGCAAAACCAACCTCACCATCTGTGCCTGTTCCCAAACCCGTTTACCCGGCTTGTACATGGTAAACAAGTCGGGACAGGTTTTGTTCATGGCCTGTATACAGGATGGAATCAGAATTGTTCTTTCAGCCTTTTCCTTTCGGTGATCCGTTCACTGAGGAGGTCTATGTATTTTTTGGTAGCCGGATCGGCTTCCAGATAATAGGATTTCATGGCCCAGTCGAGTGCAATATCCAGTTGATCAAGCACTTCAGAAGCCACGGCCATATTGTACATTGCCCGGGCAGCCTTGCGTTCATTATTATGGGTCGTTTCCTGTTTCCACACGCGGGCGGCATCCAGCCAGAGGTTGTGCATGGCCAGTTTATGGCCTTCGCGGATTCCCTTGCTTCCACTTTTGTAGTAAAAACGGTTGACCTGAACCCAGAAAGGGACCAGTCGTCTTCCATAATCATACCCGTTATAATAGGCTGTTTCCAGCAATACTTCTGACAGGTCGGGCAGGTTTGCTACGGCGTCATGCAAATTGACTCCCGTGCTGTTTAACTTAACCGTATCGCGTGCCCAGTATTCTTCATGAATCGACCGGGTGGGAATATGATAAATCCTCCAGAAAGAGTGAACGGCAAGGGATAAATCCAGAGAAAAATATAAATCCGCACTGATACCCGGGAAAATATCTCCTGCGATCATACCTCCGGTTTCATCGGTTGTAACGGTGAAGTATTCCAGGGCAATGACCACATCCCCTTTTTCTCCTCCGGCCAGGGTATCGAGAATCCACCAGTTGATGGGAAATTTAATGCAGGAACTGTCCAGTTCAGCCATATCCCTGATCAGCAGGGTATCTGCAAAGCCCGATGATTCTATCACATGGATCAGACCAATGATGCATTCCCGGGCAGCATCATTGGCCAGGTCGGCAGCTACCAGTTTCTGGTCCAGTGAATCGGGCCAAAGGCTTCTGTTGACCACAGTAACCCGGTTGTTTCCTGCAGGCATGATGTTTTCGGCAGGCACCAGTATTTCAATGGTGAGGGGGTGAGTACTCCCGCATGATCCGGAAATCAGAATAATGGCTGCCAGGATGACCGGAAGCAGAATTTTTCCTCTCTGAATCCGGTTATTCAGGATCCGTTTCATTAATGCTGCGGGTATTTTGTTTGTCAATGATCATTTTCAGGTAATTCCCGGCCCTGGAAAAATCCTTCAGTTCCAAGGCCTCTTCAAGCAATTGCCGGGCCTTTTCCAGATCGCCTTCCATCTCATACAATATCGCCAGGTTGTACAGCGCCGTTATCCTGATATCCGTTTTATCTGAGCGGAGCCCCTGCTGCCAGATTTCTTTCAGATCACCGTACATGCGGCGCTTCAGCTTTTGCCTTATATTCTTGTAATAAGACCGTTTACCTGTCAGAAAAGTTCTCCGGACGGTTCTCCAGCCGGGAGTGATTCTCAGGGCATATTTTTCTCCCGCCATAAACCCCACTTCTTCTACGGCCCTGTTTTTGTTCGGAAGACGGGAAAGTGCCGCCCTGCGTGATGAACCGTCCACTTCCCAGAAAATGGAATCGGAAGATTCATATTCATCCACTATCCGGTTTCTCCTCAGGTCATACAGGCGCCATCCGGTTGACAGCTCCACTTTCAGCACAGCGACAAACCTCTCTACCGTTCCCACATTGTAAATCACGGTGTTTTCCCATACTTCATTTTTCTTTTGCTGTTCGTACACTTTTCTTGACTCGGCGAACGACTGATTGGAAGTAACCAGGTATTCCACCACAACAGCCGCATCGGCATGATGCTCTTCCTTCACCTGGTCCAGGATCTGCTGATCAAGCGGAAGGGGCATTTCACAGTATCCTGTATCGGTATTATTCAGTTTCACCCTGAACACATCTTCAAACTCCCGGCTGTATTCAAGATAATCCATTGCTCCCAGGGTTGCCTGATGCGCTCCGAGCTGCTGCACAAATCCGCCCTGCCCGGTAAAGATTCCCTCTACCAGATTATCGATATCCTGTGATTCGATTTCTCCCAGGCGGCTTATCACGGCAATCCTTTGCAGGTCTTCCGGAAGGGATACTTCCGGCGGCCTGTAAACGTCTACGGCCATCTTATGTACCCCACAGGAAGTGAACACGACCGGCAAGATCATCCACCACGCCGTCAGAACACCATAAGGCCGCCGTTTATTCATATTTTCTCAGAAAATTTTCTTTCTCCACCTGTTTATTCCATCAATTGCTGATCCAGCACCTCTGCCTGCATAATGCGGTAATTCAGTATGTTCATATATTCGGCTGCTTTCCTGATCCTGAACTGCCGGTATGACCGGGTGGCCCATTGCAGGGCGCCTTCCAGATCACTGTTCAGTTCACAAACAAGGGCCATGTTGTAGCAGGCATACCCGGCAATTTTCCGGTTAGTGTGGTCCACATAGGTTTCCCAGATCCTGGCTGCTTCATCAAACATGCCCATGCGTACCAGCCGTTTGGCTTCCCTGAAATCCCGGTTGCCCTTCTTGAAAAAGATCCGCGAAACAGAAACCCAGGAAGGAGAGATCCGGGCTGCATACTGTGTGCCGGCATAGTATCCGCCTCTTTCCACCACTTCCTGCTGCGACGGGCCAGCTCCGGATGCCGGGGTATCCCAGTTCAAATGATCGATATAAATGTTCTCATCCAGCAACTGTTTTCTTTCCGGATAATAGAGCCTCCATCCCGATTCCACTTTGATAGTGAGGTTTTCTCCAGGTGTCTTGTTCAGTATGGAAAACAGTACCCCTCCCGTATTTGAATCGAAGGTTTCCAGCGAGAGCAGGACGTCGGCGCCGTTCTGCCGGCAGATATCTTCTATTACTGGCCATTCAAGCAGAGGGGGCATTCTGTCGGTTCCGGTCCCTTTCAGTTCGATATCGGGAACCACCACACGGAACCGGGGAGAGGATTGTAATGCATCGGCAAAGCCGGTGATACAGGCTTTCGATCCGAACCGGTCGGCCAGCAATCCTTCACCGGTGATAATTCCCTCCACCAGGTTATTTACCTCGGCTTCTTTGGAAGGCAGGCTGCGGTTTACCACGGCCAGGGTCCGGACATCTCCGGGCAGGTTAATATTCGCCGGTCTGAGCACATCGATTATCAGACTGGAGGTTTTACAGGATGTGATCAGCGCCAGAAAGATCAGTGGGAACAGGGTTCTTTTCATGGTTTTATTTGTTGGTCCTGCAATGGTTATAATCGGTAAAATACGAAAATTATCCCACGATGTAAACCCGGGCAGGGGGAGAAATCAGGTTATCAGGTCTTCATGGCTCCGCACACCTGGATCACCTGACCACTTACGTATGATGAAAGGTCAGAAGCCAGGAAAACTGCCGTATTGGCCACATCTTCGGGTGTGCCTGCACGCCGGAGGGGGATCTGCGCAATCCAGTCTTTCCGGACTTCTTCAGGCAGGCGGGCTGTCATTTCGGTCATAATAAAGCCCGGGGCAATGGCATTGCACCTGATCCCTCTGGAGCCAACCTCCCTGGCCACCGATTTGGTAAACCCGATGATCCCGGCTTTGGAAGCGGCATAATTCGACTGCCCTGCGTTTCCGCCCACTCCCACCACCGAACTCATATTGATGATTGAGCCGCTCCGTTGTTTGAGCATGACCGGTTGTACCACTTTGGTGAAATTGAATACAGATTTCAGATTCACTTCGATCACCTGATTCCATTGTTCCTCTGTCATCCGCATCAGCAGGGTATCGCGGGTGATACCGGCATTATTCACCAGAATATCGATTTTCCCGAAATCCTTTACAATCTGGTCCACTACCTTTTCGGTCTGATCCAGCTTTGAGGCGTCGGAAACATATCCCCGGGAGGTAACACCTGTGCCTTCCAGCTCCTTCAGTGTGGCTTCAAAATCTTCATTCCGGGCAATATCGGTGAAGGCGATATCGGCCCCTTCCCTGGCAAAAGCCAGGGCAATGGACTTGCCGATGCCTCGTGCTGCCCCCGTAATCAGTGCGGTTTTTCCTTCTAACAGTTTCATCTGAATGGATTTTTATTGTTTTACATGAAATGTTTCACATGGATGTGTCATCTGTCCCGTTAAACAATTCCACGGCCAGCCTGTTCAGTACTTCCCCTGCTTTTCCTTTCAGATGCAGGTCGGTAATATGGTGTGTAAAGAGTGTTTCCTCAGGATTGATCTCAATAATGGTAGCCCCCCTCTGCTTGGCCATCCGGGGTATCATACAGGCGGGCATTACTTCACCGGTAGATCCGATCACCAGAAATATTTCAGCCGTGGCTGCTTCATGGCTGGCCATACGGGCAGCTTCCTCGGGTATGGGTTCACCGAAAAAAATAAAATTGGGTTTCAGTACTCCTCCGTCGCGGGGGCATTGTGGAGGCAGGCGGTCCAGTCCGATCTTCACCGGATCATAGACCTGCCCGCAACGGGTACAGATCAGTTCCCGGGCATTGCCGTGGTACTCATATACTTTCACGCTGCCGGCTTCCTGGTGCAGGTTGTCAATGTTCTGTGTGATCACGGCTGACAGTAACCCTTTCTGTTCCATCAGGGCAAGGACTTCATGAGCCCGGTTGGGACGGGCATCTCGAAAGTAATCGTAAAATATCTTACGTATGATCTTCCATGATCCGGTGGGATCGGCACGGAAACGGTCGATTTCAAGAACCATCGGATCGTATTTGTTCCAGAGCCCGTTTTCGCCCCTGAAAGGGGGTACGCCGCTTTCAACCGAGATACCGGCGCCAGTAAATGCAGCTGTATGTTTGGAATTTTTCAGCCACCCGGCTGCCAGCCTGATCTTTTCTTCCCGCATAGACATTCAGTTAAGTGAATCCGTGAAAAGGGCATCTACCGGTTCAATACTTTTTTTACGGTTCTTCCGATATCGGCAGGAGATTCCACCACATGGATCCCGCATTCGCGCATGATCTGCATTTTGGCCGCAGCGGTATCGTCTTTTCCTCCGATGATAGCCCCTGCATGACCCATTCGCCTTCCCTTCGGGGCGGTTTGTCCTGCAATGAAACCTACCACTGGCTTGGTTCCGTTTTCCCTGATCCACAGAGCGGCTTCATTTTCCATATTGCCACCTATTTCACCGATCATGACAATGGCTTCCGTTTCCGGATCGTCCATCAGCAACCGGATGGCATCCAGGGTGCTGGTACCCACAATGGGATCTCCTCCTATGCCGATGCATGTCGACTGTCCCAGGCCCGATTGGGTGATCTGGTCAACGGCTTCATAGGTAAGGGTGCCTGAACGGCTGACAATACCCACGGTTCCCTTTCGGTGTATGAATCCGGGCATGATGCCCGCCTTTGCCTCTCCCGGTGTGATCACCCCGGGGCAGTTCGGACCTACCAGAACAACAGGGCGGTCTTTCAGGAACTCCTTCACCCTGACCATATCCCGGGTCGGGATCCCTTCGGTGATGGTGATAATGACACGGATACCGGCATCGGCCGCTTCCATGACAGCGTCGGCAGCGAAAGCGGGTGGAACGAAGATCACCGAAGTATCCGCTCCTGTTTCTTTTACCGCTTCTTCCACGGTATTGAATACCGGCCGGTCAAGATGAACGGTGCCCCCCTTGCCGGGAGTAACACCTCCAACCACCCGGGTTCCGTATTCAATCATCTGGGTGGCGTGAAAGGTCCCCTCGCTTCCGGTAAAACCCTGGACAATTACACGCGAATTTTTGTTGATCAATACGCTCATCGGTGCAAATTTGAATGAGGACTGCAAGATACTTAAAAATATTTTTCATTCACGACCGCCCGGATTCCTCTTTTTCCAAAGTTCACGGGCCAGTTGCTGCAGGTCGGTATGTACATCGGTTTCGTCCAGTATCTCCATTCCGGTCATGGTTTCGAAAATATCTTCCTGGGTCACCACGCCGGCCACTTCCCCGTATTCGTCTACCACCAGGGCAATGTGCTCACGGGCAGCCAGCATTTTCTGGTACAGGCCCATAACCGGAAGTCCTTCGTACACAATCATCAGGTCCCGCTTCAGATCGCCCAGTTTCTTCCGGTGCCTGTCTCTGGCCAGGTTTTCCAGGGCTTCCGATTTCAGGAAATATCCGGTGATGTTATCGGGTTCGTTTTTCCACAGAAGAATGCGCGAAACGGGAATGTCATTCATTTTCTGAAGGAATCCGCGGAGCTGCATATTTTCCGGCAGACTGATCAGTACCGTGCGGGGTGTCATGATGGAGGATACGGGAATGTTTCTGAGCCGCAGAAGGTTGTAAATGGTTTTCGATTCATTTTCCGCCAGCACGCCTTCCTGTTTTCCGATATTTGCCATGGCCGCCATTTCGTCGCGGCTCAGGGTGACCATGTGCTTTCCGGAAGTAATCAGTCGTGTGATCTGATTTGAAAGCCATACCAGGGGATACATGATGAACATGATAAACCTGAGCACCGGCACCAGGGGAATGCTTAGCTGCCGGTTCCATAAAGCCCCGATGGTTTTTGGAATGATCTCCGACAACACCAGGATCAGCAGGGTCAGCACGGCCGATATAACCCCGAACCAGGCTTCTCCGAATACCAGGGTGGCCTGGGCGCCGACGCCGGCGGCTCCAATGGTATGAGCGATGGTATTCAATGAAAGAATGGCAGCCAGCGGAGAGGATATGTTTTTCTTGATTTTCCTCAATTGCCCGGCCAGCCGGCTTCCCTGCTGAGACAGGGTTTCCAGGTAGGATGGCGGTACGGATAGCAGCACCGCTTCCAGGATCGAGCAAAGAAAGGAGATTCCCAGCGCCAGGAGCAGGTATACGATCAGCAGGGTCATACTGCAGAATTCTTTAAGCTTTGAAGATACAAAACTTTAGGATGTAATTCCCGGCAATACAGAACGGCTTTTGCTGAAGAGCACTCTGACGGCAACCGCAACAGTCTGTTGCTCTGCTTTCTTCTGTTCATTTGAACGGGGATTCAGGTTCCCGGGCCATGTGGTTGTATACAATGCGGTCGAGCCGGGAAGGGAACCACTTTTTAAACCAGTAGGTAAATTTCCCCTCGAAGGTCAGCACCACAAAACGTTTTCTTTTTTCTATACCACGAACGATGCGGCGGGCTACCTCTTCGGCCTTCATCATTTTTTCCTCCTTTCGCGGCGATTCTCCCTGTGCAGAACCATCGGCCACAAGCGCGGTCCTGCGGATATTCGATTCGGTAAATCCCGGGCAGAAGATCATCACGTGCAGGCCCTGCCTCAGGGTTTCTATCCTCAGAGTTTCCAGAAAACCATGCATGGCAAATTTCGAGGCGGAATAACCCGTGCGCGCCGGCAGCCCATGAATGCCTGCCACCGACGAAATTCCCGTTACCGACCCCCGGCTTTCCAGAAGATACGGCAGGGCATATTTGGTGCAATACACCGTACCCCAGAAATTCACATCCATCAGCTTTTTCATTACCCTGAGATCGAGATCGGCAAACAGGGCCCTCATTGACACTCCCGCATTGTTGATCAGGATATCGATTTTGCCGTATTTTCCTACGGCAGCTTCCACCAGTTTCCGGCAATCCTCTTCTTCAGAAACATCGGTGGGAACGGCCAGACAGTCGGCTCCTTTTTCCTCCAGCTCCTTCACAATGGAATTCAACCTTTCCTGGCTCCGGGCTGCCAGCACCACCCTGTTTCCGCAGGCGGCAAATTCCCTTGCGGCAGCCAGTCCTATACCCGAGGAAGCACCTGTAATGATAACCACTTTGTTTTTCATAAATGCGAAATTGGTTAGGTTACAAAAATGGGATTTTTTTGGAAAAAGGTTTTGGTTAACCGGATATTTTGGCGTATTTTTGCCCACCGAAAAAAACAGAAAAGTACCGATTCAGTAGCTCAGTTGGTAGAGCACATCCCTTTTAAGGATGGGGTCCTGGGTTCGATCCCCAGCTGAATCACAAAGAAAAGGCGGCCGGATGGCCGCTTTTTTTTTGAGGTATGGGAAGTGAATGGTGAATGGTTCATTGTATATGGTTAAATGAATTGGGATAGGAGGATCATTTTGTGTCTGTTGATCGCATCACCGGCTCCGGGGTTTCCGCCATGATGGAAAAACCTGCGGTGCAATTTCTTCGGGTACTTCCTGATCCTTATTCGCTGGCACACTCACCTGTTACGGTCAGGTTGAAAGGAAGGTCCAAGAAATAATATATCTACGTAGGTATCTACGTAGATATCTGGCTTTGTTGTGATATAATCAGCAATTTCTTGTATATTTGGAAAAAATGCTGT
>JBNGDI010000065.1:0-9022 GCA_049975425.1 Bacteroidales bacterium
GGACGTAGCATACTACGTAGATATGTACTGCATAAAATAAACCATTTCGCATTATGATACCGAAAGTCTTTGCCTGCCTGGCGGGTTCTCCGAAGGCTCTGCGTGAAACAGGTCGAAAAGTATAAAGGGTACAAGCAGAAAGCCTTCCGGCTTTTCCTAATAAAACGCTTTCAGGATCTTTTCTTCCGGTGACAGAGATCCTTCGGAAAGCCTTACCGCCGTTTCGATCAGCGCCAAATGTGAATAGGCCTGGGGGAAATTTCCCAGCAGCCGTTTTGATGTAAAATCAATATCCTCGCTGAAGAGTCCCAGGTGATTGCTGTAACTGAGTACACGGGCGAACAGCTCTTCAGCTTCTTCTTTCCTTCCGATTTTATAAAGGCTGTCGATCATCCAGAAAGTGCAGATGGTGAAGGAGGAACGTGGCTGCCCGAAATCGTCCCGGTTCCGGTATCGGTACATCAGGCCGTTGTGCATCAGCTTTTCTTTTGTTGTGAGCACCGTTTGAATGTATCTTTCATCTTCGGCCCGGATAAACCCGAACGATTCCATCAGCAGGTTGGCCGCATCCAGGTCTTCTGACCCGTAATACTGGGTAAAGGCTTTGATTTTATCATTCCACGCCTTTTTCAGGATATCTTCTCTGATCTGTTCCCTGAGGCCGATCCACTCATCAACGTATTCCGATTTTTTGATCAGCCGGGCAATATGGATGCCCCGGTCAATGGCCACCCAGCACAGCACTTTGGAAAAAGTGAAATGCTGGTGTTTGGTGCGCAATTCCCAGATACCGCGGTCGCGTTTCTTCCAGTTCCTTGCCACGATGCGTATGATGGAACGCACAACGGTCCACAGAGCCTCTCCGTGTTCCAGGGTATTCTCAAACAGGAGGAACTGCTGGTAAATCACATCCATAAGGATGCCGTATATGTCGTTCTGTTTCTGCCTGTATGCATCATTACCCAGCCGCACGGGAAGGGACTGCTGATATCCTTCCAGGTGAGACAGAATACTTTCTTTCAGTTTTCTTTCCTTGTTGATTCCGTACATGATCTGGATCTTTTCATCCTTTACGGGAATGATGTCCAGAATGAATCCCAGGTATCTTTTCGCCACATTCAGATGCCCCAGCGAACCCATCACCTTGATCACCATGCTGGCATCGCGCAGCCAGCAGAAGCGGTAATCCCAGTTCCTGATCTCGCCGATGGTTTCAGGCAGGGATGTGGTGGCTGCCGCCAGAATGGCTCCCGATTTGTCGTAGCTCAGCAGCTTGAGAACCAGGGCGCTGCGCACGATCTCCTCATTGAAACGGGAAAACTTGCGGGTTCTTTCCGACCAGTCAAGCCAGTACACCTTGGTTCGCTGCAGTTTCAGATACGAACGTTCGGCGGTTTGTTCCAGCAGCTTCTGATTATAGCTCAGCAACATGAAGGAATCCTGCACCAGAACCTGTTCTTCGCCCGAAACCAGCTTTTCCTTGTCGAGGTCGGTATACAGGTAAATCGAATCGTATACCTTGCCGGCGCTGTAACTTTTTATGTATTCCTTTTTGATAACCGTTTCGGTGGGCATGGCGGCGTACTGCAGGGCCGGTTTATAGCTGACTCTGAAACGTGGTTTTCCCGACAGGAGCTTGAGATACCGGACAATGTCGGGGGGAGTGTAGTGCTGCCGGTTCGGCTCGATATACCGGGGCATGAAGTCGATCAGTTCGAAAGCATCTTTGCCGTTGGTGAACCGGGTAACCAGAATATTTGTTTTTCGGATATATGACTGGCTGATATTATAATCCATCCCGGTTTCAACTGAAAAATATCCGCCGATACGGGTATCGAGTATCCTGGCAAAAACGGAAGGCGAGTTGAATTCGGGAAGACAGCACCAGTCGATCGACCCTCTGGCCGAAACCAGGGCGGCGCTCCGGCAGTTGCCGATCATGCCGTAATAATAATTGTCGTTCAGGTTATATGGAATGCTCATCTTTAGCAAAAAAATGATTGGTCAAACGAAAAAAAAGTGTATTTTATAGGGTTCAAACAGTAAAATGGATAGTATTATGAAGCGACTGGTCATTGTGTCTAACCGATTACCTGTAGGAATATCCGTTGAAGATAACAAAATTGACGTAAAACCCAATGTGGGGGGGCTGGCTACCGGTATGCGTTCTGTGTCGCAGAAATATGACAGCCTGTGGATTGGCTGGTCGGGCATGTATGCGGAAGACCTGAGCCTGGAAATGCGCAGGAAAACAGATGAAGCATTGAGAAAAGAAAAATGCCTTCCAGTGTATATCGGCAAGGAAGAAATTGACAAGTATTACTACGGTTTCAGTAACCGCACCATCTGGCCGTTGTTTCATTATTTTACGCAGTTTACCGAGTACTACCAGGAATTCTGGGAAACTTATGTGGAGATCAACCGGCGGTTTGCCGGTATTCTGAAAGAGCACCTCAGAAAGGATGACGTGCTGTGGATACACGATTACCACCTGTTGCTCCTGCCCCGGATGATCAAGGAAGAATTTCCGGCTATACCTGTAGGATTCTTTCTGCACATTCCCTTTCCTTCGTACGAGGTATTCCGCATTCTCCCATGGAGGAAAGAGATCATCGAAGGCATGCTGGGGGCCGATTTACTGGGTTTCCATACCTTCGACTACGAGCGGCACTTTCTGAGTTCGGTGCGGAGATTGCTGGGGTATGATATTGAATTCAACCGGATCAACCTGCGTACCCGTATGGCAATTGTGGATGCTTTCCCCATGGGTATAGACTACGGGAAGTTTCACCGGTCTGCTCTGGAACACCGGCAAAAGTCGGGGAAGGACCGGCTTGATATTCAGAAAGATATTGAAAACTTTCTGTCCATGTCGCCCGGCCGGAAGCTGATCCTGTCGATCGACCGGCTGGACTATTCCAAAGGGATCCCCAACCGGCTGCATGCCTTCGAACATTTTCTCAATAAATATCCGCAGTATCTTGAAAAGGTCACCCTGGTTATGCTGGCCGTTCCGTCGCGCGACCAGGTGGAACAGTACCAGCTGATCAAGAAGGAGGTGGACGAGCTGGTGGGCCGGATCAACGGGGCATATGCCACCATCAACTGGACACCCGTATGGTACTTTTACCGTTCGCTTCCCTTTGAGGAATTGATCGACCTGTATGCGTCTTCTGAAATTGCCCTGATCACACCGGTACGTGACGGCATGAACCTGGTGGCAAAGGAGTTCATCGCCACCAAAACGGAAGGCAGGGGAGTGCTTATCCTCAGCGAGATGGCAGGGGCGGCCAAGGAAATGGGCGAGGCTATCCTGATCAATCCAAATAATATGGATGAGATTGCCGATGCCATTCATCACGCCCTGGAAATGCCTGCAGAAGAACAGAAACAACGTCTGGAAGTATTGCAGGAGAGGCTGCAGCGTTACGATATTGACAAGTGGGCGGGTGATTTCATGGATTCCCTGCTGGAAGTGGCTGACCAGCAGCAAAAATACCTGGCCAAGCGCCTCACTCCGAAATGGGAGAAAAGAATGTTCGAGAGATATTCAAAGGCAAACAGAAGGATCTTCTTTCTGGATTACGACGGGACTCTGGTCGGCTTCCGAAAGGATCCAAAACATTCCCGGCCCGACGATGAACTGATGGATATTCTTACCCGCCTGGCAAATGAAAAAAATAACCGCCTGGTTTTGATCAGCGGCCGCGACAGGGAGTCGTTTACCCGCTGGTTCGGCGATAAGCCCTTTGATTTGATTGCCGAACACGGAGTGTGGCTCAGAATGCAGGGAAAAGACTGGGAACTGTTCGAACAGATGGGAACCCACTGGAAGGAGATCATCCGGCCTGCCCTGCAATTCTATGTTGACCGTACACCGGGAACTTTCATCGAGGAAAAGAATTATTCAATGGTATGGCATTACCGGAAAGCCGACCCCGAACTGGGAGCCATGCGGGCCCTGGAGCTGAAATATGAGCTGACCAGCCTTCTGGCCAATCTCGACCTGGAAATCCTGGAAGGGAACAAGGTGATTGAAGTGAAAAAAATGGGCATCAACAAAGGGAAGGCCGCAGCCAGGATCCTTCAGCAGGACCGGTATGATTTTATATTCGGTGCGGGAGACGACTGGACCGATGAATATCTTTTCGAGGACATGCCGGCGGAGGCCTTTACCATCAAGGTGGGCATGATCAATACCAGGGCTGCTTACATTGTGAACTCGCATGAAGCCGTGAGGGAACTGCTTCGGAAGTTTGTATCATAAATTCGTAAATATCTTTCCTTCAATCATGGGGAATACTGTGTAATGCCCTGATTATTCCCCCATAAGGCCGGTAATTCCTGCAGGTAATTTATTTCCATGAAAATCGTTCCCTTGTGGAAAAAAAGAAATCGGCTTCGATCCGGGCACTCTCATCGCTGTCGGAACCGTGGATGGCATTAGCCCTGACCGACCGCGCATACAGTTTCCTGATTGTTCCCTCCTCAGCCTTGGAGGGATCGGTATTCCCGATCAGTGCCCTGAAATCTTCCACGGCGTTTTCCTTTTCCAGAATCATCACCAGGATGGGCCCCGACGACATAAAAGTTACCAGGTCCTCATAAAAGGGCTTGCTTCGGTGAATGGCATAGAATTGCCTGGCTTCGTCTTTGTTCAGCAGGGTGGTTTTCAGTGCCTGAATTCTGAATCCGGCTTCGCAGATCATTGCCAGGATGGATCCGGCGTAATTTTGCCGGAAAGCATTCGGCTTGACCATGGCAAAAGTAAAGTTTCCGCTCATAAGCTTCCCGTTGGATTTGCATGGCGAATATAGAAATTATTTTATACCGGATAAGAACCTCCCGCAAAGATTTTTTATCTTTGACCCTTTCTTTAAAGTGTGGAATTCATTGTGAAAAAAGAACTTACACAAATATTTTCCCGCATCGGCGAATGGGCCGGCCAGTCGGAACGCCCCGTGGTCATTACCCACCTGAACCCTGACGGCGATGCCATCGGCTCCTTGCTGGGGCTTTACATTTACCTGAAGAATGCAGGGAAAAAGGTGCATGCCATGACCCCGAACAATTTTCCGGCTTTTCTCAGGTGGCTCCCTTCGGCAGGGGAAATCGTAAGGTATCAGGGAAATGAAAAGCGCGCCCGGCAAATTCTGCAGGAAGCCGACCTGCTGATCATGGTTGACTTCAACGATCCGAAGCGCCTGGGGAGGCTTGGCCGGGAAGTAACCGCCTCTTCTGTCAGAAAGGCAATTATCGATCACCATCCCAACCCCGCTCTGGATGCCGGCCTGGTGGCCGTTCAGGAAGATGCGAGTTCGGCGGCCGAACTGGTATTCTCTTTTATCGGACAAACCGGGGGAAAGAAAGCCATCACCCCGGAAATAGCCGAATGCATTTATACCGGCATTATGACCGATACGGGGTGTTTCAGCTTCAATTCCTCCCGTCCGGAGACTTTCCGTACGGTGGCCAGGTTACTGGAAACGGGGATTGACAAGGACCGGATCTTCGATAGGGTATACAATAATTTTTCCGTAAGGCGAATGCAATTGCTGGGATATGCCCTGCACCGGAAGATGAAGGTGTTGCCGAAATACCATTCGGCATACATGGTTTTAACATTGGACGAACAGAAAGAGTTCGGTTTTATTACCGGCGATTCGGAAGGATTTGTCAATTACCCCATGTCTGTACGCGGGGTGATATTTTCCGTGCTGGTGATGGAAAAGGCCGATCATGTAAAATTATCGTTCCGGTCGAAAGGGAAGTTCAATGTGAATGAATTTGCACGCAAATACTTCAGCGGAGGCGGGCATGTCAATGCCGCCGGAGGTGAATCGAACGAATCGCTCGAAAAAACCGTACATTTGCTGGAGAAAACCATTTCCATGAGTGCCCATGAACTGGAGGAAGCTTTTCGGCAGGTCTGATACCATCTGGTTCCCGGTATTGCTGATGATACTGCTGGCTGATTGCCGGCGGCCCGTGAGGCTGCCTGCTGGCGGGCAGGAACCGGACAGAAAGGAAAGGATGGAAAAAGTGAATGAATTCCTGGTGACGAAAGACCAGGAGGTGATCAGTAACTTTATCGGTAGAATGGGATGGAAAATGGAGCGTACAGAAACGGGGTTGTGGTATATGATCATGGAAAAGGGCGACGGACCGGCCGTAGCCCCGGAAAAAACGGTTGTCTATGATTACCGCATAAGCCTGCTTGACGGAACCCTGTGCTATTCATCGGAAGAAGATGGCACAAAAACCATCCGAACAGGATATTCCGGGGAAGGGGCAGGCCTGGAAGAAGGTATCCTGATGCTGCGGGAAGGAAGCCATGCCCGTTTCATTATGCCCCCGCATCTGGCCTTCGGAATGGTAGGCGACGGGAACCGGATACCGGCACGTGCCACCCTGGTGTACGAAGTGTGGGTACTGGATGTTCAATAAGACGGAAGAAAAAGTCTGGCACAAAGCTTGTAGATAAACTGGTTTGTAACCCCGGCAATTATTTTTCCGTTTACATGAAGGAATGAAGAAACGATACGAATTTCCATGTGAATGGGATTGTTTTCCGGGAGGAAGTAACGGAAACCTTGTTCACCTAAAACCTAAAACTATGTCAACCAATTATTTGATGAAAAAAGTTCCTCTTCTGCTGATATCCGTTGTTTTGGTGTTTTTGCCCGTATCCTGTCTGGACCTTGACCAGGAAGATCCATACCAGGAAATGCTCGAGGAGGAAAGGATCGAACTGGCGGCTTATATGGAAGAACATTACCCGGGTGTGGAACCTCTTCCCTCGGGGCTTTATTATGTGGAACTTGAGGCAGGCACGGGCGATTCTGCCATGGTTGGAAAGAATGTCAGGGTGGATTATGCCGGCTATTTCCTCGACGGCACGATGTTCGATACCAGCATGGATACGGCTGCCATCAGGGGCGATATTTATGTGGCATCCAAAGATTATTCACCTCTTGAATTTACCCTGGGATATGCCAACCTGATCTATGGCGTTCAGGAAGGTGTATCGCTGATGCGTGAAGGAGGATCAGCCAGAGTGTTTTTCCCCTCCAATCTGGGATACGGCCGGGGAAGCGGCACAATACCCACCAACAGCACCCTGATATTCGATCTGTATTTGCTGGATGTTTGGGAATTCTGATCCGCCCCGCTGAAAGGATAGCTTCCCGATGATCTGCTCCGCGCTTATATTCCTCTGTATATCAAGAATATAGCTGGTCTTTTGTGAATATCGGGGCGGTTTTTCCCCCATTCTGAAACCGGCATGGTTCTGATCCATTCGCTTTCCAGGGTCAGATCACAGGCAACGCAAAGCAGGGTATCCGGCCGGCAGGCGCTCAAAACACCCTCAAATAAAGCCCGGTTGCGGTAAGGTGTTTCCATGAAGGCCTGAGTGATACCCCTTTGCTCCGACTCCCTTTCCAGTTCCTTCAGTTTTTTTGCCCTTTCTCCGGCTGATATGGGCAGGTATCCGTGAAAGGTGAATGCCTGTCCGTTCAGCCCTGAAGCCGCCAGGGCCAGAATAACTGATGAAGGGCCGCAAAGGGGTCTGACCCTGATCCCTTTCCGGTGGGCCATCCGTACCAGTCCGGCACCCGGGTCGGCGACAGCCGGCATGCCGGCTTCCGAAAGGATGCCCGCATCTTTTCCGTCCAGCAATATTTTTATGTAATTCCGCAGTTCCTCCTCCCGGGTGTGCCGGTTCAACTCCAGGAACAACAGGTTATCGACGGGTGTGGGAATGCCCGTGCTTATAAGGAACCGGCGTGCATTTCGCAGGTTTTCGGCAAAGAAAACAGTGAGGGAATGGATAACCGGCAGGATGCCCTGCGGTATCACGTTATGATGGTCCCCGGGGCCCAGGGTGTTGGGGATGAGATACAGGGTGGCGGCCATGATCCAAAAGTAATGAACTTTCATGAGATGAGAAAAAGCGGCTGAGCGGGAAAATCCTGCACCGGTTTCTTTCTTCTGCATCCCGGAGGTGAATTGGGCGGAAGCCATTATCTTTGTCCCTGTGGAACCGGTCCCTCAAATACAGGCTACTTTCCTGGGAACGGGCACCTCACAGGGGGTGCCGGTTATCGGCTGTATGTGCCGTACCTGCCTTTCAAACGATCCCCGCGATAAGCGACTGCGCAGCTCCCTTCTGGTGGAGTGGAACGGCCACCGTCTGGTGATCGATTCCGGGCCCGACTTCCGGCAGCAGATGTTGCGTGAAAACGTCCGGAAGCTCGATGCCATCCTCTTCACCCATTCGCACAAAGACCATATTGCCGGACTGGACGATATACGGGCCTTCAATTTCATCCATCAACAACCGATGGACCTGTATGCCGAGGAAAGGGTGATCAGCCAGTTGCGGAAAGAATTTGCTTATATATTCGCTGAAAAGAAGTACCCGGGTGTGCCCGATGTAATAATCCATCCCATCGGCACCGACCCGTTCCGTATTGGCTCCCTGGAAGTCATACCCATACGGGCCGTGCATTACAGGCTGCCTGTGCTGGGTTTCCGGATGGGCGATCTGACATATATAACCGATGCCAATTACATACCTCCCGGGGAGATGAAAAAAATCGAGGGGTCACGCGTATTGATACTGACCGCCCTGAGAAAACGCCGGCATATTTCTCATTTTACCCTGGAAGAAGCAGTGGAGATCATCCGGAAGATCGGCCCGGAGCAGGGATGGCTTACCCATATCAGTCACCAGATGGGACCTGCCGACGAAATTGAGCGGGAATTGCCGGAAGGAGTCCATCTGGCGTATGACGGGTTGAAAATTACCGTGTGAAAGGAAGGAGGGAGGGAGGATGAAGGCTAAAGGCTAAAGGCTAAAGGCGAAAGGCGAAAGGTTAAAGGTTAAAGGATGAAGGAGGAAAGATGAAGGTCTTCCGCCACCGGGCGGCGAACGAAACCGGCCTGCAGGGCCGGGTAAACGGCTCATCAGGCCAAAAAAACACTGTCGTTCCTACGGGACTCAATAGGAAATAATTCA
>JBNGDI010000066.1:0-8585 GCA_049975425.1 Bacteroidales bacterium
ACAGGCAAAGCCTCGTCAGGGGGCTCAGACAGGATCGCTGCTCAGGCCATGGCGCATTTTCCCCCGCCTTGTTTTTCTCATAAAACCCTCAGAGGCCTGTTCCGGTGATGTAGTGATGGAGTAATGGAGAGGGGGAGTGGACTGACTATGACTGTCTTTATTTCGTACTAAATCCCCTTTTTCTTTTCTTCTTCCAGACCCACACCAGCCGGTGCCGCAACTGGTAATTACTGAACACCACCAGGGCCAGGAATACCAGAGCCGGCCACATCCCCAGGGCCGACCAGGCGGCAAATACCGCAAAACCGAACAGGCCGGCTTCCAGCAACAGGCGGAGGCGCCCCCCGACGGGTACCGGAGTTGGCCCGCCCCGGGAAGGGTCGTCGGGAACATTGAACACCGCCCACACAATGGCCATAATGAGCGGGATACCCAGTGCGAAAAAGAACCGTATCCCGCCCGAATCCAGCCGGTAACCCCAGATTCCACCGAACACCAGTCCGGCCAGTTCCAGAAAACCTCTCAACCATAATGCTCCGGTGATTCTCTCCATACTACTTCTCTCCTTTTCTGATTCCCAGATTATCGAGTACCACCACCCCCTCCCCGCTGCGGTCAAAAACCAGGCTGATCCGGGCCAGCCCGCCGGGGTCGAACTGCGGATTGGCCGCTGCAAACCATTCCAGGGGAATGGCATACGCCTGAAAAACAATTTCCGAGGGAGGATGTTCGGTCAGCAACTGCCATTTCATGATTTTTGCTTCGGGCTTCGGCTGCAGCGGCATGTAAGCGCCCAGTGCAACAGATGCCCGGTTCCCGAGCCGGTCGGTCAGCTCCAGGGTCAGGTCCAGGGGTGGCTTGCTTTCTTCCTCCTCTTTTTTCAATTTCTCATTCCCTTCCGGTGTCGCCTGATTGTCCACGGTATTCCTTTCCGGATCGTTTTCCCCGTTTTCCGTGGAATCCTTTTCGAGCCAGGTGCGTTCCGGACGGCTGTCTTCGCCGGCATCGGCCATGGAAAACACCAGTATGTCGGAGCGGCTGCAGGGAAAGCTGTCGACCTCAATACGGTACACGGCCACGGCCGAATCGGAGGCTTCCCGGTTCCATCCCAGGTAAACTGCCCGGGTATCGTGGGGGCCCCATTTCAGGGGCACCAGTTTCTCTTTCCATACAGTCAGGTTTTCTCCGCTGATATGCCCATCCCCCCGCGAAGGGGTGGAAAGATCCAGGTCTTCTTCATAATCACACAGGAAGGTCATGCGGCTGTCTGCGAACTGGTTCAGGTACACCGTTTCCGGCAGCCAGTGGCGGCCGCTGCGGTAATCCATGAACAGGGGGAGGTACTCCCGGCGGTTGTTCAGGGTCAGTTCCAGAAACGCCGAGATAAAAACCCGGGCTATTTTCATCTGGTCCCCGGCCGGTAGGATATTCTTTCTGTTAAACAGGAAGAAATTCGGATATCCCACATCGTTCCGGCCCCAGGTGGTGTTGAACTGCCCGTGGTTGGCCCCGTAAACGTAGAGACCGGCTTTGATGTGGTACAGGCTGTCGGTGAAGTGCACCCGCTGGAACTGCCTGGCCCCGTGGTACGACTGCATATCCATATCGTGCGAACCCTGCAGGGTGAAATAATCGGTATTTTCGATCAGGGTACCCACCCCGGCCGGTTTGTATTGCCCGTCGACCGGGGCTATGGGTATCACCGAACGGATACGGAAGTTGAAATCGAAAGGCACCAGTGCATCGTCGGGGTAGTAAGGCAGGCGGTTAAAACAGGCGGCAATGCTCACCGCCTCCCCTCCCCTGCTGTGGCCGATAAGGGAGATTCTCTCCATATCCACCTTTCCTGCAAAAGGATTGCCCTCCTCCCCGTTCCAATTTTCCCAGCATTCCAGGTGTTTGAGGAGCAACCAGGCCCGGGCGTCGTTCTCCTCTTTGAGACTGTTGAATACATCCGACCAGGTGCCGTTCAGAAAATTCTCGTCCACCGAGGCAAATATAAACCCCCGGCTGGCCATCAGTTCGCCCAGGTATTCATATCCCGGGTCGGAATAATCCCTGTCCAGGTGGTTGCCGTGCACCACCAGCACCAGGGGAAAGGGCCCCGACCCGCCGGGATACCATACCCTGGCATTCAGGGGCAAAGCCGACAGATCAAAACCCCAGAATTTTTCGCGTGCCCATCCGTGGAATTTCTTCCAGTTGTCCACAAAGGGACTGCCGTCCACCGGAGAGGTCACAAGCGCGGCGCTGTCGCCGTACTCAGGCCGGTGCCGGTCGGTACCGCTTCCATAGGTGAGGTACTTCACCTCATAGCTCCCCGGGCAAGAGGGGTCGTCCGCCTGTATCAACGGCGGAAGCTTTTCTGCCTGCATGGCCGCAATTTCGGGAATATCAATTGCTTTCCCCGGCCGGAAAAACCAGAACCCTCCGTACAGAATGCCGGCCGAGCCGAGCGCCAGACTGAAGACCAGCAGCACGCGTCCGGGCACACGGAGTTTCTTCCATCCCTTTCCGGCCAGCACCCACAGGGAACCTGCCAGCAGCGATGCGGCAAGGATGATCCAGAAGAGGAACACCAGTTTCCCCTTCAGGGGAACCATAAAATAATGCAGAACGAAAAACACGCCCGCCACCAGAACCCTCCGGTACCATACGGGAAGGCAGTTGAGAAGGCCCATCAGCAGAAATACGCCCAGAGCCATGATTGCCGGAAAGCCCAGGTAGTAAACCATCCGGAGCAACAGGACGGGAACGCCCAGCACACCCAGGTAGGGCAGAACAGCAGAAAGGGTAAGGATTACAGCCACCGCCAGAATCCCTGCAACAGCGCCCTTCCAGGCAAACGGAGAAGGACGGAACCAGGAGAACAGGTTATTCAGAAAAGACCTGATATTTCCCCATTTAAAACGGAGAGACATAAAAGCAAGGTTAAAGATTATCCTGTATTATACACGACCGGTTATAAATGTACTTCAGATTTCGTTATTCTGAAACACCCGGTTACATGTTCCGGAATAGTTACCGGCAATAATTCGTGATGGCTTTCCGTGAACCGGCCGTGTTCAGGGGCTTTCAGAGGCGCTGCATAAACCCGGGCATTACCTCTTCCTCTTCGCAGGAGGCTGCGCGCCCCGTTCTCTTGCCATTTTTTCCAGCCTGGCCTGGAACTTCGATTTCTTCGGCGGTTTTTTCCTGTTCTGCTCGATCTTTTTCAGCAAGGCCTCGTCGTCTACCACATATTTCTTGGTAATCCAGTTCTGGAGGAAGGTGATGATGTTGGCCAGAAAGTAATAATAGGTCAGGGCAGCCGAGAAATTGTTCAGGATGAACATAAACATCACCGGCATGATGTACATCATGGTCTTCATCCCCGGCATCTGGCTCGACGAAGCCGATGTCTGGTCGTTCAGCTTCATCGACAGGATGGTCGAAGCCGTCATCAGCAGGGTGAACAGGCTCACATGATCGCCGTAAAGGGGAATATTGAACGGCAGATCCAGGATGGAGTCGTAGGTAGACAGGTCGTCGGCCCACAGGAAAGATTTCTGCCTCAGCTCAATGGAGGTGGGGAAGAACCGGAACATGGCAAACAGGATGGGAAACTGCAGCAACATGGGCAGGCAGCCTCCCAGGGGGCTCACTCCGGCTTTTTTGTATAGCTCCATCGTAGCCTGCTGCTTCTTCATGGCATCTTCCTTCTTCGGGTATCGGGCATTGATCTCGTCCACATAGGGCTTCAGCACACGCATCTTGGCCTGAGAGAGGTACGACTTGTAGGTGAGCGGGAACAGCACCACCTTGATGATGATGGTCAGCAGCAGGATAATGATCCCGTAGTTGGAAATGAATTTGTTCAGAAAATTGAATATGGGGATGATGACCCACAGGTTGATCCAGCGGATGATCCACCCCCCAAGGGTGACCAGTTCCTCGAGCTGAAGGTCGAATTTCTTCAGGGTATTGTAGTGGTTGGGGCCGAAATAAAATTTAAGGGGAATGCTGCTGGTTTCCCCGCTTTCGTATGGGATGCTGATCTCGGCCCGGAAATTTTTCAGATAATCTCCTTCCTCCAGGGGAACCGACCGGATAGTAGCGCTGGTGAAGAACTGGTCGGCAATGAGCACCGAGGAAAAGAACTGCTGGGTGAAGGCGATCCACCGCACCCGGTTGCGGATCACTTCTTCGGACTCCCCTTTCGAGCGGGGCGACAGCCCGTCGGTTTCATCCTGGTAATATTTATAATTGATGGTGGTGTAATTGTTCTCGTTGTCCCTTCCCTTTTCCTGCTGTGGGACGAATATCTCCCAGTTCAGGTCGAGGTAGGTGGTACGGTCGGAAATCACGCGGTCCATATTCTCCAGAAATACCTCGAAATCCATGAGGTAGGAATCGGGTTTTACGGTGTACCTGTACTCCAGGTAGCTTCCCTCTCCTGCCGGCAGGCGCATCACCAGGGTTTGCTCCTTTTCGGTAGCATCCAGGTAGTTAACGCTGTCAAGAGGCTCAAAATACAGTTCGTTGGTAGAAATGGTGCGGTTGGCCGCAAAAAAATTCAGTCCGAAATAGGTGCTGTCGCCGTCGAACAGGATCAGGGGCCGTTCGTCCCAGGTTTTGAATTCCTTCAGTTCCACCGAATACACCCTTCCGCCCCGGGTGGAGAAGGTAATTTTCATCAGGTCGTTCTCCACCACCACAAACCGGTTTTCTCCCCGGGCTGCTTCGGCAAATCCTCCGTAGCGACCTTCCAGGTCGGCGATCTCTTCCGGTTTGGCTGCCTCAGGCTCGGGAGCTTTTTTTTCTTCCGGTGCTCCGGCGGCGACGGTATCTGTGCCGAGGGTGTCACGGCCCGGCCGGGTCAGGCTGAACAGGCTGTCGATATGGCGGATGCGGCGGAGGGCATATTCGTCGGTGCGCCGGTACTGAAGCGACCGGCGGTAATGTACCACGGCTTCCTCAAAATTTTCCGCATGGAACAGGGAGTCGGCCGTAATGATCTCCTTCTCGTATGCCTTTTTGGTCTGTAATGAATTGTAATAGCTGAACCCTATGAATATCAGGGCGATCATTAACAATCCGTATAATGTATTTCTGTCCATAACCCGGTTTTCAAAAAATCATGCGCAAAATAACCTCATTTTCCACCCAATTCCAAATCCAGGGTTGCCTTCACAAAATGAACGAAGAGGGGATGCGGATTTTCCACGGTGCTGCGGTACTCGGGATGGAACTGCACTCCCACGAACCAGGGATGGCCGTTCAGTTCCATAATCTCCACCAGATCGTTATCTGGATTGATCCCCACGGCTTTCATTCCTGCCCGGTCGAATTCTTCCATGTACTTGTTGTTGAATTCGTAGCGGTGCCGGTGGCGTTCACTGATCTCTTTGATTCCGTAGGCTTTGTACACCAGCGATTTCCCCTTCACCACGCAGGCATAGGAACCCAGGCGCATGGTGCCCCCTTTTTCGGTTACTCCCTTTTGTTCCTCCATGAGGTCGATGACCGGGTGCCGCGTTTTGCGGGTCATCTCCGTTGAATGGGCATCCCTGTAGCCCAGCACGTTCCGGGCAAACTCGATCACCGCACACTGCATACCCAGGCAGATGCCGAAAAAGGGTATCTTGTGTTCGCGGGCATACTGCACCGCCAGAATTTTCCCTTCGATACCCCGGTGACCGAACCCCGGTGCCACCAGCAAGCCCCTGTAAGGCTTAAGCAGGGAACGGACATTCCCCTCGTTGATATCTTCCGAATGGATCCGGTCGAGCTGCACCTCGCACTCGTTCACGGCTCCGGCATGCACCACCGATTCCATGATGGACATGTAGGAATCTTTCAGTTCGACGTATTTGCCCACCAGGGCGATTCGCACTTTGTGTTTCGGGTTTTTCAGGCGGTTGACAAAGGCTTCCCACCGGTCGAGCCGGGGTTCCTGGTTCGCCCGCAGGCGCAATTTCTTCAGCACGGTTACATCCAGTTTCTCACGTCGCATCATCAGGGGCACTTCGTAAATGGTGGAAACATCGATCGATTCGATCACCGAATCGATGTTCACGTTGCAGAAAAGGGCCACTTTCTGACGGATATCCTCGCTCAGGGTTTTTTCCGTGCGAAGCACCAGCACGTCGGGCTGTATCCCGTTCTCGAGCAGGGCTTTTACCGAATGCTGCGTGGGTTTGGTTTTCAGCTCGCCTGATGCGGCCAGGAAAGGCACCAGGGTAAGATGGATCACCAGGGTATTCGACACACCCAGTTCCCATTTGAGCTGGCGCACCGCTTCAATATAGGGCAGGGATTCAATGTCGCCCACCGTACCGCCTATCTCGGTGATCACCACATCGAATTTGTGTTTCTGTCCCAGGAGCTTGATGCGCCGTTTGATCTCATCGGTAATGTGGGGAATCACCTGCACCGTTTTCCCAAGGTAATCGCCGCGACGCTCCTTGTTGATCACCGACTGGTAGATGCGTCCGGTGGTCACGTTGTTGGCCTGTGAGGTAGGAACGTTCAGGAACCGTTCGTAATGGCCCAGGTCAAGGTCGGTTTCGGCCCCGTCTTCGGTGACATAGCACTCACCGTGTTCGTAGGGATTCAGGGTACCCGGATCCACGTTGATGTAAGGGTCCAGCTTCTGGATGGTTACGCGGTAACCACGGGCCTGGAGCAGCTTGGCCAGGCTGGACGAAATAATACCTTTTCCGAGGGAGGAGGCCACTCCTCCTGTAACAAAAATAAACTTGGTTGGTGACAATAGTTTAAAATTTGTGGTTGATTAATGGCATATTCTTTATGATTCCTCGCTGTCATACTGGTCGATCAGCCGAACTTTTTCTTCCAGGATCCTGATCTCTTCGCGGGCGTTCTCTATCTTGTTCTGCACCTCACGGATCATGGCATCGGCATTCTCCGAACGGGCAAAAAACCCTATATTGTTTTCCCACAGCACAATGTCGTTTTCCAGCTGTTTGATTTTGTTGATGAACTTATCCCGGTCCTGCTGCATTTTGTAATCGCCGCGACCCGAATCTTTGATATTTTCCAGCCGGTTGCGGTATTTGAGTATATTTTTCCTGCTATCGTCCACCTGGAGCCGGTCGAACAGTTTATTGATGGCATTCCGGAACCGGTTCTGCACCTCATCCTTTTTTGATGCGGGAACAAAACCAATGGCATTCCAGCGTTCCTGAAATTCCTTAGCCTGTTCCATTCCTGCCCTGGCATCATCTCCGGGATCATAACTCTCCATCTCGTCCAGGAGCTTTAGCTTTTCTTCCAGGTTCCGGGCAAAATCCTGCTCCTTCCCGGCAAAATGTTTCGATTTGTTCTGAAAGAAACGATCGCAGGCCGCCCGGAACCTTTTCCATACGGCATCGGCCTGTTTGCGGGGAACCGGACCGATCTCCTTCCATTTTTTCTGGAGCTCGATCAGCACTTCGGTAGTGTTTTTCCAGTCGGTGCTTTCCTGCAGGGCTTCCGCCTGCTCGCAGAGTTCGGTTTTCAGCTGGAGGTTCTTTTTCTGTTCCTCTTTATGGGCCGCATAAAAAGCCCTTTTCGCCTTGAAGAATTTGTCGCAGGCTTCGCGGAACCTTCTGTATATTTTCGCATTGTGCTTTTTGGGGGCAAAACCGATGGTTTTCCAGGTTTTCTGGATCCCGATCACCGTACGGGAAGCACTCTCCCATTCGCGTGGCGTTTTATATTCCTTTTCCAGAATGGCTTCCACCTGTTTGCAGAGTTCCTCTTTGGCTTCCAGGTTTTTTTTCTGTTCTTCCTTGAGCTTCACGAAATGATCCTGGTGCCTTTTATTGATCCGGGTAGTGGCCGCCTTGAATCGCTCCCATATCTCTTCCCGGTTTTCCCTGGGCACCGGGCCGATCTCCCTCCACTGGTCGTGTAAAGCCTGCAACTCCCTGAAGGCTTTCACTACATTGGGCTCGTCCAGCAACACTTCAGCCTGTGCACACAGCCCGAGCTTGGCTTCCAGGTTCTTTTTCAGGTCGAGATCGCGCAGTTCCTTGTTGATCTTGATGTAATCGTAGAACCGCTCCACCTGGTAGTGGTAATTTTCCCACATGTTTTTCACGTGCTGCTGGGGCACCGGACCGATCTCCCGCCAGCGGGTCTGGAGTTCCCGGAAATCCTGGAAGGTTTTGTTGATGGATTCCTCGCTGTTGATGAGCGCTTCAATCTCGCTGATCACTTCATATTTCTTTTTCAGGTTTTCCTGCTTCTGCACTTCCATCTGCTTGTTCATTTCGGCGCGCAGGCTCCTGAAACGTTTATACAGGTTCCTGAGTTCCTCCTCCCTGGGGTCAGGGGCAGGGGCAAAATCTTCTTCGGGATTCCCGTCTTCAATGAATTTCTTACGCAGGTGTTCCACCTCTGACCGGTGCTTTTTGTAGAAATTCACCTTGATGCTTTCCACATCATCCAGGATTTCCTGTACAGGCTTGGTTTCCAGCAGGATTTTCAACACCTCGATCAGCTCATCCCTGGTGTGGTGGGAATAATCCACCGGCTCCACGGTGATGCCTTCGTAATCTTCTTTTTTCTCCTTTTTTGTTTGTGTTTTTTCTTCTTCC
>JBNGDI010000067.1:0-2031 GCA_049975425.1 Bacteroidales bacterium
TTTTCCACCCCTTTCCAGTCACCTGAGTTTTATGATTTTTTCAATTCTTTGCCCCATTTTTCTGCCGAGGTGTTTGCCTTAGCCGAAAAGGGGGAAATCCGTGCGCTTTGTGTGGTTGTATGCCAAAAAGAAGCGGGTATCAAAGGGTATTTCTCCAGAAGGGCTATTATTTATGGAGGACCCTTGTTGGTCCGGAAGGATCAGCCTGATCTTGAACATTTGCTGGAGGGAATTGAAAAATACTTCCGGCACAAGGCCATTTACACTGAATTCAGGCTCCTGCATGATTACCATCTCTACAGCCGTGTTTTTCAGTCCCGGCAATGGGAATACCTTCCTTATCTGAATTACCGGGTTGATTGTTCAGACCGGGCAGAAATGTTTAAAAAACTGAGCAACAACAGAAAACGTCAGATCAAAAAAGCCCTCCGTTCCGGAGTACAGGTAAAGCCGGCGGAAACAGCGGAGGAAGTAAAACTTTTTTATGTGATCCTGAAGGAGCTTTATCAGAAAAAAATCAGGAAGCCTTTGCCCTCCGAAGAGTTTTTCATGGAATTTTTTCGAAGAACACTTGGTAAAATTTTTCTGGTAGCCTTCGATAACCGGATTATCGGGGGAATTGTATGCCCTGAATTGAAAGGCCGGTGTATTTATGAATATTATGTATGCGGACTGGACGATCAATACAGGGAACAATCGCCCAGCGTGATGGCTACGTGGGCGGCCATGGAATATGCTGCTGAAAACCATATCCCGGCATTTGATTTTATGGGGGCGGGGAGAAAAGACCGGGATTATGGAGTCAGGGAATTCAAATCCCGCTTCGGCGGAGAACGGGTGGAATATGGCAGATACATCAAAATTAACCAACCGGTGCTTTATCAAATCGGTAAAGCAGGGTTATCATTCATGAAATTGCTCTCCCGGTGAAGATCCTGATCGATATTGGCCATCCGGCTCATGTGCACCTATTCAAGCATTTTGCATGGGAAATGCAGAAAAAAAACCATCGTGTTTTCTTCACTTGCAGAGAAAAAGAAAATGTGATATATTTTTTAAAAAAATATGGATTCGATTATCTATCCTTTGGAAGAAAGTACTCTTCCTTAACTGGAAAGGCATGGGGATTATTGAAATTTGACTATTTGGAAACACTAACCGGTATAAAATTTAAGCCAGATATACTGCTTAGTCATGGTTCAATGTATGCCGCTCATGCGGCATTTATTCTGGGTAAACCGCATATTTCCCTGGAGGATACATTCAATTTCGAACAGATAAAATTGTATAAACCTTTTACCAGAACTATTCTTACAGCTGATTATGAGCACCCGCTGCGTTCAGAAAAAGTAATAAAATATCGGGGTTATCATGAACTGGCTTATCTGCATCCCCATCGATTCACTCCCGATCCTTCCATAATTAATACGTTGGGACTTAATAAAAACGATAAATATGTAATACTACGCTTTGTTGCATGGCAAGCTTCTCATGATAGTGGTCATCAGGGTATTTCATTGGAAAACAAAAAAAAAGCAATCGAATTCTTTAAAAAATATGCCAGGGTTTTTATTTCTTCGGAAAAAGAATTACCTGACGAATTAAAGACTTATAAAATTCAAATAGATCCGGATAAGATGCATGATGCCATAGCTTTTGCATCACTTTTATTCAGTGAAAGCGGCACCATGGCGGCAGAAGCAGCCGTATTAGGGGTGCCTTCTATTTATATAGATTCGACAAGTCGCTTATATACAAAAGAGTTGGGGAATAAATACGGTCTTACTTTTAACTTTAGTGAGAATGATGAAGATCAAGAAAGAGCAATCAGAAAAAGTCTAATAGTTCTGGGGAAGTGTGATAAGAATGAATTTAATAAACGTCGACAGATTATGCTCAATGATAAAATCGATGTCACCGCCTTCATGGTCTGGTTCATTGAAAACTATCCGCAGAGCCGGGAGATGGTGGAGGATACGGAAGAGTTCTGGGGGAGGTTTCGGTGACAAAGAGACAAAGAGACTAAGTGAC
>JBNGDI010000067.1:2131-8535 GCA_049975425.1 Bacteroidales bacterium
GACTAAGTGACTAAGAGTGACTTGTCCTGAAATAGGTTTACATAAAATGGTTAATATCAGCGAAAAACAGGGAACGGTTATTCAGAGACATTCCGGAATCATTCAGTCCGGGAGGTAACTTGTTTTGGAATCATCTTCAATGATTTTTTTATGGTATAAAAAATTTTACAAATGAAAATCAGGTCACATGAGAAATTGGATGTGTACCGCATGGCTTTTGAAAATGCTATGCGCATTTTCCACATTTCAAGAAATTTTCCTGTTGAGGAACGGTATTCTTTAACCGATCAGCTAAGGCGTTCCTCAAGGTCCGTCTGTTCGAACCTGGCTGAAGCATTTCGGAAAAGGAAATATCCGAGATCTTTTGTGGCAAAACTGAGCGACTCGGAAAGTGAAGCTGCCGAAACCATAGTGTGGCTTGACTTCTCCCTTGCATGCCAGTACATGGAAGAAAGTGTACACAAAGACCTGAAACACCAGTACGATTTTATTATAGGCAAACTGGTCAATATGGCTCTCCAGCCTGAAAAGTGGACCTACTGATCCTCAAATTAAATTATACTTCCTTATGCTCTCAGTCTCTCAGTCCATCAATCATTGACATTTTAATTCACTCAGTCTCCAGATACTCTTCCATTCTCCCCGTGATCTGCAGCAAAGAGATCTCCGCCAGCTTGGCCTGGTATTGCACCGATAACAGCCTCTCTTCGGCATCGAGCAGGCTGAGCTGCACTTCCCTTAATTCCAGCCCCGACAGATTGCCCAGCTTGTAACGCTCCAGGGCAATCTCCAGGTTCTCCGCCGCTGTTTTCAGATTCTCCTCCTCCAGCTTCAGCAAGCGCAAATTGTTGGTGTAGCCGTTGTACACAGTGATCAGATCGGCTTTGACCGACTGCATTACCTCCTGATATTCCAGCTCCCGGTTCTCCACCTCGATCAGGGCGTTCTTCTCCCGCCTCTGCTGGTTCAGTCCGTCAAACAAATTCATTCCCAGTGTCAACCCGTAATTCACCGATCCGCTGGTTTGCCAGTCCACCTGGCTGCTGCCGTAGGCGTTCCAACCGTAGGTGTATCCGCCCGAAAAATTCAGGTAAGGATAGGTTTGCGAGGCAATGAGCTTCCGGTCGTATTCCGACAGGGCAAGGTTTGCCGAGGCGATCAGCAGGCCGGTGTTCTTTGCCAGCGTTTGTTCCAGCAGGACTTCGAAAGACAGATCCTCCCGCACCCGGATGGCCGAATCGGCGGGAACGATCCTGCCGCTCAGATTCTCAACCGCCATCAGTTCGTTCAGGCGCACCTGCAGGTTTCTCACCACCTCCGACTGCCGGGCCAGGCGGGAGCTGTCGGAGTTGAAATATACTTTCGACTGCAGCAACTGCAGCCGCGAGCCGGAACCCAGCAGGTAACGCTCGTCGTCAATGCGTACCCTTTCCCTGGAAAGGTCCAGAGCCACCTGCAGGTTCCGGTAAAGCTGGATCTGCTGAATGTAATTGTAATAGGTTGAAGCGATGCCCGCCATCAGGTTTTCCACTGCCATACGGGTATTTAACATGCCGGCCTGCTGCAGCTCTCCCAGTTTCCGGTAGGTGGTCTGCACGCTGAACCCGTCGAACAGGGTCCAGCCCAGGTTCAGTCCGGCGCCGGCATTCATATTGTGCACTCCGGAAGAGGTGTTTTCTGTGCCGTCGGTCATTACCTGGCGGGTGCCGGTCACCGTTCCCCCGGCCCGGCCGGACACATCCACCGAAGGAAGGTAGCCGGCATTTCCCCGGGTGTAGTTGTTGGCAGAAACGGCTTCCCGGTTGCGGGCAATGATGAGGGAAAAATTGTTTTCCAGGCCTGTTTCCAGGCACCGGCCCAGGCTGTGTATCTCCTGAGCCGGCAGGGGGATGAGCCGGAGCAGAAGAACGGCAGTGAGGAGACGTTTATTCATTTCTGATATTTTTGGATTCGCCGGATATATAAGTGTAAATGGCCGGCACAATGTACAGGGTCAGGAAGGTGGAGATTGTCAGTCCGCCTACCACAGCCACCCCCATGGCCACCCGGCTCTGGGCCCCTTCGCCCAGTCCCAGGGCCAGCGGCAACACGCCCAGCACGGTGGAAAGGCTGGTCATCAGAATGGGGCGGAAACGGGCGGCAGCGGCATACTGAATGGCCTCTGCTTTTTTCATCCCAGAGTTTTTCCGCTGGTTGGCAAATTCCACTAGCAAAATCCCGTTCTTCGAGACAAGCCCGATCAGCATGATGATGCCGATCTGGCTGAAAATGTTCATGGTCACGTCGAAATACCACATGAAGAACAGGGCCCCGGTGAGGGCCAGGGGCACGGTCATCATCACGATAATGGGGTCGCGGAAGCTTTCGAACTGGGCCGAAAGCACCAGGAAGATCAGGATCAGGGCCAGCACGAAGGCAAACATCAGGCTGGAGGAGCTTTCCCTGAAATCTTTTGAATCGCCTGCCAGGGCGGTTCTGAATGTATCGTCCAGCACCTCGGCGGCAATCCGGTCCATTTCCTCCAGCCCCTGCCCGATAGTCTTCCCCGGAGCCAGCCCGGCCGACACCGTGGCTGCCACAAACCGGTTGTAACGGTAGAGCTGGGGAGGGGCGGTGGCTTCTTTCAGCTCCACCAGGTTATCGAATTGTACCATCTCGCCGTTGCTGCTTCTTACGTACAGGGATTTCAGGTCGAGGGGCTTGTTCCGGTCTTCCCGCGGTAGTTCTCCCAGGATCTGATACTGTTTCCCGTTCATGAAGAAATACCCGAAGCGCTGCCCGCTGAGGGCCAGCTGCAGGGTCTGCCCGATATTCTGTGTGGAAACGCCCAGCAGGTTGGCCTTGTCGCGGTTGATATGGATCTGCATCTCGGGCTTGGTGAATTTCAGGTTCACGTCGGCCATGCGGAAGGTGGGGTTATCGTTTACCCGGGCCATGAATTCGGGAAGCACTTCCCTCAGTTTGTCGATGTTCTGGGCCTGCAGTACATACTGGATGGGCATGCCTGCCCGCCGGCTTCCGAATGTTGACTGTTGCATTACAAAGGCTCTGGCACGGGTTCTGGTGCGCAGGGCTTCGGTCAGGCGGTCGGCGATCTCCTGCTGGGAAGCTTCCCGTTCGGAAGGATGTTTCAGGGTGATCCTCAGGTTTCCCGACCCTCCCCTGATCATGTTGGTCACACCCGTTTGCTCCGGCACGATCTGATTAACCAGCTCTTCGAGCTCGTCATTGTAAGAAAGAATAAATTCATAGGTAGCCCCTTCGTAAGCGCGTGTATTGACCATGAGCTGGGAACGGTCTTCCAGGGGAGCCATTTCGGCCGGGATCACCTTCCACAGTACCAGGATGAGGGCCAGGGCAAATACCAGGATTGCAGGGGCCCAGCGCCGGTGCTTCAGGAACGATGCCAGGGAGTTGCGGTATCCTTCGTTCAGCCTTACAAAGAATTTTTCGGTATGGTGGTAGAACCATCCGTGGCGCGTGCGGGCACGGAGGATCTTGGTAGAGACCATGGGGGTGAACGACAGGGCCACGAAAGAGGAAATGATCACCGCCCCCGCGATCACAATGCTGAACTCGCGGAAGAGCCGCCCGGTGATCCCCTGCAGGAATACAATGGGGAAAAACACGGCCACCAGGGTAATGGTGGTGGAAATGATAGCGAAAAAGATCTCGTTGGAGCCCTGTATCCCCGCCTCCACGGGTTTCATGCCGTTCTCGATCTTCACATAGATGTTTTCCATCATCACAATAGCATCGTCCACCACCAGTCCGATGGCCAGCACAATGGCCAGGAGGGTCAGTACGTTGATGGAGAAATCGGCCAGGTACATCACGAAGAACGAACCGATGAGCGAGACCGGGATTACCAGGATGGGAATGACGGTGGCCCGCCAGTTCCGCAGAAAAAAGAAAATGATGACCACCACCAGTCCGAAAGCCAGGAAGATGGTGTTTCTCACTTCGCGTATTGAAGAGCGGATGTAGTCGGTATTGTCGAAATGAATCCCTACCCGGATATCGTCGGGAATATCTTTCTGAATATGTTCCAGGCGGCGGTATACCTCATCGGCTATTTCAATGTGGTTGGCGCCCGGCTGGGGGATGATCACAGTTCCCACCATGGGCACCCCGTTTTTTTTGAGGATGCCCCGGATATCTTCGGGCCCCAGTTCGGCCCGGCCGATATCCATAAACCGCACCACCTGGTCACCCGACTGCTTAATAATCAGCTTATTGAACTGTTCGGGGGTGCTCATCAGCCCCAGCGTACGGATAGTCAGCTCGGTGGTGTTCCCCTCGATGCTTCCCGAGGGCAGCTCCACGTTCTCGCGGGCTATGGCATTCCGCACATCCATAGGGGTAAGTCCGTACCCTGCCAGTTTGGAGGGATCCAGCCAGAGGCGCATGGCGTACCTTTTTTCGCCCCAGATAAAAATGGCACTCACGCCGGGGATAGTCTGCAACTGTTCTTTAAAAGTCAGGTCGGCGATTTCCGACACTTCCAGCAGGGACCGTTTGTCGCTCTGGATGGTGATGAACATGATGGGGCTGGCATCGGCATCGGCCTTGGTCACGGTGGGAGGGTCTACATCGCGGGGAAGCCGGCGCTGGGCCTGGGATACTTTATCGCGTACATCATTGGCGGCTGTTTCCATATCCACACTCAGCTCGAATTCCACCGAGATACGGCTGAAACCCTGGCTGCTGACGCTGGTGAGCGAACGGATACCGGGAATGCCGTTGATTGACTGTTCCAGAGGTTCGGTGATCTGGGTCTCGATCACGTCGGAATTGGCGCCGGGATAGGAGGTGCTCACGGATATGATAGGCGGATCAACACTTGGGTATTCACGTATGCCCAGAAAGGTCATGCCGATGATTCCGAAGAGCAGGATCACAAGGGAAAAGACGGTGGCCAGTACCGGTCGTTTGATGCTTAGGGATGAAAGACTCATAATTTTCCTTTTGCACTAATTTTCAACTATCAGGGTGTCGAGCCTTACCGGCAAATCCTGTCTCAGCTGCAGCACACCTGTGGTGAGGAGGGTATCACCGAAGTTCAGTCCGGCGGTGATCTGTATTTTTGATTCGGTGCGCAGGCCGGTACTTACCCTGACGGAATGTGCCTTTCCTGAACGATAAACAAATACTTTTTCTCCTTCCATTTCGGGGATCAGTGATTCTGTGGGGATGGCAATGGCTTCTTCCATATGGGATATCTGCAGGGTAACGGAGGCGAACCGTCCGGGTTTCAGTTCTTCGTTCCGGTTCGGGTAAAGGGCTCTGACGGCAATGGTCCGGGTGTTGATATCCACTTTCGGATCAACGGCATACACCTGTGCCCGGTAGGGTGCGGATGTTCCGTCAACCGTAAATTCTACGGGATAGCCCGGACCGATTTCTCCGGCATACCGTTCGGGAATGGAAAATTCGATTTTCAGGGGACTGAGTTTCACCAGCCGGGCGATCCGGGTAGAAGGGGTGGCATAGGCTCCTTCGCTGAGGTAGCGCAGGCCGATGATTCCGTCAAAGGGGGCCCGCAGCTCGGTTTCGGCGATACGGGCCCGGATAAGCTGTATATCTGCTTCCAGGGCCTGGAGCTCGGTCACTACCTGGTCGTAACTTTCCTGGCTGACGGCGTCGCGGCTCAGGAGGTTCCGTTGCCGGAATTCTTTTTCCCCGGCCAGTTTTTTCTGGGCTTCCAGCTTTAAAAGCTGGGCCTGGAGGGGTTTATCGTTGATTTTGCCCAGCAGGTCGCCTTCCTTCACGCGGGCACCTTCGGTAAAAAAGATGGCAACGATTTTCCCAGAGGTTTCGAATGAAAGATCTACCTCCTCATCGGGACGCAGGGTGCCGGAGCTTCGGATCGTTTCGATCAGAGGGAAAGGGGTTATCACCAGTCCGCTTACGTTCAGGACCCGGGGTCCGCCTCCTCCCCGGCCTCCTCTGCCGGCGCCGGTGGCTGGGTCTTCTCCCGCCCCGAAAAGCGGTTTCAATTTTGGATAAAAAATCAAGCCGAGCAACAGGACCACGGAAAAAGCGATGGTCAGCGGGCGTATCAGTTTCTTTTTCATAAACAGTAAAATAAAATCATTTCCCGGCAGGCCGGAATACTCAGGTATAATTAGATACTTTTTTTTCCTGTTTTATTCCCGGGGAACCTGAAATAAACAGGTGCTAAGAACGAAAAGTTCAAAAATACGGAAAAAACCGGACGGTGGAATTAATTCTGTACAAATATCGATATAGCTAATTCTGCCTTCGCCATAGGCTTCGGCGGGTGAAAATGTCTGCCGTTGCTGTCGCTATGGCGGAAGAATATGCCCGCCTTCGCCGGAGGCTTCGGCGGGCTAATGTGGGCCCAGCTGGGCTCGAACCAGCGACCCCCTGATTATGAGTCA
>JBNGDI010000068.1:0-8259 GCA_049975425.1 Bacteroidales bacterium
TTACCTTCTGAGTCGGTAGCTTCGTAGGAGATGGTCGTTATTCCTTCAGGGAACAAATCGCCACTGTTCAGGCCCGTGACATCGGTTCTTGTTACGGCCACTGCCCCGTCGCAGTTGTCTGTGGCTGTGGGATCGGTCCAGGTCACCGTGGCGCCGCAGGCTCCGGGATCCATGGCCAGAGGCCCGATATCGGCCGGACAATCACTGATCACCGGAGGTTCGGCATCGTTTACCGTCACATCGAACTGGCAAACGGTTGTATTACCGCAATCATCCGTAGCGGTGTAAGTAACAGTGGTAACCCCGACGGGGAAGACATCTCCCGGGTTGTGGGTACTGACAAAACTGGCCACATGGCAATTATCTGTTGCAACAGGAGCAGCCCAGGTTACAGAAGCTCCGCATATACCTGCATCCGTACCCTGTGTAATATTCCCAGGGCATCCGGTAATGACCGGATCGGTAGCATCGTTGACAGTAATGGTCTGGATATACTGTTCCGCATTCCCGCTCAGGTCGGCTATCTGATAGGTACGTTCCACTGTTTCAGGACAGGACAGGCCGTCGGAAACCTCACTGACCAGGGTAAATGACGATTCGTCCACTCCGCAGTTATCCGTTACACTCCCGCCATCTGCCTGGAATTCGGTATAATCAGCATAGGGAGGTAATTCAGATATATTACAGGAAGCGATTTTATCACCGGGTGTACTGGCAAACACCGGCGGGGTATTGTCCATGGCGGTAATAGTTACGGGCACATCATACAGGCAGCCGTTGGCATCCCTGATTGTTACAGTATAATTCCCATCTGTAAGACTGCCAAAGGTGCCCGAACTGTAATAGTTAACTCCGCCATCAATACTGTATTCATAGGGTGATGTACCGCCGCTGCCTTCCACGGTAACACTTCCGTTAGCAGATCCGGAACATTCCACATTGGTTTGCGAAGTAATGCTTCCGCTCAACGGGCTTGCCGGCTCATCCACAGTAACCGTTTCGGTTTTAATGCAGCCATTGGCATCGCGGACATAGGCCGTATAGGTATTTGCTGAAAGACCGGTAAACAATCCGGAAGACTGATAATTTGTCCCATCGAGGGAAAATTCATAGGGACTTGTGCCCCCGGAGGCAGTCACTTCGATCTGTCCGTCACTTCCACCGTAGCAGCTTACATCCTGATGACTGGCTGAAATTTCTGTCACATTGATCTGTGTAGCCTCCTCAATATTGATAGATGTGGAAGCATTACACCCATTGTCATCCAACACATCCACCGTATATAATCCGGGTTCCAGATTCAGAATATCTTCATCAGTAGAGGAAAATCCATTGGGACCCGTCCATGAGATGGTATATGGTGGAGTACCTCCTGAAACGGTCAGGTCGATTTCTCCGTCTTTGGCTTCATAGCACGATTCGTCAATTTTGGTAAATGTCAGGTCGATCGGATCGGGTTCATTAATTACAGCGGTTGCGGAATCCGTGCAGCCATTTGCTTCGGTGACATACACCGTATAATTACCTGCTGACAGACCTGTCGCTGTCTGTGTAGTCTGGCCTGTTGGATCCCACAGGTAAGTATAAGGTTCCTCTCCACCTGTGGGTGCTGCGGTAGCTGTCCCGTCAGCAAGTCCGTTACACAGCACATCGGTTGTTGAACCAATGCTGACATCAAATGTTGCACAGGGGTCATAAACACAAATATTAAAAGTACCTTCTCCCGACATCCACTCCCAGAACTGAATAAATATAGTATCCCCGGGAGTCAGACCACTCATACTGATCTTCGGCATACCGTAAGCACCATGATAATCATCATTACAGGTAATAAAATCGCTCAGGTCGAGTGTTTCACATCCACCTCCATAGGCAGCCATAATTCCATCCGTTATAGTACCCGGCTCCGTATCAATAATTACCTGCCCTGAGACTGGCACAACGAATTTGAACCATACATCCTGACTACTGGCTCCATAAGATTCGTAACTTGTACAGATACCATCCGGATCGATACCCGAATTTGTGGAACCCTCCGTAGTGTATGTTCCAGGTAAACAGGAAATGCCTACAGGCAATTCTATGGCGCTGCAGGGTTCATCATTGGTCATCGGATCAGGCTGACAGGAAATATCAGCAGCCCATCCCCTGTTAACACCTGAACCATCCGAATGCCATTCAAAAGTGAGGCATGTTCCTGATGAAACAATCACACCAGGTCCGGTATTTCCCTGATAGGACCCAATCAGAGGAGATCCGGTATTTGGTCCATCATAAATCGTCAGTATATCTCCTGTTCGGGTTCTGAATTCCTTAAAATCAAGGATAATCGGACTTCCGGTACCGGAACAAAAAGTAACTGTATAATCCTCATTATTACCATAATCACCAACCCATCCCCATGGCCAAATAAATGTTCTGGGTCCCCCACTGTCATAAAACGTTCCCGAACAGGTGGTAACGGTTTGTCCGTCATAATCATCAATATTATATGATTGGGCAAAGACTCCGTCAGGCACAAACAGGAATGCCACAAGGAATAATAAACCCTGCAGAGTAATTTTTGATGAGGAGGTGGTGGACATGGGGGAAATATTTTCTACAACCTTATGGTAATTACTATTCTATTTTGTGTCTTCCGAATCATGTCTTAACAGTCTTTCATTTAGTTAGTCATTTATTTCAAGACCCGGTAACCTGCTGATCAGTTGCATATACCTCAGATACTCTCCTTCCGTCTGCTATGCCAGTTAGATTCAACGATACCGTGTTGCCGGGGTTACCCGGATTAAAATCTTTTCCACCAAGGGCACCATTCTTTTGAGAAATGACTGCTTTTTGTTAATTAATGAACATTCCAGGTATATTATCGTCGATTTAAATTTAAAAATTAATTCCTAATATTAAATGAATTGAAATACTTTTTTAATTTCTTTAAAATAATACTCATCATTATTTATCTGTTCCGATGCTGCCTCAGATAGCTGGACGACCGGTAAAAAATATGCAGTCTTAATCCCGGGATCATCCGGAACGGAACCTTTTCCCGGAAAAAAGCATATTCATTTCTTCCATAGGGTAGGACATGAATTCCCCCATCAATCTGAAAACCAAAATCAGAATCAAAAAACCACTCTCTGCCGAATCCCGAAAAAAAATCAAAAAAATGCAGGGAATGATCATCAAAGGGGTCTTCCCCGTACATAACACCGGTGCGGATATACCATTTTCGGAATTCCAGATCGCGTTCTTCACCCCATAAATGAACCTGCGTTTCCACCTGGAGGCGGATTGGCATTTTCGACATGGAAGGCAGTGTTCCCAGGTAAAGTCCCAGTTTCCATTGTTCTGTCATTTTAAATCTCACACCGGCATGCAGCCATTCCGGATATCCAAAACCCAGAGCGAGTTCGGCCGAACGCAGCGGCTGTCCGGAAACAGGCATGATCCCGAAACAGCACCAACATAGGAATAAAAGGGGATAATATTTCAGGAAGCCCGGTTTTATGCCGCAGCTTTTGATTAGCCATACAGGTATTCCGTGAAGATATTTCACCTTCCGGTTGTTGTTTTTCTGATTCGAATCCGGAGTAAAATAAAGAAAAAATGAGAAAAAGAAGAAATCTCCTGTCAGATGCCGGATCTGGAATATCTGCCCATCCATTCGGCACGGGCCAGAATATGCCCTTCCATACTCTTTTTCAGTAATTCTGCGGGAGATCCAACGGCAAGATCAAGCACTTCATCCAGAGCATACAGGCGAAAATAATACCGGTGTGTTCCTGATGGAGGGCAGGGCCCTCCATAACCCAGTCTTCCCCAGCTGTTTCTCCCATGAACAGCTCCGTTCTCCAGAATTTTTTCCGGAGGAATCCCTTCCGGAAGGCCTGCTTCCAGGACAGGAATATTAAACAGGATCCAGTGGTCCCAGTGTCCTACCGGGGCATCCGGATCATCGCAGATAAGTGCCATGGTTTCGGCCTCTGAGGGGACTTCGTTCCAGGAAAGGGGTGGAGAAATGTTTTCCCCGTCACAGGTATAACGAACAGGTATCTTCTCACCTTCACTGAATGCGGGGGATACTATTTTCATGATATAAAGTATGGTCAATGCTTCAAACAAAGATAAAAAAGACCTGCCTCAAAATCAATGCTGTATATTCCCCTACCTGCCAAAAAAAGGTGCCAAAATCCTGTTTCCCGGAATAACTAAATAGATTTCATTCTCAGGGAGGAAGAAGGACTTGTCCCGAAGCGGTAGCAGATCTGCACCAGTCCGGTGATATACCGGTCGTTCCCCGGGCCTTCATTCAAACCTTCCAGGGAATCTGAACGGACAAACCGGTAGCCTGCTTCAGCCAGTACGGTCCAGTGGTAATTCAAATTATACCTCACCCCAGCTCCCACGGGGATCACCCTTGCCCACCACTTAAAATCATCCTGAAAGGTGGCAGGGTAATCACCGGAAGGCTGCGGAGCGGTATAAACCCCTCCGAACCCGGAAAACAGATAGGCTTCCAGTTTTCGCATATCCATATCCAGGCCTCTCACATTGTACCCGCGGATATCCTTTTTGCTTCGGTAAATGATATAATCAAGCTGTGCCAAAGGTTCAACCAGCCAGGAAGAATAGGAATAGCCACGGGATGATTCGATGGTACCGGCATCTGCTCCATACCAGAACATGGCTGTTCCCTGAAGTTTCACCGAAAAAGAAGGGTGGAATTTATATCGTATTCCGGCTGCAGGAACCGGAGTCAGGCCGGCCCGACCAATATCGGTACTGTACCATGTCCCTCCTCCACCCAGAACGATTTCAATCCAGTAATACCTCCATTTTGGGGCGGCTTCTGTCATTTCGTACAGCATCAAAAAAGATACGACCAGAAAAACCCATATTCGTTTCATCCGGGGTCCGTTTATTGTTCGTTTATAAACATTTTTTTGGTTTCTTTATTGTCCCGCAAAGAGAAGAAGCATCCTGATCAAGTTATGAATAATACCGGAAAAAAATGAAAGAGTCTGTTCTGAAAGCCCTGGTCCAGTTATTTGCCATCATCAGCACCCTGCAGGAACAGAATATCTCAGCGGGTATCAGGAATATTGTGGAATCCTACCTGCGGATATACGTGAGCCGGGATCAACTGGAAGAGTTTCTCAGCCTGTATGATAATTATATTGCCTCGAGCAAGAGGGCGGAAACCGATGCCGATTCTGTTCACGGAAGAAAAAAACGTTCGTCGGAAAACGTAAAGGTTCTGCGCATATGTGAAAAGATCAATGAAAGCCTGGTTCTGGAAGAAAAAATCCTTGTATTTGTCCGTTTGATCGAGCTGGTGAACGAAGATCACCGCATTACCCACAATGAGGAAGATTTTCTTTCAACTGTAGCCGATACTTTTTTGTTCGAGCCGTTTGAAACTAAACAGCTGAAATCCTTTGTGCTCAATAACGGAAAAGGTATCCCAGACGAATGCCTGCTGACGATTGACAAAAGCCCGGATGCGGAAGACCGGCTCCAAAGGCATATTTACAGGCCCAACCTGGAAGGAATGATCATTGTGACCCTGGTCAGCAGCAGCCAGACTTTTCTGTTCAAATACCTGGGAAAGAAAAATTTGCAACTCAATGCCCATGATATACTCCCGGGGAGGACCTACATCCTGGATGCCGGTTCGGTTATTCGCAGCCCTAAAATCAGGCCTGTCTACCACGGGGAGGTGGCCAGGAGGTTTTTTGCATCTTCTGCCGGGACAAGAATCTTTTTCACAGCTGAAAACCTGGGCTTCTCCTTTCCGCGAAGCGATAACGGTATAAAACCTTTTCTTTTCACCGCCCGTTCCGGCCACCTGATTGGTATCATGGGAGGCAGCGGCACCGGCAAATCCACCCTGCTGAACCTTCTGAACGGAAATCTGCAACCCGACGAAGGCAGGGTAATGATCAACGGCATCAACCTGCACAGGGAAAAGGAAAAACTGGAAGGAGTGATCGGGTATGTTCCTCAGGACGACCTGCTGATTGAGGAGCTAACCGTATTTGAAAACCTGTATTACAACGCACGGCTCTGCTTTGCTGATTATTCGCACTACAAAATCCTTCGCACTGTCATGCAGGTTTTGCATGACCTGGACCTGGAACCCATCAAGCATCTGAAAGTAGGCGATCCATTGAATAAAACCATCAGCGGAGGACAGCGGAAAAGGCTGAATATTGCCCTGGAACTGATCAGACAACCTTCCATCCTTTTTGTCGACGAACCTACATCAGGTTTATCGTCCATGGATTCTGAAATGGTTATGCTGCTGCTGAAACAGCTTACCCTGAAAGGAAAGCTGGTGATTGTCAATATTCACCAGCCTTCTTCGTTCATATACAAGCTGTTTGACAAGCTGCTGGTACTTGACAGAGGCGGATATCCCATTTACCAGGGAGCCCCCCTGGATGCCGTGGTATATTTCAAAAAATTATCCGCACAGGTGAATGCAGACGAAAGTCACTGCCCCACATGCGGGAATGTAAATCCGGAACAGGTACTGCAGATCGTGGAAAACAGGGTAGTCAATCAGCGGGGAAAACTCACGCAGATGAGAAGGGTCAGCCCGGAAGACTGGTACAAACTGTATAAAACCCACATCGAAGCCAATAAAAAGCCCCAGCACAAGAAAGCACCACTTCCGGAGAATCCCTTCCGGATTCCCGACCGCTGGAAACAGTTTAAAATATTCAGTCTGCGCAATCTGCTGACAAAATGGGCCAACGGACAATATATGGCAGTCAACTTTCTGGAAGCCCCTCTGCTGGCCCTGATTCTGGGATATTTTACAAAATACATCACCGGCACGGAGACTGATCCCAATGCTTATGTTTTCTACGGAAACGAAAACCTGCCGGCCTTTCTCCTCATGTGCGTCATTGTGGCCCTTTTCATTGGTATGACAGTCAGTGCAGAAGAAATTATCCGTGATGCCAGGCTGCTGAAAAGGGAAAAATTTCTGAACCTGAGCCGCTTCAGCTATCTCAGTTCCAAAGTGGTGGTGTTGCTGCTAATATCGGCCGTCCAGATGCTTACCTATGTTCTGGTGGGTCATCTGATTCTTGAAATTCGCGCCATGGCGCTGCAGCACTGGCTTATCCTGTTCTCCACCGCAGTGGTGGCCAATCTAATCGGACTGAATATTTCTGCTGCTTTCAGAACCGTGGTCACCATCTACATACTGATCCCGCTGGTTCTGGTACCTCTGATCCTTTTCAGCGGGGCGATCATTCCGTTCGACAAGCTGCACAAGCAGATCAGCTCACTGAAAGTTGTACCGGTCGTGGGCGATCTGATGGCCTCCAGGTGGTCGTACGAAGCCCTGGCTGTAACCCAGTTCAGGGACAATCCTTTCCAGAAGCAGTTTTTCGACCTGGATATGGAAATCTCGGAAGCCGTCTGGGTCAATTCCTTCCTTCTTCCCAGACTGGAGCAAATGGTGGATCAGGCATTGCGGAACGAACAACCAGCCGACTGGATGCTCGAGGTGCTGAACAACGAAATTAAAAAGTTGAACGATGACCCACGTCACCCTCCATTTCAGGGCTCTCTGCCCCTTTCAGTAGAAAACCTGAATTCTGAGGCATTATCCATGCATTTTACAGAAATCAGGGGTATCTATTCGGACATTCAACGGAAAGCCAACCGGGAAAAGGAAAGGCTTTACGAAAAAATGATTTCTGAAAAAGGCGGAACGGAAGAATTTCTGCATTACCGAAACCGTTATGCCAATCATGCCCTGACCGACCTGGTTACACAGCGAAACAGGGTGGAAAAAATCCAGATCTATCGAAACACGCTTCTGAGAAGGTATGAACCCATCTATCAAATCCCCGATTCCCGCCTGGGCCGGGCACATTTTTATGCTGCCTACAAACGCATCGGGCCCTGGATCATCGATACCTTCTGGTTCAATCTTACTGCCCTGTGGCTCTTCGTTCTGGTGCTCAGCATAACGCTTTATTTCAATGTGCTGGGAAGAATCGTTGCTTACTTCGAATCCCTGAACAGACAGTACCAGTTCATCCGTGCCCAGTTGCATATAGAAAAAAACGGATATAAGACCCTGGTGAGAAAAATCAGAAAACTGGCTGGCACCCGAAAGTTTTTTCATTAAATTCCTTTCCCGTTTCAGGCAATACCGTTCCCTGGTACAGATACTACGTAGCTTCCTACGTCCTCAAATTCGCAAGTTTTTATTAAAAGATAATATATTATTTGTTA
>JBNGDI010000069.1:0-7496 GCA_049975425.1 Bacteroidales bacterium
GGCCGGTTTCGTTCGCCGCCCCATGGCGAACGACCTGGTACCCGATTGTCCGGGAAAAAACGGTGAACACCACAAAAAACAGCCCCGGCCGGATGTGAACGGGCTTACCACTGCCCCCTTTGAAACCTGCCCTGCCGGTATTTCTCCCGTTATTCTTCCATCAGTCGGTATCCGTTGTTGATGCCTTTTTCCGTGGCGGGAATGCCTTTTACCATCCATTCGGGGGCCGGAGCGTCTTTCAGATAGTGATCGAAGAACTGTTTCATACGAATGGTGTAGTCCATGCGGTTACCCCAGGTGGTCAGGTGGTGGGGCTCCCCGTTGTAGTTCAGCAACCATACCGGTTTCCCCAGTCTCCGCATTGCGGTAAACAGTTCGATGCCCTGGTACCACGGAACGGCCCCGTCTTCATCATTGTGAAGGATCAACAGGGGGGTTTTGATCCGGGGGACAAAGAACAGAGGGGAATTTTCTATGTAGTGCCAGGGTTTTTCCCACAGGGTCCCTCCAATCCGGCTCTGCGTTTCTTCGTACTGGAACTGCCGCACCATACCCGATTGCCAGCGGATGCCGCCGTAGGCGCTGGTCATATTGCTCACCGGGGCGCCTGCCTCGGCTGCCCGGAACAGGTCGGTACGGGTAATGATCCAGGCAATCTGGTAGGCACCCCAGCTATGGCCCTGAACACCCACATGCTCGCGGTCAACAAAAGGAAACCGGTCGATCAGGTACGTGGTGCCCGATACCACAGCATTATAGGCGCTTTCACCCGGATACCCGGTTTTATACGACACATCGGGAAGGAACACCAGGTATCCGTTGCTCACATACTGGGTAAAATTTATATTATGTCCCGGCTGCGGCGGGATATGCCTGTGCAGGGCATCGGAATAACGTTCATAGAAATATACCATGAGGGGATATTTCTTTTCCGGGTTGAAATTTTCGGGCTTGTAGAGTATCCCCTGCAACAATTCACCCGACATCGAGGTCCATTCCACCAGTTCGGCCGTTCCCCAGAGGTATTCGTCCTGTTGCGGATTGGCATACGATACCTTTTCGGGTTTTCTGAACCGCAGGTCACTGACCCACAGGTCGGGGTATTCCTCGAAACTGGAGCGCCGGAATACCAGTTTTTCGGCATCTTTTGCTTTCTGCTCTCCGTAAAAACGGAAATCACCAAAGAGGAGTTCCTGCGGTTTCCCGGACTGGTTCATTCTGATCAGGGCATAACCCGAACTTTTGTCGCGCAGATTGAACAGGCTTACCGGCGCTTCTCCCGATGAAGGAAGGTAGTCCTGATCCCGGTCAAGATTCAGATACCGGTACCTGATCCTGTCCCTGGCCCCGAAACCCGCGGTAAGGTTCAGGGGATCTTCCTTTCCGGCCGGATCGAGTTTCCAGATATCGGTATCATCGTACAATATGATGTATTCATCGTTTTTTGTCCAGCCCGCCACACCATTCGGAGGAGTTGGGGAAGGAGTATCGTGCAGGGGATCCCAGAACACCGCCTTCAGCCCACCCGTAAGGTTCACCCGGGTTTCTTTCTTCAGATCCATGGCATACCAGGTGCTGTCGGCCGATGAAAACCAGGCCAGGTATTTACCCCCGGGAGAAAACGAATACCGGTCGCGAGTCATGGTAAAGATCTTTTTACGGACTCCCGTATTCACATCCACACGGTATATATCAACATATCCTCCTGCATCCCACGAAATGTATTTCAGGTAGGGAGTATCATCCAGTCCCAGGGCCACGTCTCCGTCACCCTTCATGGAAACATTCACCCGGGGCATGTTTTCTCCGGCCAGTTGCACCATTTTTTTTCCGGCAAGATGATAAACCGCCAGATAATTCATGTTTTTCAACCGGTTGAGCCGTGCTTTTTGCATAGGCTGGAGCATGCCGTCGGTCCATGCCCACAGGTCCATTTCGTATTTCTCATCAGGCAACAGGGTGTCTTCAGGTTCGGGCTCCGGCGCCGGCGCAGTTCCGAAAAACAACCGCTCTCCATTAGGTGAAAACCACAGGCTTCCGTGTTCACTCACGCACCAGTTCTCGGGCATGTTCCTGTGTTCGCGGCTGATCACCATCCTTGCCTCCTCATCCTTCACCGGTCCGTAATACAGATCGAAAATTTTGACATCACCGGTATCGGTTGAAAACAGAAATGCCACCTGTTCTCCCTCTTCATCCACAGCCATCTGCTTCAGTTCCCCCTCCCCGCTGAACATACCGGTAAGCTTTCCCGAAGCAGTTTCCAGTGTAAGAAGCCGTGTCTGGTTCACCGAGTCCCCTTTTTCCTCAAGAATAACAAAAAGGTCTCCCTTTTTTGAGATCTGGTAGTTCGTAATATCATTGAACACATATTCCTTTCCGTTTGATGTATTGACCACCACCAGATCCGATCCCTTTGCTTTTTTTATGGCCTCATTCTTTTCCCTGATAGCCTCTTTTTCTTCCTTTATCCGGTTCTTCTCCTCTTCTTCCAGTTCATCGCCTATTTGCAGCGTATCTTTCACAGGAGCGGGTTTTTCCAGATGATATGCAAACCAGGGAGCCCCTTCTTCCGGCGCCATGAACGATTTCACCCGCGCCACCTTTTCGAGTTCACCCGATTCCAGCACATAAATACCCAGTGTATCCTTCGGCATTTCTTCCGGTTTCTTTTTGTCCAGCCGGGCCTGCCTGAGCATGCTGAAAGGAGGGGAAATTCTGAACAACAGGGTGCGGGCATCGGGCAGAAACAGGGGCTGTTCTCCCCTTTCAAACCGATTCACCTCTCCGTTCTTCAGATTTCTCACGTACAGAGTACCGTCACCCCGGGCGGGCGCCACAACCCAGGCCAGCCAGTTCCCGTCGGGCGATATCCTGTATGCCTTAATATCATTCCATTGTTCGAACACACTGTGATCCAGAGGTTTCTTATCCTGGCCAGCCAGCGTTCCTCCCAGGGCAAGGAAGAATAGCAACAAAAAACACATTCTGATTTTCATTATATTTATTTAAATTTATATATTATTAATTATGTATTTTATATTATTTAATACAATATCAATATTATTTAATAACATATTATATTCCAATATCAATCTGAGCCGGATGGTCTCCTTCTACCGGGTGCGCAAAATAAGAAAATTACAGGTTTTTTTTATCATTTGACTATCTCTTTAAAGCATTATCCTTACTTTTAGGGAATTTTAAATGAATCCATAACAAACACTACCGCATGAATCATCCTGTGAACATCTCGAAGCTGCTTGAAACATTTCATCAACTTTACCCCGGTGACGGGCGGTCGCCGGAAATATACTTTGCGCCGGGACGGGTCAACCTGATAGGAGAGCATACCGACTACAACAACGGGTATGTCTTTCCCTGTGCCCTTACTTACGGAACTTATCTTATGGTCAGGCGCACCAACCGGCCTGTGCTGCATTTTGCCACCACCAATTTCAGTTTCCGGAAAGATATCCCCCTGGACCAGATCGGAGAAAAAGTGGGTAATGAATGGGTGAACTATCCCCTGGGGGTGATCAACCAGTTTGTTCAGCGCGGGGTTGTTTTCAACGGGATGGAAATGCTTTTTTCGGGAACCGTTCCCAACGGAGCCGGCCTTTCTTCTTCCGCTTCCATCGAAATGGTTATGGCAGTAGCCATCAACGAGATGTATCGTGCCGGGTTCCCCATGGTGGAGCTGGCCCTGATCGGGCAGCGTGCCGAGAACGAATTTGTGGGCATGAACTGCGGGATCATGGATCAGTTTGCTTCCGGCCTTGGAAAAGAAAATGCCGCTCTGTTCCTCAACTGCGATACCCTTCAGTACGAACTGGTGCCGTTGGATCTGAAAGAATACCGCCTGGTCATTTCCAATACGAACAAAAGGCGGGGGCTGACCGATTCGAAATACAATGAGCGCCGCAGTGAATGCGACAGAGCGGTGGAATACATCAGCAGGAAAAAGAAGATCGAACACCTTAGCCAGCTCTCCTACCACGAGTTCGAATCCCTTCAGGAAGCCATACCCGACCCCACGGTCCGCAAACGGGCACGTCATGTCATATCGGAAAACCAGCGGGTGCTCGAGGCAGTGCTGGCTCTGAAATCGGGTGACCTGAAGCAGTTCGGGCAGCTGATGAACGAATCGCACGACAGCCTGCGGAACGATTACGAAGTAACCGGAAAGGAGCTTGATACCCTGGTAAGCGAAGCGCGAAAGATCAAAGGTGTGCTCGGATCCCGGATGACGGGGGCCGGCTTCGGAGGATGTACGGTGAGTATTGTGCATAATGACATGACCAACACGTTTATCCGCCAGGTGGGAAAGAACTATGAAAAAGCAACCGGTTTGAAACCCGACTTCTACCTTCCCGACATCGGAGGCGGGGCCGGAAAACTACAATAAACCCATATATCTCCTGTTCATTATGAGAAAGAATCTTCTGTTTTTACTGTTCCTCGCGGGAGCTATCCTGCCGGCCTGCAACCGGGCTCCCGTACCCCCTTACCTGAACCCTGACCTCTCACCCGGAGAACGGGCCGTGGACCTGGTTTCCAGAATGACCCTGGAAGAAAAGGTTTCGCAGATGGTTTACGAGGCTCCGGCCATTGAACGGCTGAACATTCCGGAATACAACTGGTGGAACGAAGCCCTGCACGGTGTTGCCCGTTCGGGCAAAGCCACTGTTTTCCCCCAGGCCATCGGGCTGGCCGCCATGTTCGACACCGTAAGCATGCTGGATGTGGCCAGGGTGATCTCCGACGAAGCCCGTGCCAAGTACCATGAGTTTCAGCGAAAGGGAAAACGGGGTATTTACCAGGGGCTGACCTTCTGGTCGCCCAATATCAACATTTTCAGGGATCCCCGCTGGGGAAGGGGCATGGAAACGTACGGAGAAGATCCCTTCCTGACCTCCAGAATGGCCGTGGCCTTTATCAAAGGCATGCAGGGCAACGACCCCCGTTACCTGAAAACGGTGGCCACCTCCAAGCATTATGTGGTGCACAGCGGACCCGAACCCCTGCGGCATTCCTTCGATGCCGTGGTAAGTGAAAGAGACCTGAGGGACACCTACCTGCCGGCTTTCAGGGCTTCCGTGATCGACGCCGATGTGCAATCGGTAATGTGCGCCTACAACCGGTTCATGGGCGACCCCTGCTGCGGAAACAGGGAAATTCTTCAGAACATCCTGAGGGATGAATTCGGATTCAAAGGATATGTCGTATCCGACTGCTGGGCCATCCGCGATTTCTATGACGGGCACAACGTAGTGGCCAATCCCGAGGAAGCATCGGCCATAGCAGTCATGGCCGGTACCGACCTCAACTGCGGGGTGGCTTTCCCCTCACTGACAAAAGCCATGGAAAAAGGCCTGATCTCCGAAAACGAGATCGATACAGCCGTAATCCGCCTGATGAAAGCCCGATTCCAGCTGGGCATGTTTGATCCCGACGAAAAGGTACCGTACGCCCGCATTCCTTATGAAAATGTCAATTCCAGATCCTATGAAAAACAGGCCCTGGATGCGGCCCGCCGATCCATGGTACTGCTGAAAAATGAAGGCGATATGCTCCCCCTTTCAAAAAACATAGGCTCCGTGGCGGTAATCGGGCCCAATGCGGATGATGTGGAGGTCCTTCTCGGAAACTACAACGGAACCCCGTACGATACCGTAACCCCGTTGCAGGGCATTCGCGAAAAGGTGGGCAGAAATACCCGGGTACTCTATGCCAGGGGCTCGGGCCATGCCGAAGGGATCCCCTACCTTACCACACTGCCTTCCCAATATTTATTTTCCGATGAAACGGCTGGCTCCCGGGGACTTCAGGCTGAATTCTTCCCCAACCGCCGGTGCGAAGGAGAACCCGTGGTCAGCGAGGTACATGACAGCGTGAACTTCAACTGGTGGGACAGAACCCCCTACTCATCCCTGCCCGACGATACATTCAGCGTGCGCTGGACAGGGGCACTGGTGCCCCCCGTTTCGGGCAGGTATGCCCTGGGCGTGGAGGCCAAAAGCTTCCGTCTTTTTCTTGAAGACAGCCTCCTGACCGCCTACCACAGTATCCACCACGCTGCAAAACATTACCGGTTTGTGGAGCTGGAAGCCGGAAAATCCTATCCCATCCGGCTGGAATTCAATGATTTTCATGGTGATGCCGTTTGCCGGCTGTTATGGGAAAAACCCGGGGAAAACCTGCTTGACGAAGCCCTGGATATAGCCCGGCAGGCCGATCAGGTCATACTCTTCATGGGTCTCTCCCCCCGCCTTGAAGGAGAAGAAATGCGGGTTGAAACGGAAGGATTCAGCGGCGGCGACCGGACCTCGCTTGATCTGCCACGGGTCCAGCGTGAACTGATAAGAAAAATCCATGCCCTGGGAAAACCCACTGTGCTGGTATTGCTCAACGGTAGTGCTCTTGCTGTGAACTGGGAAGCCGAAAACATACCGGCCATCCTGGAAGCCTGGTATCCGGGCCAGGCTGCCGGCACAGCCATTGCCGATGTACTGTTCGGCGATTACAATCCTGCCGGAAGGCTGCCGGTCACTTTCTACAAATCGGTGAATCAGCTTCCTCCGTTCGAAGATTACAACATGAAAGGAAAAACCTACCGGTATTTCGAGAAGGAACCCCTATTCCCTTTCGGTTACGGCTTGAGCTATACTACGTTCAGTTACACCCATCTCCGGACGGATACCTCACAAATACACCGTGACGGAACGGTAATCGTGGAAGTGGATATTACCAACACCGGATCTTTCGACGGGGATGAAGTGCCCCAACTATACGTCAGATATCCTGACACCTACCGGAATGCTCCCCTGAAAGACCTTCGCGGATTCACACGCATCCACCTGAAACAGGGAGAAACCGCCACGGTCAAATTTACCCTGGGAGCCAGAGAGCTGGAATACTACCACACGGAAACCGGTGAATATTCCGTGGATCCCGGACGGTATGAGATCCTGGTGGGGCCCTCCTCTGATGATGACGTGCTGCTCAGAACCGAACTGGAGGTAGTGCAGTAGATAAAAATGCAGCAGGACGGAGGGGGGAAGAAGGGTGTTAGGAGGCTCAGTGGGTCTGTGACTCTGTTTATCAGTGACTTAGAGACTTAGTGACTTAGAGAAGAGGAGTGGGTGATTTGATGTAACCGGGTGATGGAGTGATGAAGAGGGGGAGTGGATGGGCTTTGATGGTCTTCCGTTTGTACCACATTCCCTTTTTTTTTTCTTATTCAACGAAAGATCATTTTTTAAACCATTGCATGAGATGAAACGGAAAGTCTCAGGGCGCTCGGCGGATTCTTTGCGGGCTTTGCGTAAATGAATAGAATAAATGATTTTCCCATAAGTCCCGCAGGAACGGCAGTATATTTTTTTGGCCTCATGAACCGTTTACCCACCCCCACCGGCCGGTTTCGTTCGCCGCCCTGTGGCGAACGACCCGCTTTTTTCAGGGATGAAAAAAGCAGGCAAAAAAATCCTCCG
>JBNGDI010000070.1:0-7376 GCA_049975425.1 Bacteroidales bacterium
TTACCGCGGCTGCTGGCACGGAGTTAGCCGATGCTTATTCGTACGGTACCGTCAACCCCGGACACGTCCGGGGGTTTCTTCCCATACAAAAGCAGTTTACAACCCATAGGGCTGTCATCCTGCACGCGGCATGGCTGGGTCAGACTTGCGTCCATTGCCCAATATTCCTCACTGCTGCCTCCCGTAGGAGTCTGGTCCGTGTCTCAGTACCAGTGTGGGGGATCATCCTCTCAGACCCCCTAGACATCGTTGCCTTGGTGAGCCGTTACCTCACCAACAAGCTAATGTCACGCATGCCCATCTCAAACCGCCAGAGCTTTAATCCGGCAACCATGCGATTACCGGATACTATGGGGTATTAATCCGAATTTCTTCGGGCTATCCCCCAGTTCGAGGAAGGTTGCATACGCGTTACTCACCCGTTCGCCGGTCGTCAGCAGGTATTGCTACCTCTGTTACCCCTCGACTTGCATGTGTTAAGCCTACCGCTAGCGTTCATCCTGAGCCAGGATCAAACTCTTCGTTGTAAAAAAAGTTCAATCTCTCTCAAGATTCATAGTAATGCTCTGGAATTAACCAGGTTACCTTTCGCACTGCTTTGCCTCTTCAATCGTTCAAAGAACCGTTTATTCAAATTTGGACTGCAAAGATAACACCCACATTCAATCTTTGCAAACAAAAAATTAAAATTTTTAAAGAACTTTTCGCCCCATGGCGTTTAAAGCGGCTGCAAATATAGACAGCATTTTCTGTTCTGCAATACCCCGCCCCCACTTTTTTTCTGTCTTTTTTTTAACCGCCTCATCCTTCCGTAAATAGATTTTTAACAGCTTTTCACAATTCCCCCTCCCGCCATTCACGTAAAAAAGCATTATCTTCGCCCAGCAGAGTATTATAACTATATATTGCCGGAATAGTGCACAGAAACCTGGTCATCATACCTACCTACAACGAAAAGGAAAACATCGGGAAGATCATTCCCGCAGTACTGGCACAACCCGTTCCTTTCCATGTACTGGTGGTCGACGACGGATCACCCGACGGAACGGCTTCCCTGGTTAAAGACCTTCAAAAGAAAAACCCCGGAAAAGTATTCATTATTGAAAGACAAGAAAAAAAAGGCCTGGGAACCGCCTACATTGCAGGATTCCACTGGGGACTCGAAAGGGGGTACGATTATATCTTCGAAATGGATGCCGATTTCTCCCATAATCCCAATGACCTTCCGCTGCTGTATCAGGCCTGTACTGAAAAAGGAGCCGATCTGGCCATCGGATCCCGGTATATCAGCGGAGTAAATGTGGTAAACTGGCCCCTGGGAAGGGTCATCATGTCGTACCTGGCTTCCATCTACGTACGCCTTGTTACCGGAATGCACATCAAAGACACCACGGCAGGCTTCAAATGTTATTCCAGAAAAGTACTCGAAACCATCGAGCTGGACCGGATCCGGTTCAAAGGATACGCATTCCAGATCGAAATGAAATTCACAACCTGGAAACACGGATTCCGCATGGTGGAAGTACCCATCATTTTTACCGACCGCAAATTAGGCCATTCGAAAATGAGCGGAGGAATATTCAATGAAGCCCTGTGGGGTGTCATCGCCATGAAAGTGCGCAGCTGGTTCCACAGGTACCCGAAACCATCCTGACAAATCAGTCCAATGCAAGAATTCATTATCCGCAACGCCCGCCTCGTAAACGAAGGTAAAAGCTTCCGGGGTCACCTGCATATCCGTAATGAGCTGATCCACCGCATCTATTCCGAAGAACTTCCCCTGGAAGTAATGCAACTTCCCTTTCTGGACGCCGGCGGCAGGTACCTGCTGCCCGGTGTGATAGACGAACATGTACATTTCAGGGAACCCGGGCTGACACATAAAGCCAACCTGTATACCGAATCGCTGGCAGCCGTTGCAGGCGGCGTTACCTCGTTTATGGATATGCCCAATACCCTTCCGCAAACTGTAACCCGGTTCCTGCTGGAAGAAAAATTCGCCATCGCTTCCGTTCGCTCCCTGGCAAATTTTTCATTTTACCTGGGCGCCACCAACGACAACCTGAAGGAAATAGTGAAAACCGACCCCCGCACCACCTGCGGGATCAAGCTTTTCCTGGGAGCCAGCACCGGAAATATGCTGGTGGATAATGAGCGGGCCCTGGCCGCCATCTTTGAACAGGCACCCTCCCTGGTAGCTGTACATGCCGAACATGAACCCACTATCAGGGAAAATATGGCCCGCTTCATCTCAAGGTTCGGTGACCGGATCCCCATGGCAATGCATGCTCAGATACGCAGCGCAGATGCCTGTATTCGTTCCACCAGCCACGCCCTGGAACTGGCTCAGCGTTACGGAACCAGACTGCACGTGCTTCACCTGTCAACTGCAGCCGAAACAAAACTGTTCGATCCTTCTCCAGATGTGGCCGGCAAAAAATTCACCGCCGAAGTCTGCGTGCATCACCTCTGGTTTACGGAGGAAGATATTGCCGGAAAAGGGACCATGTTAAAATGGAACCCTGCCATCAAAACCCCGGCCGACCGCGAGGGACTCCTTCAGGCACTGACAGAAAACCGGCTCGATGTGGTGGCCACCGACCATGCCCCCCATACCCGGGAAGAAAAAGCCAAACCTTACCGGGAAGCCCCTTCAGGGGGACCGATGGTACAGCATTCCCTGCCGGCCATGCTGGAACTGCACCGGCAGGGGATCATCCCGCTGGAAGAAGTAGTACGCAAAATGTGCCATGCCCCGGCCGACATGTTCCGGATCGACCGAAGGGGTTACCTGCGGGAAGGATACTATGCCGACCTGGTGCTGGTGGATCCCGACCGGCCATGGACCGTCGGTCCCGACAATATACGGTATAAATGCGGCTGGTCACCTCTTGAAGGAACAGAGTTCAGCCATACCGTCACCCACACGTGGGTGAACGGGAACCTGGTCTACGAGAAAGGCCTGGTACATGATGAACACAAAGGAATGCGCCTTATTTTTAACCGGTAATAACATCCCATGATGAAACAACATGCCTCTCTCCTGTTATTCTTCTTTATCACGGTATTGATCGTCACCGGCTGCCGGTCACGCTCAGGGGACACTCCGCCCCATCCCTCCGACTCTGCCATGATCATTACCAAAGTGGCAACAGAAGCCATCAGCCTGGCCCCTTCCATTACCTATGACATTACCGTGAAAAACCCCGATCCCGACGACTGGTGGACCACGGAATGCCTGAATGAACTGAAGCTGAACAAACTGGTAGACATGATTTTCGAAGCGGTTTACGAGGGAAAACTTACACCCTGGCATTACCATGAAGAAAGGCCTATGACCGTCAAGGAAATCCGGGAACTGGAGAAAGACCCGGAATTCAGCCGTTCACGGATCGGCAAGGTACAGTTCATTGAAGACTGGCACTTCAACGAAGAAACCCTGAATTTCCAGAAAAGGGTGAAAGCCCTGATGCTGGCCTACGAACTGTACGATGCAGAGGGAAAAGTCAGAGGATACAAAGCCGCCTTTCAGGTGTTCCTGAATCCCTGATCCCACCCACTGTCCAAAAAAATGCAGGGGTTCTTGTCTTTCAGCCGGCGATTCCTATTTTTGTCCCAAAACAATTTGCAGTATGCTCCACGAAAAAGAGATTCTGGATGATGCCCTGCGCCAGGTAGCTGAAAAAATGATCGTGGCGGCCCGCACCGCCCCAAAGGCGCGGGGAAAAAACAACCTGTTCACCGCCCTGGCCGGAAAAAAAGATATCGAAAAAATGGCCCGGAGAATGGAAGAAATCGCCCGTGAATCGGGAGAAGCCTTTTTCGCCCGCGATGCCGGCAACATCAGGCAAGCGCCCTGGGTGGTGCTGCTGGGAACACGCATCGAACCGGCCGGACTGAAAGTGTGCGGCATGTGTGGTTTTGAAAACTGCGATGAAAAACGAGAACACCCTGATCACCCCTGTGTGTTTAATACCGGCGACCTGGGCATTGCCATGGGCTCGGCCGTGAGCGTGGCCATGGACCACCGGGCCGATAACCGGATCATGTATACGGTGGGACAGGCGGCACTGGACCTGCAACTGTTTCCACCGGAGGTCAAAATCATTTATGGGATACCCCTCAGCGCAACCTCCAAGAATCCGTTTTTTGACCGGAAATAAATGCCGGCAGGCAGGCAAAGTCAGGGGATGGGATCCAGGGGGTGGACTTTTATACAGTATAATCTTCTCAGAAATATTTCACGCAGAGACCGCTAAGAATTCGCAAAGCACGCAGAGTTTTTTTTGTGGCACGCGTCCGGAGACCTGTCTGCCGCCAGGCAGGTACGCACTAGTTTGTTAGAACATATGTGCAAATATAAGGATCGGCCTCTGAGGCTTTTATTTGAAAAACAAGAAAGGGAAATGGTGGGCAGGCCCGAGCAGCGGTCCTGTTTGAGGACCTGACAAGCGCAGCGCAGTCAGGAACGAGTTTGGACCGCGGCAGGCGGTTTACCTGACGTAGTTTTTCCATAAAAACATCAGCAGCCGGGGCGTTTTTACTTACTTTTTTCGCCCGGGAAAAAAGTAAGTCGCTCCGCACAGGGAGCGGAGTGAAACAGTGGCCTGAGGGAGGGAGAAGAATACATCATCACAAAAAAAGTCAATAAATATTTGGAAATTATGTTATATATTTCTAACATTATGTTAGATTTATATAACATTCGCCATGAAAAAAACCATTGTAATGTTCGTTATTGCCGCCCTGGTCATTGTTTCCATCCTGGTATGGATACTCCAGGCAGAATTCACCTGGGACACACAGGAGATCCTGATGGTGGGCGGGGTGGTCATCATCGTCGGGTTCGCCCTTTTTGCGGGCATCACCCGGCTACGCAGCAACCTGAGAAAGGAACCGGCAGAGGATGAGTTCTCAAAGAAGATCATGACCCGCGCCTCCTCCCTTTCCTACTACATCTCCATTTACCTCTGGCTCCTCCTGATGTACCTCAGCGACAAAACCAGTATGGAATGCCATACCCTGATAGGGGCAGGCATCATGGGCATGGCCCTGGTATTTTTCTTTTCCTGGATAGGTGTAAAATTCCTTGGGACAGGCAATGAATAACCGCATTAAAGAACTGCGGGCCCGCCATAACCTTTCCCAGCTGGAACTTGCGCAAAAGGTTGGGGTGAGAAGGGAAACCATCGTATTCCTGGAAAAAGGGAAGTACAACCCGTCGCTCAGGCTGGCACACGACATTGCCCGGATATTCGGCCTTTCCATCGAGGAAGTTTTCCTTTTTCAGGAAGATGAATGAAAAGATCATTATCTTTGTCATGTCCGGAAAAACAACGAATGAAAATATTTGTACCTGTTTTTCGTTATTCTGTCAAAGAAGATACTTCATGAAAAAAAATCTCTCTGCCCTTTTTGTCCTCATTCTGTTGCTTTCCTCCTGCGGAGGGGTAAAGAAAACCGCCGTTCCTGAAGATGCACAACCGGCCCTCGTTCCGGCCGTACCGGCGCCGTCTGTTGAAAACGCAACCGATGATTCCATTCCCGAGGTGGAAGAAAAGCTGGTCGCCCTGAACGAAATACCGCCCGACCCTTCCAGGTATTTTGTCATCATAGGCAGCTTCCGCAGCCCGGAAAATGCAGCCCGGTATCAGGAAATGATCAGGGACGACGGTTTTCAGTCCACTCTCCTTCAGAACGAGGAAGGGCTGATCCGGGTATCGGTTCTGGCCACGGACGATATTTCAGAGGCCCGGGCCGAGATTCATCGTATCCGATCTGCCTTCCCGGAATATTTCGATACCTGGTTGCTCGTACAGAAACGATAACTGACCAGACACAACCCTTCCATCCCATCCCTCACCTCCCGGCCCCGCGCCCTGTCCATGCTTAACCATTTCTTTCATTATCTTTATCCCGAAATACAAGGAGTATGAAAGTATACAAATTTGGCGGCGGGGTATTGAAGGATGCCGGCGACATGCGGCGGCTGATCCCTCTGATGAAAAAGGAAAACGGCCCCCTGGTGGTGGTGGTGTCTGCTTTCGGAAAAACCACCAATGCACTGGAAAAGGTAGCGGAAAACTATTACGAAAAAACGGGGAGGGCTGCCCTGGTTCTGTCGGATATCAGGAAGATGCATGAAGAACTGGCCCGGGAATTGTTCCCCGGAAGGGAAGATGCAGTATTCCGTCAGCTATCGGATGTTTTCAGTTCCCTGGAAACAACCATGTCCAGTACGCCGCGCGGATCGTTCCACCGGATATACGACCGGATCGTATCCTGCGGTGAGCTGCTGTCATCGCTGCTGGTAAGCGCCTGGCTTAACCGGAACGATATTCTGAACCGGTGGGTTGACATCCGCGGATGCCTGCTGACCGATAATTGCTTCCGCGACGGGAAGATTCAATGGGCCGTGTCGGAAAACCAGGTGAGAAAAACCTTCCTGCGGGAAAAGGGCGGAATCTATGTTACCCAGGGATTTATCGGCGCCACGGCCGACGGCCAGCCGGTGACCCTGGGCCGGGAAGGTTCGGATTACACGGCTGCCGTGCTGGCGGCCATGCTCGGTGCTGAAAAGGTTGTGATATGGAAAGATGTGCCCGGAGTGATGAACGCCGATCCGCAGTGGATGGACACGGGAGAAAAACTGGAGGAAATCTCCTACCTCGAGGCAGTGGAGCTGTCGTACTACGGGGCCAAGATCATCCATCCGAAGACCATCAAACCCCTGGAAAATAAAAATATACCGTTGTTTGTCAGGCCTTTTGCCAACCCCGAAGCCCCCGGCACCCTGATTCATCAAATACAACAGAAAATGGACCTGGTGCCGGTGTATATCCGGAAGGAAAACCAGGTGCTGATCACTGTGCTGCCACGCGATTATTCCTTTGTGGTAGAGGAAAGCCTGGGAAAAATATTTTCCCTGTTCAACCGGTACCGCCTGCGGGTGAACCTGGTGCAGAACTCGGCCATCAGCGTATCGCTGTGTGTGGACGGACGAAAAGACAAGGTGGAAAAGATCCTGGCCGGGCTGCAGAAGGAATTCAACGTCAAATACAATACCGGCCTGGAACTGATTACCATCCGCCATTATACTCCCGAAGCCATTGCCCGCGTGCTTGACGGAAAAACAGTGATGATCGAGCAGCGGACCCGGGGGACAGTGTATTTCCTGCTCAAGGCATAGCCCAGTTATGGAGGCGGTTCCTGATTGATACGGTGGAGGCCCGTTTGCCTGAATCCTCCGTTTCAGCCGGTCGGTAATTAACAGGTTTGTATGGAGTTTTTGTAATGTTTGCGCCAATATATTGCCACTTTTCACTCTTCATAACACATACTACGTAGGTAACTACGTAGTATACTACGTAGTTACC
>JBNGDI010000071.1:0-6762 GCA_049975425.1 Bacteroidales bacterium
CACTAATGTTCTTTGTTTCATCAATACCCGTTGCACTAAATTCTTGAACCTGCCAAAGCAGGTCGTTCGCCATGGGGCGGCGAACGAAACCGGCCTGAGCGGCTGGTGGAGTGAATATATCAAAGATAAAGTTGCAGGAACGAATGATTATTTCACCTTAAAGGTGATGGCTTGTTTCTGTAATTGATTGAATAACAAATAATATATTATCTTTTAATAAAAACTTGCGAATTTGAGGACGTAGTTTGCACCCGCCATCGGCATGGAATAATCACTCCCGGTTGTTTCTTTTCTTCCGCAGCATCCTGGTAAAAATGGCCAGGAAATAATTGATGATCAGGATAAAGATGGTAGCCCCCACCGCCAGGATGTACTGATCGAGCGCCACCGAAATGCCCACGCCGGTGGAAAACAGAATGGTGGCCGCGGTGGTAAGGTACTTGATCTTCTGCTCACCGGCAATCTGCAGCACCATCCCGGCCCCGATAAAGCTGATGCCCACAATAATGGCCTGAATGATCCGCACCGGGTCGGCACTGATGTACTCCCCCAGGCCCGAATCGAGGAAATACACCACAATGATCTTTCCCAGCGATACCAGCAGAGCCACAGCCCCACCCACCAGCATGTTCGTACGGACACCCGCCGGCTTCTCCACTTTCTCCCTCTCCAGCCCGATCAATCCCCCCAGTACCGACGCAATCACCACATGCAAAAGAATATTCAGTTCTGTGTTCATGGAATGCAAAATAACGAATTTTTTCCAAAACCAACCCACTGGCATCTGTCCCTGTTTTCCCGTATATTTGATAGTGAAGTAACATGAAACAATGAAGTGCTATATTGGCTGCAGCGGCTTTTATTACAAAGACTGGAAAGGGAAATTCTATCCCGGAGACCTTCCCGCATCCCGCTGGCTGGAATATTACGCCGGGCATTTCCCGGCCGTGGAGATCAACAACACCTTTTACAACATGCCAGGGGAAAAGGAGCTCAGGACATGGAAAGAACGTACCCCGGCCAATTTCCGCTTCGCCGTCAAGGCACACCGCTTTTTCACCCACATGAAGAAACTGAAAACCGACGGTCTATTCCGGCAACGGCTGTCAGAATTCCTGCACTCCCTCAATGCCCTGGAAGACAAGCTGGGCTGCGTGCTGTGGCAGCTCCCGGGGAACCTGCACAGCAACCTTTCCAAACTGGAAAAGTTTGCCAAACTGCTCGACAAAAACCAGGTGCACGTGCTGGAATTCCGGCATGCCTCCTGGTTCGCCCCGCAGGTATACGAACTGATGCGCGATACCGGCCTGGCTTTCTGCATGCTGTCGGCCCCCGGCAACCTTCCCGAAGAGGTGCAGGTAACGGCCCCCACAGCCTATGCGCGCTTTCACGGAAAAAACCGCTGGTACGACCATTTTTACGGGAAAGATGAACTGGACCACTGGAAAAAAAGGCTGAAGCAGATGGAAAAGGAACATCGTCCGGAAACCCTGTACGTTTTCTTCAACAACGACATGCACGCCCATGCAGCAGAAAATGCAAAAACCCTGATTTCTCTCATGGAAGAATAAAACCGGCGGCCCGGCCGCAAAAAAACACACCCCTATGACCGTTACCAACAAAATGATTGCGGATATCCTGAATGAGGTAGCCGACCTGCTGGAGATCCAGGATGAAAACCCGTTCCGCATCCGGTCATACCGCAATGCAGCCCGCACCGTCTCGGGCCTGACGAAGAATATCACCGAACTGGCCAAAAACCCGGAGGAAATCGAAAATTTACCCGGTATCGGGGAAAGCATGGCGGAAAAAATCGTGGAAATGGCAAAAACAGGAAAGCTCAAGCAGCTGGAAAAGCTGAAAAAAGAGCTTCCCTCTTCCCTGACAGACATCATGAAGCTGGAACAGATAGGTCCCCGCCGTACCAAACTGTTGTACGACCAACTGCATATCACTTCGATCGGTGAACTGAAAAAAGCCGCAGAGGAAGGAAAAATAGCCGAACTGGAAGGATTCGGCAAAAAGACGGTGAAAAACATCCTTAAGGAAATCGAAGAATATGCTGAAAAGGGCGGCTCTGGCCGCTGCAAACTGGCCGAGGCCGGAGAAATCGTGGCACCCCTGCTGGAACACCTGTCGGATAAAGCGGATAAGGTGGTTGTGGCCGGAAGCTACCGCAGGAAAAAAGAAACCGTGGGAGATATCGACATCCTGGCCACCGGGGGAAAACCGGAAACCCTGATGAAACACTTCGAAAAATATGAGGATACGGCCGATGTGCTGGCTTCGGGAAAGACAAAATCGTCGGTGAGGCTGAAAAGCGGCATGCAGGTCGATCTCAGACTGGTCGATAAAAAATCGTACGGATCGGCCCTGTTGTATTTTACAGGTTCGAAGGAGCACAGTGTGGCCCTGCGGAAGATCGCCCGGGAAAAGGGCTTCAAACTGAACGAATACGGGCTCTTCGAAGGGGAAAAAAAGCTGGTTTCGGAAAGCGAGGAAAAAATCTACCGGAAACTGGGGCTCCGGTACATCGAGCCCGAGCTGAGGGAAGGCCGGGGGGAATGCGAGGCAGCCCGGGAAAACAAACTGCCCCGCCTGATCACAGAAGACGATATCCGGGGCGACCTGCATACCCATACCGATGCCACCGATGGCCGTTCTTCCATTAAGGAAATGGCCACCGCCGCCCGGGAAAAGGGTTACGAATACCTTGCCGTTACCGACCATTCAAAAAAAGTGACCATGGCCCACGGGCTGGATGAAAAGCGCCTCCGCAAGCAAATGAAAGAGATCGACCGGCTGAACGGTGAACTGAAGAACTTCCGCATCCTCAAATCCGTCGAAGTGGATATCCTGGAAGACGGTTCCCTCGACCTCCCCGACGAGGTGCTGAAAGAGCTCGACCTGGTAACCTGCTCCATCCATTACCACCGGAACCTTTCAAAAAAGCAGCAGACCCGCCGCATATTGCGGGCCATGGAAAACCCGTACTTCAACATTCTGGGGCACCCTACAGGCCGGCTGATCAACGAAAGGAGTCCCATCGAGATCGACCTGAAGAAGGTGATGAAAGAAGCCCTTGAACAGGGCTGTTTCCTGGAGGTCAATGCCAACCCCGACCGGCTCGACCTGAACGACCGGGATATTCTTATGGCCCGGGAAATGGGACTGAAACTGGCCATATCGACCGATGCCCACACTACCGGCCAGCTCGCCAACATGAAATACGGTGTGGCACAGGCCCGCCGGGGCTGGCTGGAAAAGGCCGACGTGATCAATACCCGGCCGTGGAACGAACTGAAAAAGTTGCTGGAACGATCCTAATCCCGGAAACATGAAAAAGGTAAAGGATTATTACAACCGGCATGTGAATGAGGAAGACCGGCGTCTGGATAACAACCCCTTCGAAATTCCCGTCACCCTGAAATACATCGAAAAATATATTTCTCCCGGAGATACAGTTCTGGATGTAGCCTGCGGAACGGGAAGGTATGCCGAATTGCTCCTGAACAGGGGGTACCGGCTGTTTCTGAACGACCTTTCGGGAAAAAATATGGAACGGGCCAGGCAACGCACAAAAGGAAAGCCGGGACTGCTCGGCACCCTGGTTTCCGACGCCCTTCGTTCTTCCGTATGGGAAAAGCATGACTGGGATGCCATCCTGGTTCTCGGTCCCCTGTACCACCTTCCGGCAAAGGAAGACCGGCTGGCATTGCTACGGAAGGCTGCTGCTTCTGTACAAAGTGGCGGGTACCTGTACCTTGCTTTTATGTCGAGAACCGCCGCCATGCTGTACGGGTTGAAAAACAATCCCTCGGGGATCGAACGGGAAGACGGGGTTGTGAAACTCTGGGAAACAGGGACCGACAAAAGTTTTGTGGAAGGGACGGAATGGTTTACGAATGCGCATTTTACCTTTCCTGAAGAAGTACCTTCCCTGCTTCGGGAATCCGGCCTGGAAATGCTTCACCTGGTTGGCATTGAAGGAATATTCGGGGAAAATATGGAACTCTTCCATAACCTGAGCCGGCCCCTGCAGAAAAAATGGATGAATTTCGTTATGGATCACGGAGAAGACATGCACATGGTGCAATATTCCAAGCACCTGCTGTGTGTATGCCGGCCGGCATAAGGATCTGATCTGATCTGACGCTACCCTACCCGATATCAAATTCTTTCGATTCGTTCCCCCGGAAAAGGATCTTTTTCCCTTTGATCCCGATCTCCACCGGCGGGGCCCATCCTTTCCGGAAATCGATCTTCAGCTTCGTTTGTGTAATTTCCATTCTGATCCAGTGGCCCCGGTACCGTACATGGAACGCAAGTTCTTTCAGGTCCTCCGGGATCCTGGGATTGAACCACAGCACATCGTCACGGATCTCGAGTCCCGAATACCCCCGCATCACCAGATCAACCGAACAGGCCATAGCCCCAAGGTGGATCCCTTCGGATGTGGTTCCTCCCTGCACATCCTCTATATCAAACCGCAGGGCCCGGTTAAGCTGTCCCCACGACCGGTTTCGGTCGACCCGTGCATAAACCCACGAATGCACCACCCTGCTCAGGGTGGATCCGTGCGAGGTAATGGCCTGATAATATTCAATATTCCGTGGAATATCCGAAGCTTTGAAATCGTACCCCAGCCTTCCGAACACCTCCTCCAGTTCCTCCGATGAAAAAAGGTAGAACAGCATCAATACGTCGGCCTGCTTGCAGGCCCGGTAGCGGTTCACCGAATCGTTTTCCTTTTCCAGGATCCGGTCCAGGCGGATGGCATCGCCGTATTCCGACCGGTACTTTTTCCAGTCGAGTTCCTCCAGTTCGTCAAACCCCTCGAACTGCATGATCACCCCGTTACCATCGAACGGAATGAACATTTTCCGGGTGATTTCTTCCCACCTTTCCAGGTCTTCCTCCGTGAACCCGATACGCGCCTGCATTGCCATCAGCGTTTCATTATCCACCATTTCTGCGATCTCCAGGGCCCTGAGCAACACCCACACGGCCATAAAATTGGTATAGGCATTGTTATGCAGCCCCGGCACATCCGATCCGGGATAGCGGGTATGGTATTCGTCCGGACCCACCACACCCCTGATCTCATACCGGTTCTTGCGTGAATCTATTTCAGCCAGGGACGACCAGAACAGGGCATTGTTCATGATAATATCCACTCCGTAGGTAAGCAGGAACTCGATATCCATGGTGCTCTGGTAGTACTGCCATACATTAAAAGCTACGGCCGCATTGATGTGCACCTGCAAATGGGTATTGTCAGGGATCCACCGGCCCGATTCGGGATTCAGGTGGATCACCTGCGATTCTTCCTTTCCGTTGCTCCCGCTCTGCCAGGGAAAGCGACATCCCCTGCACCCTTTTTCCCGGGCATCGTGCACAGCCCTCGAAAGCCGGTTGTACCGGTACATCAGCAGCGACCGGGCCAGCTGGGGAAAATGCATGTTGATGAAAGGGAAAATGTACAGTTCGTCCCAGAAAATATGTCCGCGGTATGCTTCCCCGTGCCAGCCACGGGAAGGCACCCCGATGTCGTACCCCATGCTGTTGTTGGAAACGGTCTGGAACAGATGGAAAATGTGCAGGCGAACAATCATCTGTTCCTCTCCCCCGTTCCGGTTCTTTATTTTGATATCACATTTTTCCCATATCTCTTCCCAGCTGATCTGGCTGTTGTCAAGCAGAGACCTGAAATCTTTTATCCGGTTTATGTGCTCCAGGGCTTCGGTCAGGGGGTCGGCAATGGCAAAATCCCTTGACGAGTACACACTCACCAGCTTTTCCACCCTCACCGGGACCATCATGTTACATTCCACCCGGATATCCTCTCCCGCAAAATATTTCTTCCGCACCGGTTTCCTTTCGGTACTGCATTCTTTCTCTTCACAGAACAGCCTCACACGCGAGCTCATGGATACCTTGACCTCGCTCTGCAGAGTCCGGGCCGACAGGTACTGGATATGATCTTCGGTAATGCCTTTTTCTTCTATCTCCAGGTGCTTCCCTTCCAGATCACGGTACCTTTCCACGCCGTTATTGATAACGTCTCCATCGATTCCTGCCCGGAATATGACCCGGCCCGACCAGTTTTCGGGAATGAACACCCATTCCAGCCCCGCTTCATGATGGTTGTTCATGCTCACCACCCGGCGGCTGATGATAGAGGTCACCCGGTCTTTCCCGTCTCTTATCTTCATTTTGCGGCTCAGGAGCCCGTTTTTCAGGTTCAACTCCTGATGGTATTCCAGCACTTCCACTCTGCTCAGATCAAGCCATGGCCCGTTGGCGGGCCGGAATGTCAGAAATAACCAGTTCGGCCAGTTGACCAGGTCTTCGTTCTCAATGTCTTTTCCGGCGATGCGGGAGGTCATTCGGTTGTACCCTCCTGCCATATAGGTTCCGGGATAATTGTATTCATTATCAGGAACTTCCTCGGCGGCACCCCGCGTGGCAAAAAACCCGTTTCCCAGGGTACAAAGGGCTTCGCGCAGGGGCTGTTCCTCCGGGTCCCATCCTTTGTATTTCAATGCCCAGTGGTCCATATTATGTAAGGCCTGTTTCCTGTTTTTCATAGTAAAAGCAAGGTTGACCCGTGTATTTTCAGAACTTATTCATTCAAATATATTCAGATTGTGGTAAAATTCCCTTTTCAGCAATATCTTTTACAAAGAACTGCGGTAAAACTTGCCTGCAATCATTTTATTTTTTATATTATAAGGAATTGCAAATTAACCTTTTAAATTA
>JBNGDI010000072.1:0-6573 GCA_049975425.1 Bacteroidales bacterium
TCCCGCAGGGACGGCAGTATAATACTTTTTGTCTGATGAACCGTTTACCCTACCCCTCAGGCCGGTTTCGTTCGCCTCCTCATGGCGAACGACCTGCCTGTATGCATGCTACGTCTTGTTTTACAGGAAGAATAAGACATCAGATGTTTTGTAACACATTTCTTTCCTGAGAATAATCATTTCGCAGGTGCGGAAATATAGCCTTTTTTGGATAAATTTGGAGGCGAAAAATAAATACAGTAAATTACTGATATACAATGAAATTGATTTCCAGAATCAAAGAGCAGGCTAAAAAATATTCCATGCGCATTGTTCTGCCCGAGGGAACAGAAGAACGCACCCTGCAGGCAGCCGATATAGCCACCCGCGAGAAACTGGCAAAGATTATTCTGCTGGGGAAAAAATCCCGGATCATGGAGCTGGCTGAAAAATACAATCTGAAGCATATTGCGGAAACGGAGATCATCGATCCGGACCATCCTCCAAAAAAAGAAGAATACATCCGCATGATGGTGGAGCTGAGGAAGCACAAGGGCCTGACGGAAGAAGAAGCAGCCAGGCTGGTTACCAACCCTCTGTACCTGGCTACTTTGATGATCAAGGCCGGGGATGCCGACGGGGAGGTGGCCGGCGCCGGAAATGCCACGGGCGATGTGCTGAGGCCCGCTTTTCAGTTCGTAAAAACCGTTCCGGGTATTTCGGTGGTATCGGGCGCCTTTCTGATGATGCTGCCCGACAGTCAATTCGGCCACAACGGATTGATGGTTTTTGCCGATTGTGCCGTACATCCCGACCCCACAGCCAGTGAGCTGGCCGAGATTGCCGTGGCTACGGGCCACACCACCCGCGTGCTGGCCGGATTCGAACCACGTATTGCCATGCTGAGCTTTTCCACGAAAGGGAGTGCAAAACATCCTCTCGTGGATAAGGTGGCTGAAGCCACGCGAATAGCCAGGGAAATGGACCCCACGCTGCAGATCGACGGGGAGATGCAGGCCGATGCGGCCATCATCGAGTCGATTGGAAAGTCAAAAGCTCCGGACAGTGCCATTGCCGGCAGGGCCAATGTACTGATATTCCCCGACCTGCAATCGGGAAACATCGGATACAAGCTGGTGCAGCGCCTGGCAGGGGCCGAAGCCATAGGCCCGGTATTACAGGGCATGGCGGCTCCCATAAACGACCTGTCGAGGGGCTGTTCGGTGAGCGATATTGTGAACCTGATCGCCATCACGGCCTGTCAGGCTGCCGGAATCAAATGAAACAAACCAGAAAAAGAAATACATAACATGACAGAATCACTTGAAGATTATGCGCTGGGACGAAGTGTCGGGCGAAAGGGAACCCTGAAAAAGGTGGGTATCATCGGCTGCGGTACCATGGGGCAGGAAATTGCCCGTGTGGTAGCCCAGAACGGGATCGATGTGGTGTTTATCGACGTATCGGAAGAACGGGTGAAAGAAATCTTTCAGGAGCTGGAAATCACCCTGGACGAGGTGATCAACCACTGGGGGCTGACCCGTTCTGACAAACGGGCCATTCTGAGCCGGATACATGGGTCCACTGATTATAAAGATATCAGCGACTGCGACCTGATCGTGGAAACGATCAATTTCAACAAGCCCGGCACCAGCCTGGAAATCCGAAAGGATGTTTTCAGGCGGGTGGAAGAGGTGGTCTCGCGGGAAGCTATCATCACGTCGAATACGGCAACTCTTATGATATCGGAACTGGCCGGTGTGCTGAAACATCCTGAACGTGCGGTGGGTCTGCATTTTCTCACATCAGCCGCCGAGTCGAATGTGGTGGAGGTGGTACGGGGGGTGAAAACCAACGACGAATCATTCGGGTTTGTTACCCGGTTTGCCAGGATGATCGGCAAGAAAGTGATCGAATCACATGAAAGTCCCGGGAACATCAGCACCCGCCTCATCGTTACCCTGATCAACGAGGCCTGCGAATTGCTGATGGAAGGGGTGGCTTCTGCCGGCTGCATTGACCAGACCATGAAGTACGGGTTCGGCCTTCAGTTCGGTCCCCTCGAACTGGCCGACAAGATAGGCCTCGATAAACTGATCAAATGGATGGATAACCTGTACACGGAGTTCGGGGAACGGAAGTTCAAGCCCAGCCCCATGATCAAACGGTTGTACCGGGCCGGTATGATCGGCCGGAAAACGGGTGCGGGTTTTTACAAATATGAGGACGGCAAAATTGTGGGCGAAACCATTACCTGCCCGGAAATAAAATAAAAACGAAATAAAGCAGATTATTCATGAAAATTATTGTACTGAACTGCGGAAGTTCATCCATCAAATACCAGTTGTTCGACATGGCCCGGAAGGAAGTGATGGCCCGGGGGATTGTCGAAAAAATCGGCCTGCACGGTTCTTTCATTAAAAACGAGCGGTTTGATGGCGATAAAGTAAAACTGGAAGGAGAGATCCTCGACCATCAGCAGGGAATAGAGTATGTGCTGGGTATTCTGGTCAGTGAAAAACACGGATGCCTGAAGGGATTCGACGAAATAGATGCTGTGGGGCACCGTGTGGTGCACGGAGCCGAAACTTTCAACTCCAGTGTGCTGATTACCCCGGAGGTAATACAGAAAATGAAAGAATGCATCGACCTGGCGCCCCTGCACAATCCGCCCAATCTGAAAGGAATAGCCGCCATGCAGGAACTCCTGCCGAATGTGCCGCAGGTAGGGGTTTTCGATACGGCTTTCCATCAGAGCATGCCTGCCTATGCCTATATGTATGCCATTCCCTATTCCCTTTACAAAAAGTACGGCATCCGGCGCTACGGCTTTCACGGAACAAGTCATCGCTACGTTTCGAAAAGAGCCTGTGAGATCCTGGGCGCCGATTACCATACCAGCAAAATCATTACCTGCCACCTGGGCAACGGAGCCTCCGTGGCTGCGGTGAAAAACGGAAAAGTGGCGGATACTTCCATGGGACTGACCCCCGTGGAGGGGCTGATCATGGGAACCCGCTGCGGTGACATGGACCTGGGGGCTTTTATACACATCATGAAGAAGGAAGAGCTCTCCATTTCCACGGCCAACGCCCTGATCAACAAACACAGCGGGGTGCTGGGCATATCGGGTGTGTCTTCGGATATGCGTGAGGTGGAAAAGGCCGCCGAAGAAAAAGACGAAAGGGCTATCCTGGCGCTGGAAATGTATCATTACCGCATCAGAAAATACATCGGAGCCTATGCCGCTTCGATGGGCGGGGTGGATATTATTGTGTTCACAGGCGGAGTGGGAGAGAACGGCGATATTACCCGGGCCGAGGTTTGCCACGACTTTGAATACCTCGGACTGGAATTCGATGAAGAAAAAAACCGGGGTGTGCGGGGGAAAGAGACGGTGATCAGCGCACCCGGCAGCAAAGTCAAGGCGCTGATCGTTCCCACCAACGAGGAACTGGTTATTGCACAGGATACCGAAGAAATTGTCCAACAGTTAAAGATCATGAATAAATAATGGATATGATAACCAAACTCGATCAGATGTTCGATGTGCTGAGGGCGAAACCTTCCAAGCAACTGGTGGCTGCCTGTGCCAATGACCGTCATACCGTGGCGGCTGTGGAAATGGCCCGCTCCATGGGGCTGATTGAAGCCACCCTGGTGGGCGACCGCGAGGCCATTCAGAAAGCCTGCGAGGAAGAAAAAATCGACCCCTCGGTGTTTAGCATAGTACATGAAAAGGAGGATATGCAGGCCGCCCGCACAGCGGTCGACCTCATTAACCAGGGCAAGGGCGACCTGCTGATGAAGGGGCTGGTGAGTTCCGACAGGTATATGCGGGCCATTCTCGACAAAGAGGCCGGCCTGATGGATCCGGGAGCCATCCTGACCCATGTGACGGTGATGGAAATCCCTTCCTATCACAAGCTGCTCATTGTGGGCGATGTGGCTATTATTCCCCTTCCCGGACTGAAAGAAAAAACCGCCATTCTGAAAGAGCTGATTAAAACCGCCCACCGGCTGGGCAATGAAAATCCGAAAGTGGCCATCCTGGCGGCTACCGAACAGGTACTTCCCAAAATACCGGCCTGTGTGGATGCAGCCATCCTGTCCAAAATGGCCGCACGGGGTCAGATACGGGGAGCCACCGTGGAAGGGCCCCTGGCCCTGGATGTGATCGTGGACAAAGAAAGTGCGCGGATCAAAAAAGTGAACAGCGAGGTGGCCGGCGATGCCGACTGCATCCTTTTTCCGAATATCGAATCGGGCAATGCCTTTTACAAGTTCAATACCAAACTGGCAGGCGGTGAACTGGGAGCCATTGTGGTGGGAGGCCGGGTTCCTGCCGTGCTGTCTTCCCGCGGCGACAGCGCCCGAACCAAATTGTATTCCATTGCCCTGGCCGCCATGATGGCTTAACTGCAACGGTATGGAACCCATCCGCACCCTGGATCAGATGGCAGACCATCTCCTGAAAAAGAAAATCAGGAAAACCATCGCCGTGGCTGTGGCGGAAGATCCTAATACCCTTGAAGCCCTGTTCCGGGCCGTGGAGGCTGGTTTTGCCCGCGCCCTGTTGCTGGGGAATGCCCGAAGGATCAGGGAACGGGCTCTGGAAGAGACCGGGCGTGACGACTGGTATACCGCCGTGGATGTTCCCGGCGACAGGGAAGCCACATACGCAGCCCTTGAAATGGTGAGAGAAGGCAGAGCCGATGTGCTGATGAAAGGCCTGGTGGGCACCGACTTGTTCCTGAGGGCGGTGCTTGACAGGGAAAAAGGCCTGCTTCCCCCGGATGCCGTCATGAGCTATGTCTGTGCCATTCAGTTGCCCCGGTATCCCAGGCTGCTGTTTGTGACCGACACGGCCGTGATTCCTTATCCCGATCTGAAGCAGAAAGCCGCCATGCTGCGCTATGCGGTGGATATGGCGCGGCGCTTCGGCATAACCCGGCCCCGGGTGGCCCTGATCGGGGCCTCGGAAAAGGTCAGTGAGAATATGCCGGGCAGCACAGATGCCGCCCTGCTGTGCAAGATGGTGGAAAGAGGGCAGCTGCCCGATTGTGTGGCGGACGGGCCCCTGGATGTGTTCCTGGCCTGCGACCCGGACAGTGTACGCATCAAAGGGGTTCCCACCCCCGTAAACGGGGAGGCCGATATTCTGCTTTTCCCCACCCTGGAGGCCTGCAATGCCTTTTACAAGGGACTGATGCTTTTCGGGGGCGGCGAACTGGCCGGACTGATCCAGGGAACCACCCGCCCGGTGGTGGTGATGTCGCGCAGCGAAAGCCCGGCTTCAAAGTATTACTGTGTGGCCCTTTCCTGCCTCATGGCGGAAGAAAACACCTGAACAAACCCGATCACCTATGGAAGAAATATACCGTATTCTGGCGATTAATCCCGGCTCCACTTCCACCAAAGTGGCCGTTTACCGGAACACCAAATCACGGTTTATCAAAACCATCAGACACAGTGCCGAAGAGCTGGCCGGGTTTAAAAAGATCACCGATCAGTTTCAGTACCGGAAAGAAATGGTCCTGGCCGAGCTGGAAAATGCGGGCATTGATGTTATGCAACTATCGGCCGTAATTGGACGGGGTGGGCTGGTGAAACCCATCGAGTCGGGTGTGTACGGGGTGAACGAGAAGATGAAGGAAGACCTGCGGGAGGGGGTTATGGGACAGCATGCCTCCAATCTGGGCGGACTGATCGCCGATGAGATCGCCCGGTCGGTTCCGGGTGCCAGGGCATTCATTGCCGACCCGGTTGTGGTGGATGAGCTGCAGGACATTGCCCGGTTAACGGGCCATCCCCGGTTCGAACGAAAATCCATCTTCCATGCCCTGAACCACAAGGCCATTGCCAAAGCCCATGCCCGGTCGCAGGACAGGAAATACGAAGACATGAACCTGGTGGTGGCCCATCTGGGGGGAGGAATTTCCGTGGGGGCCCATCGCCGGGGCCGGGTGGTGGATGTGAACCAGGCCCTGGACGGAGAAGGGCCGTTCTCGCCCGAGCGCAGCGGAACCCTTCCGGTGGGCGACCTGGTGGATTTCTGTTTTTCGGGTCAGGCCAGCCGGGAAGAGATCAGGAAAATGATCACCGGCAAAGGCGGACTGGTGGCCTACCTTGGAACGAACGACGCCTACGAGGTGGAAATGAGGGCCCGTAAAGGGGATGAAAAAGCCCGGCTGGTGCAGGAAGCCATGGCCTATCAGATAGGAAAGGCCATTGCCTCGATGGCTGCCGTGCTGCACGGAGAGGTGGATTCCATTATCATCACGGGAGGAATAGCCCACAACACCGATGTGGTGGAATACCTGAAAAAAATGGTTTCGTTCATCGCCCCTGTGGCCGTGTATCCCGGCGAGGATGAAATGAACGCCCTGGCCCTGAACGCCTACCTGGTGATGACCGGGGATGTGAAGGCGAAGGAATATGTGTGAGGGAGGGGGTTAAATGGTTTATGGTTTATGGTTTATGGGTGCATTTTTATTACAGAGAAGGGAGCCGGATAATACAACTACGTAGATAACTGACTTTGTTATGATATAATCAGCAATTTCTTGTATATTTGGAAAAAATGCTGTTATG
>JBNGDI010000073.1:0-6299 GCA_049975425.1 Bacteroidales bacterium
GAAAAAAGCAGGTCGTTCGCCATTGGGCGGCGAACGAAACCGGCCAGCGGGGGCCAGGTAAACGGTTCATCAGACCCAAAAAATATACTGCAGTCCCTACAGGGCTCACTGGATATATTTAATCCTTTTTTTCGGAAGGTTAGCGAAATTTTTCCGTTTCCGGATATTCCCTCTTTGCCATCAGGCCGTTACCCGAACAGCTCAGAAATATTCATTTCCCGAACCGCCAGATATAGCTTGCCCCGAAATAGATCTGTTCGTAGGCACTGGCATAGTCGCCGTCAAAATCCGGAAAAAATTCACGGGCATCCAGCGACGAACCGGAACAGTACATTCGGAGTTCCAGTTTGGAACGGGTGCTGGAAACAACCCTCATCCGCAGGATGTATTCCAGGGCACAGGTATTGTAATACCTTGCACCGGGATCATACGCCAGTTCCGGATCGATCGGCCTGTTGCCTATGACATGATAGAGGGAATACGATACGGCCGGACCCAGGCTCATGGCCCGCCCCAGCATGATGTCATAACCCAGTTCCAGTCCGGCATACCATTTATTTTTCATCCACACCCCGCTGTTGTAATTCACACTGGTTCTTCCGTTAATAGTAACATGTTTCCAGGTTTCGTCGTAATCGAGCACTTCGTACCCCATCCAGGCCTGCAGGTTCAGATGGCGCCAGTCGGCTCCCAGTCCGAAGGTAAACCGGCCTGAGGCAAAAATACCTGCGGTGTATTCAATCCGTTCAACACCGGCAGTTACAGGACGGTAGGACACCGAAGCGTCCCCCCGGCCAAAATTGAATCCCCCGAACAGGTAGGTCGTGAACGAACGTGAAGCTTTTTCCCACACTTCGTAATTCACTTCCTTCAGTTCTTCCTCATCCGGGGGTTCATAAAACGGGTTGGCAAACCGGTATTCGTTCTTATCCCTGAAATCCATTTCGATCACCCGGAATTGTTCCCGGGATTCAAAGTCCACCACGGTTTCGCCTGGTGAAAATTTCCTGTCGTTGTTGTTATCGAAGTAATAATGCACATCCATTTCCGGGGTCACGGCAAAGATGATGAGGTTTGTTTTGCCGGTTCGTGTATACACCCTGTCTCTGAGAAACCATGCCACATGAATGGTGTCGATATACCGGCTCAGGTCCGGGTATTCGATGGAGAAAACTTCCCTTTCCATTTTCAGATCAGGAAACGAATCGGCAAATGCTTCCGTACTGAAAACACCTTTAGCCGGTTCAACAACCGCCATGGGGATGCTCGCTTCCAGTTGCTGATCGTATGATCCCCTCTCAATATAATTATTCACCAGTTCTCTGACACCGGTTTGAGCACTTAATGAGAATGCGGGGAAAAGCAGGATTAGGACGGTAAGTAACCAGGTGGGTTTTCTAAACATAGCCGGGATTTGGTATCAGGTTTTCAAAAATAATTATTTTCAGGAAAAAAAAACAAACATTCCCGGTCAGTCACTGACTGTACTATTCATACAAAAACCTGCAAACCAAACACTGAACAAAAAAAATGTGCCTGATCTGCTCAGGCACATTTTTTTAATATCGGTTCTCAGTACAGGGAATTTTATTGCACCCCGGTACGGGTATCCCACCACATCTGGTCGCCCCAGAAGCGGTCAACGATCTCGCCGTCCCACTGTTCCGGAACGCCGGGATTCAGGTTATACTCGTATGCCGGGTAGGGCCAGCGGAAAGGCGGGCGGTTATGTCCTGAATACGGTGAACCCGGGGCGGCATCAAGCTGCGGGATATCGGTACGCCGGGTTTCTGCCCAGGCTTCGTGCCCCTGCTTGAACAGGCTGATCCACTTCTGGAAATAGATCTTTTCCAGGTTGGAATACCCGTAATCGCCGGTATTATCGTCCCAGGCCACATTGGGATCGGACAGGTAAGCAGTGATCTGTCCGGGGGTAACCCCATGCTCCTCACAGGAAGCCTTCACACCGTCTTCGTAGGCTGCCTGGGCGTCTCCCGTGGCCAGCCCCCTCTCATAGGCTTCGGCCTTGATGAATTCAATTTCCGGATACCTCATCCAGTAGGTCAGCCCATTGGGAATATCGCGGTAACGCGTACCGATGCGGCTTATCTGGTTGATCTGGAAACTTCCTTCGTCTGCTTCGGCTATACCTGCCACAAGGCCACGATAAACCCCGTCTACCGGTGCCGGATGGGCAAACTCGCTGATCCTGGGGTCGTTGGTATGCAGCAGGGCATCGATAAAGGTTTCGCACATACCGTGGTCGTCGCGGGTAAGCTGATCCTCATAGAAAGGCTCCCTGTATGGAGACGATTCCGTCCACTGCAGGGCAATCATGTCGTCATTCGACTCAAGGATCGGGTATGCAGACGGATTCCCGAGGATGGTCGAGATCACATTCCCGGCGGTGGCAGGATCCACATTCGACATGCGGATGGCCACCCTCAGGCGCAGGGAGTTGGCGAATTTTCTCCAGAGCAGGGCATCATTCCCGTTCAGGATATCGCCTTCAATGTATCCCTCCTGCTGAAGCAGGGTGTTGGCCTCGTCCAGCATGGTCAGCAGCCCATTGTATACCGTTTCCTGGTCGTCATAGGCAGGCGCCATCACGCCGTCTTCACCCTGGGCTCCCTGGGTAAAGGGTATGGCTTTCCAGGTATCGGTCATGATCTGATACAGGAAAGCGCTCAGCACTTTGGCCACCCCTTCCATCTGGGGGTTGGGATCGTTTTCGTCCTGGGCTTTTGCGATGATCTTCTTCAGGTCGGTCTGGTAGGTCATCAGGGTTCCCCAGCGCCCAATGATCCCTTCCCGTTCCTGATACCTGTTTTCGTCGATGTACTGGATCTTGGAGATGTGGTTGGCATAGCTTGAGGTATTGTTGCCTGTCCACCATACATCCCAGAGGGTTTCCGAAGCGGCACGTTCCACGTAGGTCAGGATCGTGCCTGAAGGAACATCAATGGCATTGTTCGGGTCCTCGTTCAATTCCACCCATCCTTCAGTGCAACCGAAGCTGAGGATCCCGATAAGAAATAGTATGGTTGTTAACTTTTTCATTTCTGGTCGGGTTTTAGCGTTAAAATTCAGCTCTTATCTTGAATCCCAGACTGCGAACCGGTGGAATCTGGTATTGTTCTATACCCACGGCGGTGGTACCTGTTCCGTATCCCGTTTCCGGATCGATGCGGATATCGTTGCTTTCATCCAGATACAGGATGGCCAGGTTCCTTCCCACCAGGGATACATTCAGGTTTCTCAGGAATCCGAGATTCTGAACCGGAATATCGTAACCAATGCTCAGTTCACGGAACTTCACATAGGTGCCGTCTATCACAGCCGGTTCAGTGGCTCCCCAGTAATCGGAAAAGAAACTCTGCGGGGCAACAGCCACTTCGTTCGGCTCGCCCGTATCCACATCGATCCCCTCGGCAACGATTCCGTTTTCACGGATACCGCCTTCAACGGTAGTCTGCGTTACTCCGGCATAGTCGCCGAACCATTTGGTCACGGAATAAATATCGCCTCCCCATTTGGCATCGATGAGGAAGCTGAGGTTCAGGCCCCGGTAACGGAAATCGTTCCGGATGCTTCCGACCCAGTCGGGCATGATATTACCGCAAACCACCGGAGCGCCGCTGGTTTTCACATAGAAACCGTCATCAACCAGCTTGTTGCCGTCTTCATCCCGTTCGTATCCCACACCGTAAATCTGGCCGAAGGGCTCACCCGGACGGGCCTCGATGGTAGTGGGTGACCAGGTGCTGTTCAGGGTATAACTTTCCACGCCCTCAGCCAGTTCGTTCACCATGGTTTCGGAAGTTGACCAGTTGATGGTCGTGGTCCAGTTCAGGCCCTGGCGTGATTTCAGGATGTCGGCATAGAAAAGGAGTTCCACACCGCTGGTCTCGATCTCACCGGCATTGATGAGCATGCTGTTGAAGCCGGTTGACCTGGACACTTCCACCGACATGATCTGGTTATTGGTCAAAGTTTTGTAATAAGCAATATCCAGACCCAGCCTGTTCATGAAGAATTTGAATTCACCTCCGAATTCCATCGAGGTTGACATTTCAGGCTTCAGGTTTGCCGGAGGGATGGTTCCCGGGTAGGAATACTGCGATAACCCGGCAAATGCCGTATAGGAATCATAGGTAGCAGACAGCCGGTATGGATCGGTGTCGGAACCCACCTTGGCGTAGCTGGCGCGCAGTTTGCCGTAGGAGAAAATGCTCTGGTCGATTCCGAAGGTTTCCGTAAAGATCCACCCCAGGCTTGCTGAAGGATAGGGATAGCTCCAGTTGTCCTTGGGAAGGGTGGAGCTCCAGTCGTTCCGGAAGGTCAGATCGAGGAACAGGTAATCCCTGAATCCCAGGTTAAGGGCACCGAACACGCTGTTGGTCTCGAAATGTGACTCATACATGTCAGTTGACGGAGTACCCCTGACGTTGGATTCGTCAAAGAAGTTCGGCACCGTAAGTTCGGCGGCGGCCATGTACATGTAATTGTAATCGTACCGGCGGTAATGTGCACCGATGTTCCCGCTTGCTTCAAAATCAGTGCCGATTGATCTGTTGAAGTTCAGGAAAATATCGGCATTGATTTCTCTTCTGTTACGTTCATTCTGGCTGAATGATCCTCCCGTACCCACGGGTTTGTCATTCGATCCTTCATAGGTTACCGATTTACGGAATTCGTTGTAAAAGTCGAGTCCGTAACGGCCCATCAGATCGAGCCAGTCATTCAGACGGTAGGTCACCACGGCATTTCCGAACACCCTGTTCCTTTCACGGGAGGCGGTATTTTTGTATACCGTCCAGTACGGGTTGTTGTGGTAATTGCTGTTCCAGTTATAGGGATACCTGCTTCCGTCGGGTTTTGTAACCCATTCTTCCCAGTGTTCTTCCAGCAGTTTGATATCCACCTGGCGGCCGAACCACCCGCCGATGGACTGCATCACGTTCTGCACATCGTAACCCTGTCCGGGCAGGTTGTCGTTGGAAGTGTTCACATAGTTGAAGTTCACTTCGGTGGTGATTCTGTCGCCCACATTGATGGTGGTGGTGGCGTTGATCGTATTCCTTTTCTGGTCGGTGTTGGGAATGGTACCGGTCTGGTACAGGTTGGTATACGACAACCTTCCCTTGATCTTTTCTGTACCGCCTGTAATGGCCAGGTTATTGGATGAATTCACCCCGGTAACGAAGAAATCCTTTACGTTGTCGGGATGCGACACCCAGGGCTGGTTCTCACCGTGGAACTGATCGATGAGCAGACCGATATCCAGCCGCGGACCCCAGGATTCGTCCACCCCGTCGAACACGCCGCCTCCGAGGCCGTCGACATAATCAAAAGCATAGGTCTCGGCATATTCCTGGTAGGTCATGTCGGCGGGAATGGATCCTGCTTCCTTACGCAGGTTGTAGATGTATTCCGACCCGTTCACACCCTGTCCGTACTCGTTCTGGTAGGCGGGCAGGAACATCACGTTGTCGAAGGTGGTATGCGATGAAAACACCACTCCCAGGCCTTCCCTAGCCCTTCCCTTCTTGGTGGTGATCATCACAACCCCGTTGCGGGCGCGGCTTCCGTACAGAGCGGCGGCGTTGGCGCCTTTCAGCACGGAAATGGACTCGATGTTCTCGGGGTCGATATCCATGGCGTCGTTCCCGTAGTCCACTCCAGACCACTGTCTGGCACCTGAAGCTCTGTTGGAAATGGGGGTTCCGTCCACCACCCACAGGGGCTGGTTATCACCGAAGGAATTGATCCCCCTGATGAGCAACCGTGACGATGCCCCCACGGCTCCGGAAGCATTGGTGATCTGAACGCCGGCCACTTTGCCCTGGAGGGTGTTCACAATGTTGGCATCTTTCACCCTGGCCAGTTCTTCGCCCGACACGTCGGTTACAGCATAACCCAGGGCTTTTTTCTCCCTGGTAATACCAAGTGCGGTCACCACCACCTCGTCGATACCCAGTACGTCGGGTTCCATAACTACATCGATGGTGGTTCTTCCGTCAATGTTCTCCTCCACTGTCTTCATACCGACAAAATGGAAGACGAGGGTTTGGGTTCCTTCAGGTACGGTCAGTGAATAATTCCCGTTCATATCCGTTGTGGTACCGATGGTGGTACCTTTGACTACAACTTGTACGCCGGGAATAGGACCTTCCCCTTCTACCGAGGAAGTTACCGTACCACTAATGACCACTGCCTGAGCAAAAAGGACTGAAAGTCCGCTTAGCACAAACAATGAGAAAACCAGTGTTAGTTTTTTCATAATACAGGTTAGATTT
>JBNGDI010000074.1:0-5539 GCA_049975425.1 Bacteroidales bacterium
AGATTTCCCGACAGTACCTTCGTAACCATGTTGTAAAGGTTTCCGGCAATATCGGCAAACCGGACGAAGGAGGGAAAGCTGTTTTTCCGTTCCAGGGCCCCGGTAACGGCTTCGTACCAGGGGTATGTGCCTGTTCGGTAGGTAGTGGTCCTGACCGGTGATCCGGACAGGTCACCCTGGAGCAGGTCGTTTTCCCGGTTCGATACGTAGAGCAGATAGGCCTGGGCGGCCTCCCTGTTGCGGCTTGCCGCGGGTATGCCGAAGGACCAGACCGTTCCCCAGGGGTGTTCCAGGTACGAATAACCGTACTTTCCGGCGGCCTCCGGCATCAGGGCGCCAAGCTGCCCGCTCCAGTGATTCACAATACCCGTTTTACCCTGCCGTATCAGGCTGTTCATATCTTCGTTCCCGGCAGTTTCCGCCCGGGGACCCGAGAGGTCACGCAGGGTAAGCAGCATTCCTAGGGATTCGAGCCCTTCCGCCGAGTCAAAAAGGGGTGCTTCATTGCCGTCGAAAAGCCGGCCACCGCAGGCTGCCAGGAAGGGAAGCCAATCGGGAAACGATTCGGCCGTTCCGCCCTTCATGTGGGTGCCGTACACCTGGGGCGGATTATGCAGAGCCTTTACCGTTTCGATATATTGGCTCATGGAGACCGGTTGAGGAAGGGGATCGAGCCCCGCGGCTTCAAGGAGGTCCTGTCTGTAGATAACCGTTTGTACCTCCGCGAAGGCCGGAATGAGATAGTGGGTACCTTCAAAAGACAGCTCTTCCCGGAGGGACGGCGGAATGTCGTCGAACCAGTAGTCATCCGGCAGCGGTGTTTTCAACGGGGCCAGGTATCCCCTCGAGGCCATTGAAGGAAGCCAGAACAACCCGGGCAGCATTAGGGCGTCGTAGGTGGCGTTTTCTGAAGAAACCTCGGCAAAGGCTTTATCCGCGTAACCAGCCCAGGGGACAATGTCTACGGACACTTCCATGCCGGTCTCTTCCATCCATCGACGGGTAACCGGCCCGTCGGTGCGGTAGAGTTCCGAGGCAGGGTCGCCGACGGCCAGAATCCGAAGGATGTGTGTTCTCAGATTATTCATATATGCTCTCCTTGTTTCCTGTTGCCCGGGCTGTTCGAGGGTTTCGGTCAAATTATAGAAAGAGTTGTCTCCGAGGGCAAGCGGGAAATGACGGTCATAACAACAATATTCTATAACGGCCAATTCTGGACGGCGCTGGTGGAGAAGCCCCACCACGAGAAAAATGGGGAAAACCGGTAAGGACCGACCGTATTGTTCCTGGAGGTTATTTCAAATTCTCCGGCTTGAAGCCGGGGACCGGTCCCCGGTAGGGAACACCCCTCCGCGCTTTATGCGGCCTGTTCATGTATAGTACCGCCTGGACGGGGCAGAAATTATAGCAGCGTACACAGAGAATACAGGTCCCTTTTGTCCGGATAGTGTCGCCTTCCCGGACAAGGTTCCCGGAGGGACAGATATTCACGCAGCGGTTGCAGAGGGTGCACTTGTCAGCATCGATGGAAATGTCGTTCCGGAGGCGCGGGAAGTATTTTCGGTATGGTTCCCGCTGCATTTTTCCCAGGAAGGTGGAGAACCACCCTTTCCCCTGAGAAACGTTCTTCTCCGACAGAACAGCCTGAATAAAGGTATGGATTTTCTTTTCCGCTTTTTTCAGAATTCGGTCCAGCTTTTTCTGATCGGTGGTATAGGGAAGAGGAAGTACAGTGACACAGACATTGCTCGGCATCTTCAGGTGCACCGACCACCGGGTGGTATACCCCTTCTTCGACAGTTCGTTTTCGAATATCCTGCCGCCGTCACCGGAAAACATCAGCTGGGTACAGAAGACGAAAGCCCGCTTTTCCGTGTTATCGCGAACCGGCATTTTTTCGAGGATAAAATCCTTCATGGGCTGCGGCAGGTCGGAGCCGTAGATCGGGTAGCCCAGGCCGATGAGGTCGGAAGTTTCAACCATGCGAGCCGTTTCATCCGGCGACAGCTGTTCGATGCTTCGGGCGGTCGCGTCGTTCCCGGCCGTTCGGAAGGTTTCAGCAATCTTTTCCGCGCACCACCAGGTGTTCCCGGTACCTGAAAAGTAAAAAATCGTAACAAGCATACGCACCTCGACCGAATCTGATTTATATTCCCTTCAGGCCCTTTGGCATCACCAATGATTAAAGCCCGGGTAGTGCTCTCAGGTTGTCATCCGCCTTCGTGGACAAGCCCGTGGAGAATCAGGTCATACACTTCGTCGAATAGTTCGGGTGATTCCGACATCCGTTCCATGATATCCCTGGACGCTTTGAATCCGCCGGAGATTACTTCCAGGTAGGCGGCCACGCCCTCCTTCGATGCATGAGTCGAAACGTGCCCCAGGCGCTTCCCTTCTTCCAGGAAAGGATAGGTAATCTCGTCCAGAATTCGCGGCCTGACTTCGGCGATCCGTTTCACCAGTTCGGGATATTCCCGATAGAGGGTAGTAAGAAATTGACCCTGAAAATCCTGGAGAACCCGTTGTTTGAATATATGGAGGTGGTATCATGAAGAAAAACCTTATAACCGCCGCACGGTCCCCGGCCTTCGGACTGTTCAAGGACAGGGAAACCGACTGGACATTTCGAAGAACCCTGGAGTTCCTGGGGGAAAAGGGCGCGGAAACAGGGGAATGCCTGTATGCCGCCCGGCGGATCGATGAAAGGGACGGAGACAGTTGGATTTTCGAATGGTCCGACCTGGCGGCCCGGGTGGCGGAACGGGGAGATGTGTCTCTGGAAAAGGGGCATAGTGTAAGCGCCAGGGAATGCTTCCTCCGGGCATCGAACTATTACCGTACCGCCGAGTATGGCACGTCTCCGTCTCATCCGCGGTTCGAACCTCTCTGGAAGGCCAGTGTTGAGAGCTTCCGGAAAGCTGCCGCCCTGTTCACGCCGCCCATTCAACCCGTTGATATTGTTTTCGAGGGGAAGCAATTGGCCGGTTATTACCGGCCGGCGAAGGTATACGGTCCCGGCGAACCGGGCAGGCCAACCCTGATAGCAGCCGGGGGTAACGATTCCTCCCTGGAAGAAGTCGTCCTGTGGGTCGGCATGGCCGCGTTCCGACGGGGATACAATTTTTTTACCTTTGACCATCCTGGACACCGGGGGGCGCTCCATCGATATCCCGGCTGCGTTAAACGCTTCGATTACGAAAAGCCCTACAGGGCGGCCATCGATGTGCTGGAAACACTTCCCGGCGTGGACGAACGGCTGGCCATGACCGGGTACAGTTTCGGGGGATACGTGACCTGCCGGGTTGCCGCCCATGAAAACCGCCTGCGGGCGATCGCGCCGAACAGCCCCATCATCGACCTCCTGGAGGCTTCCGTGGCGTTCAAGGGAAACCTCCTCGACCTGGTGAAAAAGCTTCCCCCCTTCCTGGTCAACGCCATGGGAAGAATTGCCCTCCGGAAAATGAAGAAGACCCCGGTTCTCCTGGCCTTCCAGGAATACACGGACTGGACGGCCGGGATGCTCGGAACCGGTCTCTCCTCCGTTGAACGGCTGGATAAGGGATTAGAATTTCTTAAGTGCTTCACGGTGAAGGATGACCTCGCAAACATCACCATGCCGGCCCTTGCCATGGTCGGTGACGGGGATGGTGATGCGTTGATCGGCCAGGCCCGGCGGTTTATCGACGGGATTTCATCTTCGGAGAAACGGCTGCACCTCTTTACCATGGAACGGGACGGGTCGGATGATCACTGCCAGCTGGACAACCGCTCCCGGGGCGCCCAGGTGATGTTTGATTTCTTTGATGAAGTCTTCACTACGGGGCACCTGTAGCAGGACTATAGATATTCCGCTGTCGGGCGGATATATTTAGGATATCAGGGGGCGATAGAATGAAAAGAAGTATGACTCCCCTGAAAAAAGCTTGATGCTAAATTTGAAGAAATACGTGAAGATTGGGCGGAGGGCCTCGCCTTTTCTGGGAATATCCACCGAGATTAGGTAGACCTGCCACGTTCGGTACCTGGAAGCCGGCTGACCAGCCCCGTATGGGCTTTTCCTTTCTACTTTTTATTTCTAACAGAGTGCATATCTATTCGGAATGGGTTTTGACCCATCTTCAGGAAACAGGTATCCCGTAATTCTTCGAATGTTGACCATCATGCCACTTAAAACCATCATGGTCGTAATCCGGTGCTGACCTCGTACCGGCAGTTTACAGAGGTGGCCACCAAAGGGGTGAATCACGCTGCGCACGGTGCTCTCAATTGATGCCCGTTTATTCGTAATCTCCTTTCCCGTCTGGGCTACTTGCTTTCGTGTCGCGGCGACCCGTAGATCGGTGGTAGTAAAGCGCAGCACAAAACGTGGTCGTTTTTTCAGACGCTTTGCCGGACACTGGTCAATGAAAGGACAAGCCTGACAGGTATCGGCGGAAAACCCGGCGGTGTAGCGGTTTTCTTTTTTACTCTCTCGCAACTCTCCGTTCCGGCCATGGGGGCAGGTAATTGCGGTAACCGTTCCTTCACCGTTCCGGGTTACGGTGAAGTCTTCCAGGCCCAGCCCGCTCTTTTCTTTTTTCCTGCCCTTGATGGCACTCACATGCTGGGCTACCTGATGCTTTATCGTTGCCTTGGCTGCAGTCTCTCCTGTGTACCCGGCATCGGTATACAGCTCATCAATTCCCTCCCGCTCTTTCAGGTTCCCGATGTCTTCGACTAAAAGCTGCTGGTCATCAGTTATATTTTGCGCCACGTTCATCCTGCTGATAAGCTGGAGATCATTCTCTTCATCGCAGGTTTCCGTGATATTTGCCACATATCCCCGGGAGCTTTCTCTGCTTTTTGTTCTGAAGGTGGCCTGCTCATCATCGGGAGACTGTAAGGTGCTACCACCGAGTTCTTTGCCTTCTCTCACAACGATGGCCTCCTGTTCAAAGCGAAAGTGTTCACCAAAAACCCTGAAGGCATGCTGATACGCTTTTTCATCTCCATGCGCCTTCTCGAACTTTTCCAGCATAGCCGATACGTCTTTTCCAATCTGCTTAAGCCGTCCGTCAATTTCGTCCCGATTCACCCGGTAGCAATAGTGCAGGGAATCTTCTTTTACATAGCCGGCAAACAGTTCTTCATGCTCCTTCTGTTCTTCTTCACTGAGAATGCGGTAAAAGCGGTGGATGATTTCTACCAATAACTGTAAACGGCTCATCTTACGGATGTTGCTCTGCACCATCGTGGAGTCCATCCGCTGTAGGCCTGTTTTCACCTGAAACTGTTTCAATTGCTCATCGGTGATCTGTTCACTTGCCTTGTGAATCAGATTGATTCCGTGTTCCTCTTCATAGGCGCTCACCGCTGAGCGAAAATTGTAGATGGTTCGCAGCTCAAAGTTACCCTCATCAAAATCCCGTAAGCCCAGGGAAAAGCGGAACTTCAGATCGAACATGAAGTGGTCATAGAGCCGCTCATCACTTAAGCCGAATCCGGATTTCAGGGTCTCAAAGCCTACCAGGATATTGATGGGGGTATTCGGCCGGGACTT
>JBNGDI010000075.1:0-5086 GCA_049975425.1 Bacteroidales bacterium
TCGCTGCACAGGCCATGGCGCATTTTCCCCCGCCTTGTTTTTCTCATAAAACCCTAAGAGGCCATGTATTTCAGGATATTACAGACTCAGGCCTAACAAGTTTTCCCGGCGGCCCGGCTACGAAATGGCCTGCGGGAGAGACTGCCGCTGCCAGGTGAACAGGTGGGGCGGGGGCTTGCAGATGCCACCCATGAGCCGGTTTTGTACCTTTTCAAAAACAAAACCGGGAACAGGCATGTGCAAGCCGGAAGGGAAGGCAGAACCCCTCAGCAGTGACTCTCCGGGAAGAAAGGACAAACCCTGTGCATTTTGCAATTGGCCACAACTAATTTATAGTGACACCTTTTGTTTCCTTGTATCCCGTTCCAAATTTACATCAAATCACAGTTATAAACAGGCCCAGCCGGTTTCAGCCATTCCCTGTTCCTCCCGCCACCCCTTCACACCTCACCCTTTACACTTCCCCCTTCCCCAGCGCCCTCAGCGCCTCTTCCCTGCCCGCCTCGTAAACCTGCCTCAGCCTTTCCGGGTCCACATCGTAAACCGATTCCATCACCCGCGGAAGGAATATCTTGGTCTGCCTGATGTTCAGTTCCCGGCACAGCCGGTCTTCCTGCCACTCGTCGTTTTTCGACACCTCGGTGTTCGAAATGTCCACATACCGGGCCAGCACCCGGATGATGCTGCTTCCGACAAAACTGCGGGGCAATAAGCGGTAATCCTCCGGCCGGGAATACAGTGAAACGCTCTCGGTTATACCGGGATAGTTTTCCAGAATGCGGGCCGTAGCTATGTGGTCCCTCACCCCGCCGTCGTACAGGTAACTGTTGCCTATGCGTACGGCTTCGGTATAGATAGGAATGGAAGCCGAGGCGTTCACGGCTTTGAGAAAGGTGTCGTAATCCGTTTCCTTCAGGTTAAAATACTTCCTGCCTCCGGTCACAAAATCCACCGTACCCACCACGCACACGGGGTAATCGCCCGAAAGATACTCCTCAAAATCTGCCGGGCCGATCACACTGGCCAGGGTTTTCGGCAGGTTTTCCTGCTTCCCCAATGCCGGTTTCCCGGTAATAAAATTCCAGCAGGCCCTCAGGGTCAGCCTGCCGTTCCCGTTCACCGGCCGCTGGCTGAAAAAATCGTCCATGGTGAACCGCAGAACCCAGTCGCGGATCTCGTCGTACTTCCCCATGGCCAGGGGAACGGTAAGGATGGCTCCGGCCGAAATGCCCGAAATGATACCGGGGCGGTACCCTTTTTCAAGCATCAGCACCTCCGCCATGCCGAAGAGGCCGCCAATCTTGGTGCCCCCTCCGGAAATACCCAGGTGTTTCATCTGATCAAATATTTGGGAGTTTTAATAAAAATAACGATTGCATTCATCAAAATCAAACATTGGTTCGGTCAATTTAAAAACGGTCAAAATAAGAGCCTTTGTCTTTTATTTATCAAAACATTTTTACTTTTAGGTCGAAATCCCTAACATCTTTAATCTTTATGCCAATGAAAAAAGCGCTACTCTTCACATTTCTGATGATCTTTATGGGTTCGGCCGCATGGTCGCAGGATTCTGATCTGTTCAGTTACGACCGCGACGCCGTCAATACGGCCCTCTCCGATCTGGATGAAGCCGAAACCTTTGTTGACGAACATCCCGGGATCACCCTGTCGGAAATCCGCTCCAGCGAAGAACTGTCAGGAACCAACCTGGTGAAATTGTCGCCGGTTGACGGCAGCTCCCTGGCCGGTGAGCCCCCGCTGGGGATTCCATCGTTCTGGTGGGGTTGTATCTTTGGCGTTGTGGGTATTGCCCTGGTGTATTTTATTGCCGAAGATGCCGAAGAGACCAAAAAAGCCCTGATGGGATGTGTGGCCTGGACCGTTGCCTGGGTGGTTTTCTACCTGGTTTACTGGCTGGTAGTGGGCGCAACCATCTGGTCCTATTATTAGATCGTATTCAGAAAATTGAAAAAAACTTCCAATCTGATGGGTTGGAAGTTTTTTTTTCTTTTTTTTTGCGGATATGATTCGACCGATTTTCATCACCATCCTGTTCCTGGCTCTTGTGGCCGGCAGGTCGCCTGCGCAGTCGTTCCACCGCATCAGCGGCGATTATGTAATCAAGGCCCGCCTGGCCGACTCCACCTCCCAGCTTGTGAAGGGGAAGTTTTATTACGACCGGAACATTAAAAAAATTGTGTATATCAATTCCTTTCCGGAAAAGGAAACCTGGGTCACCCGCGACAGTTCCCTGTACCTGTTTGTTGACGGGGAACTGGTCCAGCGGCAGCGCGTCCCTCCGGCAGCCGAATTCACCATCTTCCACCTGGCCCTGGAAAACCAGCTCGACCATTTCGGGCTGAAGAACACCTTTTACCGAATCGACCGGGTGGAAAAGCAGGGCGACCTGGTGGTCACCACCTGGGCCCCCCATAAAAAGCTGGCCGACCTGTTCGGCAGGGTCATGATCTCGAACAAAGACCGGCGTATCCACGGCATTGTGTTCTTCGACCACGAAGGAGAACTGGTAAAAAAACAGTTTTTCGAAAATTTTGTCCAGGCAGACGGCCTGGATTTCCCCACCGATGTGGTGGAAATCATATACAGCGAAGGTGAACAACATTACCGGAAAACCACCTACCGGAATATCCGGGTGAATGAATGGGAACATGAAGACATTTATGATTATCCTCTTCCTGTGCAGTAGTGCTGCGGCCCGGGGCCAGACGGCGGAAGAGCTGACCCTGCTGAAACAACATGCCCAAAGGGAGGAAAGGGAAGAACGGTTTGCTTTTTTGAATGAAAGCTCCAACGAACTGCAGCAGGTTACATCTGTCCTTTTTCTGGCATATAAATCATTGATTTCTTCGCAGGATGCCATTTCCTGTGTATTTTACCCTTCCTGTTCGGAATATGCCGTGCAGGCTATTCAGCAACAGGGTTTCTTTATCGGCCTGTTGAACACCTTCGACCGGCTCACCCGCTGCAACGCCCTGAGTCCGGAAAATTACCCCATCCATCCCGGAACAAACCTGTTTTACGATCCTGTTGAACCCATTGAACATGTGCACTAGAAAAGGATTCATTGTTAACGCATTTCTTGCTGCTTTCATTCTGCCCCTTTACGCACAGACCCCGGCAACCGGTTTTTATGACCTGGAAAACACCCTGAAATTCTCCGATTTCCTCATCCGCACCCGGCAGTACGAGCTGGCGGCCCAGGAACTGGAGCGGGCGTCATTTCTGGCCCCCGGCAACCGGAACGTGCAATTGAAGCTGCTGCAGGCCTACCGGCTGGGAGGACAGTACCATCAGAGCATCGGCACGGTGGAACGATTGTACATGAACCGGTTAACGGAAATGCCGGCCGATTTCGGAAAAGAATACCTGCGTTCCCTGATCCTGTCGGGCGATCACGGACGGGCCGGTTTTTTCATTGAAGAAGCCGACCACCTGGAACCAGCTGACCGTAATAACTATACGCTGAGTATCCTGTTGCTGAACCGGAACTGGGAGGAAGCCCGCGAATTTGCCTCGGAAAATATGCCCGTCAATCTTCGCCTGGCCGGCATTGCCGGTGAATCGGAATCCATCCGGTACAAAAGCGCCGGCCTGGCCCTGGCCATGTCGGCCATTGTTCCCGGCTCGGGGAAGATCTACACCCGAAGGTGGAAGGACGGCCTGATTTCCCTGGTATTTGTGGCTGCCAATGCTTACCAGGCATACCGGGGATTTAACAAACACGGGATAGAAAGCGTGCACGGCTGGGTTTTCGGAACCCTGGCGGCAGGCTTTTATGCAGGGAATCTTTACGGTTCGTACAAATCGGCCCGGATCTATAATAACCGACTGGATGAAGCCCTTCAGCAAAAAGCACTGGATACTTTTCGTTCTGAGCTTTAGCCTGCTCTCTGCAGCAGGTGCACAGGAAACGGAAAGGATCATTTCCCTGGCCGATACCCTTTTCAGCCGGGGAAGGTACGATCACGCGGTAAAGGAATACCAGCGCGCCCTATTTTTCGATCCCGGCTACCGGCGTGCCCATGTCACCGCCCAGCTCGGCCATACCTGGTTCCACAGGGAAAATTATGAGGAGGCGGCCCGGTATTACGATATTGCCCTGAACCTGCAGGAAAATGACAGCCTGCAACTGGAACTCCATTTCAGAAAGGTGCTGTGCCAGATGCTCGGTGAGGAATACCAGTTTGCCCTGATCGAACTGTACGGAATGCCTGAAGACATGCCGGTATATTTCAGCAGGAGAAAGAATTTTTACCTGGGTACCTGCTACTATTCCCTGGGCAGCCTGGGCGAAGCCGCCCTGGCCTGGGAAGAAGCCCTGCAATCGGCTCCGGCGGAAAAACAGGAAGCCCTTAACCACCTGCTGAGGGGAAAGAACAAATACAACCGTCCCAATCCCAACACTGCCTGGTACCTCAGCCTGATCCTGCCGGGAACAGGACAGTTCTATGCCGGAGATATTAAGAATGGGATTAATTCCCTGGTATTGAATGCCGGCATTGTGTACCTGGCCTACACTACGGCCGTGAATTATTCTGTGATCGATGCCGTGGTTTCCATCCTGCCCTGGCTGCAGCGCTACTGGCAGGGCGGTTTTATGAAAGCCAGCGATATTGCCCGTAAAAAGAGGGAGAAAAACCGGAAAGAGTTGCTTCTGGAAGTTTACAACCTCTTTGAAGAAAATGGAGAGTAAGGGGCCTCGTTCACGGAAAGGTTGTGTATGGAATGGATGTGTCTGGTGACGCAGTGATTCAGAGACTTAGAGAGGGGGCAGTGGATTGAGTTTAACGTTTTTCTTTTTGTTCCATCTTTTCTTCTTAAACGATATATTTTTTATTATCCGTTTCTTAAGATGATACGGTAGGTCTTTGTGCGCTTCGCAGATTCTTTGCGGGCTCTTCGTGAAACAATGAGATAAATTTTTCCCGATAGCCCCGTAGGGACGGCAGTATATTTTTTTGGGGGTCTGATGAAGCGTTTACCCTCCCCTCAGGCCGGTTTCGTTCGCCTCCCCATGGCGAACGACCTGCTTTTTTCAGGGATGAAAAAAGCAGGCAAAAAAATC
>JBNGDI010000076.1:0-4885 GCA_049975425.1 Bacteroidales bacterium
AAAAGCAGGCAAAAAAATCCTCCGGCTGCTGATGCTTTTATGGAAAAACTACGGCAGGGGAAAGCCTGCCGCGATCCAAACCCGATCGCTGCACAGGCCATAGCACATTTTCCCCCGCCTTGTTTTTCTCATAAAACCCTCAGAGGCCTGTTCTGGTGATGGAGTGATGGGGTGATGGAGAGAGGGAGTAGAAAAATATATGAATTATTTCCCATTGAGTCCCGTAGGAACGACAGTGTTTTTTTGGCCTGATGATCCGTTTACCCCACCCCGCAGGCCAATTTCGTTCGCCGCCCGGTGGCGAATCTAAATAATCCTCTCCACTTTTCATCACTCAATTACTCCATTACATCGAATCACCCACTCTTAGTCACTGAGCCTCTTAGTCCCTGAGCCACCTGACTGCCAGCATTATACGGCACTGATTCCCCCTCTCCATAACTCCATTACCCGATTACACAAAAACATGCCCATACAGGCCGTTCAGCGCCGGCCAGTTTGCAAAATCACCGGAAAAAGATACTTACCCGCCGTGGAACTGGTGATCGATAAAAATGCTGAGGCCGATCAGGATGAGAATGATCCCTCCAACAATTTCAATCCGGTTGCCAAAACGCAGAACCGATTTTTTCCCCAGGAGCATTCCCAGCATTGATGCCAGAAAAGTAACCCCACCGATCAGGAAAGCCGCTTTCCAGATGTGGATGCGCATCAGTCCCAGGGAGAATCCCACCACCAGGGCATCGATGCTGGTAGCCAGCCCAAGGGTCAGAGCCATGTTCCATTTCAGTGGATTTGTCTGAACTTTTCCCCCATTCTTTTTCCGGATGCTATCAGAAATCATCCTTATCCCAACCGCCAGCAGCAGGAAAAATGCCAGCCAGTGATCAAAATCCCCGATCTTTTCTCCCATTTCCTTTCCCAGCAGCCATCCCAGCACCGGCATGCCCCCCTGGAACACAGCCATGACCAGAGCAAACGGAACAGCCTGGCGGAAACAAACCGAAGGCCTGGCCAGGCCGCAGGAAACCGATACGGCGAAAGAATCGACCGAAAGGCCCAGAGCAATGAACAACAGGGTGATCCATTCCATGAACTACCGGTTTAAAGGAGTGAAAATACAGATTCCGCGAAAAGAGGCAATGATAATTCTCATACGGAAGAAGGCTATATACTATAGAAATAAAAAAGCGGGGAGAAACTCCCCGCATATTCCCGGTATTCCATGCTAACCACCCTAGAATTTTTTAAAATACCAGGAACTGATTTCCGCCTGCCTGGGCAGACAGAAATATGATAAAGGTTAGGTCTGCTCATAAGATGCAGAAAAGAACAAAATAGTTGCGTGACTTAATGTTTTTTTCCCGGCCGACACAACATGAACTTTCCAGCTCCATTTCCTAAACGGAATCGGTTTCGACAATCTTTGCCAGAATGTCATCATACGGGATCAGAAGATACTTCTTTCCTTCAAACTCGGTCTCTGTACCCGCATAGGGCTTGAACAGAACGGTATCTCCCACGGAAATCTCCGGATTTTCAATATGGCTCATTCCCAGCACCCTGGCAAACTTCGGTTTTTCCTTAACTGTATCAGGAATGATGATCCCGGCAGCCGTACGCTGTTCTCCTTCACTTTCACTCAGGTCGAGAAGGACCTGCTGATTGATTGGTTGCAGTTCTTTCATAATGATTGTGCTTTAAAGTTTATGTTAATTATTCCAGTTCCAGTAAACGGTCAAGTTTGTTCTGGTCAAATCCCACCACGATCTGCCCGTTGATATCGGTCTGTGGAACGCCCTGCTGGCCGCTGCGCCTCACCATTTCTTCCGCGGCTTTCTCATTCCGGGTTACATCCACTTCCCGGAAAGGGATACCATTTTTCCTCAGATATGCCTTCACCGTATTACACCACGGACAGCTGGGTGTTGTATATACCGTCACCCGCTTCGGGGTTTTCCCTTCTTTTTGAGCCTGTGCCCGGTACAGGGCATTTTCGAAAAAAGCGCTGAAAAAACCCTCCTGCTGGCAGCCTTTTACCACATTCCGGCTTTCCCCTTTTTCCAGCTCAATCAATACCGGCACTGAGTCCACATGGTATACAGGATGGATATCCCTCACATGGTTCACATCGGCCAGATAAACCGGGAGATCATTGTTCTTCCGCAGTACTTCCTGCAGGTTTTTCAGGGCACAATCGCTCTGCCCGGCCCCTGATTTATACAAAAAAAGCCAGGCGTTCTCCGACTCTCCGGCATATTGCATTAATTCCCTGTAAGAGTTAACTGTTTTCATATTTATATAAGATGGTATGTCATGTTGCTTTCTTTTCACATTTTGTGCCAGAATGAAATGATAGCCAGGTTTGTCAGCCAGAGTGAAAAAATGGCAGCTAAAACCGGAAAAGAGAAAGCGCTGTCTCTTTTCCTGTTTTTTGATTATTTTTATCCTCTCTATTACAAACCCGAATACTGATGAAACCGCTCAGGAACCTCTATCCCCTGGCCGCCTGGATCATGCGGCTGGCTGTGGCATTTTATGTTTATGCCGCTTTTTCGGGGATATTCACCGAATTCAACCTGCAATCACAATGGTTCTACCTGTCGTTCGTTAACCTGCTGGCCGGGGCAGGTCTGCTGCTGGGCGGCTTTTTCAGAAAGCACCATGTAACCGTGCTGTCATCCCTTTTCCTCTTACTGGCAGCCCTTTACCAGATCGTCGTGTTACTGGCTCCCGTGCAGTACCTCACCCACCGCGATCTTTTCCTCGTGGCAGGCATTTCGCTCTTTTTCCTGGCACGGGGGAATCAATAAAAAGCCAGGCACTACCTCCGTGTGATCCCGGCCTCCGGTGCATTTTTTTTGACTTCCTGTTTGGATAAAAAGAATCTTTCGCTATTTTAGCACCCTGAAACCCATACGAAAATGAAAGGTTTGTTTCATACATGTTGCTGGCGCTGGTGGTGGCAAATGCTGCACACCGACGTAAACAACATGGATGATCCGAACTGACAGAGCATATTGAATTTAATCCGCGGGGCATGTTGTTTACAGCATGCCCCGTTTTTTTTAACCTTAATCATTAAAACCATGGACAAGAGTTACAAAGTGTTTCTGAATGAAAAGGACATCCCCAGGCAATGGTATAACCTGGCAGCCGACCTTCCGGGGACGATCAATCCGCCCCTGGGGCCTGACGGAAATCCAATCAGCCCCGACATGCTGGCACCGGTATTTCCCATGAACCTGATCGAACAGGAAGTGAGCACACAACGATGGATTGACATTCCCGAAGGAGTGCTTGAACTGTTGTACAGGTGGCGTCCTTCTCCTCTTGTCAGGGCACGGCACCTGGAAAAAGCACTGAACACCCCCGCACGGATCTATTATAAAAACGAAAGCGTTTCCCCTGCCGGAAGCCATAAACCCAATACCGCCGTGGCCCAGGCATGGTATAACAAAGAATTCGGAGTGAAAAAGCTGGTAACGGAAACCGGCGCCGGTCAATGGGGAACGGCCCTGGCTTTCGCCTGCTCGCTGCTCGGCCTCGAATGCAAGGTGTTTATGGTCAGGATCAGCTTCGACCAGAAGCCTTACCGCAAGATGATGATGAATGCCTACGGAGCCAATTGCGTGGCCAGCCCCTCAGACGAAACAAAGGCAGGCCGCGACATCCTGGAAAAATATCCCGATACACCGGGAAGCCTGGGCATAGCCATCAGCGAAGCCATCGAAGAGGCTGTAACCACGCCGGGAGGGAAAGCCCGGTATTCACTGGGCAGCGTTCTGAACCATGTAATGCTGCACCAGACGATCATCGGTCTGGAAGCCAAAAAGCAGCTGGCCATGGTAAACGAAAAGAAAGTGGATGTGGTGATCGGTTGTGCCGGCGGAGGCAGCAATTTTGCCGGTATATCCTTCCCGTTCGTCAGCGACAAGATCAACGGAGCCGATATCGACATTATCCCGGTGGAACCCGCCTCCTGCCCCACCCTTACCCGGGCTCCGTTCCATTACGACCACGGCGACACGGCCGAAATGACCCCTCTGCTGGCAATGCACAGCCTGGGACACGGATTCATCCCGCCACCCATTCATGCAGGCGGACTGCGATACCACGGGATTTCCCCGCTCATCAGCCATTCTGTGAACGAAGGCCTGATGAGACCCGAGGCTCTCCAGCAACTGGAATGCTACGAAGCGGCCCTGCTTTTTGCACGAACCGAAGGTCTTATCGTGGCTCCCGAAACCAGCCATGCTGTGGCCCAGACCATACGCGAAGCAAACCGGGCCAGGGAAGAAGGCAAAGAAAAGGTGATCCTCTTCAATCTCAGCGGCCATGGCTTCCTCGACCTCACCGGGTATGAGAAATACCTGAACGGGGAGCTGTCGAATCACAGCCTGAGTGATGATGACCTGAACCGGTTTACCGAAGAGCTGAAGAAATACCCGGCTCCGAAAACAAGCCGGGTGCAGGCCGGGTGATCAAAAAGCCAGTGCCGCCAAAAAGGCCGGACCTCCTTCCCCGTTACCACACAAAGGGATGAGGTCCGGTTTTTTATAAAAAGCGGTAGATCAACCCCATTCATCCTTATCTATCTTTGATATTCACCCCGCCCACCCCGCAGGCCGGTTTCGTTCGCCGCGCGTTGGCGATGTCAGTGGCTCAGACAGGATCGCTGCACAGGCCATGGCACCTTTTCCCCCGCCTTGTTTTTCTCATAAAACCCTCAGAGGCCTGGGCGGGTGAGGGAGTGATGGTGTGATGGAGAGGGGGAGTAGAAAAATATATGAATTATTTCCTATTGAGTCCCGTAGGAACGACAGTGTTTTTTTGGCCTGATGAACCGTTTACCCCACCCCGCAGGCCGGTTTCGTTCGCCGCC
>JBNGDI010000077.1:0-4758 GCA_049975425.1 Bacteroidales bacterium
ACAGCTGGTTGTTCCGATATACATCGGAGTACGTGGACTTACATTCCTGATTGGACGCACTTATCAGGGGATTGTTCGGTATACCAGCCTTCGTGATTTTTTCAGGATCCTGGCGGCCGTCACTACCGGCAGTGCGATCCTGTTCGTGATCAATCTGGTCAGCTTTTTTTATTTCAGCGGGTCTTTCCTGATCCCCACATCGGTTATCCTGATCGATCTGATTGCCGCCGCTTACCTGATGACCTCATTACGGCTGGCAGTCAAATTCACTTACCACCAGTTTGCCCGCCGCCTCAAGAGCCACCGGGAAGTGTTGATTTTCGGATCGAGCGAACCGGCTGTGCTGACAAAAAGGGCCCTGGACCTGGATCATGACAACCACTACCGCATCCTGGGATTTATGGAGACCGACCACAGGAAAACAGGAAAGAAACTGGAGGGGATCCATATCTACGATGCGGAGGATCTGCCGAAACTGTTGAAAAAATGGCGGGTCACCGACATGATCATTGCCTCTCCATCGATCACTCCCTCCGTGAAACGGAATATTATTCAGCAATGCCTGGACCGGGGCGTTGAGGTGAAAACGGTACCCGGCATTAAATCCTGGCTCGATTTCGAGCTGCGGACACAGCATCTGAAGAATATCCGGATAGAAGACCTGCTGGAAAGGGAACCCATTGTCCTTTCCAACCACAGGGTGGGAAAGGTATTGAAAGACAAGAACATTCTGGTGACGGGGGCGGCAGGGTCCATCGGCGGTGAGATCGTACGTCAGCTTACCCGTTTTTCTGTGGGAAAAATCCTGCTGGTTGACCAGGCCGAAACCCCGCTGCATGGAATGGAACTGGAACTGGAACGGATGGAGAGCGTGAACGAATATGCGGTTATTCTGGCCGATATCACCGACCCATCGAGGATGGAGGAGATTTTTGACACCTGGCATCCGCATTTCGTATTTCATGCCGCCGCATACAAGCATGTTCCCATGGTGGAATCCAATCCAGTGGAATCCGTGAAGAACAACATACTGGGCACCCGCATCCTGGCCGAACTGGCAATGAAATATGCGGTGGAAAAATTTATCATGATCTCTACCGACAAAGCGGTGAATCCTGCCAATGTGATGGGAGCCACCAAGCGGGTGGCTGAACTGTATACCCAGTCGCTTAACGGGGTTTCTTCCACCCGCTTTATTGCCACCCGGTTCGGCAATGTGCTGGGTTCCAACGGATCGGTTATTCCACGGTTCAGGGAACAGATTGAAAAAGGCGGCCCCGTAACGGTAACCCATCCTGATATTACCCGCTTTTTCATGACCATTACCGAGGCCTGCCAGCTGGTGCTGGAAGCCGGGTGTATGGGAAACGGAGGGGATATATTTGTTTTTGACATGGGCGAGCAGGTGAGAATTGTGAACCTGGCCCGGAACATGATCCGCCTCAGCGGGTACGAACCCGACAAGGACATTAAGATCCGGTATGTCGGGTTGAGGCCCGGTGAAAAAATGAACGAGGAACTGTTATACCCTTTCGAAACCCACCTGCCGACCCATCATCCCAAGATCATGATCGCCGAATCGAAAAGAATGGACCCTCAGGTGATCAATGCATTTCTTGACCGGATGGAACAGATGGTAAAGGAAAGGGATGAAGCAGAACTGATCCGGCTGTTGGCAGAGATGGTTCCTACATTCAGGAGCAGCAATCCCAACTATCAGGTAAAAGAAAGCATTCATTGAACCGGGTGCCGGGAATGACTGTTTCCGGCAGGATGATCCTGAAATCCATGCAAGAACCGCCCATGATGAACCACAGGAGCTCCGCAGGACGTATCTGTTTTCTAAATTCAAACAAAGCCTGGGGTGGCGGTGAAAAATGGCATGTGGAAACCGCCTTGTACCTGCAGCGGCTTGGCTGGAAGGTATTGATCGTTACCAGAAAGAACAGTGAGCTGTACCGGCGGGCCCGAATCCGGGAAGGAATGGAGGTGCGGTGCATGAATGTGGGAAACCTGAGTTTCCTGAATCCCTTCAGAATATGGTCGCTTAAAAACATTCTGGCATCGTTCCGGGCTGATACGGTGGTGCTGTGCCTTCCCGCCGATATGAAGCTGGGGGCCCTGGCGGCACGCCTGGCCGGTGTGAAAAACATCATCTACCGGCGCGGAACGGCCCTTCCCGTGGGGGATTCCGCCGTCAACCGTTTCCTCCTCCGGAAGATGGTAACCCATGTGGTGGCCAATTCACTTGACGTAAAAAAGAATGTGTTCCGGGGAAATGCCACTATGCTGGATGAGGGGAAAGTACACGTGATCTACAACGGGATCAGATTAGACAGGTTTCCGGGAATTCACTATTTCAGGCCGGAAGAGAACCATCGCGATATCCTTGTCCTGGGAAATGCAGGCCGGATGGTGGAACAGAAAGGACAGATGTATCTGCTCAGGGTGGCCTGTTTGCTGAAAAAGAAGAAATTTCCGTTCAAATTGCTTCTGGCAGGGACGGGAAAACTTCAGCGGCAGCTGAAAAAATTCTGTCAGGAAAACCGCCTGGAAAATCACGTGGCGTTTTTGGATTTTGTACACGACATGAACGCCTTTTACAGGAAACTGGATATTTACCTGTCTTCTTCCCTTCACGAAGGATCATCGCATGCCGTTCTGGAGGCTATGGCAGCCGGGAAACCGGTTATTGCTTTTGATATCAGCAGCATGCCCGAGCTGGTGGCCGACGGGGAAACGGGTTACCTTGTGCCTTTCGGCGATGTAGAACAGTATGCCGGCCGTATCATGAAACTGGGGTCAGACCGCGGAAAAATGGAAAAGATGGGAGAAAAAGCCAGGGAACGGGTAGAACAAAATTTTAATTTTGAAAGGAATATTCAGCAATTTATCCGGCTGGTAATTCCATAGTATGAGGACCATTCTGCTGATCATAACAGGACTGTTCTTGGCCGCCCTGGCTTCCGGGCAGAATGCCCTGCCGTATTTTTATGCATATGGAGGCGTGGCAGGTGGGGCAGGGGAAGCAAAACCTTTCTGGAATGTATCGAAGCAATACGGGAGATACCTGTTGCAACCATTCGATGCTTTCGGCGGGATCGGACTGAAAACAGACCACGAGCGGAATACAAACGGGTTGCGGCTGGATTACGGAGTGGAATGGACCGGGAACCTGGGAAAAGATAAGCGGGGAACCCTGCATGAGGCGTATGTGGAAATGCAGAATTCCTGGTTTCTGATCCGGGCGGGGAAAAAGGAAGAAATCACCGGGAACCAGGATACCACCCTTTCCCTGGGTTCCACCATCTGGGCCGGGAACGCCCGCCCCATGCCCATGCTGGTGGCCGGAACGCCGGGATATATCGACATTCCCTATACCGGAGGGTATGCAGAAGTCAATGCCCTGCTGGCTCACGGCTGGTTTGAACGCGACCGGTACGTGAAAAATGTCTTTTTGCACCGGAAGCACCTGCACCTGCGTTTCGGGGGCGATTTTTTTATCAACGGTTCGTTGGGGTTACAGCATTTTGCCCAGTGGGGGGGAAGTTCCCCCGATCCGGAATACGGCGACCTGCCCTCTGACCTGGATGCCTGCCTGCGGGTATTCCTGGCACGAAGCGGCGATCCGGACAATGTGCACGAGAACGAAGTGATCAATAGCCTGGGGAACCACCTGGGGTCGCGGTGCTACCGGCTGGATGTGAAAATGGCTGCCTGCTCGCTGGGCATTTATTTCCAGTCGGTTTTCGAGGACAGTTCGGGGAAATCACGGCCCTTCAACCGCGACGGGATATGGGGGGTATATTACCGAAGCAGTGACCGGGAGAAGATCGTGAACCATGCGGCGCTGGAATATCTTCATACCACCTGGCAATCAGGGCCCGTGCACAACATCGGCGATACGGTGCTGGGGGGAAACGACAATTATTTTAATCACTGGATATATACAGATGGTTGGACTTATCACGGCATGGTACTGGGAACGCCCCTGATCACCTCGCCTGTATTCAATGAATCAGGGGAGAGGGGTACCCTGAACAACCGGGTGGTGGCTATCCACCTGGGGCTGGAAGGAGTGGTCGGTTCCCTGGATTACCGGTCATTCTTTACGTACAGTGTAAACAAAGGCCTTTACAGCAATCCGATATCTCCTGCCAGGAACCAGTTCAGCTGGTATTTCGAGACCACCGTTCCTTCGGTGCTGCCGCATACCGACCTGGATATTCGGCTGGCCATGGATATCGGGACTATGTACGGGAATGCGGCGGGGGTGATCCTGTGCCTGCGAAGGACCTTCGATCCGTTTCGTGCTTTGCATAGGTAAAAACGATTGCTTTGCCCTGCAAGCAGCACCATACCGACCACATATAAAATTATTGACAATCCCGCAGGGACGGCAGTATGGTAGCCGAATGGCTGTCTGAATTAAAATGATCAACAGTCCCAACGGGACTCATTGGGATGTATTTAATGCTTTGTTTCTACTTATTCCATATTTTCTATTGGCTTCGGCTTTTGAAATATGTCCATTTAAAATCTCCCGGACAACATCTCGTTTGAACGATTCGGTGTAATAATTATATTCTTTCATAAGTCTGCGTTTTGTGTAAACCTATTTCAGGACAAGTCACTCCATCACTCCCTCACCCGCCCAGGCCTCTGAGGGTTTTATGAGAAAAACAAGGCGGGGGAAAAGGTGCCATGGCCTGTGCAGCGATCCTGTCTGAGCCGCTGACGAGCGGAGCGCTGTCAGGG
>JBNGDI010000078.1:0-4384 GCA_049975425.1 Bacteroidales bacterium
TGACAATACCGGTGGTTTTGACTGTCCTGGCAATGATGGCCGGCAGATGCCGTATGCGGATTTCCCTGTACAGGAAAGCCAGGACCAGACAATAAACCACTGCAATGGCCGAAGCTTCTGTAGCGGTAAAATAGCCTGCCACAATCCCGCCAATCACGATTAGAAGAAGCAACAGGCTTGGAAGGGCATCAAAAAACTTTCGGACGGCTTCCCCAAAACCTACTACTTTCCCCACCTGATATCTTTTCCGGTACGCATAAACCCCTGCTACCAGCATAAGGGCCATACCGGTCAAAATGCCTGGCAGATATCCCGCCAGAAACAGGGCGGCAATGGATGCCCCCCCACTGGCCAGAGAATATATAATCAGGATGTTGCTGGGCGGGATGACCAGTCCGGTAGTGGCTGATGTGATGTTAACCGCAGCCGAATAATTTTCTTCATAACCTTCTTTTTTCATCTCGGGGCCCATGATGGTGCCGATGGCCGATGCAGAAGCCCCGGCAGATCCTGAAATAGCTCCGAACAACATATTTGCAATTACGTTCACAAAGGCCAGGCCTCCGGGTAATCTGCCTGCCAGAACACGGGCAAATTCAATAAGACGTCTGGCTATACCTCCTGAATTCATCAGCTGACCCGCCAGGATGAAGAAAGGAATGGCCAGCAGGGCAAAACTGTCGAGACTGGTAGCCATACGCTGTGCCAGGGTAGCGAAAGCCGGAAGGGCATCAAAACTGGTCAGCATGGTGGCCAGCGCCGACAGGCCGATGCTGAAGGCCACAGGAACTCCTATCACCAGAAAGAAAGCGAATGAAACGATCAGCACAATGATCCCTGTTATATCAAGTTCCATGCGATGAGTGATCTGAGGTTTTCCATTCCCGGTACAGATTTTTTATATCGTCCAGGGAGTAATAGCTCATGATAAGGCCGCAGACGGGAACAATCAGATAGACAAACCCGATGGGAATGTGCATGGCGGCCGAAATCTGGTCCATTACAAACCGGGTGTACACCAGCCAGCTGCCTCCGGCAACCATGATGGAAAGACAGAACGCCGTGACCAGAAGATTAATAAATATAAGCAGTTTTATTCTGGTGGCAGGTGCCAGTTTTCCGTGCAGAATATCGATAGCCAGGTGCTCATTTTTGCCTTTCACGTAAGCGGCTCCGGCCATGCCGACCCAGACCAGAAGAAATCCGGCCAGCTCGTCTGTGAATGAACTGGGATTGGCGAAAAGATAGCGGCTGGCAACCTGCCACACCACATCTACTACCAGGAGGCTCATGATCAGCACCAGAAAAATCTCCAGTGTCCTGTCTACATATTTCCTGAGTCTCATAATGTTTGATGATTAGCCTGTTTCGACTTCTCAGTGATCATGATCATTCAGGTTGTTTTCCCCTTTATCCTGCGAAAGGGTCGAAGTGCCGGAGGATTTAAGCTCCCTGATCTTTTGAATGAGACGGTACACTTTCTCATTGGAACGGTACAGCTCGTAAACGCCCTGTACACTTTGCATGAAAGGGGTTTTGTCGGGATGTATTATTTCCACCCCGGCAGCTTTCACGGCAGCCAGTGCTTCTTCCTCCGATTTTTTCCATTCCTTTCGCTGCACCTGCACCGACTCGTCAACAGCATGCTGAAGCCATTCCCTTTCCTGTTCCGTTAGTTTGTCCCATGCATGGGTGCTGGCTATCAGTACATCGGGGATCATGGTGTGTTCGTTCAGCAGGTAGTATTTGCATACTTCGTAATGGCGTGACAGGTAGAAACTCGGGGGGTTGTTTTCGGCCCCGTCAACCACTCCACCCTGCAGAGCCGTGTAAAGTTCTCCCCAGGCAATGGGAGTGGCCGATCCTCCCATGGCACGCATCATTTCCACGGCTGTAATGCTTTGCATAACCCGGATCTTTTTGCCTTTCAGGTCGCCGGGTGAACGGACCGGAGTGGAAGTGTAAAAACTCCGGGCGCCTGCATCGTAAAAGCACAGCCCCCTGAGCCAGTACTCATTCCCTTGTGCGAGGACCGAATCACCAATGGGGCCGTCCAGCACAGCAAAGTAATGTTCCTTGTCGCGAAATAGATATGGTAATCCGAAGACCTGGTATTCCACAACAAAACTTTCCATAGCGGCCGCCGAAACCTTGGTAAGGTCGAGACTTCCCAGTTGCAGCAATTCCAGGTTCTCCTTCTCTGATCCCAGAACGCCGTTGGGATATATCTTAATATTCAGCTTGCCGCCGGATAACTTACGTACTCTTTCCGCCATGTATTCCATGGCTATGTGTACCGAATGTTTTGTGTCAAGGTTGTGCCCAAGCCTGAGGGTTTTAACTCCTGTATCCGGGGTGCATCCGTTCTGGCAAAGGATGATGATTCCCACGACGGAAAAAATTGATTTCAAAGAAGGCCTGACATGAGGGGTGCAAGGCATACAAACCTATTTTTTGATTCTTTTAATGGATTCGACCATTTTTCTGACCTTTTCAGTCAGAGCCCTGAAATTTCCCGAATCAATCAGTTCCCTGGGGAACAGTTTTGAACCGATACCCACACAGGCCACCCCGGCTTCGAACCAGGCCCGGAGGCCGGCTTCACCGGTATCCACCCCTCCGGCAGGCATGAGGTTTACCCAGGGCATGGGGCCTTTCACGGCTTTTACAAACGGGGGACCTCCCAGTTCCGATGCCGGGAATATTTTAATGATCTCCGCCCCGAGTTCCAGGGCTTTTCCTATTTCGGTAACGGTTCCGCATCCGGGCAACCAGGCAACGCCACGCCGGTTGCACAGTTTTCCCGTTTCTTCACTCAACAGAGGGGAAACAATGAAACGGGCTCCCATCTGTATGAACAGGTCGGCTGTAGAAGCATCTACCACCGAACCCGCTCCCAGGAACAGGTCAGGAAGCTCTTTCCTCACATACCGGTTCAGGTGACTGAATATTTCATGGGCATCATCTCCCCGGTTAACAAATTCAAAAACCCTGATCCCTCCGTTATAACAGGCCCTGACTACATTTTTGCAAACTTCGGGGTCGGGATGAAAAAATACCGGTACTACCGCGGTTTCCTTCATTATCCGGATAAGTTCACTGCGACCGTTTGTTACCATGTGTTTTATTTGATTAGATGGTTGTACAGTTTAAGAGTCATTCTGCCGGGCAAGCCGTGGTATTTATCTTGACACCCTTCCTGAAGCGTCTCCTCCCATCAGCTTTTCAACCTCATGCACGGTAACCAGGTTAAAATCGCCTGGAATGGTATGCTTCAGGCAGGAAGCGGCCGTGGCAAAGCGCAGGGCCTTTTCATGATCTTCCCCGTATGTCAGCATACCGTAGATCAATCCGGCTGCAAAGGCGTCTCCTCCTCCCACACGGTCAACGATGTGGGTGATTTGATAGGTTGGGGCTGTATGCAGGTCTTTGCCGTTATACAACACCCCCGACCAGCTATTGTGGCTGGCACTGACCGAACCGCGAAGGGTGGTGGCAACTATTTTTACACGGGGAAACCGCTTCATGATCTGCCCGGAAACGCTTCGGTAGGCATCTGCCTCCACGCGCCCGCCGGTGATATCTACCCCCTTCGGACTGATGCCGAGCACCATTTCGGCATCCTCCTCGTTTCCGATCAATACATCGCAACCTCCGATCAGGGCAGGCATGACCTCTCCGGCACTTTTGCCATATTTCCAGAGATTCCTGCGGTAGTTCAGGTCACACGATACCGTTATTCCTTTCCGGCCGGCCGTTTCAATGGCTTCCAGGCAGGCATCGGCGGCGCCCTGTGATACTGCGGGAGTTATGCCGGTCCAGTGAAACCAGGAAGCGCCTTCCAGTATCCTGTTCCAGTCGAACATACCTCTGGCAATCGAGGAAAAGGAAGAATGGTCCCTGTCGTATATCACTTTACTGGCACGCGATACTGCACCGGTTTCCAGGAAATAGATTCCCAGCCGGTCGCCTCCCGGCAGAATATTTGCTGTGTCAACGCCGTGCTTCATCAGATACATCCGGCAGGCACGACCCAGGTCATTGCCGGGTAACCGGCTCACAAAGGCAGAGCAGATTCCGAAACCGGCCAGAGAGACAGCTACATTGGCCTCACCGCCACCGTAACAGGCTTCAAATGAGGCAGCCTGTGTAAACCGCTGATTTCCCGGAGGCGAAAGCCTCAGCATGATCTCACCGAAGGTAATGACTCGTGGTATCATTTTATTATGATTCAAATTGAAAATACTTCACGGCATTGTGGTGGCAAATATCTTCCACAATGGTTTTTAGCAGTTCCTTATCGTTGGGTATCAAGCCACGATCCACTTCGTTTCCCAGATAATTGCATAGGATCCTGCGGAAATATTCATGTCGGGGGAAAGAC
>JBNGDI010000079.1:0-3770 GCA_049975425.1 Bacteroidales bacterium
TATCCTATAAGTCTCATTATCAATTATATCTACGTAGTTATCTACGTAGTTATCTACGTAGTTATCTACGTAGTTGTATTTATAGACATCTATTTATGTGTTTATGAAACATTGAAAGAAACAGTCTGACCCCCCTCGGTGGACGGCCCTGAGAAAAAAAACGAAATAAATCACTGGCTGCACGAAGACATTTACAGGTTCGACTGAATATACCCCCCGTCTACGGCAATGCTCTGCCCGGTGATAAATTTGTTGCGGGGGGAAATCAGAAAAGCGGCCAGGTCGGCCAGGTCGGAAGGCTTGCCAAACCGCCCGGCAGGAATGCGCGCCGTACGCCCGGCCACCACTTCTTCCAGGCTTTTGCCCTGCATCCGGGCAGTGTTTTCCAGCAGGCTTTTCAGCCTTTCCGTTTCGGTAGGGCCGGGCAACAGCATATTAATCAGCACCTGGTGCCGGGCCACTTCGTTCGACAGGGTTTTCAGGTACCCCAGCAACCCCATTCTGGCGGCGTTGCTCAGCACCAGATTGCTGAGCGACTGTTTTACTCCGGTAGAGGCAATGGCCACGATCCGCCCGAATTTCTTTTCGATCATGCCGGGAACGAACAAACGGGCCAGCCGCACACCCGACATGAGATTGGTTTCCAGGGCTCCGTGCCATTTGTCGTCATCCAGTTCCAGGGGATGTCCCGTAGGCGGCCCCCCCGCATTCAGTATCATTCCGTCGGGCATACCGTATTCCTTTACCATGGTTTCATACAGCCGGGTGATATCTTCCCGCCGGGAAAGGTCGGCAGGAATTATTCCCGCTTCGGTTTTCAAACTTTTTGCTGCCTTTTCCAGTTTTTGCCGGCTTCGTGAAGAGATCACCACGCGGGCACCCTCTTCCGCCAACACGCGTGCACAGGCCAGACCCAGTCCCTGGCTTGCTCCCAGGACCAGTACCAGCCGGTCTTTCAGCATCAGATCCATAATTATCTTCCTTTTTTTAAATCAAATACTCTGTTGGTCAGACAGGGGAACCCGTCAATGCGGCAAGTTACCTCATCTCCTTCACTAATCACCGCAGCACCGGGTGTTCCCGTCGAGATCACATCGCCGGGCATCAGGGTCATCACCCGGGAATGGAAGGATATGAGTTCTTCCGGAGAAAACATCATCCGTGAAACCACATTTTCAGACTTCACCTTCCCGTTCACCACCGTGGCTACCCTCAGTTGATCCGGGGCAGATATTTCATCGGGCGTAATCAGGCAGGGGCCAAAGGAAAAAAACGAATCGAAGGATTTGGAGAGGGTGAGATACCGGGGATTCAACTGTAAAATATCTTCGGCCGTCACATCGATAATACAGGTGAATCCGGCCACCGCTTCCATGGCACGGGCAGGTTTCAGGTTCCGCACCTTTTTCCCCATGATAATCCCCAGTTCCGCTTCAGCCGTGGTGCGTTTGGAAAGGAGGGGAATCCTGATAAAATCGCCGGGGCCGATCACGGCACTGGCCGGTTTCATAAAGCTGGCCGGGAACCGTCCGGGCATGGGAGCCGACAGATCCCTGGCATGTTCACGGTAATTCAAGCCAATTCCCCATATTTTCCCCGGATTTCTGTACAGGGGTGCAAATTCGATCAATTCTTCCGGGATCAGGCAATCCTCCAGTTCTCCTGGTATATTCTCCCCTAAGTTCACATCGTTGTACCATAGGACCATTTCATCCAGTTGACCTTCAGTAAGGATCTCCATCATGTTTGACGACCAGTCGGTATCGAGGCGCTGGTTCAGAAGCGGTACGGGCATCAGCCCGCGGGACAGGCACAGGCTGGCCGTTTCCCGGTCATTCCATTGAATGGTGGCTATTCGCATACAGATCGGTTTCCATATCCTTCCTAAAGGTAATGAATAAACAGTTACCGGGAAAATATCAGTTTATTTAGATTTTTATATCTTTATGATTATTGATGATTTTTATCAACATTATAAAATAAGCCAGATCATTCTATTATATCATAACAATATGATTATCTCCGCGTATAAGAAAGTAAAATAGCCTTGATTATGAAGTATTTTGTCAAGATATCACTGGCTATCCTTCTCCTGTTTTTTCTGGGAAGCTGCAGCAGCAGCCGTTCGTACTACGGATCAAGAAAACCCCGGAAAAAAGATATTACCATTGAAACCACGCGACTTGGAAAGAACAAGCTGTTTTTCTCGAAGGAATATCAGAGAAAGCTGAAAAAGCGGATGAAAAAGAACAGGAGATGAGGCTGATGATTCACCGACATATCACACAATGTGTAACATACAGATTTCCCGGAGGTTTCCGATGAGGGTATTTTTTCTGGTTATCATTTCCGGATTTTTGACCCTTTTTCCGGGAAAAAGTCAGATTAAACAGGAAATATCGGCCGGAGCCGGAGGTTTGTTTCTTTTCGGTGATATCGGAACTATGGGAACCGGTCTCCTGGCTCACGGAAGCTGGGGGTTTTTCCCCCGTGACGATTTCAAAATCCTGGCCGGGATCAATGCCGCATGGATCAGCGGCTCGGACGAGGGAAGCAGGAATGAGGACCGGGACCTGGCCTATTCCACCATACTGATTGAGCCTCTGGTTCAGGTACAGTTTTTCTACTGGAAATGGTGGGGGCCGGGTTACAGTCGCCGGGGGCTCGTTATGAAAGAACCTGTATTATCCGCCTATATTTCGGCAGGATTCAGCCCGGTTTGGTTCAATCCCACTCCCCGCCGGAGCCTGGAAGACAGTTTTGAAGACAATTTTCCGCGTGTCACCGTTTCGGTTCCCATCGGGATCGGTGTGCGGTATGCATTGAGCACTGAATGGTTATTGGGTTGGAATGCAGCAGTACGGATGCCAGCCACCGATTACCTGGACGGGTACACCTCGGTACATTCCCGTGCCAACGATGTATATTACGGAACTTCCATTCATCTGATTTACAGACTACCTTCTCCGGCAAGAAAAGCATTGAGATAGGCCGGGATCAAACGGTTTCCAGCCAGTAAAATATCGCCAGTGCCTCCTCACGGTTTTTCCCGCATACAGAAGGATCGGGTTTGAAATTCCGGCATATTTCCGGCCGGTCGGGTGAATCGTAGATGGCACAACGGTAGTCGGCTGTAAGGTGGATGCATCTCACCCCGGCGGGTTTTCCTTCGGGCATGCCCGGAATGGGAGTGGAAATGGACGGACCGATGCAACAGGCACCGCAGTTGGGGCGGCATTTCATAGGGTATTCTTTACCCGGCAATGATAAAAAATCATTTTGTTCTCTCCCAATTAAAAATCATTTTTTAACTTCGCATCCGCAATAGTATCTTTGCAATACGGGCTGTTAGCTCAGTTGGTTCAGAGCGCATGCTTCACACGCATGAGGTCATTGGTTCGAATCCGATACAGCCCACCACAAAAAACCATCCCGGCGTCAGCCGGGTTTTTGTTTTCAGGAGAAGACCCCCGGGCTTGCCCGGGGGGGATTCGACAGAAAACAAAAAACAGCCGACGAAGGAGGCGGATGGTTTTTTGTGGTGGAGGCCTTAAAAACCGGATCACCGAAGGTAATCCGATGAAAGATTTTGCCTAACTGATAACCCTGTGTGAACCACTCACAGGCGACGCAGGAGCCCGGAGGGGGTGGGGTGGTGAAGGCAAACAGAACCGTACCACCGAAGGGTTTCCTTCATAATCCCAGTACACTTTTCCCATCCCGGCGTCAGCCGGGTTTTTGTTTTCAGGAGAAGACCCCCGGGCTTGCCC
>JBNGDI010000079.1:3870-4371 GCA_049975425.1 Bacteroidales bacterium
GGGGGGGCGAAGAAATACAGAATGAACCGCCGGCGATGGAAGCAAATGGTGTTTTGTATTTCATTGCCTTTTTTATACTTTTGTCAGGCTTTTTCACAATGTCATGTTACCCGGAGAGATGGGTGAGTGGCTGAAACCACCAGTTTGCTAAACTGGCGTACTCTGTAAGGGGTACCGGGGGTTCGAATCCCCCTCTCTCCGCAAAACTTTTGCATAGCTGCGCGCAGCGCAGCCCTTTTTAAAAGGTACGGCCGACATGAGCTTGCTCATTGAAGGCCGTGCCTTTTGAAAAGGAAGCCCGAAGGGCTATGCAAAAGTTTTGCAGGGTTCCTTCAATAGGGGATCACGCAAGTAATCCCCCAAAAATTAAAATATCGGGGTGTGGCGCAGTCCGGTTAGCGCACCTGCTTTGGGAGCAGGGGGTCGCAGGTTCGAATCCTGCCACCCCGACAAAAGAAAAAGGCCACCATGGCGCAAGCCATGGTGGTTTTTTGCATCAGG
>JBNGDI010000080.1:0-4083 GCA_049975425.1 Bacteroidales bacterium
GTAAAATTACATCAAAAACGAATCAGTTGCAAGTTTATTTTGTATTGTTGCCAACTTGTTTATAGGTTGACAAAAGGTACACATAAAACTCCAATACAGGTGTTTAGTCACACTTTTTTACTTTAATAAACCATGTGTAATTTACAAAATATTATAACGGGTTGCCATATATTTTATGCATTATTTATGAACAGGAAAAGGTGAGGTGCGGTTGAAGGTTTGGCAGGTTGAATATTCAGCGAGGGATTGGATGAAAAGATGGGTATTGCCTGCAGGCAGCGGGAGAGGGCAGGCTGATGTGTCGTTTCTGCCAGAGCAGCCTGATCAGGCATCCGGGGATGAACCGGGTGGCAGGGGACTCCTCTGGGAAAACGCCGTGGTTGACCGGCTTGCTTGTTATAAAACTGTTAAAAATGCCCCGGCCGCCGTCAGTATGCATACTCCGGTGGCCGGGCGGTGGGTGAGGTGCATGGGATGGCGCATCCTGCCGTTACCCGGCAACCTGCCGGGCTGCAGGCGGAGCCGGAAAGCGGCATGCCTTCCTTCTTAATCCGCCGGTGTCAGCCTGACCATCAGCACCGAATGCGGGGGGAGGTTCAGCTCCGTGCCCTCGCCGGTGTCTTTCAGTTGCCGGTGCTCCCACAGGTCGCGGACATGGTAGTTCGTCCTGCTGAAATAAACCGAATTCCTTCCGTGGTAGATATTCAGCCTGCTCCAGTCGTAGTGTTCCACCCAGGGTATCTCGTCCCGGTTCAGGAAACACACGGCCAGCTCGTCGTTCTCCAGGAACCTGACCCAGATCTCCCGCTCGCCCATGTCCAGGAACCGGATGGCCTGGTTGCCCAGCGGGTCCTGGTTTACGGCAATCACCTCCCTGTTGGTGAGTATTTCCCTGATTTCCTCGTCCATGTTCCGCAGGTCGTTGCCGGCCATCAGGGGGGCGGCCAGCATGGCCCACATGGAGAAATGGGCGATGTTCTCATCCCGGGTAAGGCCTTTGTTGCCCACCTCCAGCATGTCGGGGTCGTTCCAGTGGCCGGGGCCGGCATATCGCCACAGGTCGGCCTGGGCGTCGATGATGTTCACAATCCCCAGGCCGCCCCAGTTGATCTCTCCCTTGAAGATATTCCGGATATCGGGGGTGGTCCTCCACAGGTGGCCGATGCCCCTGGCCCATTCCCAGGGCTGGTTGCTTCCCCATTCACAGATGCTGAAGACAATGGGCCGGCCGCAGGCTTTCAGGGCGTCGCTCATGGTTTTGTAGGCTGCCCTGGCGTTCTGCCCCTCGTTCGAGCACCAGTCGTATTTCAGGTAATCCACGCCCCATTCGGCATAGGTTCGGGCATCCTGGAACTGGTACCCGCGGCTTCCGGGCCTTCCCTGACAGGTCCGGGATCCGGCACAGGAATAGATGCCGAATTTCAGCCCCAGGGAGTGAATGTAATCGGCCAGGGCTTTCATGCCCGAAGGGAAGCGTTCGGGGTCGGGGATGATGTTCCCGTCCTCGTCGCGGCCTACCTGCCAGCAGTCGTCTATCACCACGTATTCGTACCCGGCATCTTTCATGCCGCTGGCCACCATGGCATCGGCCATTTCCATGATGAGGGTTTCGCTTACGTCGCAGCCGAAACGGTTCCAGCTGTTCCATCCCATGGGCGGGGTGGGGGCTAGGTCTTCAAATTCCTGGGCATAGGCGGTTCCCAGGGTGATCAGAAAGAGAAAGAATAGGGGTGTCAGGGAAGTTTTCATGATCTGTGCTTTTATGATGAAACAATCATTGTGTTTTCTTTACAGCAAATGTAAAAAAGATTCCTTCCAATTCCCGTTCAGGGTGAACAGGAATGGTTGCTGAAAGGAAGATGGGAATGGCCGGGTCAGGTTTTCTTGTCCTTTGAGTCCATGAACAGGCCGGCTGCCGCACCCAGGGCCATGCCGGCCCCTACGCCCACGGCCAGCCATAGGGCCGGATCGCCAGCCGTCATTCCGATAATGACCCCTGCCGCAGCACCGGCGGCAAATCCAACGGCTACCCCTCGGGGGACACTGCTGGTTTTTTTATTGTCTGCTGGTGTTTTCATGTGAGTTACAGTTTGCCGCCCGAAGAAAACAAACCTGGTTACAGATTTCGTTTATATGATGGTGGACATGCAGAAAAACACTAAAAAAAAGGAAGTGACTCAAAATTGTTCTCGATCCGGTGGTCTGCCCAGGCCCGGTAATAGGGATTGGTTTTCTTCGGATGAATCAGTCTGAATCCCGTTAACACCAGTCCCCCCGCATCCTGGAGTGCCACGGTTTCGTGTACATGAAAATCTACGCGGCTTTCGAACTGTATATCGGTGACGATGGTTTCTTTTCGCCTCACTGCCCGGGGTCTCATTCGTACGCACTGGATCTGCTTCATGGGTATCCGGCGAAGAACCTCTCCGATCGGCATTTCCACCTCGCCGATGGAAGCAAGGCGGTATTTCAGGGATGCCAGTCCGTTCCAGCTGTCATGGGATGCCTCGCGCTTTTTATCTATGATCATGGTTTCGACCGGCTCATTGACCTGTTCCATCACTGCGTGTCCGGCCAGGCTCATTCCATCCCGGTCGATATTGGCTTCGTCGAAATGGCTGACCACTTCGTAATGCCTGTGGTAAAACGGATCGCGGTCGTCGGTGAACAGGCGTTTGCGGACCGGAAAGGCGGAGAAAGCAGATGTAACGTCTGCATCTTTTGCTTCTTCCTCGGCACGATCGTCGTATTGCCCCTCCAACACCGCTTCCGTAATCTCGATGGTGGCGATCCCGCCCACTCCTCCAATGGCGGCTCCGATGGCAATTCCAACGGGACCGAAGAAAGCGCCGATCAGGGCTCCGAGAAGCCCCCCGATCAGAAATGCCAGAAAATCGCCCAGCAGACCGGTGTCGGCATCGAATTCTGTGAGTTTGATGTCGTATAAAAGCTTTCCGTTCTCTATCCGGGGAGTGAATAAAAAGGTGGCGGTAATGTCTGCATCGGGCCAGTTATTGATAAAATATACCGACTTGACGGTTACTTTTAGTTTGCCGTCTTTCGGTGTGATGGAAACCGACCGGTATTCCCCTACCTTTTTGTCTTTGTCTTTTACAGGGTGGTGCCAGGTTCCGTTATCCTTCAGTTCGCCGAACCCGTGCCACATGTCGTTTGCCATCCTGTTAAACGTTTTTTTGTCTATGCCCACCACAAACGTACGATGTGCCGGAAGGAAAGATTTGGCCAGGCCCATATCCCCCCGTGGTATAAAATCCTGTTCGGGAGGTTGGTCCTGGGAAGCGATTTTCAGATTCAAATTCAGGTAAAGACCGTATGCTGACTGGAAACCGTTTTCCTCCGGCACTTTCCTGACTTTCATCTCAGCGACATTGTTTCCCGTGAAATCCATGGGTATTGACCGGTTAAGGTTATTGGCCAGTTGTGTCTCGATCTTCTCGAGCATGTCGGGTTGGCCGGTGATCAATCCGAAAAAAGCGATCAGCCCTCTGGTGGTTTCATCCAGGTAACGGTATTCCATTTTTACCTGGTCGGTTTCAATGGCAAGAGCCATTCCGATGATCACATCATTCCAGTCTACCAGCTGTACAGGAATAACCAGTTCGATATCTGCGGTAACTCCCTGGGGGTTCTTTGTGCCATCGGGAAGAATGGTGACCGAGATGGGTTTGCCCACTGAAACAAACCCGCCCTGATCATCTGTGGGGATGCGGTCGGGGATTTCGCCTGCATCGTAGGCTCCTTCGAAAATGGTAAGAAAGTATCCTGCGCCCAGCAGGACTTCGATATCATATCCGGTCAGAATGCGTGTATGGTCTATCATATCTGGGGGTGTTGGTGAAACGTCTGGAAGTTCTATGTTCCTGTTTTTGAGGAAATTTACAAAAATATATCATGGGTTGTATCAGTAAGGGCTTGGTTTATTTTCAATAGAGGCTATTTTTTATGTTTGATTAAAATATTTGAATAGTTCAGGAAGGAATAATTTTGTAATTATTGATATACGGAATATACTACGTCCTCAAATTCGCAAGTTTCAGATATCTTAGCATGATACCCTGAGAG
>JBNGDI010000081.1:0-3875 GCA_049975425.1 Bacteroidales bacterium
ACGTAGATACCTACGTAGTTGTTTTTACACATCCCTTTCACCGGATAAAATCGGTTCAGAATGAATCTTTTCACAGAAATCCCACTCCCCCTCTCCATCCCTCCATTACTCCATCACACGGTTACCCGCCTCTCATACTTTGGCTCCTTTCCCTCCATTTTCCTATCTTTGCCTTTTTTTAATCAGAAGAAAAGATTCTATCATGATGCCTGAAAAAACCATCGACCCCCGCTGCAGGGAATGCCTCACCAACAATATCCGCCGGTTGTTCAACCGCTACGATGTACCGGAAAAAACCCAGAAAACAATTGAAAAACACCTGGATCAACTGGTCGACTCGGGCAGGATCCGCACCACACCGGAAATACAGAGGGAGGTAAGCCGGCTTTTCAGGCAGCTCACCGGGGTGGAAGACCCTTACCGGGAAGAGAAAGCCACGAGCAACAGCATGGCCCGGAAGCTATACCAAGAATGGACATCAAAGGTAAAAACCTCTCCCGACCCCTTCGATCTGGCCCTGCGGCTTTCCATTGCAGGAAATATCATGGATTACGGGGCAGGCAGCCGGTTTGACGTGCACCACACCATCGAACAGGTGCTTCAGGCTCCGTTTGCCATCGATCACAGCCGGCTTCTGCAGGAAAATCTGGCCGGGGCAAAACACATCCTTTACCTGGGCGACAATGCCGGAGAAATCTATTTCGACCGCCTCTTGATCGAGATCATCGGGCCCAAACACATCACCTACGCCGTGCGGGGCGGATATGCCCTGAACGACGCCACCCTGGAAGATGCACGGGAAGCCGGGATAGACCGTATTGCCCGGGTCATCCACAACGGATTCGACGCCCCCTCCACCGTGCTGGAACAATGCAGCGAGGAGTTTATGGAAGCATACCGGAAAGCCGACCTGATCATTTCCAAGGGGCAGGGCAACCTGGAAGGGCTGATCTATGAAAAAGATCCGCGCATTTTCTTCCTTCTCATGGTTAAATGCGAAGTCATGGCCGAAATGACCGGAGTGGAAAAAGGCAGTTTCGTGGTGTTCAACCGATGTTACCGGTAATTTTCTTGGCCGGCGCATGGCATTATTCCCCGGAATTTCTTATTTTACGGAAAACCCGAAACCAAACCGTACTGCCTGTTTATGAAAAAAGCCGCATTCTTTCCCATCCTGGCTGTTGTTTTCCTAACAGCCTGCTCCTTAGACCGGTCGGTTGTATCAGTCAGCAGTCCCGATAAAAAAATCCGGGTGGATATCCGCCTGGATAAAAAAGGGGCACCCACTTATTCAGTATATTACAATGAACTGCAGATCCTGGAGCCTTCCACCCTTGGACTGGTGCTGGACCAAACCGACCTGACCCGCCGCATGAAAATCGCATCGGAAGGCACACCGGAAGCGATCACCGACCGGTACACTCTTGTCAGCGGGAAAAAACGGGAATGCACTTACCGGGCCAACCGGCGGGTCATTGCTTTTGAGCCCCGGGAGGGCATCCGGCTAAATATAGTTTTTCAGGTATCAAACGACGGGGTGGCCTTCCGCTACGAGCTGAACGGCGAAGATCCGGAAACGCGGGTGGTAAGCCTGGAAACCACAGGGTTCAACTTCCCGGAGTCGGCCACAGCCTGGCTGCATCCCCACCAGGTGGCTCAATCGGGATGGGAAAGCACCCAGCCTTCCTATGAGGAAAACTATGAGATGGAGATTCCTGTGGGCACGGAATCGAATTTCGGCCAGGGATGGTCGTTCCCGGCCCTGTTCCGTTCCAATGCCCACTGGGTACTGGTGTCGGAAACCGATATGGTACGTCATTACTGCGGATCGCACCTGGGACATCTTTCCCCGGAAGGGCAATACACCCTGGCCTTCCCCCAGGAACCCGAAACCATGGGTCCGGACGAACCCCTCTACCCCACCTGCAACCTGCCTTTCCATTCGCCCTGGCGCATCCTGATCATCGGCGAGACCCTCGCTCCCATTGTGGAGTCAACCCTGGCTACCGATGTGAGCCGCCCTTCGCTGATTCAGGATACCTCGTTCATCAAACCCGGGCGTTCATCGTGGAGCTGGGTGCTGCTGAAAGATGACTCCACCGTGTATGAGGTGCAGAAACGGTTCATCGACTATTCCGCAGATATGGGCTGGGAATACTGCCTTATCGACTGCTACTGGGACACCAAAATAGGATACGAAAAAATAGAGGAACTGGCCAGGTATGCCGAAAAAAAGGGAGTGGGCCTGATATTGTGGTACAATTCCAACGGCACCTGGAACACCGCACCCCTCACCCCCCGCGACCGGGTGGCTGACCCGGAGATACGCCGGAAGGAGTTCGCCCGGATCAGCCGAATGGGCATCAAAGGGCTGAAGATCGATTTCTTCGGAGGCGACGGGCAATCGTTCATGAACTATTACCAGGACCTGATGGAAGATGCCGCCAGGTACGGGCTGGTGGTCAATTTTCACGGAGCCACCATTCCCCGGGGATGGACCCGCACCTACCCCAATCTGATGACCATGGAATCGGTGAAGGGGTTTGAATACATCACCTTTGAACAGCCCAATGCCAACCGGGCGCCTGCCCACGGCACCGTCCTGCCCTTTACCCGGAATGCCACGGGCCCCATGGATTTCACCCCGGTGTGCTTTTCCGAGATCCCCCGCATCAGGCGGCGCACCACCAACGGATACGAGCTGGCCACTTCGGTGCTGTTCCAGTCGGGTATTCAGCATTTTGCCGCCATCCCGCGGGGTATGTACAGCCAGCCCGACTATGTGGTTGAGTTCATGCGCCGGGTGCCGGTGGCATGGGACGAGGTGAAATACATCGACGGCTACCCGGGAAAATTTGCCGTGCTGGCCCGCAGGGCCGGGAATACCTGGTATGTAGCCGGCATCAACGGGGAAAACACCGAAAGGTCCCTTCGTCTGGACCTGTCGGTGCTGGGTGAAACCGAAAACCCGGTGCTGATCACCGACGGGGAGGGACCGCGCGACCTGGTAAAAACCGTTCCGGAGGGATCCGGCCTGGACCTTACCCTCCGGCCTTACGGAGGATTTGTATGCACCGTGAACCAAAAGGAATGAGCCATGAAAGGATACGTTCATGTCTACACCGGAAACGGCAAGGGAAAAACCACCGCTGCTTTCGGACTGGCCCTGCGGGCCGCCGGAGCCGGCCGCAGAGTATTCATTGCACAGTTCGTAAAAGGGCGTGAATATTCCGAGATCAAAGCCGTTGAACAGTACCTGCCCCTGGTAACCGTGAAACAGTACGGCAGAGAATGCTTCATTGTGAACGCCCCCGCGCCGGAAGACCGGCAGGCCGCACAGGCCGGGCTGGAAGAGCTGGAAAAGATCATCCCTTCGGGGGAATACAATGTGATTGTTCTGGACGAGGCCTGCATCGCCCTGCATTATCATCTGTTCACGGTTCAGGAGCTGATCCGGCTCATCAGCCTGCGGGCGGAAGGCACGGAGATCGTGGTCACGGGCCGCTACGCCCCGCCCGAGCTGATCCATGCCGCCGACCTGGTTACCGACATGAAAGAGGTGAAGCATTATTACCGCAAGGGCGTGGAAGCCAGGGAAGGAATTGAATATTAGCCGGGATGCCAGGTTTATATGAATTATGCACTGCCCAGGTTTATATGAATTATGCACTGCCTTTATTTCCTTTTTTGGTATCATCATGATGTATCTTGTGCCCTTTGTGGTTAGGAATATTTTTAAGACAGCTTCTTCCTTCCGGTTTATTTAGGATTGGCCTCTGAGGGTTTTATGAGAAAAACAAGGCGGCGGAAAATGCGCCACGGCCTGTGCAGCGATCCTGTCTGAGCCACTGACGAGGCTTTGCCTGTCAGGGGCG
>JBNGDI010000082.1:0-3790 GCA_049975425.1 Bacteroidales bacterium
GGATTGAAACGCGTATTCTGTCGGCAAATATAGCCAGCACGCCTGTCGCGCCCCTCGCGGGCGCGTGGATTGAAACATCCTCAGTCGTACCATACACTTCTATATTATCATGTCGCGCCCCTCGCGGGCGCGTGGATTGAAACATCAAAGCATTTACTACTGGTGCAAATCCCCGAGTCGCGCCCCTCGCGGGCGCGTGGATTGAAACTCCTTCCATGTGATCACATTGTCGTCAACATATAGTCGCGCCCCTCACGGGCGCGTGGATTGAAACATTTACCCCGGGCGCGACTCCAAGTCGCACCCGGGGTAGGTGTAACTTCAAAAATATTTGCTTACTTTTGCTGGAGATTTTGGAGGAAATATGAACCAGGGTCAGGAAGCTTTTTTTGAAGAGGAGGAATCGGGCGAAGTATTGCGGAAATTCGAAAGAATGCTCCGGCGCCATGAACGATACTTCTTCGATGTACATGAGTTCGAAGACATTATTGACCATTACCTCGATAAAAGCAATTTCAAAAATGCCATGGAGGCCGTGAAACTGGCTTCCCACCAGCACCCCGGATCCACTGCCATCCTCCTCAAAAAAGCCCAGGTGTATTTCCAGAAAGGACAGGCCTCCCGCTGCATGCAGGTGCTGAACGAACTGGAAAAGCTGGAACCGGCAAACCATGATATCTACCTCCTGAAAGGAAATGCCCTGATACTGATGAACCGCCTGGAAGAGGCCATCAGTCAGTTCGACTATGCCCTGGCCCTCCCGGGTACCGATTACGGAGAACTTCTGTATCAAATATATCTTTCCCTCGATCACTTTGGCCATTACCTGCTGTCTGTGAAATACCTGAGACAGGCATGGGAAAGGGAACCCGAAAATACCGCCCTGCTGTATGACCTGGCCTCGGCTTATGAACGGATCGACCAGCTCGAGGAAAGTGCATCCTTCTACGAACAGTACCTCGATGCTGAACCCTTCTCGGAATCGGCCTGGTACAACCTGGGAATGGTATATAACCGCATGGAAAAGTTCGATAAGGCGGTGGAAGCTTATGACTATGCCATCGCTGTCAACGACCGGTACGCCGCCGCCTATTTCAACAAAGGCAACAGCCTGGCCAACAGCGGCGATTATTTTGCCGCCATTGAAGTGTACCGCGAATACATGAATCTGGAGGATGATAATGAATCGGCCTACTGTTACCTTGCCGAATGTTTCGAAAAAACGGGCCAGTATGACGAAGCCCTGAAAAACTACCGCAAAGCCCTCAAGATCGATCCGTATTACCCCGACGCCTGGTGCGGGATTGGCGTAGTATACATGTTGCAGGACAAACTTTACGAAAGCCTTTTTTACCTGAAAAAGGCCATAAAACTCGAAGATTCCAATCCCGAGTTCTGGTTCTACCTGGCCGAAGTGAATGAAAAACTGGAATTTTTTGAAGATGCCCGTGAAGCCTACCGGAAAACCACCGAACTGGATCCATATGATACCGATGCATGGATGAATCTGGCCGAGCGGATTTTCAGGGACGGTGATACCGTACTTGCCACACAAACACTTCAGGAAGCATACGAATACAATTACGACGACGCCCAAATTATTTTCCGGCTGGCTGGGTTGTACCTCAGTCAAAACCGGCTGGATCCCGGCCTGTCGCTTGTTGAGATCGGACTTTCCAGAGACTACCAGGTCTTTCACGAAATGTTCCATTATTGCCCCGGTGCCTCCGAAATGAATGAAGTGAAACAGCTGATGCTGAAATACAAACCCGACTGATTCCCCGTTTCTTTGTATATTGTGCTGCCGGCCGGAACAAACAGGCCGGGAAAACCGTGAGGATATGAAACATTATTTTTCCCTGTTCCTGAAAGGAGCGGGCATGGGCGCTGCCAATGTCATTCCGGGCGTATCGGGAGGAACCATTGCCCTGATCACCGGCATTTTCGAAGAACTGATCACAAGTATCAGGTCATTTGACGCCCGGGCCGTGGGATTAATTTTCCGCGGGAAATTCCGCGAGTTTTCCCGGTATGTACATCTTGATTTCCTGCTGGCGGTGTTCCTGGGAATCGGGGCCAGCATCATATCCCTGGCCCGCCTGCTGGGCTTTCTGTTCGAAGCCTATCCGGTGCAGGTATGGGCGTACTTCTTCGGACTTATCCTGGCCTCCGTTTATTATGTGAGCGCTACCATCCACCGGTGGCGCCTGCCGGTGATCATGTTCTTCATTTCGGGCGCCACAATGGCTCTGCTTATATCCTTTCTTTCGCCCGCCACGGAAAACCAGAATTTTATCTATCTTTTCATTTCAGGCATGGTGGCCATGTGCAGTATGATTCTTCCCGGCCTGAGCGGGTCGTATGTACTAGTCCTTTTGGGGGAATACGAGCTGGTGATGATCCATGCGGTGAATGAATTCCGCCTCGATATCCTGATCCCTGTCGTTGCAGGGGCTGCTGTCGCCCTGTTGCTGTTTTCGAGGTTGCTTTCATGGATATATAAAAAGTTCAGGGACCAGACCATTGCCTTGCTCAGCGGTTTTATCCTGGGATCGCTTGTTACCATCTGGCCCTGGAAAGAGGCTGTTTACAAGACCGATGAACTGGGTAACCCGGTGTTCCACGGAAACGGAGAGCCGGTCATTCAGGGCTGGACCTGGATGATCCCGGATGAATTCAGCGCCGGCCTGGTCATCACCCTGCTGATAATGCTGGCCGGGATAATCAGTATGGTAGGTATCGAATACCTGGCACGGGACAAAAACCCACCGGCATGAAAACTTACGGTTTGATAGGGAACCCGCTCACCCACAGTTTTTCCGCAGCATATTTCAGTGAAAAATTCAGAAGGGAGAAGATCTGTGGTGTGCAGTACCGTAATTTTCCCCTGGCTGATATACATGATTTCCCGCATCTGCTGGCGGCGGTACCCGATCTGGCCGGACTGAATGTTACCATTCCCTACAAGGAATCGGTGATTCCCTTTCTCGACGAACTGGATACGGAAGCCGAAGCCGTGGGGGCTGTGAATGTGGTGTGTTTCCTGCCTGACCGCAGAACACGCGGTTACAACACCGATGTGACGGGCTTCAGAAAGGCACTGGAGCCGTACCTTAAACCCGTTCACCGAAAAGCCCTGATCCTGGGTACCGGCGGAGCCTCACGGGCTGTGGCACGGGTGCTGGAGCAGATGCATATCCCTTTCCTGTTTGTTTCCCGCACCCCGGTGAATGAGCGGGAAACCGGTTATGGGGATCTGAATGAGGAGATCATCCGCAGTCACCTGCTGATTGTTCAGACCACCCCCCTGGGCATGGCCCCTGATACCGGCCGATGTCCGCCCATTCCATACCGTGCTCTGGGAAATGACCATTTACTGTTCGATCTGATATACAATCCGGAGGTTACCCGGTTTATGCAAAAGGGGGCGGAACAGGGTGCTGCGGTGGTGAATGGACTGGAAATGCTGAAAATCCAGGCGGAAGAATCGTGGATGTTGTGGAATAACGTTTCTCGGTCAGTTACGTAAAAGTCATAAAAATGATTGTTCCTTTTATGTGAATACATCCAATTTCGCATCCATGAAGATAATCCGTTATGCATTGCCGGCCCTTTTCCTGTTGTTCCTTGTGTATGTGATTCCGGGTCAGTTTTACAGGCACTATTCCATACACCGGGAGATCAACCTGCATCAGCCCCCTGAAAAAGTTTTCAATATTATGATGAACCCGTTCAGCTTTCATCAGTGGATACCCGGGTATAAGGGTGTCGAGCCGGTGGCGGGAGAACT
>JBNGDI010000083.1:0-3425 GCA_049975425.1 Bacteroidales bacterium
CTGGCTGACCTGGAAAAATTAAAAACGGGCGCGCCTTATATTAGTACATAGCCAATCAACTACGTAGTTATCTACGTAGCTGAATACGTAGATATTCAGATAAATCAAATATCATATAAGTACAAGGGAAAATATTCCACGTAAAATTCATAAAAACTCGCCATTCTTACCCCTCCCGCTCATGTCTCCAGCGCCCCGGTCAGTTCCGAGATATCCTTCACCCCGTGTCTGTTTGCCCAGGTTTCCATCTCCTCCAGGATCTTCACCGTAACACGCGGGTCAATGAAATTAGCCGTACCCACCTGCACCGCCGAAGCCCCCGCCAGCATAAACTCGATGGCATCAATGGCATTCCTGATGCCTCCCATTCCCACCAGGGGCACTTTCACCGCCCGGTAGCACTGCCACACCATGCGCAGGGCCACGGGTTTGACAGCCGGGCCCGACAACCCGCCCGTGACGGTTGACAGCACCGGCCGGCGTTTTTCCGCATCCACCGCCATACCCAGAAGGGTATTGATCAGTGAAATTGCATCGGCCCCCGCCCCTTCCACCGCCCGGGCCATTTCAACAATGGAAGTAACATTGGGTGAAAGCTTCACGATCAGCACTTTATGATAAACCCTCCGCACCGCTTCCGTTACCGCCACAGCCGAAGGACAGTGGGTACCAAACACCATGCCCCCCTGTTTCACATTCGGGCAGGAGATGTTCAGCTCGATGGCCGGAACTTTTTCCAGTTCGTTGATCTTCCCGGCCACCTCCACATACTCCTCCACGGTCGATCCGTTCACATTCACAATGATATTCGTATCGTACCGGCTGATGCGGGGATAAATCTCTTCGATGAAACGATCCACACCCGGGTTCTGTAACCCTACCGAATTCAGCATTCCCGAAGGCGTTTCCGCCATGCGGGGATACGGATTGCCCTCGCGGGGCGATCCGGTGGTTCCTTTAACAAACACCGCCCCCAGGCGGTTCACATCGATAAAATCGTCGAATTCCGTTCCGAAACCGAAGCAGCCCGAAGCCCCCGACACCGGGTTTTTCCAGACCATTCCGGCTATATTGACCTTCATGTTCACCATACCAGGTCCTCCGTATTAAAAACCGGTCCGTCGGTACACACCAGACGATTCCCCTTCCTGGTCTTCTGCACACAGCACAGGCAGGCTCCGAAACCGCAGCCCATGGTGTTTTCCAGCGAAGCCTCGCAGGGTACTCCCCTTTCCCGGGCCAGGGCGGCCACGGCTTTCATCATCGCCAGCGGACCGCAGGTATAGATCATGGAATAATTGAAATCTCCTGATTTCCACAGGGGATGCCCGGTCACCGGTCCCTTTGGTCCTTCCGTTCCGTCATCGGTGGTAATGTACACACGGCCGAACTCCTCAAAACGCTGCCGGTCGGCGATCAGCGAAGAAGTACGGTAGCCCAGAAGAAATTCCGGCCGGTAACCTTCGCGTTTCAGCACCCTGCCCAGGTACAGCAGGGGAGCCACCCCCACACCCCCGCCAGCAAGCAGTACTTTTCTGTCAGGTGGCATGGAGAAAGAATTCCCCAGCGGATAGATCAGGTTCAGAACCCCGCCCGGCCGGACCTCTCCCAGCCATCGGGTTCCTTTGCCCACTGTGCGGATCAGGAAATGCAGGTTTCCGGTATGCGGGTCCACATCGTATATGGAGATCGGCCGCCTAAGCATGACGTCAGGCGTCCCGTCGATCCGGAACTCGGCAAAATTACCCGGAAGAAAACCCGGGTCTTCCTTCCCGGGAGAAAGCACCAGAACGAAATACTCCCCGTTCAGCCTGCGGTTTTCGATTACTTCCAGTTCGCCGATGCGTTTTTTCATAAGCCCCGCGCCGGGCCTGATCCCGGCCACCCAAATATACAGAACATTCCCGGGCAAACCGGCTGCCTGTGAATAAAAATTGATAAAAAACAGGAAAACACACGCTTATCCGGGAAAATACTCCTCGTACGAATGATCATCGTAATACAGCACAATCCGCTTCACCTTTCTCTCAGAAGGCTTTTCCTTCCCATAGGCAGGCAACGGAGAACTTTTCACCTCATTTTCGGGCCTTTTGAGCGTTTCTGAGGCATTTTCTCCAAAAAGCCGGGGTTCTTCCTTCCCGGTTACATCTGTCTTCTCAGAAGCGCTTATTTGACTTGTGTAAACGGGTCCCTGTCCGGTGATCAACCAGGCAGCGCTGATATCGGGAAAAGCTTTCAGCAGGGCATGCAGAAAATCAAATCCCGGTTTGTTCCTTCCGGAAAGAATATGGGAAATGGTCGACGGCTGTACTCCCAGCAAACGAGCCAGTCCGGTCGGACTGAGGTTTTTGTCTTCCAGTATTTTTTGTAACCTGCTTTTCATGTTTTTTCTGTGTTTACAAATGTAATACATTTAATGTTTACATGTGTGAATTTTTATGTAAATCTGTATTTTACATATGTAACACACATGACAGGTAAGATGCCTCCGTATGAGTATCCGTAACTTTTTCCCAGTATTATATTTTACCTTATTCCTCAGCACCTTAACACATCCTGAAGGCGATAAAACCGTAAAAATCCTAATACTTTAATATTTATTTTATATAATATTCATATAAGACTGGTGTATAAACTATTATAATGTTTTTCTTCTGCTTTTTCCATGAAACTGGAGTGATGCGTGGGTTTTATTTTATATTATTGATTTAATTATATCTTATTAAAAACTGGATTACAATGTTATATGAACCATATCCGACATTTGTAACCCGGTTTTGCCGGGAAGGTTTTACAATGATATAAAGTGCATGTTATCGGGTAGTCTTTACCTTTGTAAATTTACATTTGTATTCTGTAAATGTTTACTTATGTAAATACAAGATGTTTTTTTTTATGTTTTGTATGAAACATAATTTTTACAGGTGAAAGAAAAAAGCATGTCTTCCATACTTACCTCCTGCTCTTTTTATACTGTAAGAAGTTTTTATGAGGCAACATGGATGACGGGGCTTTTTTAACCGGATATTTTTCTGAATACCGTTTTTTGATCCAGTGCCTGAGATAAAACATAAAGACTTCGAGTTCCTGGGAATTCTTAGCGTGTTTTGCGTGAAACTTTGATATAGATAGATTATTTTGAAATCAGTCCCATAAAGATGGCAGTACATTTTTTTGGCCTCATGAACCGTTTACCCTCCCCTCAGGCCGGTTTCGTTCGCCGCCCCATGGCGAACGACCTGCTTTTTTCAGGGATGAAAAAAGCAGGCAAAAAAATCCTCCGGCTGCTGATGCTTTTATGGAAAAACTACGGCGGGGGAAAGCCTGCCGCGATCCAAACCCGCCACTGACAGGCAAAGCCTCGTCAGGGGGCTCAGACAGGATCGCTGCACAGGCCATGGCGCCTTTTCCCCCGCCTTGTTTTT
>JBNGDI010000084.1:0-3344 GCA_049975425.1 Bacteroidales bacterium
TTGAACTGCTGAAACAACAATAGCTTTGAGATATTCTGAAGAACGGCATCTTACGGTGCCGTTTTTTCTTTTCTTTTCGTTAAAGAGACCCGGCTCCGGCATCAATCATTTGACTTTCACTGAACGATGGCGTAAATTTAGTTTTCAAATCATCTAAAAATCTGCATCATGAAAACAGGATTGAATCATTCGCCGAAATCATCCGGAAAACCCCGGATACTATCCGTGATCATCACCGGGTTATTCCTGTTATCATACCCTCTTTTCGCCCAGGCACCCCACCTGCTGGGGTACCAGGCAGTAGTGAGGGATGCCGCGGGCAACCCCCTGGCCGAAACAGAGGTCACCCTGCGTCTCGGCATTCACAGCGAAACCCCCGGGGGGCTGCTGCTGTGGCAGGAAGACCATAACCTGCTTACCGGTCCCCAGGGCCTGGTGAGTGTGCAGATAGGGCAGACTGAAAAACGCACAGGAGGCTCCCTGGCTGAATTCGCACATATTGAATGGGGAACGGCCCCGCATTTTCTTCAGGTACAGGTGAACACCGGCAGCGGCTTTACCGAACTGGGAACCACCGAGCTGGTGTCAGTGCCCTATGCCCTGTACGCCAGGGAGGCCGGAACCACCCCCCTGAGTGATATCTGGTCGGCCCAGGGTGAAAACATATCCACTCCCTTCAGTGTAGGAATCGGAACGGAAACGCCTGCCGGCAAACTGGAAGTGCTGGGAAACCCCGGGGCACAGGACGATGACCCCCTTTTTGAGGTTAAACGGAATGACGGCCAGCCGGTTTTCTCTGTATACAATGAAGGGGTGCGGATCTGGGTGCAGGACGACTGGGTCAAGGGCACCAAAGGAGGGTTTGCCGTGGGCGGTTTCAACCCGGCCAAAGGAGAAACCAACGAATTCCTGCGGGTTACCCCCGACAGTGTTCGGATCTATGTGGAAAACCCCCAGGGAAAGGCCAGCAAGGGAGGTTTCGCCGTGGGTGGTTTTACTCCTGCCAAGACAAACGCCGAACCCCTGATGCAGCTTACGCGCGACAATTATCTGATTGGGCATCAAAGCGGCCGGAATCTTGAAGGTGGCTTGAACAACATACTGATCGGTTACCAGGCCGGTTATTCCGTGAAGGAAGGGAGCAACAACATTTTTATCGGGCAACATGCCGGCCTGTCCAATAACGGATCGGGAAATATTTTCCTGGGCCCCGAAGCCGGAAGGGGAGAAACAGGTTCCGATAAACTATACATTGACAACTCCGAATCCGATCCGACAAAAACCCTTGTATGGGGTGATTTTAACATGGACTTGCTGCGCTTCAATGCCTTCGTGGGCGTTCTGAAAGAACCCGTGGAGGGGATTGCCATGGATATTAACGGAAATCTCAGAATCAGCGAAGAATTGATCACCGGATCGGATATCCGTTTCAAAACCTCCGTGGAACCGCTGGACCATGCCCTGGACCAGGTTTCCCTCCTGCAGGGGGTAAGGTATGAATGGAACCGGGAAGACTTTCCCGGTAAACATTTCAGCGAAGGAAAACACATCGGACTGATTGCCCAGGATGTGGAACAGGTGGTGCCCGAGCTGGTGGAAACCGGAGCCGACGGGTACAAGGCAGTGAATTATAACAAGCTGCCCGCCCTGCTGGTGGAAGCCGTCAAGGAACAGCAGGCACAGATCGAAGCCCAGGCGGAAAGGATCAGCATGCTGGAAGCTTTGGTGGAGAAGCTTATGGAAGAAAAATAAGCCATGGTCATGCGGGAGGGATAATGAAAGGAAATGACACACTTTTTTGAACATACCCTTGAACATACCCGGACATGCCCAACCATAACATGATAACTGCATGACAGCCGTTTGACCACCGCATAACCCCTCCACATTCCCTCCCGCATTTTCACCCAACTCACGGAAATTTGATACATTTGGGGCAGACAATCTTTGATCTATGGATCCAATGAATAACGATACCGGGAAAATACACCGTATACTTGACCACGAGGCGGCTGCCATCCGCAACATTCCCGTGAACGGCGACTTTGCGAAAGCTGTCGATCTGATCTACGAAAGGGTGCACCGGAAGGGAGGCAAACTGGTGGCCAGCGGAATGGGCAAGGCAGGACAGATAGCCGGGAACATGGCCACCACCTTCAGCAGCACCGGCACACCGGCCGTTTTCCTGCACCCCAGCGACGCCCAGCACGGCGATCTGGGAGTGATCCAGCCGAACGATGTGCTCCTTCTCGTGTCCAACTCGGGAAAAACCCGCGAAATCATTGAACTGGTTGGCCTGGCCCGCAAGCTCTACGACTGGCTTCCACTCATTGTGATAACGGGAAACCCGGAAAGTACCCTGCCTTCGCAGGCCGATATCACGCTTTTCACCGGCAATCCGCCGGAGGTATGCCCCCTGGGCCTCACCCCCACCACTTCCACCACCGTAATGACAGTTATTGGCGACGCCCTGGTGGTTCTGATGATGGAAAAGATCGGGTTCACGGCCGCCGATTACGCCAAACGACACCACGGGGGATATCTGGGCGATAAATCGAGAAATTACACACCCCGAACCTGAACAAAAAAAACATGCCATGAGAATAACCAGGGAACACAGCCTGGGGCTGATCGTCGATATCCAGGAACGGCTGCTGCCCCATATTCACCGCAACGAAACCCTTGAACGGAACACGATCCTGCTGATCCGCGGATTGCAGATACTGAAGGTACCGCTCGCCGTATCCGAACAATACCCGAAAGGACTGGGAAGCACCATTGAACCGGTAAAAAAATTACTGGAAAAAGAAGAATTCATCGAAAAAACCGCTTTCAGTTGCTGCGACGAGCCCCGGTTTGCCGAAAAGCTGAACCTGCTGTCGAAACGTTTTGTCATCATAGCCGGCATCGAGGCCCATGTTTGCGTGTTGCAAACCGCTCTTGACCTGCTTGCCAACGGATACCAGCCGGTAGTGGTCACCAATTGCGTGGGGTCAAGGAAAGAAGAAGACCGCGACACCGCCCTCCGGCGTATGGTCCAGGAAAAAGTCCTTCTGACCACATCCGAATCCATCCTCCTTGAACTGGCACGGATATCAGGAACCGATGCTTTCAGGGCCATTTCCCAGCTGGTCAAATAAGGCCGGAAAAAGGTTCAGCCTGGTTTGCTTTTTTTTAAAGTTTATAGTTTATAGTTTATAGTTTATAGTTTATAGTTTCAGATTATTCTCCATTGCTCCAATACAAGAAAGGCTATTCAAGCGGAAATAAATTCATAACTACGTAGTTTACTGGCTTTGTTATGATATAATCGGCAATTTTTTGTATATTTGGGAAAAATGCTG
>JBNGDI010000085.1:0-3282 GCA_049975425.1 Bacteroidales bacterium
GGGTAGGGTAAACGGTTCATCAGACAAAAAGTATTATACTGCCGTCCCTGCGGGAATCTTCGGGAAATAATTTATTATTTCACACATATCCCTTGAAAAATCTGCAAAGCAGCAGCCTGTTACTTTTTGCAGGAAGACAGAATGTGTTATATATTTGCAGTGATGGTCGGCTATAGCTGAAAAATGCACAGGCTGACGCGGTTATGAATGATTGGTTTAAGCCGGTAAATTTGAATCAACTGCGGCACCGAACACTGGCATGGTTGTTGTTTGCCCTGTTTACCGCCTATTACAGCGGTATTACCCTGTTTACCCATACACACAAGGTAAACGGGATAACAGTTACCCATTCCCATCCTGTCCATCCTTTTTCCGGGAAAGAAAAGACCGGTCACCAGCATACCTCTCAGGAGTATGAAATCATTGAACATCTGTCGTTTTTTCTTTCCACAATCGCTATATTCTTTGTAACGACATCCATCATCCGGAAAATACAGCAAATCCTTCCTCCGGAAACACCCTTTGTCCATCCATTTTCCGGAGGGTATTGCACCTTTCTGCTGCGCGCACCTCCTTTTTCCCGTGTATCCTGAATTAAACCGGATAATTTTTTGAAATTAGCCGTGGATCATCCAATGAGGGTGACCGCGGCAAATCACTGAATAAATAACGATATACGGGAATGAATCATGATGAAGATTTTCAGCAGGGTTTTTTGCATCTTCCTCTGCACGGGGACTGTTGTTTTTTCCCAGAATAAAACGGATGCCAATATTTACGGTCATGTACTGTCCAGAAAAACTGGACAACACATCCCATACATACACATCACCCTGAAAGGGACAACCTACGGAACGGCCACCGATGCTACAGGCCATTATTTTCTGAAAAATCTGCCCACGGGCACCTATATCCTGAGGGCTTCCGGTATCGGATACAAAACGGCGGAACGTAAAGTGGAGCTGGAAGCCGGCCGGAGTCTGGAAGTCAATTTTGAAATTGAAGAAGATGAAATCATGCTGGACAATGTGGTGGTTTCGGCAAACCGGAAAGAAACGCTGCAAAGGGAAGCGCCGGCTATCGTGCACATCATCTATCCCAGGCTGTTTGAAAGCTCCGGTGCGGTATGCCTTGCACAGGGATTGAATTTCCAGCCCGGCGTTCGTATGGAAACCCGTTGCCAGAACTGCGGTTTCCAGCAGGTACGTATCAACGGCATGGACGGCAACTATTCCCAGATATTAATCAACAGCCGGCCGGTGGTCAGTTCCCTGGCAAGTGTTTATGCCATCGAACAAATACCGGTAACGATGATTGAACGGGTAGAGATTATCCGGGGAGGCGGTTCCGCCCTGTACGGTTCCAATGCCATTGCCGGAACCATCAATATCATCACCAGGGAACCGGAAGCCAATTCGGTCAGCCTGTCGAATACCACCCAGCTTATGAGCGGAATGGACGCAGACGTGCATACAGGCCTGAACGCTTCGGTGGTTTCCGATGATTACAGAGCAGGCGTGACTGTTTTCGGTTCTTCCAGGACAAGAAATCCATACGACCACAACGGAGACGGATTTACAGAAATAGGAAAGCTCACCGCATCCTCTGTGGGATTCAGTTCCTATTGCCGCACCGGGACATACAGCAAGATCAGCCTGGAATACCACAACCTGAATGAATTCCGGCGGGGTGGAAACCGGCTGGACCTCCCGCCGCATAAAACCGCAATCACCGAACAGACCGATCATCTGATCGATGCCGCCAGCATTCAGTTTACCACCTCGTCAAACAACGGAAAACACCGTTTCCACCTGTATACATCGGCCCAGCATATACACCGGAAAAGTTATTATGGAGCCGGGCAGGACCCCGATGCGTACGGCAAAACCCATGACCTTACCTGGGTTACAGGAATGCAGTATACCCTGGCAACCGACACCCTGCTCTTTATGCCCTCTGAACTGACACTGGGCACGGAATACCTCCTGAACCGACTGAACGACGAGATGATTGGATATGAACGGACGATCGAACAGGCGGTTAATACAGGCAGCATGTTTGTCCAGAATGAATGGAAAAACAAAAATACCTCCATCCTGTTGGGCGTCAGACTTGATAAACACACAATGATTGATCAACCCGTTCTGAGCCCCCGTTTGAATATCCGGCATAATCCAACGGATTATCTGAATCTGCGGGTTGGATACTCCAGTGGATTCAGGGCCCCACAGACCTTCGACGAAGACCTGCATATCACAGCCGTGGGAGGTCATGTTGCCATAATCACCCAGGACCCGGACCTGAAAACGGAAAAATCACACAGCTACTCTGCCTCCATCAACCTTTACGGAAATATGGGAACAGTGCCCGTCTATTTTTTACTGGAAGGTTTTTACAATTCTCTGGACCATATTTTTATTCTGGAAGAGGAAAGCGCTGATGCTGAGGGAAACCTGATTCTGGTGAGAAAAAACGGTTCAGGAGCCGTCATCCGGGGTATCCTGCTGGAAGGCAAGATCGTTCCCGTTCCGGCAGTACAGGTTCAGTTCGGGATGACTTTTCAGAAAAGCCAATACAACAAGCCACAGATATGGAGCAATGACGAAAATGTCGAACCGCTGAGGCAAATGTTCCGGTCGCCCGGCCGGTACGGGTACTTTACAGCTTCATGGGAACCCGCCTGTAATGTATCCCTGCATTTTACAGGGAATTATACAGGCCCTATGCTGGTGCAGCATTTTGCGGGATACATTCCTGAAGATACCGTGGAAAAAACCCCTTCCTTTTTCGATGCCACCGTAAAAGCAGCCCTGGATATCCGCCTCAACAGTTCCTGTGTTCTGCAGATCAACGGGGGAATAAAGAATATCCTGAACAGCTACCAGAACGATTTTGACCTGGGTGAGTACCGGGATGCCGGATATATTTACGGACCTTCTCTTCCCAGGACATTCTTTCTGGGAATGAAGTTCGGCCTGTAACCGAAAGATGGATCTCTGAGGGTTTCCCGGGAAAACAAGGCGGGGGAAAATGCGCCATGGCCTGTGCAGCGATCCTGTCTGAGCCACTGACGAGGCTTCGCCTGTCAGGGGCGGGTTCGGATCGCGGCAGGCCTTCCCCCGCCGTAGTTTTTCCATAAAAGCATCAGCAGCCGGAGGATTTTTTTGCCTGCTTTTTTCATCCCTGAAAAAAGCAGGTCGTTCGCCATTGGGGCGGCGAACGAAACCGGCCTGAGGGGTGGGGTAAACGGTTCATCAGACAAAAAGTATTATACTGCCGTCC
>JBNGDI010000086.1:0-3045 GCA_049975425.1 Bacteroidales bacterium
GGCATGCCGTGCCCCCACGGCAATCGGCAAAACACGAACAATTTGGCAAACCCGTTTCGGGTTCAATACCAACGATTGTTCGATCATTCAAATCGGCCGTTTCCAAACAAATCAACCAAATTCGCCAAACACCCGGAATTCCCGTCTGGCAACGCAATTATTGGGAACACATCGTTCGGGATGAAATAGAATTATACCGTATTCGAATTTACATTTATAACAACCCAATGAAATGGGAAAACGATCAAAATTACCAAACATGAAATACAACACCAACCAACACCACCGCCGTTCCATCCGGCTGAAGGGATATGATTATTCACAGGCGGGGGGCCCTTCGGTGATCCCTGAGCTTCAGTTCTGCAAACAGAAAACAAATCCCATGCTTTGCATGGATTTTTGCCTTTCGCAAACCTTATGAAAGCAAGCTTTCAACGGTTTGCTCCATGCAAAAACCCCCTTTCGTGGGTGTTTGTTTTCTGTTTGATGGTGGAGCTGGCGGGAGTCGAACCCGCGTCCAGACAAGGAGACCGTATGCTTTCTACATGCTTAGCACCGCTTGCTTGTCGGGAAAGGCCAGGCGCGGTACAGCCAAACCTTTCCTTAGTCCCTTAAACTTCACTTCCGGACCGGGACATCCCGGAAGCTATCCCCGAATTGCGTGCGCCCCGGAACCGGGTTGGAACGGGGAACGTCCGCCCGCGAGACGTCTCGTCCCGTCACCTGGTGACGGGATCATGCCTTGACTTACTGAACTTCGGTCAGGCGGCGAGAGCGTAATTGTTATCGCCAGTTATTGTTTCGCGACAGAAGATTATAGAGCACTGTCACCCTGCTCTGCATGCTTACATACCACCTCGGCTTGCTGTCAATTCCATGTCAGCCCCGAAGGAACACAAAGATACAAAATATTCCGGTACCATGTGCTGTAAAAAATGCACAAAAAACGGGCCGGAATCGTTAATTTCGTGCCCGAAGGACAGTGATAAAACAATTGATGATGAGAATCGGACTGCTGAAAGAAACCAAAAACCCGCCCGACAGGCGGGTACCCCTTGCACCGCGGCAGGCGGCGGAACTTCGGGAAAAATTCCCGGGAACGGAAGTGGTGGCCCAATCGAGCCCCATCCGCTGTTTTGCCGATGAGGAATATACCCGGCAGGGTGTCAGGGTACTGGATTCCATTGAATCCTGTGATGTGCTGATGGGGGTGAAAGAGGTGGCCATTCCGGCCCTGGTTGCCGGCCGTACCTTTGTTTTCTTTTCCCATACAGGGAAAAAACAGCCCTACAACCGGGATATGCTCCGGGAGATCATCCGGGAAAAAATCACCCTGGTGGATTATGAATACCTCACCACCCCCGATGGAAACCGCCTGGTGGCTTTCGGGCGCTGGGCGGGAATTGTCGGAGCCTATAACGGGTTGCGGGCCTGGGGGCTGAGACACGGTACATTCCGGCTGAAGCCGGCCCATGAATGCTTCAACCTGAAAGAATTGCTGGAACAGGTAAGGCAGCTCAGCCTGCCGCCCGTCCGGATCCTGATCACCGGCGGAGGCCGCGTGGCACACGGGGCCATGGAAACGCTGGCTCCACTGAATATGACGAAAGTGACCCCGGCTGAATATCTGTCAGGGAAATTCGACAGGCCCGTATACTGCCAGCTTGATCCCGGCGATTATGTAAGGCGGCGGGACGGACAGCCTTTCAGTATGAAGGATTTTATGGAACACCCCGACCGGTATGAATCGGCTTTTCTTCCCTACGCCCTGAAGACCGACATGTATATTCCCTGCCACTACTGGGATCCGCGTTCTCCGGTGTTTCTCCGGAAGGAAGATTATCTGCATCCCGGGTTCCCTGTCAGGGTCATCGCCGATGTGAGCTGTGATATCGGAGCCCCCATAGCATCCACCCTGCGGGCTTCCACCATTGAAGAACCGTTTTACGGTTATCATCCGCAGACCGGGAAAGAAGGTCCCGCTTTTGACAAAGACCACATCACCGTGATGGCGGTGGATAACCTGCCCGGCGAACTGCCGCGCGATGCCAGTGAGGATTTCGGGAACAGCCTGCTGGAATATTTTTTCCCGGCCCTGTTGTCGGGTGATCCGGAGGGCATGATCCGGCGGGCTACGATCGTGAAAGAGGGAAAACTGACCGAACGGTTCGGGTACCTGCAGGATTACGTGGAAGGGTAACTATGCTTTCAGTTTCCGGATGGTGTCGGTTGGATTGTCTGAGTGAAATACCGTGACCCCGGTGACCAGCACGTTTACCCCGGCCTCAATCAGGTCGTCCTTGTTGTCCAGGTCCACACCCCCGTCAACCTCGATCAATGTTTTCAGCCCTGCCCTTTCGATCATGGAACGCAGTTTCCTGATCTTTTCGTAGGTGTGCGGAATAAAATGCTGACCCCCGTAACCCGGATCCACCGACATAACCAGAACCATGTCCACTTCGGGAAGGATGTCTTCCAGCAGGTGCACGGGGTTGTGCGGATTGAGGGTTACCCCGGCTTTCATGCCCAGCTCTTTGATCTGCTGGATGGTTCGGTGCAGATGCGGGCATGTTTCATAATGCACGGTCAGGTTGTAAATGCCCAGATCGGCAAACCGCTCCAGGTATTTATCGGGATATGCCATCATCAGGTGGGCATCCATGGGCTTGCGAACATGCCGGCTAATGGCTTCCAGCACAGGGAAACCGAAGGAGAGGTTGGGGACGAACACCCCGTCCATAATATCCAGGTGAAGCCAGTCGGCTTCACTGCGGTTGATTATGTCGATTTCTTCGTTCAGCTTTCCGAAATCTGCAGCCAGAAGGGATGGCGCTACCAGATGGTTCATACCGTTTGATTTAAAATGTAAAAATAACAAAAAAATACAAGCACAGAGGAAATGCTGTGGGGTGCCCGGAGAGGACCTGAAGAAGGGGGAACGGGTCACGGCAAGACAACTACGTAGTATGCTACGTAGTTATCTACGTAGTTAACTGGCTATGTACTAATATAAGGCGCGCCCGTTTTTAATTTTTCCAGGTCAGC
>JBNGDI010000087.1:0-2740 GCA_049975425.1 Bacteroidales bacterium
ACTAAAGTACCTGCAATAAATTGCAGGGTTTTAACCATTGTTTAAGATAATAAAATTAAACCCTGTATTCCGTGGGTAAATAAGTTCATGACAAAACCAAACAATAAAATTAATCAATTTAACTTAACCTACGGTCATCAGTTCTGCATATATCATTTTAAACGCCTGTGATAAAGGGTAAATTTAATAAACTCCAGTCATAAATGATTTTACGCTACAAATGGAAATATTCCACAATCTCAACTGACAATTACCGGTAACTATATAAAATGACATATCAGAATCATTCATAAATTTTGCCGATGGTTACTCTTCTTTCACCTTATGTTTCAATTCAGCAACTCCACCACCTGGGCCGTGTCATCATACACTTCCCAGTGGCGGAGGGCATACAGGTTCCGGCTCCATATATCCTCAAATACCAGGATGCTGGCCACCACCCGGTTCCCGCCGGCTTTCCGCAGCTCCAGCAACCCCCACTCCCCTTCCCCCTCACATTCGCTGAAAAATATCCGCAGGTAATTCACCGACATCAGATGCTCCTCGCCTTCGGAATTGTATACGGCCTTTAACCGCATAGCCTCCATCTCACGCAGGGTGTAAGTGATGTTGCGGGTGCGTACGGTGCGGAAATATCCTTCGGTTCTCATCTTTTTCCTTTTTTGCCGGTTCGGATTAATACCGCCTGGCAAATTCCCGGCCATATTCTCCGCTTCCCCCTTTCCCCCTCTGAACCAGCTGCCTGCAGAAATAAATGATTTTACATATATATCAAATATTGATATATTATATTTAAATTTGATGTATTTATTTATATCGCACAGCCCGTAGCGGCACGGCGTTTCCGGGCGACAGGCAACATGCACTGATGTATGCGTAAAGGCCGCCGGGCCGAAACAGGCCCGGTTTCTTCCCCCGAAAGGGAATAACCACCGGTCCCACCGGAAAATATTAAAAAAATACCCCCGCATAGCCGGAAAACTGCTGCATGCGGGGATATGGGAGTGTTTGCGGGGCGGCGCCGGCGCTTTACCTCATGGCCGCCTGGATTTCTTCCACGGTTTTCGGGGCTTTATGGGAAAGCACCCGGTTGCCGGTTTCGGTAACCAGTATGTCGTCTTCAATGCGGATCCCGATGCCGGCGTATTTTTCATACGCAGGCCGCACCTTTTCGGCAAAAGCGGCCAGCTCTTCTTCCGTGGCCACCTCCCCGAACAGGCCCTGCAGATGGTCCAGCCGGTCGGCGATCAGGTAAATGCCCGGCTCCATGGTCAGCACCATGCCCGGCAGAATCTCCCGGCCCCTCTCTCCCCGGGCAGCGTACAGATCCCTCACCGTTTCGTCAAAGTCGCCGTAACTGCCCACGTCGTGCACGTTCAGCCCGATGTAATGGTCGTTCCGGTAATGGATATAAAACCTCCGCTGCCACCACGAGGTGGTGTCGGTAACAAGTCCCAGCTCATACAACCCCTGCACAATCACATCGGCGGCCCGGTGGTGGCAGTCCAGTATTTTCTGTCCCGGCACCATGAGCCGGATGGCTTCTTCCTGGGCTTTCAGCACCAGGTTGTACAGTTCTTTCTGCTCGGGGGTGAAGGCGCCGCTCACGGGAATGGTGCGGGTAACGTCGGCTGTATAGCCGTTACAGGCGGCGCCGATATCCATCAGAAGCAGGTCGCCTTCCTGCAGGGTGCGCTCGTTCCCGTAATAGTGCAGGGTGGCGGCATTCGGACCCGACCCCGTGATGGTTTCAAAACCGGGCCGCAGGCCGTTTTTCAGAAACACGTATTCAATCTCGGCCTGCACTTCATACTCTTTCTGGCCGGGCATCACCGTCTGAAGTACGCGCTGCTGGGCAAAGCAGGTCACATCGATGGCTTTCTCAAGCTGGCTGATCTCCCATGCGTCTTTTACCACCCGCATTTCATGGACCAGGGGGGTAAGGTCGTAGCTCAGCCGGCAACCGGCTTTCCCCATCTGAAGGGTTTCCACCTGTTCAGCCAGGGAGGGATCGCCGCGGAGCAGGGAAACCGTTTCTTTCCCGGTCAGCAGCTCCGGCAGAAGACGGTCGAAGCTTTCCAGGGGATAGGCGGTATCGGCCCCGAAACGTTCCATGGCTCCTTTCACCCCGTACCTTTCGCCTGTCCATAACGTAGCCATCGGATCGTCGGGCAATACGAACAGGATGAAGGGATGTTCTCCCTGCGGGTCGAGCACGGCAATGCCGCGTTCTTCCTTCATACCCGTGAGATAATAAAAATCTTCGGCAGCTGCTGCCGAAACCAGGGCAATCTGCCCTTCCATGCCTTCCATCACCCGCTGCCGCCGGCTCTCAAAAACCGCCGCGGTATATCCGGGCACTTCTTCCGAATAAACCAATTCCTGCGGAAAGGTATCCCGTGCTGCCTGTTTGCCGGTGCAACCGGAAAGGGCCACCATCAGGGATCCCTGCAGGATGACCACAACATAAGCAATAAATGAGCGATAGTTCATAATCTTTTTTTGCCCGAATTTAAACAATCCGGCCCGAAATCCGAACCCGCTTCCGCAGAAATACAGAAAAAAGCCGCGTACCGGCCGGCAAAGGAAGATAAAAAGCACCGGTTCTCCTGAAAGGAACAGAAATGAAAGTTATTTGAATCATCATCAGATATTTTTCAAACAAAAAATATCCGGACCCGATGAATTTTTTCTTTTAAAGCTTCGGAAAATCATTTATTTTATTCATTCACGCAGAGCC
>JBNGDI010000088.1:0-2496 GCA_049975425.1 Bacteroidales bacterium
TTTTTTCAGGGATGAAAAAAGCAGGCAAAAAAATCCTTTGGCTGCTGATGCTTTTGAAGAAATACGCGAAAATCCGGAAACAAAGCTTTGCAGAGCGGCCTGTTGATGGAATGACAGAATCATTTTACTGCCGGCAGATTTCAACCTGCCGTGACGAATTGTTCACGCAAAATCCATAATTTTACATCAAAACCCCTGATGATTCATTTTCCAACAAATAAAAAAATGAAAAGCCTTCTCCCCCTCTCCATGTTTCTGCTTGCAACCCTTTTTTCCTGCCGCTCTTCGGAAACTCCTTCCGGTGCGGACACAGAATATGCTGCCATAAGCAGGATCGATTCGGGAAAAGCCGTATCCGTTATGTTCACGGCCTACCGTACCACCCTTATTGCCAGTGGTGAAGACCACACCCTCCTGCGGGTGGCGGTAACCGACAGCCTGGGCCGCGAAATCCGGTCGGCAGACGACACGATCCATATATATGTCGACGGGGATGCCGTACTCACCGGAACGGAAGGACAAAACCTGCCCCTGGCAACCGATACGGCCGGCAAGGAATACTGTGTACAGCCTCTGGAAAACGGCCTGTGCCATGTTCATCTGGTAGCCGGCACAACACCCGGAACAATCCGGGTGGAAGCCCGGGCTGAAGGATTGTGGCCCGGCTCGCACGAGATCCATACCCTGCCTTCCGGTTTTGTGCACATGGCACCTCCATCGCACCGCCAGGAACTAAGCAGCGCCCTGCCGGAAAAAATGATCGGGGCCGACGTATCCTTCCTTCCCCAGCTCGAAGCCCGGGGACGGAAGTTCTTTGAAGACGGTGAACAAAAAGATCCCCTGCAGATCATGGCCGGTCACGGATTCAATTTTATCCGTCTCCGGATCTTTGTCCATCCCGAAGCGGAAGGAGGCTATTCAAAAGAAGGTTTTTGCGGACTGGAACAGACCCTGAACATGGCCCGGCGCATCAAAGAGGCGGGCATGAAGCTGCTGCTGAACTTTCATTACAGCGATTACTGGGCCGACCCGCAGCGGCAGAATAAGCCCCTGGCATGGAAAGACCTGGACTTCCCTGCACTGAAAGATACTGTGAAACAGTATACCGTCCGGGTGCTGGATGCGCTGAAAGAACAGGGAACTCCCCCGGGTATGGTCCAGGTGGGAAATGAAATTAACCACGGCATCCTGTGGCCCGACGGTCATATCAGCAATCCCGACGGGCTGGCTCAGCTCCTGATAGCCGGAACGGAAGGCGTAAGGGAAGTGCTTCCCGGTGTGCCGGTCATGATGCATGTAGCCCTGGGCGGACAGCACGAAGAAGCCGTGTTCTGGTTCGACAACATGATGGCGCGGGGGGTTGAATTCGATGTGATGGGTATATCCTATTACCCCCGGTGGCATGGCACCCTGGACGATTTGAAGGACAATCTGAACAGGTTGGCTGAGCGATACAATAAACCCCTCAATGTGGTGGAATACGGGGATTACGCCAGGGAAATCCACGAAATCGTATTTTCGCTGCCCCGCGGACTGGGCAACGGGACCTGTGCCTGGGAACCCATTGGTTTCCGGGGAGGAGGCTTATTCGGCCGGAACGGGGAAATAACGGAACAGATGCTCCTGTATGACACGCTGAGCATGAAATACCTGGAGAAATAACCGGCACGAAATACTCCCGTTCCTTTTCGGAAAATTTACAGTTCCCAGGCCAGCCCCACATTAAGGAAAGAAATACCATACCCCAGTTCGGCGGACAGGGAAAAGTTTTCCATCACTTCATACCGGGCTCCCACGAACCACGACCACACAAATCCCCCGGCAGCGGCTTCTGCTTCATAGCCCGGCAACACACTGCCGAATTCCTTCACGGAGGTAATATTGTACCCCATGATAACACCGGTGTAGGTATCCAGATCGAAGATCAGAGGATAATGGAAATTCCCCTTTGCACCCAGGATCATATTGGAATATTTCCAGCCGAAATCCACCAGGTCCCATTTATAGGCAGCGTATCCCACAAACGGTCCTGCACCCGCCGACCCTTTGCCGATGAGTTCGTCGGCTATTCCGTATTCGAGAAAAAGGGAAAGGGGAGGCACCGATGTTTTGTAATTCATACCCGTATACAGGGCACTTCCCATGCCGATATTAAATTGCGCCACCTTATCATTTTTGTTAAACACGGGTTCCTGGGCAATCCCCTTTGCCATGGATAAAATAATTATGAACAGAATGGCAAAAGACTTTTTCATATCCATTGATGAGATGTATTTTGCAGTTGTGCGGATCGATACCCAAACCGTACCATCCCGCTAACAGCACAGCAAGTTAATAATAAATTTACAGACCCCGGATACTTGTCTTTTTTCTGTCATCCGGAAGGCTCCATATTTTCATCAGGATAATGATTAACAGTTTCACGCTGCAATAACCGGACGAAAACCAGCCCGTACCGCAAGGGTCCCACCGTCCAACACATCTACGTAGTTATCT
>JBNGDI010000089.1:0-2486 GCA_049975425.1 Bacteroidales bacterium
TGAGAAGACCTTTTTTTAAAATCTACTTCAGACACACTATTTGAAACACTATCCTTTCTGGAGAACAAACTGGTTACTGTACTGCTTCTTACCGGCTTTGTTGGATGGGGTATTGTAACGGCTCCCTTCGGTTGGAAGCTGGGTAACCTCCCGTCCGACCCGGTTCCGGTGGATGCCATTCCCGATATAGGTGAAAACCAGCAGATCGTTTTTACCGAATGGCCGGGACGCTCACCGCAGGATATAGATGACCAGGTCACTTATCCGCTTACCACCTATCTGCTGGGAATTCCGGGAGTAAAATCTGTACGAAGCACTTCCGTCTTCGGATTTTCAAGCATCTATATCATTTTCGACGAAAAAACGGAGTTCTACTGGTCGCGTTCGCGGATACTGGAGAAATTGAATTCGCTTCCTCCCGGTTCACTGCCCGATGGGGTTCAGCCTGCTCTCGGGCCTGATGCCACAGCTCTGGGCCAGGTTTTCTGGTATACCCTGGAAGGACGTGATGAAAACGGTAATCCAGTCGGCGGCTGGGACCTTCATGAAATACGTGCCGTACAGGATTTCTATGTGAAGTACGGGCTTAATGCTGCGGAAGGGGTTTCGGAAGTGGCTTCTGTGGGGGGGTTTGTCCGGGAATACCAGGTGGATGTGGATCCCGACGCTCTGAAAGCCTATGATATACCGCTTCAGAATGTCGTATCGGCGGTGAAAAAGTCGAATCGGGACGCGGGTGCCAGAACGGTTGAGATCAACCGCGCGGAATACCTGGTAAGAGGACTGGGGTATATTAAAAACACCGAAGACATTGAAAAAGCGGTGGTTGCCATTCGTAACAACGTACCGGTCCGGGTAGAGGATATAGCGGCAGTTACCCTGGGACCGTCCACCCGCCGGGGAGTTCTGGATAAGGGTGGTGCCGGGGTGGTGGGAGGGGTGGTGGTGGCACGCTACGGAGCCAATCCCCTGCAGGTTATCAACAACGTGAAAGAGAAAATCGAAGAAATCTCACCCGGCCTGCCCGCCAGAATATTGCCCAACGGGGTGGAAAGTAAACTCACTATTGTACCGTTCTACGACCGCACCCGGTTGATCCGGGAAACCCTGGGAACACTTGAAGAAGCCCTGTCGCTGCAGATACTTATAACCATACTGGTAATCATTGTGATGATATACCACCTGAGGGCTTCGGTGCTCATTTCCGGCCTGCTCCCTGTTTCTATCCTGATGGTTTTCGTGGCCATGCGTTATACCGGGGTGGATGCCAATATTGTTGCCCTTTCGGGAATTGCCATCGCTATTGGCACCATGGTTGACCTGGGGATCATCCTTTCTGAAAACATTGTAAAACATATGAAAGAAGCCCCGCCGGGCCAGAAATTATTGGAAACCGTTTTCCAGGGCGCTTCGGAAGTGGCTACTGCCATCCTCACTGCGGTTTCCACTACCATTGTGAGTTTCATTCCTGTCTTTACCCTGCAGGCTGCCGAAGGAAAGCTGTTCGGACCCCTGGCATTTACGAAAACCTTCGCGCTGGTGGCCGCTCTGATGGTTACCCTTTTGATACTGCCCGCTTTTGCCCACTGGCTTTTCGGAGCCAGTATCAGGAACCGGATTACCGGCATCCTGATCAGCAGCGGACTGGTAGCGGCCGGTATATTATCGGTTGTTTTCGGCCAGTACTTGGGAGGGGTTTTGCTGGTACTGTTCGGAACGGCAGGAATACTGAAGATCCGGTTCCTGAAGGAAGGAAATACGCAACGGTCTTTGTGGGAGCGCTTGCTTGACCAGTCGGGATTATTCATTGCCGGGCTGGGTGTTGTATTTTTACTGGCCACTTACTGGATGCCGCTGGGTGCAGGGAAAAGTCTGCTTCTCAATCTTTTGTTTGTTGGGCTGATGCTGGGCTCGATCCTGGGGTTTTTCCGGTTGCTGGAATATTATTACCGGCCGGTACTGAATTGGTGTTTGAACCACAGGGCAGTTTTTCTGTTGGTACCGGCTTTTCTTATCATGTGGGGACTGGTTATCTGGCTTGGTTTCAATACTGTGTTCGGTTTTGCGGCCAGGGGGTTCGACAGGGCGGGATGGAATATCCGGACTACCGGATTGTGGTCGGGACTGTCCCATATCTTTCCGGGAACCGGGAAAGAATTTATGCCCTCGCTCGACGAAGGAAGTTTTCTGCTGATGCCTGCCTCCATGCCCCATTCAGGAATGGAGTACAACCGGGATGTGCTGGCACAGCTTGATATGCGGGTAGCCGCTATTCCCGAAGTGGATATTGTTGTGGGAAAGCTGGGAAGGGTGGAGTCGGCCCTTGATCCTGCACCCATTTCCATGTTCGAGAATGTGATCAATTACAAACCTGAATTTATGCTGGATGAACGAGGCCACCGCCTGAGGTTCGAAACCGACGGGAACGGCCGGTTTATTATCTTAAACAATGGTTAAAACCCTGCAATTTATTGCAGGTACTTTAG
>JBNGDI010000090.1:0-1920 GCA_049975425.1 Bacteroidales bacterium
CCCCTCAGGGGATAACAGAAAAAACAAAAATATCGGATTCCGGTTCAGGCATTCAGGCAACAGAGAGAAAAGAATTCATCTCAGCGACTCACTCAAATTGATTGGTCATGAACTGGAATATTTGATGAAAATTGTTCCTCCTGATTCAATTCCAGGGAGAGGAAAGGATTTTTTTCTTTTATACTTCTCCGGATATGATTGCGACCCGTGTATTTTCAGGTCATTTGAATTATTGAAGATCATAAAACAATTGAATTGGGAAACTCTTGTGGTGCTTTCTGATGGAAGTGTGGGAGAGATCAGAAGAAAGTTCGATTATAATGGGTATATTTATCAGGATCATGATTTTTTGCTGAATAGACAATTGAATTATACAGGCACACCTGTATTGCTGATTCTAGATTCATTGTTAATCATAAAGTCCACATACCATCCGGGAGAATTTGATGAAGAAAGCATGAAATGTTTTGAAAATTTTCTGAAAAAAGTTGATGTGTTTTGATGAAGAACAGAAAAGGTCCTGAAAAGTTCCATGGCTTCCCGGTGATGTATATCTCTGCACTGGCCATTTTATTGCATAGTTGCAGCAGCAGTCATTCTCCTTTTGGCGAAACCGTCTATTTACAGCCGGAGGCAATAAACAATGAGCTGGTGGTTGATATGATCCATTCCATCTCAGCCAATGATCATTATTTTACTTTCGTTCATTCAAAAACGTGTCGGTTTTATGTGTTTGATTCCCTGGGGAACCTTCAGTTTACTTTCGGGGTGAAAGGGAAAGGGCCTGCTGAATTCCAGTGGCCGGGAGGGATATTCATGACCGACAGTTTAACGATCATATATGATGAGGTGCGTAAATCTGTACTTCAATACACCGTGGACGGCAAATATAAAAGGGAAATTGTTCTGAAAACAGGTGTGAGCCGCAGCAGATTCTGTTACCACAGGGGGTATTTGTATTTTCATGCCATGGATGAATACCCGGTTAAAAAGGTCAATATGCAAACCGGTGAACAGGTCAAAGGCTTTGGCGAGTTTTACCCGCCCTTTCATACTGTGAAAGACAGGTATTTCAACAACATGTACTGGTATTTACAGCCTTACCGGGAAACGGTCCTGGCTGTCAATGCACACCATGCCGAGGTGAACATTTACAATACCGACGGGAAAATTCTGCGAAAATTAAGCTTTCCCGAGCTTGAAAAATTCTTTCGTATACTCAACGAATCTTCCTTGTCAAAATTACTTGACACTCCACCGGAACGTTTTGCCCTGATTCATATATCTGACATTTCGGTTGACCGGGATAAACTTTTTCTCCTGTTAACAAGATCGCCTGAAGACCCGGAGAAGGTGCAGGTTAATACCATTCTTGTGATTGACCTGAATTGTGAAATAATAAATTACACCCTGAAATTACCGGGCGAAATGTATGTTGGGATGGCAGTGAGAAATGGGTGCTGTGCCGCATATAATTATTCGGATGCCCAGTGCGAATTTTACAGGTTGCCGGAGGAAGTATACGGGAAAAAGAAGTAATTTGCCCGGCCTGCTATGCTTCCCTGTTTCTTTTCCTGTCATGCTGCAGAAACAGTAAGCCTTGCCCCTGTGCAGTGAAGGACGCATCCCCCGGAGAAAAGAACCCTTTTTACGTATGAAGATTTATTGCCTCAATGATCTGCTGTTATGGCCGGGGGAATGATCCTGATCTGCTACTGTTGCTAAAATATGGTTGTCTTCCGGTGTTTCGCCCGCCAACAGGCACCTCTTCGGTTTCGGTGTGAAGGAATTGGGAACCTTCCTGATGCATTATTATCTGAAATCAGATAATAAACCCTGACCCTTCAAAGCATTCAGGGGAAAAACACTTCTCCATTCCGAACCTGTTTTCCTGCGTTTTGAATAAGTTTTCAGTTATTC
>JBNGDI010000091.1:0-1652 GCA_049975425.1 Bacteroidales bacterium
ATGGAAAAACTACGGCGGGGGAATGCCTGCCGCGATCCAAACTCGCCCCTGACAGGCAAAGCCTCGTCAGGGGGCTCAGACAGGATCGCTGCACAGGCCATGGCGCATTTTCCCCCGCCTTGTTTTTCTCATAAAACCCTCAGAGGCCTGGGCGGGTGAGGGAGTGGTGAAGTGATGGAGTGGGTTGGCTATGAGGTCATTCCGTTTGTACCACATTCTCTTTTTCTTTTCTTCTTAAACGCAATATCATTTTTTGATTCATATCCTGATTTGAAACGGAAAGTCTCAGTGCACTTTGCGGATTCTTTGCGGTCTCTGCGTGAAACAATGAGATAGATTATTTTCCGATAAGTCTCGCAGGGACGGCAGTATTCATTTTTGGCCGGATGAACCGTTCACCCGGCCACTCAAGGACGTTAAAAAAAATAGCCCTGTCTGATAATCAATCAGTTTTTTGGATATATTCATATAATGTAAGACAGATTTCGTTTTGCGGTTATCGGTCCATCTTAACAATTTAACCATTCCAACATGAAAATTCTGGATGAATTCAAGGCCTTTGCGATGAAAGGGAATGTCATCGATATGGCGGTCGGTATCATTATAGGCGCCGCATTCGGCAAGATCGTCGCCTCGTTTGTAAGCGACATTCTTATGCCGCCCATCGGACTGCTGGTGGGTGGGGTCAATTTCACGGAACTGCAAGTGGTGTTGAAGAAAGCAACGGAAACCACCGAAGCGGTCACCTGGAACTACGGCAGTTTTCTTCAGGTAACCTTCGATTTTCTGATCGTTGCTTTTGCTATTTTCCTGTTCGTCAGAGCCATGAACCGGGCCCGCCGGAAGGAAGAAGCCGCACCGGCCCCACCCCCATCCCCGTCAAAAGAAGAAGTGTTGCTGACGGAGATCAGGGATCTGCTGAAAAAAGATTAAAAAGTTGAGGTGTGGAGTGGTTCAGAAGTTCAGGGATTTAAAAGGGTGGAATGATCAGCAGGGATTATTTGGGTGCCCGGAGTTCCAGCCTGTTTTTGTTACTTTCCGGCTGATTATCAGGCTCATCCCGCTGTGTTTTCGGGTTTTCCACCGTGGGAAGCCGGATCCCCATCACATAACTCCCGTACAGGCCTGCCAGCAGGACAAAAACCTTCACAAACAGATGATCAATAAAAAACACTGCCGAGAGCAGGATCATCACCCACATCAGGCTGAGGGAATAGATCTTTTCCTTTTTCGTCAGCCCTTTGTTTTTCTGATACTGCCTGATCCTTGGCCCGAACATTCGGCTGCGCGTCAGAGTCAGGTGCAGGCGGCGGGAACTGTGTGAATAGAGGCCGGCTGCCAGCAGTACCAGGGGGGTGGTAGGCAGGCCGGGTAAAAAGATGCCAACCAGCCCCAGAAGGAGGGAAAGGGTCCCCAAAATGATCAGGAGGGGTCTCATCATGGTCTTCAGGATTCATCGTCCCGGCTCCCGGTTGCCAGGAACGGCCAAAAGTATAAATTTTTCGGCGGCAACACAATTTTCTTTCCGGAATCGGAATTAGTTTCGAAATTCCCTGCAACACAGGCCATGGAACCTTTTTTCCCGCCTTGTTTTTCAATAAAACCCTCAGAGGCCAGGTCGGGTGAGGGAGTGATGGTGTGATGGAGAGGGG
>JBNGDI010000092.1:0-1374 GCA_049975425.1 Bacteroidales bacterium
GCTTTTCTGTACGGGGCGAGTCTTCCCGCCTGCTCGATCCCTGCAAGCATATCAGAGAAAACAATCCTGTTCAGGATATTCCCATGCAGGATCCTGGCAGTATGGCGGTAAAAACCTTCATTTTTTTCCTCGAATGTCAGCCTGTATATCCGTTCCCTGTCCGGAAAGCTTCTGTCAAAGGTGAGATGCCAGGTTGACCACTGGACAGTGGAAAGAAAGGTGGTGATACCCAGCGCGAGTCCTGCAATCACCAGGATTGCATACAACACATTTCTTTTTAAGCTTCTCAGGGAAAGTAAGAGGTGCTTACCGATCATGTGCTTTGCGTTTTTTCATCAGCGGGTCGAGGTAATCCCGGATGTACTTCATGGCTGCCTTTGCATCCCTGATTACCACATGAAAACTCAAAAACCCGTGGATCATTCCGCTGTATTCGATATGTTCCACATCCACGCCTGCCGCTTTCAGTTTTTTTGCATAATCCCTGCCGCCATCGCGGATGGGATCACATTCCGCAGTAATGACCAGGGCGGGGGGGAGGTCGGCATTGAGATCGGCTTCAAGGGGTGACAGGTACGGATTCCTCACATCCCTCATGTCACCCATGTAGTCAGACCTTACCCGCATGAGAAATGCTTCATCCAGGACAAACCGCATGTGGCTTAAACCGAAATAGACCCGGGATGCGTACATGGTGTCTGAAAATGTGACTCCCGGATAGATCAGCACCTGGCATTTCGGCTGGGGCCTGTGGTCATCCCTGCACCGAAGGGTAAGGACCGTAGCAAGGTTCCCCCCTGCACTGTCCCCCATCACACAGATACTGCCTTTATCTCCCCCTATTTTCGCGGCATTTTCCTGGAGCCAGCACAGTACGTCATAACAGTCATCTACCGCTGCAGGGAACGGGTGTTCCGGTGCCAGCCTGTATTCCACAGAAACCATGATCATGCCGGTGATTTTTGCCAGCTTGCTCACCATCAGATCGTACTCTTCCACACTGCCATATGAAAATCCACCTCCGTGGATAAAAAGCATTAAAGGTTGGTTCCCTTCCAGGCTTTTCTTTGTGGGATAATAGATCCTTACCGGGATGCTCCTTTCACAATAAGTGAACACGGTATCCACCTTTTTTTTCATGCGGGGGGTGAAGATCCGGTAGACCCATTCGGTTGGTTTTTCGAAAGATTCGGGTTCCTCCATCACCCGGTTGATCACCTGAAGTACCTGATAGGCGTCGGGCTTCAGGTAGGTTCCCGGCTCCGGGGTGGCATATTTTATTCGGTTTCTTTCGCTTGCCGGCACATATTTCTCCGGTTTTTCCATCTGACAGGAACCAATGGAAAAGACACAGATCAGCAAATAAGATATAAC